>NZ_CP048222.1:1877500-2617500 GCF_010119975.1 Rhodocytophaga rosea
TGTAGATTTTATCATTACTCATCCCGAAGGCTACGAACTGGATACAGAATTTACTGGTAAAGCCAGAATTACTTATAACCAGAAGGAAGCCTTTGAAGGAGCTGATTTTATATATGCCAAAAACTGGTCATCCTACCAGCAGTATGGGCAGATTGTGTCTAAAGATCCTGCCTGGACAGTAAATGCAGAGAAAATGAAACTCACCAATAAGGCTAAATTCATGCATTGCCTTCCTGTACGCCGCAATGTAGTAGTAATGGACGAAGTGTTAGACAGCCCGGAATCCATTGTCATTCCACAAGCAGGTAACCGGGTATGGGCAGCACAGGCCGTGTTAAAAGAAATACTAACAAGTTTACCAGGTAAGTGATTGAGAGAATGAGTGATTGAGCGAGTAAATACAATTGTGTCATTTCCTATATCACTCAATCACACATTCTCTCACTCGCACTTTATATGTATGCAAGAACTCTATATTATTAAGATTGGCGGAAATATAATTGATGACGCAGCCTCAACAGATGCTTTTTTGAAACGCTTTGCCAGTTTGCCTTTCCATAAGATACTGGTACATGGCGGTGGAAAAGTAGCTACCCAGATGGCTTCCAGACTTAATATACCCACTACGATGATAGAAGGCCGCCGCATCACCGACCAGCCCATGCTGGAAGTGGTAACGATGGTATATGGCGGATTAGTCAATAAAACTCTGGTGGCAAAATTGCAGGCGAATGATTGTAATGCCATTGGTTTAACCGGGGCAGATGGCGCTTGTATTGTCGCTAAAAAACGGGAAGTTGCCAATATTGATTATGGTTTTGCTGGAGATATTACCGCCGTAAATGATAAATTACTTACCAGTTTGTTAACACAGGATCTGGTACCAGTAATTGCTCCGCTTACGTTCGATAAACAAGGCACCTTGCTCAATACCAATGCAGATACGATGGCTTCTTTTCTGGCAGTTGCGCTTTGCAAAAATTTCAGGGTAACGCTGGTATATTGTTTTGAAAAGAAAGGAGTATTATCCGATCCTCAGGACGATGAATCCGTGATTGACTATATCTCGCCTGAGAAATATGCCAGGTTGAAAAATGAAGGAATTATTTCCAAAGGAATGGTTCCCAAGCTTGATAATGCTTTTCATGCGCTACATCAAGGTTTAGAGAAAGTAATTATCTGCCATGCGGATGAATTAAATAAAGTTGCGAATAGCCATTCAAGCCATAGCGGAACAGTACTTACGTTGGAAGAAATTGGAGGCTAGAAGTTAGAATTTGTAAGATGGATAGTTTAAAATTATTCATACTCAATTATTATAAACTACCATCAGAATTGCTCTTCTGATTTTTGATAAATCAATATTGACTGAATGAAAAATACCTTATTTCCAGATGCCCTTGAATTATTAAAGAATCTAATTACCACCCCCTCTTTCAGCCGGGAAGAGGAAGGCACAGCCGCTCATATCGAAGATTTTTTTCGCAACAAACACATTCCCATACAAAGATTAAAAAATAACATCTGGGCTTTTAATAAACATTTTGATCCTGCACTTCCCACCGTTCTGCTCAATTCTCACCACGATACTGTAAAACCCAATCCTTCCTGGACACTTTCACCTTTTGAGCCGCTTATACAAGAGGGCAAACTATTCGGATTGGGGAGTAATGATGCTGGCGGATGCCTGGTATCGCTGATGGCTACCTTTTGTCATTATTATGAAAAACAGGATTTAAAATACAACTTGTTATTGGCAGCTACAGCAGAAGAGGAAATTTCCGGTACCAATGGACTAGAATTGATTTTACCTCAGCTTCCCGATTTAGAATTTGCCATTGTGGGTGAACCGACCCAGATGAATATGGCCATTGCTGAAAAAGGACTGATGGTCATAGATTGTGTGGCCCATGGGCGTTCCGGGCATGCAGCCAGGGAAGAAGGTGATAATGCCATTCTAAAAGCCATCCGGGATATTGAGTGGATTACCAGTTACCGTTTTCCGGAAGTTTCGCCTTTCCTGGGTCCTATAAAAATGTCAGTGACTATTATTCAGGCTGGCACCCAGCACAATGTAGTACCAGATACTTGCACCTTCACGATTGATGTACGGACGACCGAAAAATATGGCAATGAACAAGTACTCGATGTGCTGAAACAAAATTTAATTTCCGAAGTAAAACCCCGCTCAGTACGGCTCAAACCTTCCAGCATTCCCCTGCAACATCCCATCGTACAGGCCGGTTTACAATTTAACCTGAGTACTTATGGTTCACCTACCACTTCTGACCAGGCTTTACTTAATATTCCTTCCCTGAAAATGGGGCCTGGTGATTCGGCTCGTTCTCACACGGCCAATGAATTTATCTACCTGGAAGAAATTGAAAAAGGAATAGATTTATATATCCGCTTATTAGAAAAAGTGATTATATAGAAAGCTGAATCAGGCTACTGAGCATATAAATTACCCTGTATATTCACTTACCAGATGGCATGGCTGTCTTTCACACTTGCTCTATTCAACTCCTGCGATTTTCTTAGTTTTATTTAATATAAAATAGTACTAAACCATGCAAATTTTTAGTATACTGGCAATTATTTTTCCTGAATTACACCTAATGATAGTATTACAGTAATGTTATAAAATCCGTGACTTGCCAGCTTGTCAACCATAAAAAAATAAAAGAAGATCAGAGTCAATATTATTAACATATGCAGGCATTTCTGGCTGCAAAAAAGATCAGAAAAGAAGTAATGAAACAAATTATTTACTTAGCCTTTCTTTATTTAAGTGTAGTATCATGCCGCACAAGTATAAAAACCGAAGAACGTACCGAATTGACCGGAACAAAAATAGCTCTAGCTTCTAAAGGAACCTTTGGATATGACCTGGCTTTTCTGCAAGAATATGACAGCGTAATTGTTCTGTCGAATCCTGCTCAGCAAGCCCAGATTATCGTTTCGCCCAGGTTGCAGGGACGGGTAATGACCAGTACTTCTCAAGGCTCAGATGGGAAAAGTTATGGCTGGGTTAATTATGAATTAATTGCCTCCCGTGCGTTTCAGCCCCACATCAATGCCTTCGGCGGCGAAGACCGCTTCTGGCTCGGTCCGGAAGGCGGACAATTCTCTATATTTTTCAAAAAAGGCGACCCCTTCGACCTTACTCATTGGCAAACACCGGTAGCTGTAGATACAGAGTCTTTTCAAGTGATTTCCCATTCTCCCGACCGGGTTCAGTTAAGAAAAGACATGGAAGTTCAAAATTACTCTGGTGCTTCCTTTCAGTTAAGGGTAAACCGGAGTGTACGGCTGCTTTCAGAAATAGATATTAGCAAGCTCCTCGCCTATAGCCTGACTGATTCTATTAAAGCAGTTGGTTTTGAGTCAGATAACCGTATCACCAATATAGGAACACAAGCCTGGGAGCCATCCAGCGGATTAGTATCAGTATGGATACTGGGCATGTTCCGGCCATCTCCGGCCACTACAATCATTATTCCCATTAAGGAAGGTTCAGAACAGGAATTAGGTCCTCCGGTAAATGACAGGTATTTTGGTAAAGTACCCGACGACCGGCTAGATGTGCAGGGAAAAGTATTGTATTTCAAAGGGGATGGGCAGCAAAGAGGCAAGATTGGCGTTCCTTTTAATCGGGCAAAACCGATGCTGGGCAGCTATGATGCCCAGCAGGGAATTCTTACTATTGTTCAGTTCAATCTGCCTGAAACGCCGAGCACCTATGTTAATTCTTTATGGGAGATTCAAAAGGATCCCTTCTCTGGCGATGTAATTAACTCTTATAATGATGGTCCGGCAGAACCCGGCGCAAAACCAATGGGGCCATTTTATGAACTGGAAACTTCCTCTCCGGCAGCGGCTCTTGCACCAGGCCGCAGTCTTTCACATGTTCACCGTACCTTTCACTTTGAAGGCCCTATGGAAGAATTAGACAAGCTCTGCCAGGCTACTTTAGGTGTGCCTTTACAGGAAGTAGTAAAAGCCCTTTTGTAAGGTTAATAATATGATTGGCAACCTTCCAGAAATTGGTATTAGGTGTTAATTCTTATTCTTATCGATTATCAAATAGTCATCTAATACCTCTCCGTCTAAGTCTACTTCCAGTTCATAATATCCAATCGGCTCTAATCTTTTATACCATATACCTTTAGGATCATCAATATAAATTCCTATTCGAGTTCGGATTACAGCACATTTATGGTCATTTTCGACATGGAGTTCATGTCTTTCAAATTCAAACTTTAATGCAGAACGTTGATACCCTCCAAATAAATTAATATCAAATTCACTTATTGATTGAAGAGCTTTCTCCTTCAATTTATGTTTCCTAGTAAACTCAATTAGGCTCTTCTCTGCTTGTTTTATATCCATTTACCGTGATGTCTAATTAACTACTAATAGCCAAATCATTATTCCAGCACCAGTTCACTGGCTTTGGCAAAACGCAAACCTTTTTTTCTGGCTTCCTCATAAATAGGCGCTCCCAGATATCCCAGGCCAGTTACATCCGACATACAATCCTCTACAATAATCATTTTCTGCGCTAAAGCCGGCGCATGAATCAGCACTTGTTTCAGACTGGTAGCCACACAATGCGATCTGGCTTCTCCAGCCAGATAAATATGGTCATACTGGCTGAGGGTATCAATTAACCGGCGGTTCAATTGCGTTTCCGGATTTCCTTCCATAGGAATTTGGGCCATAAAAATACCAAAATGTTCGGTTAAAGGATTGGTGCCTTTGATGACCGCTTCGTAATTTTTTCCGGTGGTAACCGCCCAGTCATGCACAGCCTGCTGAATATTTTCTTCCAAAGCCGCTCCCTTTGAACCAGCCAGACAGTGTTCCGGCCAAATGAAATGAGGAAATTCACCTTGTTTTTCCAATGCTTTTACGTATTGAATGGCTTCCGCTACATGAAACCTGGGAATCCATTTTCCATGTTCAATATCGGCTGAATTAATTTGCGTAAAGGGGGGAGGAAAATGTCCCTGTGCATCTTTCCAGAAAGCAGGATGTGATATGTCATTTACAGGATGGGTATCCAGGGTAACACAGATATAATCGATGGCAGAAATATGCCGGGTAATGAGTTTATTTAACCGCTGCATATCTTCCTGAGCGCCAGGCACAAAAAGCGCTCCCTGTGGATGACAAAAGTCATACTGGGCATCAATAATCAAAAAAGCATGTGTATTATTCATTGGGTTAATATTTAATGGATCAAAGTTAGTGTATTTTTTACAATAAGCAAAAAGTTCTATCATGCAAAACCTAAAAGATGGCTCTATGTAAGCTTACTACCTGCAAAAAATATTCGATTTAGATAAATTATTACAAGAGTTTAAACTCACCCTAAAAGGCGCAAACCATCCGGTTATAAAGAAATATCTTTACCATATTACCTTTTTCGTGTTCGTTTAATTTAAACTGTTACCACAATGTCAAAAGAAAATACCGTGTCTATTCAGATGGCGGCGGCTGATATAAAGAAGATCCTGGATGCCTTCAAAACCATTGAATCTACGCTGAAGCCTTACTTAATTGCCCTTACGCCTGAGGAAAGGAAGCAATTACCCAAAATGAGTGATAAAACTGTGCCCTTTGTAGAGAAGACATTAGATTACGCCCGTTCTAATCCGCAGTTTGCCCCGGCTTATATGAGTATTCCCGAGTTAAAAATTGATATTGAAGCGGTTTACACCCTTACTCAGATTGCCCGTCCGCTGGACCAGCTAGGGGAAGGTATTAGTGATACGATGATGCTGGCCGGCAGCGAAGCGTATATTGCCGCTCTGGCCTATTATAATTCAGTAAAGCAGGCAGCCAAAATGAATGTACCTGGTGCCAGAGCCATTTATGATGATTTGAGCAAACGTTTCCCTGGCCGTCCGAAAGCAGATTCTACTAAAAATACTGTACAGGCTTAGGTTAGCTTTGTAGATAAATGGCAGATAGTTAACGAGTTTAACGCCTAATCTGTATTAACAGCTTTACTATAGAGGAAAATAATAAAGGTAGTGCAAACATATCTATAAGTATGATTGCACTACCTTTTTATATATAAATCGGTGTAAAAAGTACTAAAAATAATCTAAAAGGTACGTATTACCAGATTTATTCCTCTTTCCGGAATAAATGACTCAGGTTACTTTTGATCAGAAAGTATTCCGTACAGTGGTTAGGTAAGTGTGAACCATCATTTATAAAGGTATTATTTCTCCGCCTACTGCCCATTGTCAGCATACACATTTGGATGGTGGATGTTCATAAAAGATTCCGGATTTTTTAAAGGCTCAAACCCAAATGAAGCATACAAAGAATGGGCATCTCTGGTGGCCAGCAGAAAACGCCGTAAGCCCCCAAATTCAGGCTGTGCCAGAATAAACCGGACAAGCGCCTTTGAAAGCCCTTTTTTGCGATGCTCCTCCACAATAAAAACATCGCCCAGGTAGGCAAACGTAGTATTATCAGAAATAACTCTGGCAAATCCTACCTGCTGCCTGCCATGGTATACTCCAAATGCCATGCAATGCTCAATTGATCTCCGCACGGTTTCTATAGGAATCCCTTTTGCCCAGTAAGAATGATTGCTGAGAAAATCATGAATACAACCGATGTCCAGCCGGGATTTATCGGTACTGATGAGATATTCGCCGAATTGAGTTTCTGCCATAAATGAGTGATTGCGTGAAATTACTGAATGCCTGACCTACAAAATAAGCCTTTAAATGAATGTAATTCGTAATTCGTAATTCGTAATTCGTAATTCGTAATTCGTAATTCGTAATTATTTACTCAAGCCTTCTACCTTCACTTGAACTTTTCCCTTTGCCTGCACAGTAGCTATAATGGAAGCAGGAGTAATAAATACTTCGCCTGGAATCAGTTCAGATAGTTGTCCGTTGAGCACAATGCCTTTGGCAATTTGTTTATCTGTCAGGTTGGCTTGAATAAGTTCCTTGGCCTGGTTCATTTGTTTATGTAAGGGAATTTTAAAAGCTTCCTGCATTTTCTGTACAAACTTCCCTTTTGCCAGCCAGCTGGCGGTTTTGAGCAGCTTGTTTTTGGTATCCAGGTCATAATCCAGGTTTTGTAAAACAAGGGATTGAGAAGTCGTATCGAAATACGGTTTGCCTTTCAGATACACAATTCCTTCTACACTTCCAGTAAGTCCGGCTTTGATCACCAGGTTTTCTCCGCTCCCATATAAATCTATACTGGTAAGAGTGATATTGTACTTTCCTTCACTGAGGGTAAAATTCTTATTGAGAAAATTATCCTGTAATACTTTAGTTGCATAGGCGTGACTTACCTCTCCCACCAAGCCTATATTCACTTCATCTGGTATCTGCTTTACAATGGTTAATGGAGGTATTACCGGATTAACAGCGATCTCAGGTTTTTGACCAATACTGGTTTCTGTATAGGCTTTTACACCCAGCAATGCCTTAACCTCTTTTCCCTGGCCATTTACTGGTGTCATCAGCAGTTCGGATGGCATAATCTTGAGCCAGATATTATAGGGTTTGAATAGTAAAATGGGTTGTTGCAACAATTGCCAGCCTTGCTCTACCTGTTTTTTAATATCTAGCTTCTGTTCTACCTGCGCATCGATTTGTTTCGCCAGCCTGTCCTGCTGTTTGCCGACAATTCTCCCGGCAATTGAAGCTAAGGGAAATTCCAGAAAACCTATTTTTAACACCGGCTTGCTTACCCAGTCGAAACCATTGGCAGAAGTCTGGGTGCGCACCTGCCAGTTCTGGTCAATGGCTATTTTGCTTATAAAATGCACATTAAGGGCAAATTCTGTTTCCTTAAACTCAGAAATATTTATCCCCAGCTTATCGAGTTGTAGCCCGCCTTTTGCCCATATACGCAATGGCACTGTAATATGAAAAGATTCCTGTAAGGCTTTTACGGTAATGGGTTCCCGTTTCCATACTTTGAGCAGGAAATTATCTCCTCCATTATCTTCCAGGCTATTATCCTCATAGAGCAGATCTTTAAGGCGGGAATTAATCTGATTTTCTACGTCAGCAATGGAAATAGTGATTGGAACATTAATAATGGATAACTGGCGCTGGATAGGGATTTTCACCTCGTTGTATTTTTCTTCCGGCCGTACCGGATTCAGTTTCTTATTGCAGGAAAATAGTTGTACGCTTAGCGCAAACACCATCAAAAAGCGAAATACAACACCACGGCTTCGTTGAAACATGAAAGGCTTTATACAATAATATAACTCAGGCAAGGTACAAAACTAAGCGTTTATGCAGAATAAATAAAAACAGGCCAGATTAAATTGTTTAAGTTTTACTTGCTAACTCATCAGGTCAAGCATATGCGCCAATAATTATTTCTCATGTGTTAAAACGTTCTTTATAATCTTCGGCATCTCTCCTATTCTACCGCAAACTGGGTGTTGCAAAACCGAACATAAAGTGTTTCAAAATCGAACAAGCTGTTTTTCAGTTTTTTATGCAGATTTTTGATTGTGATGAACGGCAGCCGTCTGTAGTTGAAACGAACCTTTCATTGAGCAAACAAGCCATTTCAAGCTAAACCATCCGCTTGCACCAGGCTTATGGCACAGAATTTCTCTATAGACAAGTCAACCAAGACATTGAAAACTAAAAACCAGATAAACACTTATGAAAACTTTAAAAAAGAGCGTATCAGGAAGCAGTTTCCGTAGCGCATTTGCCAGTTTAGTAATAGCAATTGTAGTATTTGCAAGCCAGGCCGCAATGGCACAATCTATTTCATCGGCTGATAATTCAGCGATTGTAAGTAAGACTTCAGCTGGTTTTCAGGCCGCCATTCATCCGGTATATAACACACTGAAAATAAAAGTTCATGTACTCAATCCGAAAGAGGATATAGTGAGTGTAACCATTTTTGACGGCTCTAACCAGGAAGTATTTAAAAAAAGAATGGGCGACGCTGCGGTTATTCACAGTAGTTTTGATGTAGCCAGTATGCCAAATGGAATCTATACGATTACGATACGCAGTGGAAAAAATACCTTTTCCCGCTCATTTGTAATCGAATCCCAGCAGGAACGTATTGCCAAAGCATTGTAAACAGATTTGGCTTCATAGGTATGAGGTGAGTATTTCTATAAAAGCAACAGCGGTAGATTAGTTCTTACTGCTGTTGTTTTGATTTTTTAGCTGATAAAAAAATAGAAGCGCAGGAAGGGCAATAAGGTGGGAGGGGCTTGAAATTTAAATGAAAGGTGGCCCTTCTGCTGCGCCGGGAAAGATTGCTTTATAATCTTTAAGTACCAGTATATCTTTGCTATATATGCTTTTAAGGTATCAAATCTTGCTGATGTATATAGTAAGTAATAGTAAAGATAATGCTTCTGTGAGAAGAACGCAATACCCAGAAACAGGTATTTTTTTCAATAAATCTTCTTTTACCCAGTTCTTTCCGGTTGTGTTTTATGCCAGTGAATCTATATATTGACTGGCTAAAATTCCTCCTTTATAGCCTTACATCCCTTTTCTGCATTGATATTCTGTTGTTTTTAAGCCTGACTGGCCATTCTATCTGTGCGCAATAAATGCCTGGAGAACTAATAAAATATAATGGAGATGAATTCTATACTGGCAGAGCATTTCTACCTGTAGCTGTTTCTCACCATTCTTCCGGAGTAATAAACCGGGCCATCGAACGACACACAAATGGCCAAAGAATATGAGTTAAACATTCATTCTATTAACATTGACTGACCATTACACATTGCAGATTAATTCCAAAGGCGAAAATAGGCTGTCGGGAAATGAAAGTATTCGTCTAACGTACACTGATGGCAAACATGAACGTCGCTGGATAACTCATATGTGAACCAGTTCTATGCCATTAATGTGTAGAAAAAATATTATCCTTCTACTAACTCACTGATCAAGAAGTGTATGCGTATAAAAAGATATGAATCATTCTGCCTTTTTGCTTGCATTTCATGATAAATATGTATAATTTGATTTTTACTTTACCTTTTCAAAGGTAATTCTCAGGCTTTTATAAGAAAACTGGTAATATATTACTGTTCATGAATGGCGGCTGAAATTTTTCAGGCGGATTGATCGGCGCATTAACAAATAGGGCAACAGCTAATAACATTTTTCATCCAACACCCGGCAATACCCTAAGTTCAGTAAATTAACTAATTGATATTGGCTCATATCTATGGATCGCTGTCCAATAACAGTGCCTACAATGTATTTATTATTCAAACTTAAACCCATACGACTATGAAAACTGCAGAAGAAGTGTTACGAGAAAATGCCAGAGAAATTATCAGTGTGATACCAGATACTACCATCTATGATGCCCTGCAAAAAATGGTTCATCATAAAATAGGTGCTATTTTAGTAAAAGAAGATAATGAAATTGTAGGAATATGGACAGAACGGGACCTGATGCATGATGTACTCCGGGAAGACTTTAACATCCGTACTGCCCGCATTGGCGACTATATGACGACTGGTTTGCTTTCGGCACCACATACAGATAGCTGTTATGAGCTAATGGATAAATTTCTGGGCATGCGTCTGCGCCACCTGCTCATTGAGAAAAACGGAGAATATATCGGTATGCTCTCTTCCGGTGATGTGATGAAGGAAACACTTCGTGAAAAAACCCGTGAGTATGAAACACTGAATTTTGAGGTGAGCTGGGATTATTATGAAAACTGGCGTACCCCGGTTACCAAAAACACTTCGGAAGTAAACGAACTGTATATGCCTTATCCAGCCAATTTACAAGCCAGAAGAAGCAGATAGCATAAAATAGCTGTTAGTTTGTTGCCAGAATTTTATTAATAAAAGTTTTTAAACGCATACAAATAACTAATTCAGATTTAGTATAAGGAATAAAAAGAAAGCGGGAGAACCAGATTCTCCCGCTTTCTTTTTATACTTAGCTTTAGAAAGTTTAAAACTTCCACCGGACAAAGGCTTCAATAGCTTCGTATTCAGCCAGACCGAGTTTGTCGTATACTTTGGCAGTCGTATGATTGCGGTCTTCGGCACGTTGCCAGAATTCCCTGGAATCAGAACCAGGAAATAAAGGCCGGTCTTTCTGCGACTGGTGTTTGAAAATAGCTCTCTTCTTACGTACCAGTTCATCGGGACTGATAGGTACGGCCATTTCAATTTGATCGATGTCCCATTCCTGCCAGGCGCCACGGTATAGCCATACGTAACAATCTTTCATCCAGGCTTCGTTCTTTAAGCGCTCAACCGCTTCGAAAATTGCCGCCAGACATACACGGTGTGTGCCATGTGGGTCAGAAAGATCGCCTGCGGCATAGATTTGATGAGGTTTGATCTTCACCAGCAAATCAACAATTAGCTGGATATCTTCTTCTCCGAGAGGTTTTTTACGTACACGGCCGGTTTCATAAAAAGGCATGTCCAGAAAATGCGCCCGTTCTACCGGAACGCCACAATACCGGCAAGCTGATTTCGCTTCACCCCTGCGAATTAACCCTTTAATGGACTGTACTTCTTTGGAATCTACCTGGCCAGGCTGCTTAGAGTTCAGGAAATCTACCACTTCGTTATACCGCTGATCTGCTTCTTGCTCACCCATTCCAAATGCTTCTGTATAATCGCTTACAAACTCAGCAAAACGGATCGCTTCATCATCAAATACCGCAATATTTCCGGAGGTCTGGTAGGCTACATGCACCTCATGTCCCTGGTCTACCAGGCGGAGCAAGGTACCTCCCATCGAAATCACATCATCATCCGGGTGCGGGCTGAATACAATGGCACGTTTGGGGAAAGGCTTGGCTCTTTCAGGGCGGTGGGTATCATCAGCACCAGGCTTACCACCGGGCCATCCGGTAATGGTATGCTGCAACTGGTTAAATATCCGGATATTGATGTTATAGGACGGGCCATGATCGGTAATCAGATCACTCATGCCATGCTCATTATAATCTTCATCAGTAAGTTTCAAAATAGGTTTGTCTACTTTCTGGCAAAGCCATACTACCGCTTTACGAGTCAGGTCTGGCGTCCAGTTACAGAAGCCTACCAGCCAGGGAGTTTTTACACGGGTGAGTTGCGCCGCAGCCGCCTGGTCAAGAATCACTTCTACATTCGGGTGATTTTGCAGGTAGGTCGCCGGTACTGATTCACTGATATCCCCTTCCACTGTACGTTTCACTACATTGGATTTTCCTTCGCCCCAAGCCATCAGAAATATTTTCTTGGACTGTAAGATTGTCCCAACCCCCATGGTGATAGCCCGGCGGGGTACATTTTCTTCTGCAAAAAAGTCACTGGCAGCGTCAATTCTGGTAATGTGATCAAGTGTGATCAAACGGGTAGTGGAACGGTTAGAAGAACCAGGTTCGTTAAAACCAATGTGGCCGGTACGTCCGATACCCAGGATCTGAATATCAATGCCCCCCACTGATTTGATCTTCATTTCATAATCCGAGCAAAACTTGCTTACGTCTTCCCGCTTCAGCGTGCCATCCGGAATATGAATATTTTCAGGCTTGATGTCGATATGGTCTAATAGATACTCATGCATGAAGCGAACATAACTTTGCAGGGAATCGGGTTGAATGGGGAAATACTCATCCAGGTTAAAAGTGATCACATTGGCAAAACTAAGGCCTTCTTCTTTATGCATGCGCACGAGTTCCTCATACATGCGGGTGGGTGTAGAACCGGTAGCCAGCCCCAGCACTGCCATTCTTCCCTCTTTTGCCCGTTCGCGGATGAGTCCGGCTATCTCCTGCGCTACTGCTTTGGAAGCGGTCTGGGAAGTTTCATAGATATGTGTCGGAATTTTTTCAAACTTCTTCGTTTGTTCCAGCTCAGTGTCGATATTATTTGTTTGCTCCATCACACTGTTTAATTCTTGGTACAACATAGGTTGGGTTTTTTATAAGTGTAAAATCAGGCTATAATTCTGGAATGATAGTAAATATTGTACTGGCGCTTAATATAGAAAATATATATAAGTTTAGCATTTTATTCAGAAAAGAAATAATCTTTTCTGGAAAATATAACCATATTAAGTAAGATACTGATTCTGGATACCGTAAAAATAAACCGTTAGTTAAACTGAAATATATCATGTACCTTCCAAAGAGGCTATGCCACATAAGCCGACCGCAAATCTATAAATTTTAATGCAATCCTTTCTCAGAAATGGACGTATAATCTATATCTGGCTAAACTTTTTTATGTACAATTTCAATGAAACATTGGTCTAATATGTAAAAAAGCAGAAGAAATATAATTTTTCTATCTTATTAAGTAAATTCAACGCAGGTAGTGAATATTTTTGTAAATTAAATGTAAGATTTATGGGTTACATTTAATTTTTTTTGGTATTTTGATGCAAAACTTATGCTTGTAAAATTACACGAAATCGCAGATATCAAAACGGGAATTACTTTTAGGAACCGGCTGCTGGATAATCTTCAGGGGGAAGTAGAAGTTATTCAAATGAAGGATGTGGATATTGACGGCAATCTTTCGCAACGTCTGGTCCGTATTAGCAGAGATTTAATAAAACCTAAGCACCTCTTACAAGCAGGTCAGATCATTTTACTGGCCAAAGGAAAATACACGGCCGCTTGTCTGATCAGTGAATCGGAAAACAGTTATGTTATTTCTTCTGCTTTTTTTTCCATCCGGATTAAATCAGGCCAGGTCGTAATACCTGCCTATCTGCAATGGTTTTTGAATCAGCCGGAAGCCAGAAGTTATTTCAAATCTTATGCGTCGGGTACCAGCATGTTTTCATTACCCATGAGCGTACTCAAGAACCTGGAAATTCCTTTGCCGCCTGTAGCTACCCAGGAAAAGATAGTAAAAATGATCGAGTTAAGAAAACAGGAAAGAATGACGGTTTTACAACTGGAAGAGGAGAAAGAAAAGTATGTACGCCAGCTTATTATTCAAAACGTGTACAGATAGCCATATTTAACTACCGCTCATACTTAAAACATACTATCCGGCTTTTTTTTATTTACTTTTGAACAGGTGATTCATAAAAGATTTAAAACTCTTTATAGTATTGCAAGGGGTTTTAATGGCTCATACTAATTTTTATTACCAAAATTAAATAGTAGTATTTTTTCATAACGATAACTGGTTGCTGACTCAATGAATTTGGAAAAACATTTACTAACAAAATGCTATGTATAACGATCTGATTTTGGTGCTCAACCAGAGTTATAGGAAGTTTAAAGAAAAAGAAAAAGATACAACCCTATTCTTTCATTTTTTGGCGGTATTGGCACTAAAATATATTTACGACTCTAAGGATAAACTCTATCCTTTTAAGCCCGAAGCCTCCCAAACTGAAAACCTGAAAGCTGTCTTTTCGCAAATGCCTGTGCCCTCCAAGGCACCCTTGCTGGATAAAACCATTCAGCAATTATCTAAAAAATATGCCGCTACGATGGCTGTTCTTTTTGATAATATTTCTTTCCGGGAGCTGGTAGGTACCAGAAAAAAAGAGACAGACACCAGGCTTACAGCTCTTATTGAAGAGATTGGTGATCTTTCTCTGGGCGCTTCTGCTGAAGAAACAGGTGCTGCCGTGGAATACCTGATCGAAAAATTTGCTGAGGAACATTTTCACAAAAGTGGTTTTTTGTATACCCCCCGCAGCATTTCCAGACTGATGGCAGAACTGGCCGAAGTAAATGAGAATATTCGGGTATATGATCCGGCAGCAGGATTAGGCACCTTACTGATACAAGCGGCCAAAGCTGGCAATATTCCCGATTATAAACTCTATGGGCAAGAAGTGAATCCGCAGTATGCCCAGCTCTGTAAGTATAATATGCTGTTTAACGGCTTATTAAAAGCAGAAATAGAAACCGGCAACAGTTTACAGGATTCTAAATTTATGTCCGGCAAAAAGCCAATCCTTTTTGACCGGGTTATAACTCATCCGCCATTCGACATAGAAGCGCTCTTACCAGCTGATCCTGAACAGTTATTTGAGAGTACCGGACATACAAAATCGCCTTTTATGGTGCTGGAAGAACCTGCTGTTGCCTACCGGAAAAGCAAAGAAATCCATCTTTCTGAAGATACCACAGAGGAAACCAGTTTCCTTTCTCATATCCTGGACTCGCTTCAGGATGATGGAAAAGCAGCTATTATCGTTCCTCACGGTGTGCTGTTTAAACTGGGCAATGCCTATGCCTTGCGTAAACAATTAATTAGCCGTAATATGATAGAAGCTGTAATTGATTTACCACCAAATATTTTCTATAGCAGTAAGGTGAATGTTTCAGTCCTGATTCTGAATAAGAAAAAGAAACATTCAGATATCTTATTTATTGATGCTTCGCAAAACTATGAGCCCGATCGCCGCCGGAATAAATTGCGCACCGAACACAGCAAACAGGTAATACAAGCCTATCATGCCTTTAAATCGAGCCGCAATTATGCCCACCGGGCCAGCATACAAGAGGTTACCGATAAGGCCAACGATTATAATCTCACGGCCAAGCGCTATGTAAAACAAACTACTAAATCGTCTGCCACTGACCTGGAGCCACTTAAAAAGAACATCGACCAGCTTACCTCCCAGCTGGAAAATATACGCAAAGAACTGGATAAGGAAATTAACTCATTTACAGTGAAATAATTTTCATACAGATTTTAAACGGATGCTAATGAGTGAATAGGCTTACCTACCCAGTCATTAGCATCCGTTTTTCATAATGCACCTTCCATCTTTCACCCTGTCTGTTTGCAGAATCAGATAATATTTCTGATTTTGCTTTTTTTACAGATTCCACCTAACCTAAACCTAAAATTACCTTGAAAACACCCCTGCATGTGGGCCTTGCCTCGTATGGTATGTCTGGTGAAGTATTCCATGCACCTCTGCTGTCTTCTCATCCTGGTTTTACCTTATCAAAAATAGTAGAGCGGAAAACGCAACGTGCCGGAATAAAATACCCTGCCATACAAAGTGTCCGCACCTACAACGAATTACTGGCAGACCCTGAAATTGACCTGATTGTGGTAAACACACCCAACAGTCTGCATTTTGAGCAGGCAAAACAAGCCCTGGAAGCTGGAAAACATGTTATTGTAGAAAAGCCATTTACGGTAAACTCTCAAGAGGGGCAAATCCTGATTGAGTTAGCCAGGCAGAAAAATCTGGTGTTGAGTGTATTTCAGAACCGGCGCTGGGATGGCGATTTTTTAACGGTACAAGAGGTGGTAAAGAGCGGTATCCTGGGTACTTTGGTTGAGTTTGAAGCCCATTACGACCGGTTCCGGAATTATGTAGAAGCTGATACCTGGAAAGAGGAAAGCGGTCCAGGTTCAGGAATATTATATAACCTGGGTTCTCATATGATAGATCAGGCACTCGTACTTTTTGGTTTGCCACAATCTGTTACAGCAGACATCCGCATTCAACGTCCCGGCGGCAAAATAGACGACAGCTACGATCTCAGGCTGAATTATAAAGATATTCGGGTGATTGTGAAGTCTGGCTATCTGGTACGCGAACCCGGACCAAGATATACTTTGCTCGGAACCGATGGCACTTTTCACAAATATGGACTGGACCCTCAGGAAGATGCTTTAAAAATTGGCAGATTTCCCAATGAAAAAGGCTGGGGAGTAGAAGACTCCGCATTCTGGGGAAAAATCAATACGCAAGTAGGCAGTTTACATGTGACAGGAACTGTAGAAACACAGCCTGGCTCTTATCTGGCTTTTTACGAAAACATTTTCCAGGCGATTACAGCAGGAGCATCACTGGCAGTACAGCCAGAACAAGCCATGCAGGTAATCCAGATTATTGAAGCGGCCATCGAAAGTAACCGCCTGGGAAAAACTGTACCCATTAAATAAATGAATTAGAGAAAGTGAGCGACTAAGTGATCATCAAACTTTCAAAACTCACTTATCCGCTCCATTACTCATTTTCAAAAAGTGTACTTCAAGCCATGAATCTTGACGAGGATATTATAAAAGCTGCCCGAATCATCTGGGAGTATCATCACATGAACCACCAGCTGGATAAAGCCGACTGTATTATGGCTCTGGGAAGTCATGATACCAGGGTTGCCCAGCGGGCGGCTCAGCTATATTTGGAAGGATATGCGCCATATATTGTATTTTCAGGGGGTTTAGGGCGGCTTACCGAAGGTGTATGGCCATTACCAGAAGCAGATACATTTGCCCGGATTGCGATGCAAATGGGTGTTCCAGAGCAGCACATTCTGATTGAAAACCGATCTACTAATACAGGGGAGAATATTGCCTTAAGCTACAAGTTGTTACAAAAACATAATATTAAAGTAAACAGGTTGATTCTGGTACAAAAACCTTATATGGAACGGCGAACCTATGCTACTTTCTGCAAGCAATGGCCCGGAAATGAGGTAGAGATTATGGTTACTTCTCCCCAGATTAGTTTCGAAAATTATCCTAATGAAGGGATATCTCTGGAACATGTGATCCATATTATGATCGGAGATTTGCAGCGTATTCATCTCTATCCCCAGAAAGGCTTCCAGATTTACCAGGAAATACCCACCAATGTGTGGGAAGCGTATCACTATTTAACTGAAAAAGGATTTACTGAGCATTTAATGCCGGAATAAAATAAATGGTTATATGGTTGTATTGTTATATAGTTAGGATTCTAAGAAACTTCACTCCGTCACTTCCGCTCCTGCGTGAGATAATATACAAAAGCGGATATGCCGGTAAGCGCAGCAATAACAGCCAATGTAACAAAAGCACTGGTCCATCCAATACGTTGTGCCAGTAATCCGGTCAGCCAGACGGCCAGTGTTCCGCCTACATACCCTACGGCATCGATCAGGCCCACAGCGGTAGCCGCTCCTTTAGGCCCACCTACATCCATCGACATAGCTCCTGCCAGAAAAGAATAAGGGCCTAATACCAGTAATCCGGCTAAAGAGATAAGTACGAGAGGAATCACTTGTCCTTTTAACCCGAGTGCCATTACCGCCAGTACTACGGCAATGGGCAAACAAGCACCTGCAATCAAAATTCCTCTTTTTCCTTTCAAAACGGTATCTGACAAATACCCTGCGCCCAGAATAGAAGCTACGCCAAATACCGGGAAAATAGCACTGAATTGAGAGGCTTCTCCCTGTGAAAATCCCGCACTTTCGTACAAATAGGTGGGTATCCAGAAATTAAAAGCCTCCCGGATGGCAGTCAGGCCAAATGACATCAACAGCATTAATAAAAAGGGCAGGCTTTTGAAGTAAGGTAAAAGTAAAGCTTTCAGGTTTTGCGGACTTTCAGAAGATTCATTATCCTTAAACAGATTTTTCGGATTTACCGGCTGCCGTTCAAATCCCATATGTTCCGGATCATTCTTTACTATAAAAAAATCGATCAGTGCAATAACTGCCAGAATACCTGCTGACACAAAAAATAGCTCCTGCCATCCTATATTAAGTTTGATTAATTGTCCGAGCAGTAGTTTGGCGATTATATCCCCAAATAAAAAACTCAGGCTGAGAAAAGCCATAATTTTGCCATACGATTGATACGGGACCCAGTTGGCAGCCACTTTCACCAGTCCGCCCCAGCCCATAGATTGTATCATCCGGTTAGCTGCCCATGCTACAAAAAAGATAGTTACGCCAGTTCCCAGTCCAAATACAATTGTTGCCAGGATAGAGCCGATCATGCCCAGCATAAACACTTTTTTTCCGCCAATAAAATCACCCAATACCCCATTAATCACTTTTCCGATGGCATAAAATACGACGCCAAATGAGGCTATTTGTCCCATTACTTCTTTGTTAATAGTATCATATTCCTCAATAATGAGTGGCGCAGCCACTGACAGGTTACTGCGGCAAATGTAATAGCCACAATAGCCAATAAAAAGCCCTATCACCGTAGAACTTTGCCAGTACCTGAAGGATAGTTTGGTGGGTTTGACAGCAATTTCTGGTAAAGACATGAATGTATGAGTCTGAGGTAAGGCGTTGACCTCCAAAATACACATTTACCAGCAACTTCTGTGTTAAGATTAGTTAATATACCTTTTTCAAAACAGACCGGTGAAAAGATGCAAATATTATGCTTGCAAGGTTACTTTTACCCCTGCCCGAAGGGTATTCTGAATTTCAGCCACTTTATCTGTATGTCTGATCAATTCACTTATTTGTTCTTTGGAAGCATCGCCTTCTACATTTGCCTTATACTGAATGTTATAGCCCGCTTCTCCTTCCGTCGAAAATTCCGCCGAAGCTTCTACTGAAACTTTTGTAATCGTAATATTGCGTTTTTTGGCTTCGCGGTAGAGATCATTGCAAAAACAGGTTGCCAGCGCCAGACACAAAAACTCTCCACCATTCACAGAAGATCCAAATCCTGATGTTTTGCCAGGAATAGTAAGCTCTTGTGTGGTATTATTGGTTCGTACGATTACGTTGTTGTGGTGTAAGCTATTTTCAAGGGTTGCCGTAATTTTCATAAAAAATAAGATTGCGCGGATTGGAATGAATGGGTACTGCTTCGCTATACATTAAAATGCAATTTCCGCCCCAAACAACATTACTCAGACATTATTTTGTGGCTGATAACATAATTGTACTACTCCCGACTTGAATACTCTGGTTTGAGTAAGTGAAAGATTAATCCGCCTGTCAATATTGTCAAAAATCGGTTTTCCTTTGCCTAATACGATAGGATGCACTGAAAGCCTGTATTCATCGATCAGGTTCAGATCAATGAAAGTGGTAATCAGATTTGCCCCGCCATATAACCAGATATCTTTACCTGGCTGGCTTTTGAGGGATTGAACTTGTTTTTCAATATCCGTACTGATAACCCTTACATTTTCATCCTTCACCGTTGCTGTTTTAGAAAAAACAACTTTATGTTTGGTGTGAATGGCCGTGAATGTATCCTGCATAGCCGGTGAAGCTGAATCGTCGGGCTGGTATTGTCCCCACAGATCATAACTGATCCGCCCATACAGAATCGTGTCAATAGCTGCTAAAAATTTACTAAAGTCCATCTCATCGTCCATAATACACCAATCTATCTCCCCATTCGGGCCTTCGATAAAACCATCGAGGGTTACGGCTAAGTCTAAAATGATCTTTCTCAAATGTTTGGTATTTAGTTATTAACTGCCATGCGGTTCTTACTTCTTTTATTGATTCTCCTTGTTATTTTATCCTGTATGCTTCATCCAGACTAGGTAATCATAGTATAACGTTCATATACCGTCACAATCTCTACAATCTTCCAGCCAGAACTGGTATACAACCGTTTGGTAAGCGTAACCTCCATACGCTCATTACCTTCTATAACAATCTTCTGCGGAGGGGTAAAAATATCCGGGTCGATTAAGGAAGTGGATTGAGGTTCTAAAATAAGGTGAGTAAGAGCTGGATCAAAGGCAAAACCCCACGATACTACCTTAGTAGAAAATTGAGCAGTAATATTGGGGTCATAATTAGTAGGTTCAACTTGAAAGCCGTGTAAATCTAGTTCTTGTTTGGGCCAGTAATGTACAAAATAAAAAGAAGGCTGGGAATTATATTGATTTCTTCTATTAATTCTTACTTCAATCAGTGTGTTAGGTAAATCGGGCAATTCCTCCAACATATCTGTTGAAGCTTTTCCATCTAAATTAACATCAAGTGCCAGGCTACTTGTAGAATGAACAATTTTATATTTACCATGGAACTGCTCATATAATATTTGTACATTTTGATTGGGATTAACCTCTTCTGTTTGCTGGCAGGCTCCTAAGCAGAATAAGCACAATAGCTCTAATAAAGATTTTATTTTCATATTTGTTTAAGGGAACAGGATAATAATCTTAAAGTGTTTTGTTTCTCTATTCATCTTATTTTATTGGTTTTCATTGGTGCCAATATATATACATGCACTTGCTATTATTCAATAGTGTATTTTCTATATAGATATTTAATTATAGCTTGTCATGCCTCAAAAGATAACCATCAGAGAAACATCGCACAATACCGGAAATTAGGTATTTTTTGAGGCTACTCCTTCTCAATGGACAAGAATAGAGACTTTAAGCTAATAACTCGAGCAATTGCCGGAAATACGGAACAGACAAGCGCAGGCGGCTGCCATACCAGGAAAACATTTCACCATCTACTATTTTAATAATGCTTTCCGGACAAATTTCCTTGAATTCAGCTATATATTTTTCGCTAAAAGGGAAAGGTTCAGAAGATAAATATATATAGTCAGGATTGGCATCCGCAAGCATTTCTGGTGTAATTTCAGGGTAACGGACATGATCGGCAAATACGTTTTCAAAACCGCAACGAACCATCATATCATGAATAAAAGTATGGCTACCGGCAGCCATATAGGGGTTCCGCCAGATCAGATACGCTACTTTTTTTCGGGAAACGGCTTGTAGTCCGGCAAATGCGGTTTGAATTTGCACTGAAATTTCTAAAGCTTTCGATTGAGTTCCGGTTAATTTACCCACTTCACTTATCATGTGCAGCGCATCTTCCAGGGTATAAATATCACTCATCCAGACAGGATATTTCTGCTGGAGTTGCTCAATACCTTCCTTATAATTTTCTTCTTTGTTTGCCAGAATCAGGTCTGGTTGCAGGCCATCGATTGTATCGAAATGAAAGTGTTTGGTGCCTCCGATCTTGGGCATATGCCTGCAAAACTCTGCCGGATGAATACAAAATTTGGTAATTCCTACTACTCTTTCAGCCAGACCTAAGTCGAACAATAATTCTGTTTGCGAAGGAACAAGAGAAATAATTCGTTGGGGAAAGGAGGTAATCATAAATAGCAGTTACGGTTCCTTTTCAAAAATAGAATGGTAAAGTCAGATTACAGATTTTTCTCCAGCTGTTTAATCAATACATCAAAATCTTTAGGATACGGGGCTTCAAAGCTTAGTTCTTCTCCATTCAACAAGGTAAAACTAAGTGAACGGGCATGTAAAGCTACTCTCTGGATCAGCGGCTGTTCTTCCGTATCTTTTTTAAGGTTGAACTTCTTTTTAATACTTGACAAATAAATGTACTCCCCGCCATATTGCGGATCGCACACAATAGGCGCTTTAAGGGTACTCAAATGAATGCGGATCTGATGCATACGCCCGGTTACTGGCTTGCATTCGATCAGGCTGTGTTTCTGATACAGTTTCAGGGTAGTAAAATAAGTTTCTGCTTCTTTCCCCTTCTGCCGGTCGATTTTAACGGTGCCATTGGTGAGCGGAAGGATGGATAAAAATACCCGCTGATTTTCAAAGGTATGAATGCCACTCACTACGGCATGATATATCTTATTAACCTGCCGTTTTTCAAACTGAATAGCCAGGGACCGGTAGGCTTCCGGATGTTTGGCCAGGGCAAGAATACCAGACGTTTCCTTATCCAAGCGGTGAGCGATCTGTATGTCCGGGTGATACAATCTGGCCATGCGGAGTATATTATTTGCTTCACCAGACCGTTCGTCCAGCGAAGAGATATGCGGTGGCTTATTGATCAGGATATAATCGTCGTTTTCAAAAATAATCAGGTCTTCAAATTGTATAGGCGGCATATCTTAATTACTAATTACGAATTACAAATTACGGATGGCAGGCTGAAGGGTTAAATTATTTACTGGTTAGATGGTTGAATAGTTAATACTAGTTATACAAACCGGCTCTTAAAGAAACGTAATTCGTAATTCGTAATTCGTAATTCGTAATTCGTAATTCGTAATTCGTAATTCGTAATTAATTTTTCCCTTCGCCTTTGTCCAGTTTAAAAATAAAGGTAGTGCCTTTGCCCATTTTGCTGGTCACACTTACCTTAGATCTGTGGGCTTCGATAATATGTTTGACAATGGCCAGACCCAATCCGGTTCCGCCTTTGTCTTTTGATCGGCTCTTTTCTATGCGGTAAAAACGTTCAAAAATCCGCTTGAGATGTTCTGGTTCTATGCCAGGGCCATCGTCTTTTACAGCTACGAGCAAATGGTCTTTTTCAGAATCAAAGGAAACCAGTACCCGTCCGTCTTCCCGGCCATATTTAATCGCATTATCAATCAGGTTGGTCATTACCTGGCCGATTCGCTGTACATCTGCGTATGCCCACACAGTGCCTTGATTTCCTTTGTTAAACCGCAACCGGATACGTTTGGCATCTGCTTTTTCTTCCAGCTGTTCAAATACTTCAGCCGTCAGTTGCCGGATGTCAAATTTTTCGTAGCGCATTTTAATATCACCGGTCTCCATCTGCGACAGGGTGAGCAGGTCCTGCACCAGGGCATCGAGTCCATCCAGACTACGGGCCGCTTTATCGAGGAATTTATCCCGGACATTTTTATCATCTACGGCTCCATCAATTAAGGTATGAATAAAGCCCTGCGCCGCAAAAATGGGGGTTTTCAGTTCGTGCGAAACATTGGCCAGAAATTCTTTCCGGAAGTTTTCCAGCTTTTTTAATTCATCTATTTCCTGCTGTTTTTTGGTGGCATAAGTAAATATCTCTTCATTTAAACGGCGGAGCGGATTGGTATCAATCACGATCTGTTTGCGGGGAAGTTTAAAATCTTTCTTTTTTACCTTATCGATCAGAATAAAAATTTTGTTGATCTCCCGGAATACCAGAAATTCCAGTGAAAAATAGAATAGCAGGAAGGAAGCAGCAAAAGCAATACTGAATGCCACAAACAGGGCAGTGCCGGGTGTGTCTTTTACCAGCGACAGGAAAGCAGTAGTAATAAGGGCGATAGAGCCTGCTAATACAAACGCAATTCCTTTCGGACTAAACAACATCGGCGATACCTTCTTTAATCATTCAGGTCAAATTTATACCCTACGCCCTTTATCGTTTTGATATAGCCTTCCCCTATTTTTTCGCGCACTTTCCGGATGTGTACATCTACCGTGCGGGCCAGTACATATACATCTGAACCCCAGATGCTTTGCAAGAGGTCATCCCGGCTGAATACTTTATTAGGGTTTTGTGCCAGAAAAAATAACAGTTCAAACTCTTTTTTCGGCAAGGTGATGGGCACACCTTTGTTAAATACCGTATAGCTTTTCCGGTCGATAACCAGATCTCCGATACTTACTTTATCGTCCTGCTTTGTCTTTTTGGATTCACGCCTGAACAAAGCGCTTATCCGGCTCATGAGTGCTCTGGGTTTGATAGGCTTGGTAATATAATCATCAGCCCCAATATCAAAAGCGGCTACTTCTGAATATTCTTCTACCCTGGCTGTCAGGAAAATAATAAAGCTATTACTTAATTCAGGCATTTCCCGCATACGGCGGCCGGTTTCTACCCCGTCAATGGCTGGCATCATAATGTCCATCAGAACCAGGTTGGGCAGAAAATCTCTGGCAATTTCGAGGGCTTTTTTTCCATCGGGAGCTGTTTTTACCTCATAGCCTTCTTTTACCAGATTGTATTGCAATAATTCTAAGATATCCGGTTCGTCGTCTACTACCAGTACTCTGTGTGGTTGATGGGTGCTCATAAGGTTAGGTTGGCGATAGAAGATTATAAAAATAATCAGCCGCAATTTACTTTTATTTATTCAAAAACTAAGGAGGGTGGCAGCAAAAGTTTAGATTTTGCTGCCACCCTCCTTAGTTTATAAACTACTCTCTCAGAATATTTTATTACATTCTGACAAATCAGACTTTACTATTATGCTTTTTCTTTAAACATTTTTTTCAAGGTTTTATCCAGTTCGGCACCTCTCAGGTCGGTAGCTACAATGGTCCCATCTTTATCAACCAGAAAAGTAGCCGGAATAGCTTCAACCTTATAAGTAGTAGCTGCTTTGCCATACCACCCTTTGGGGTCAATTACATGATACGGCCACACCAGTTCATCTTTCTCAACGGCTTTTATCCATTTGTCTTTGCTCTGATCGATGGAAACACTGAATACAGTGAAGCCTTTGTCTTTATAGGCATTATATATTTCCACCGTATAGGGATTTTCTTTACGGCAAGGTCCACACCAGGAAGCCCAGAAATCGATCAGCACTACTTTTCCTTTCAGGGAAGATAGTTTAATGGTTTTTCCATTAATATCTGTCAGTTCGATATCAGGCGCTTTTTTGCCCACTTCCGGCGCATCTTTCCGAAGAACAACAGCCTGTTTGTTTACCTCCATTGTCTGAGGTTGAAAAGCGGTAAAAGAAATCAGCGGCAGTAAGACGCTGGTCAGCAATAAAGTTTTAATATATGACATAATAAGTTTAAAAATTTGAAGATGTAAAAATTGGAAAATTAATTAATCTCTCGAAAAACAATAATCTGCTTAAAAGAGAGCTATCAGTAAAAATGAATATCATTTTTTAAGCCTTTGTGCCGTTTGAGTTCAACTTCTATCACACCAGGTAAGAAAGAGAACTCCGACTCAACTTTAATGGGTATCTTATTTTCATCATCCGATATCCAGATGCGGATGGCATTTTCGTCTTTAAATAATTGATTATCGGGCATAATAGGTGTTATTTTTAAACACTTAATCTTACCGAATTTGGTTTTTACCTCTCCCCTACCCCTGAATTTAACCTTAAAATTGTAGAATTCATCATCGAAAAAGGCACTTACCGCAATCGTATCTCCTTCCCGGTATTTGTTAAAATCCAGTGTCCGCAGGTAATAATAGCCGCTTACCAGATCCTGAACGTTGGAAGGAATGGTAAATTCTTTGGTTTCCTGGTTTTTCTCCTCCGACCGGACAGTTTTCCGGATATGGTCAAAAAATACCCATTCCTCTTTCCGGTACTTATTTTCCTGAATATTAGTATAAAACCGCTGCGGAATCAGCGCACTTGTGTCAATATACGAACGCCACGTATCACGCACTTTGTAACCTACCTCAAAGGTACCGGAAGTCCTTCCAGATACATTTACCTTATAACATATCCTTTCATTAATTCTGTATAGGGTTGGACTTACCTCAATTACACTTTCACCTATATTCAAAAAACCGTAGTGTAATCTGTATTCCAGAACTTCGCCAGCTGTGAAACTTTCATTAATCACGCGCCGGTAAGAATCCTTCATTATAAATCCGCAAGCCAACACAACCAGAATCACATATATAAACAGCTTTCGCATGGCTTAGTTTAAATTTATTGCAAAACGCTCAAATGTTATACCAGTTGCCCAAACAAACATCAGCTTTTATGCTGATGAGGGCATATAAAATTAACGAAATATCTTAAAAACAGATTTATCATTTTTTTAAATCAACCCAGGCTTATGTAATATTACCTTCATACTGGCCATCTGTTCTTACAGAGAACGATAGGTTTGTTTCAGATAGGCCAGATACTTTTTAAAATCCGACTTAAATTTTGTTCTGAACTCTTGCTCAAACTGGTTTTGCCTGGCACGGTAGCGGATAAAATCTGCAAAATAGGTATTGTTCGGCAAAGGTTCTTCTTTTTCAACTACCCGGTTTGTATCACTTCTCACTCCTGCATATGTCAGTGTATCAGCCGTATCCATAATTTTCCGGATCAAGTGATACTTCAATGTATCTTTGGTAGCCCTGGTAACCGTTGACGTAAAATTTTTATACAAACTATCCAGCAGATCGGCCCCACGTAAGATATGTGCGGTGTATTTTTCCCGGTTATATTTTCCGTTTTCATAGCGGCGGTATTCTCTGGAATCTATGCCGTATTTGTACATTAAAAACTGCTGCGCTCCATGATCGCCTACAAAACTGGCCAGGTTCTCGTTGTACTCCACATTGTTTTTGATGTACAAAGTAGCATGCGTCAATTCATGAATGATCAGATTTGCGAGTTGCCCTTCGTTGCGTTCCAGCATACTAGTCAGAATTGGATCTTTAAACCATCCTAACGTAGACCAGCCAGCTACTTCATCAATTTCCGTATCCAGTCCTTCTTTTTTTAATTCAGCTTCCTGCTTTTGTGCTTTTCCATACTCAAAAAAACCTTTGTACGTAAAAGCCCCTAGTAAAGGAAATTTCCATTCTACCGGTTCCAGGCTATAAGGTTCACAGGCGGTTACGACCCAAAGTACTGGTTTGCCTTTCTGGTCATATACGGTTGTATAGTTATCCGAATCATTGATACCCAGAGAATCTATGGCATACTTCCGGATCTCCTGAATCAGGGTGAGTTTACGCTTGAGTGAATCAGGAAAAGCAGGATCAGCCATGTATTCTTGCAGCGGCCGGGCATTGTAAATAATCCGTAATTGCCCGTAGCCTTGCCCAATTCCATACCAGACCAGTTCATACTGCCAGATCACCAGCAAGGCTAGAATAATCAGAATGGTATAAATAATCTTTTTAATCACTTTCCAGAGGTTTAACTTTCTTTAACAAAAAATTCTGCCGGTAGGTTATATAAAATCCGTGCGAAAACTCAAAAGTACCCATAGGCAGGTTATACACAGGTTCTATTCGTAACGTAAAAACCAGGCCATTCATTATTTTAAAATCCTTCATCAACCGGATAATTAGCAGTTCCCGGTCTGTTTCATGGTAAGGTAAGGTATCTGCTGGCTGTGCAAGTACTCTGGGATTAGGTTTTTCTGGTTTTTCATCCGGATCAGGAGGGGCAATACTGATGCGGGGCGGAAATACAGCCACCGATTGATACAGATTTCCTCCCTGCCAGGAACGGAAACGGTTCGCCTGCCAGTATGAAGCCATAATTTCCAGCCATTTGCTTTCCAGCGACATATTTAAATACAGGCCACTGCCATATGCATATATATTCACTTTCCGGGAAGAGAAATCCTGAAACCAGGTTGCGTAGGCATCCATTCTGATCTTGCGGATGTTTGTGCTTGAACCTAGTAAATGCTGGCTACTGATTCCCAGCGCTCCGTTAAACCAGTTGGTTAGATTATTGGCATATTGTCCGATTTGTCCGCCCCGGTGGAATATCTGGATTTGCAGCGGACTTTCCAGGACAAAATTATTCTTTCTCACCCAGGTAAAGGCTCCGGAAAATCCTACAGAAATTTCTTCCTGAAAAGGCGAATCTTTATAAATCATCCGCAGCCAGTCTACCCAGAGATCAGCCCGTATCCTTTTTTTATTATATAAGAATTGCAGGCCATTTTCCTGGCGCTTGTTGATGATCCGTTCAAAATCTAATAAAGGTTCGATTAGCTGGTGAGTTAAGGCTCCTTCCAGGGTTCCGAAAATAAGGGCAAATGAATCTTTCTGGTATTTCAGGCTAAACGTGGGTTCAAAACTTGTATAGGAAGGGTTGCCAAAATCTTTCCAGGCAAAAACGCCAGCTCTCAGTTTCATATGGGCAGAAGGCTGATAGGTCAGTTCGGGATGGAGCTGGTAACCGAACAAGGTATACCCGGGTACAATATCGTTGAAATATTCATTGTTTTTAAAGAAGCTGAAGGAATGCACAGACAGGTTCAATCTGTTTTCATGAGCCGGCTGGAGGGTATCGTAAAAAGTAAATGCACTGTTATTCAGTTGCGCAAACCCCTGGCAAAAGAGCAGTACATACAAGCAAAAAAAAGCCGCAAAGGTAAGACGCATGTCAGGAAAAGAGCTGGTAAAAGGCAGGATTTTTAAGGCCCGAAAGATAGTTTTTTTGCATTACTTCAGGCAAAAAAGATCACAATATTTACGCATAAAATCTATTAGTTTCGGGAAAAAGTGCGTAACTTGTTACCTCAAAACTAATAGTAAAACCAGTAAATTTAACACAAAAACTTTCAAAATGACTGATAAATCAGCAAAGTTAAAAGCCTTACAGACCACCATTGAAAAGCTGGACAAAACATACGGTAAAGGTACTGTGATGAGGTTAAGCGACGAAAAAATAGTAGATATTCCTGCTATTTCTACCGGCTCCCTGGGCCTGGATATCGCTTTAGGAATTGGTGGCTTGCCCAGAGGCAGAGTTGTCGAGATATATGGCCCTGAATCTTCCGGTAAAACTACGCTTACCATGCATTGCATTGCCGAAGCGCAGAAAGCCGGTGGCCTGGCTGCTTTTATTGATGCAGAACATGCTTTCGACCGGACCTATGCACAAAAATTAGGCATTGATACCGAAAACCTGTTGATTTCACAGCCTGATAATGGAGAGCAAGCACTTGAAATTGCTGAACACCTGATCAGTTCTGGTGCTATTGACATTATTGTTATTGACTCTGTTGCTGCCCTGGTTCCCCGTGGTGAACTGGAAGGTGAAATGGGCGACAGTAAAATGGGTTTACAAGCCCGTCTGATGTCACAGGCCCTGCGTAAACTGACCGGCACGATTAATAAAACCGGCTGCTGCTGTATCTTTATTAACCAGTTGCGTGAAAAAATCGGTGTGATGTTTGGTAACCCCGAAACCACTACCGGTGGGAATGCCCTCAAATTCTATGCTTCGGTTCGCCTGGATATCCGCCGTATCGGACAAATCAAAGAAGGGGCAGATAACATTATTGGTAACCGTACCAAAGTAAAAGTGGTTAAAAATAAAGTAGCTCCTCCTTTTAAAGTGATTGAGTTTGACATTATGTATGGAGAAGGTATTTCTAAAGTAGGTGAAATTCTTGACCTGGGTGTAGAATTAGAGATTATTAAGAAATCTGGTTCCTGGTTCTCCTATGATGGCAACAAACTTGGTCAGGGACGGGATGGTGTAAAAAATATCCTGCAGGACAATCCGGAACTGATGAATGAGATCGAAAACAAAATCCGCGCTAAGATCAAAAGCGGCGATGTAGCCGTAGGTGAGGAAAAACTTGCCAAAGCTGGTGTAAAAGCCCCGGTAGAAGATTTTGAAGACGAAGCATAATTCTCTATTTTTTTAGATATATAAAAAGCCATACAAGTTTGTATGGCTTTTTGCTTTTAATGGGCCAATAGGTTTATTTCTCTATATGCTCTGTGCCTTTGCTGATTTACATCATGAATGAAATTGATGATTGTCAGTGTGATTGGTAAATAAATAAGCTAGGTTGTGTTGAGCTTTCCACTGTATAAAGCTTCTGGCAAAGACCCATACCAGCTAAAAGTCTGATCATGTTTATCAATCATTAAATAATTCGATGCACAATGATACAGCCCAATCTTCCCCTCAGAAGTGAAGTAACCACAAACAGATTTGCGTACTATACAGCCATCCTTACAACAATGGTAGCTATCGTAACTTTTGCTATCGCTATATTCACCCCACCACTATCCGGGCCTTTATGTGCAGAGGGTTGCCTGGAATATCCTTTTACTGATATTAGTTCGCGTTTTCCAAGAGATTATTTCTGGATGTACCCGGCTATAGTATTGATGGTACTTTATGTAATACTGATGGTATGCATTCACCAGCAAACGGCTGAGGAAAATAAGCTATTCAGCCAGCTTGGATTAAGCTTTTCCTTACTTTCGGCAGTAGTTCTCCTGATAGATTATTTTGTTCAAGTAGCCGTAATTCAGCCAAGCTTGGTGAATAATGAAACGGAAGGTATCGCCCTAGTAACACAATATAACTCACACGGAATTTTTATCGCCCTCGAAGAACTGGGATATTTACTCATGAGTTTTTCATTCTTTTGTGTAGTACCCGTTTTTTCAAGAACAAGCCAGCCCGGAAGATCTTTGCGGTGGGTATTTATCACAGGTTTTTTACTTACCCTGGCTTCCTTTATTATCATTTCTCTTGTATATGGCATTCACCGGGAATACCTATTTGAGATAGTCATAATCACGATCGATTATATAATACTGATTGTTGGTGGAATACTCTTAAGCAAAATATTCAAACGTGAAATACCAGCATTTAGGTGATGAGACATATACAACTGTTATCTCTCAGGATTGAAATTTACAGTTGTTGTATGGTTTGATATATTTGCAAAAAGATTTGTTGATGCCCTAAGGCAATTTGCACAAGCTTATATAGAAGTACTCATTTTAGTTTTATTCAGCCGGCCAGGTAAATATAAAAGTAGATCCTCTGCCCTTCGATTCTACCCAAACTTTTCCGCCTTTCTCCGAAGTTATTTTTTTTATAATAGATAATCCCAGGCCTGTACTATCTTTCACGCCTGAGGTGTGGAGGGAGTAATACATTTTAAATATTTTCTCATGGTGTTCTTCATCAATACCTGGCCCATCATCTTTCACAGCAAACTCAAAAAAAGACCCTTTCTGCTGGCTGCTGATGGAAATATTCCCCTCTGTTTTATCATGATATTTAATGGCATTTTCAAGTAGGTTTGTAAAAATCTGGCGCAGATAAATCTCCTCCGTATGTAACATAGGCATATCCTGTCCAATATGAATGCTAATTCCTTCAGGAATCATGATCGTATCTTTAATCTCATGTAAAAGCGTAGCTACATTTACACTGGTCTGTTCCAGATTCTGCCGTCCGGATTTTGCGTAGGATAAGATACCTGTAATTAATTTTTCCATGCGTTGTACCTGTTCACTCAGCATATCAAATTGCAGGCTAACCTGTTCATCACCAGTGGACAATGCGAATTTTTTTAACAGACGTGTAATTCCTTCTATGTTGCGCAGAGGCGCTTTCAGGTCATGGGAAACGGTATAAGCAAAATCTTCCAGTTCTTTGTTCATCTTTTGGAGTAATAGATTCGCCTCTTCCCTTTCCTTTAACAGCGCCGTTACATTTTCGTGTAAGGCTTTAATTTCATCCATCTGATGCTCGGTTTGCATCTGTTTAATCTGTAGCGCCTCCATTACTTCCAGAATCTGGATATTCTGTTGTTTTATCTCTTCATAGGGAGAAATACTCATTTCATGCGAGAAATATTCATTCCAGCCTTGTACTATGGTTTTATTAATGGGCGGATGATTGGCAGGTATTTTTTTTAATAAATACACTTTGGTACCTTTATTATTTTCGCTTTGTATAGTGAAATGATCTACCAGTTTTTTAGCATTAGCAATTCCCCACCCTTTACCTGTTGTGGCTATAACATTCCGTTTTAAGATCTCTTCTACATTCGGTATCCCTCTGCCAAAATCTATAATCAAGGCTTCGATATACATGCTTCTTTCAAGCTCTCCAATGCTAAACTTAATGGTTCCTTCTCCCACATGTTCCAGTACATTTCTACAAATCTCAGAAACTGCTGTGGCAAACTTTGTCTGGGTAGGTATAGCCATACCGGTTAATTGTGTTAATTGTTTGGCTCGCTTATAGGCAAGTACAATATCCAGTTCATTCACTAAACTGATCTTCACAATATTCTGGTGAACATATTTTAGCATAAGCTTATTTATTATTCTTGCCTACAATTACTAATACATCATCTGTCCGGCGGGTGTGATCTTTATATAAAACGGCTGCAATTATACTCGCATCATGTCTTTTCAGAAGAGGGTATTTACTTATGTCCCATTTTGATTTTAATCCATCAGAATGTAGAATCAGCAAAGAACCTTCACTCCAGGGGTGAATATGATTATTGATCGTATTAGGGATGTTATGACCTAAAGTCCCGTTATAAGACAATAAATTTTTAGAGCCATCTATTGAAACAATCTTACCAGCAATATTGCCAATTCCACAAAAAGTAAGTGAATTTTCTTTAGGATGCATAAGGGTAATTGCTCCTACAGCGCCCCTCGTTTTGCGTATATCTTCATGAATATGTTTCAATACCATTACCGGATCATCGGATAAATTTTCTGTAAAGGATTGGATGGCTTCCGATGCGGCCTCATGTGCATGCTGGCCATGTCCTAAACCGTCCAGGGTAACAATAGCCCATTTATTTTGATAAGGCAATATATACCATCCATCTCCACTATATGTCTCCCCGGATTTAGCTACCATTACAGCACGTACTTGAATAGATTCGGGTTCACTTTTAGGTTTTTTGCTTTTATCATTAATATATACCCGCGACAAAATGATGGTGCCATTTCCAGGTAATGAATATAAATCAAAATCATCAGACAGGCGTTTAATGGCACCCAAGCCTTCTCCTTTCGAGCCTACGGTAGAGAATCCATCTTCCATCATCCGCTGCGGATCGGCCATACCTGGTCCATTGTCTACCGCTATAATTTCTATGCCTGTCACTTTGTCTTTCCCGGTAAGTTTTACCAGGATTTCTCCCCCCTGCGTAGTATGTTTGATCAGGTTGGATGTTAGTTCAGATATGATAATATCTATTTTACCGCGTTTGTTTTCGCTGAAGCCGTTTTCCTCTGCCAGTTTTTGTATTTCCCTTTTGATGATATTAAAATAACTTCTATCCGCAACCGGAAAAAGCTGATGCGCATTAAATTCCATTTTTCCAGCGGATAATTGTAACAGTAGTACCTTTGCCTAGTTCACTTTTAATATCAAATTCATTTACAAGTCTTTTGGCCCCAGGCAGCCCTAGTCCCAGACTTTTTCCGGTAGAAAATCCATCCTGCATCGCCTGTTTGATATCGGCAATTCCAGGGCCTTTGTCAGAAAAAGTTAGTTTAATTCCGGTAGTTCTCTCTTTGCTAATCACTTCCAGCAGCACAGTACCGCCATTGGCATATTTTAGCATATTACGCACCAGTTCACTTGCGGCAGTAATGAGCTTGGTCTGGTTGAGGATACTCATGCCGATTTTAGTGGCAAATTCTTTTACCCGGTTCCGAAACAGAATTACATCTTGCTCTTTTGTAATCTGCATGGATTCTTTAGTCATTACGATCATCTTCTTCCTCTTCTGTTTGGTTAGATCCAGCTTGGTCGTCACCAATCCGCTTTTGAAGAAGTTCCATCCCTTTTTCTACATTTAAAGCGGTATGTACACCAGATAAGGTTAATCCTAATTCTACCAGGGTTATAGCCACGGCAGGCTGCATTCCTACCACTACGGTTTCAGCATCCATAATCTTAGTCATAGAAGCGATATTTCCCAGAATTCTTCCCATAAATGAATCCACAATGCTTACCGCAGAAATATCTATCAATACCCCCTTTGCTTCTGTATGGCTCACCATATTTATCAGATCACTTTCTAAACTGAGCGCCAGCCGGTCGTATAAATCTACCTGTATGGTAACCAGCAGAAACTGACCCATCTTAAGTATTGGTATTCTATCCATTGGTCTGCCGGTTTTTTTCTATCTTTTTCACTTCCAGGCTCAGCATAGAGAATGCTAATTTTAATGCACTGGCAAGGGAGGCTTTGGTTTTAATATGGGAAAGGTCAATGCCTAAATGAACAATAGTCTGGGCAATTTCCGGCCTGATGCCGCTAATGATACATTCGGCACCCATGAGCCTTGTAGCGCTTACCGTTTTTAACAGATGTTGTGCGACCAGTGAATCTACCGCAGGTACGCCGGAAATATCCAGAATGGCAATGCTGCTTCCGGTCGTTACAATTTCCTGCAATAAATTTTCCATCACGATCTGGGTGCGCATGCTATCGAGTGTACCAATAATAGGCAAGGCCACTACCCCTTCCCATACCCTGATGACAGGGGTAGAAATTTCACTCATTTCATCAGTTTGCCTTACAATTACTTCTTCCCGGCCTTTAATAAAGGTTTCAAAGGTAAGGATGTTTAAACTATCGAGCAGTTTATGGATAGTAGTAAAAGCTTCATACAGTGTCTTTGGATCTTCTGAATATTCTTTTTCCAGCAATTGGGAAAGGGCTTGTTTCAAGCTCAGCACAAACAGCCCTGTCTCCCTAGGAGAAAACCCTTTTCTGGCTCTCGAAATAGATATTTCATTTAAAATATCAGTTACCGGCTCAAATTCCCTGGATTGAATATTATCTAAATTGTCGGAATTGAGGGCTTTGAGAAAAGTAGTTAGTAGTTCGTCTGATTGTTTTCGCAACTCGTCGTTAGACATTAAATCATCCCGAAGTGTTTGGTCCTCAAGTTGATTGTTCATCCATGCTTCTAATACTTGCTTTTTATTTTTCTGTAAAAACTTAAAGGTTTGGTTTTTCATATTTGCCTAATCGTGTTAATAAAAATAATCTAGTCGGGTATGGGTGAGTGGGAGTAAAAATATAAATAATAGATAGATCAGAATTAAAAAATAATTAAATATTGAGCGCTGAGCTGTTTATTCTAAAAATAGTTTTTTACTATTAAGTAAACTGTAATATACTATTTCTTGCATTATTTACCAGATACTTTTTCCATTCAAGACAAACAGATTGTATCAAGATGTAAAAGTGCCTTTATCTATGTTAAAAACTCTAATACATAGCATCCTTTTTAACATTACCGACCTTTATTACCCCTGATTTCCTTTACCGGATACAGCTATTTTTCCTCATCAGGAAATGTAATGGTTATAACTGATACCTGAGAAAAAATAAAGTAATAGCTATAAATACCGAAACATACAAGGAAGCAGTATGATTAGTGTAAGTGCAAGTCCTAATAAATCCAGAATGCCGGATCATTTCCTAAATATTACTCCACCACCTATAAAAGCCAGCGCTACCGACATAGCATAACTTTTATAATTAGCCACAATAAAGAATCTGGGTTCTATTTTATATTTGAGCCCACATACCGGATAATAGTAATTTGTTTCTGTGAATTTGTTTAGCTGGAGGTTGCTATATTTGAAAATATCCTCTTGTCTACGCCGGGGACACTTTGCTTCTACTATAGCTTGCAGTTTTGAGGCGTTTTTCATATTCCCTTCTGCTATTGCGGTACCAGAAATAAGCTATCACGCAAAAAATAGCATAAGGAGTTGCCAGTAAAAATAAGATTCCTTTATTTAAGCCGGCACCGATGGAGCTTTCACCAGAGCTGACATTATTTTCTACCGTAGCCCGGCACATGGCACACTGAGCATTGGTTTCTTGAGGTAAGAGGCTCAGCAGGGTTAACAAACAGATTACAATCCACGCCTTTTTTACCAGTAGTTTCATCATTGCAGTAAAAATTTATCTATACTTTAACAGTTTAAGGTTGCGATAGGTTCGCCTGATTAACTATAATACGGCCTGATCATCAGGTATACAATTACACCGGTAACGGCTACATATAACCAGATAGGAAACGTCCATTTAACAATTTTGCGGTGTTTCTGGTATTGCTTAGAGATACCAAAATAAATACTCAGCAGTACAAACGGAACAACCACAGCTGCTAAGATAATGTGTGTTAGCAATATAAAAAAGTATACACCTCTGATAAATCCTTCACCCATAAACTTAGTAGCCGGAGCCTGGTAATGATAAATTACATAGGATATTAAAAAAACAGATGATAACACAAAAGCTGTAATCATAGCCGTAATGTGATATTGTTTTTTCCCTTTACGGATAAAAATAAATCCGGAAACGAGCGCTATAGCTGTAGCAGAATTGAGAACGGCATTCAAATGAGGTAGGAAAGATACATTCAGGTCACCCAGTTTGCCTGTTTGCGGAATAAACATCAGAATTGCTACTACCACCGGAATTACTACCGATAGAATTCCAATGATAATCAAATAGGTGTTATTTTTTTTCTCCGAAATTTCAACAGGGTGGTTCATACAAACTTATTGCGTTTTATAGTGGTCTATCAGAATTTTTATTTCAAGGTTCAGGCGGTCTACATCTTTGGGATCAGTACCATTATAAAATCCCCGGATGTGGCCTTCCTTGTCTACCAGAATAAACTTATCTGTATGAACAAAGTTCTCTTCAATGTCTGCACTTTGCAAATTTCCTTCTTTAGCAGTTACAAAATATCCTCTTTTTGCTAAATTATATAACTGGCTTCTGTCGCCGGTCAGCAGAGACCATTTTCCTTTTACAGCGCCATATTGCTGGGCATAATTTTGTAAAGCCTCCACAGAATCATGTTCCGGATCGACTGTATAGGATAGAATGACTACATCCGGATTATTGAGAAATTGCTCCTGTACCCGCTGCAACTGGGACGACATTTTTGGACAGATACCTGGGCACCTTGCAAAAAAGAAATCAGCCACATGAATTTTTCCTTTTACTATTTCGCCAGTTACCTGGGTATTATGCTGGTCTGTGAGGTTAAATCCTGGTACGGTATGGAAAACGGTATCCATTATCTCTTTGCCATCTACTACACTTGTTTTCATCAGTATTTCACCGCTTGTAGAATCAAGCTGAGGAATATACCTGGGAAGAGAATACTCGTTCCGGCCAAAGTTTTTCAGAAATAGAAATGCTAAAGCCGGTATTACTAACAGCAAAATTAGCAATCCGGCTTTTAATGGGGTACGCATAAATTTATCTTACTTGTAAAATGGCATCGCCTTCTACCAGTAAGGCTACAATAAACCATACAATGAAAGCGAGCGGAACCACAATAGACCATATCAGGGTTTTTACTTCCCCTTTCAGGTGCATAAACTCACCCACAATATAAAATGCTTTTACCAGGGTCATCAGTACGAAAATAGAAACCCGGAACCAGCCATGGGTCATAGTGAAGGCAATTAAGAATTCCAGAGCCGTAATCGCAAACAGTATCCAGAAAGTACGCCATATCACTTTTGTTTGTGGTTTAGCTACGCCACCGGTTGAAGCATGATGTTGGGAATCAGAATGTCCAGCCATTGTTATTATCTGTTTTATAGTAAAAAATCTTGCTCTTATTAATTATTTTATACGAAAATAGATTGAATTAAATCAGGTAGAAGAAGGTAAACACAAATACCCATACCAGATCTACAAAGTGCCAGTATAAACCTACTTTTTCTACCATTTCGTAGTGGCCCCTTCTTTCATATACGCCAGTGGCAGCATTAAAGAAGATAAGCATGTTCAGGATAACCCCACTAAATACGTGCGTTCCATGAAAGCCTGTGATAAAAAAGAACAGATCAGCAAAAGCCGGAGGGCCATACTGATTAATGACCAGATTTGCACCAAAAATTGTTTTTTCTACCACATTTCCATTTTCAATTAACCGCACCAGTGAACCATCCTCAGTTCCGTGTATAAAGTGAGCCCATTCCCAGGCCTGGCTGCCCAGGAAAGCAAAACCGCCCAGAATTGTCCATAACATCCATTTTTCCACATCATGTTTGTCGTTCCGGTGACCCGCTTCTACCGCCAATACCATCGTTACACTGCTCATGATGAGAATAAACGTCATAATACCCACAAATACCAGCGGCAATGAATAACCATGTAAAAAGGGTACGGCTTCATATACTTTTTCCGGTATAGGCCAGTATGCCTGGGAGAATTTAAAGGCACCATGTATTTCCGGGTTATACGCAGTATGACTGAAACGGATTAATCCGTAGGTAATGAGTAAAGCAGAAAAGGAGAAAGCATCAGATAAGAGGAAAAACCACATCATCAGTTTGCCGTAACTTGCCTTTAAGGGCTCGTTACCACCATCCCAGATGCTGCCTTTCTTTTTGGGTTTATCAATTACCGTACTTGCAGTTGACATGTGAAAAATCGATTTAATGGTTAATTAATAAGAAAACGAACAAATATAGCCAAAGAATATCTAAAAAATGCCAGTAAGTAGTGCACATTTCCATACGTACCATACTTTTTGCATGTATTTTAAACTGGAAAGAAGCGATCAACATAATCACCAGAAATACCAGTCCGGTAACCAGGTGTACAGCATGCAAGCCGGTAAGTACATATAGAAACGAACCGGATGGGTTGCCTACAAAGAACACTTGCCGGTCTACCAACGCTACCCAGGAATACCATTGTCCTACCAGAAACGCAATTGCCAGCACGACTGTTAATACCATGCCTGCCTTTAGTGAATTCAGGTTATCTTTTTTGGCACTGAAATATGCCCATTGTATGCTTATACTACTTGCCAGCAAAATGGCAGAATTAATCCAGAAAATAGCAGGCAATTCAAATTCCAGCCAGTTTCCTTCGGCCCTTCTTACCAGATAAGCGCTGGTAAGGGCGGCAAAAATCATAACTATACTTACAATAAACAACCATACAGCGAATTTCTTCGGATGCATTGACAGTGGCTGCTGTGGCTCTTCCTGCCACAACTCAATCTCTTTATTACTTATTTTTTCAGTTCTCATCAGAATTACACTTTATCGAGCAGGAAAGCAATCTGCACCACAGGCAGGTAAATAAACGAGCCAAACATCATTTGCAGGGCAGCTTTCCTGGAACATTCTTTCATTAAATAAAACGTCTGCATTAAAAATAAAGAACCACATACTACCGCAATTAAGGCAGCATTGATTCCGGTGATACCAAACTTAGCCGGCAATATACCCAGCGGTATCAAAAACAAGGTATAGATCATAATCTGGAAGGCGGTGTGTAAATCACGTCCACCTCCGGAGGGAAGCAGTTTAAAGCCAGCTTTTTTGTAATCTTCATCCAGCACCCAGGCAATGGCCCAGAAATGCGGAAACTGCCAGATGAATTGTATGGCAAATAAGGTAAATGCTTCTGTAGATAGCATATTGGTAGCTGCTACCCAGCCGATCAAGGGAGGCAAAGCACCTGGAAAAGCACCCACAAATACAGCAACAGGACCTACTCTTTTTAAAGGTGTATATACAAAAGCATACAATACCAGCGATAGAAAAGTTAATAGTCCGGAAAGCAGATTGATATAGGTAAATAACAGGTACAATCCCCCAAATCCTAAAATTAAAGCAAAGATAGTAGCTTCTTTTATAGTCAACCGGCCCGAAGGCAAAGGGCGATTTGCTGTACGGCGCATGAGTTTATCCAGGTCTACTTCAATAATCTGGTTAATGATATTTGAAGCACCGGTTACCAGAAAACCAGCCAGGGAAAATATAATCATTCGTACCCAGTCTATGGGTTGGCTGGAAGCCAGCAAATAGCCAATGGCTCCAGAAAAGGCAACCGTAAACGAAAGCCTGAATTTCAATAAGTCGAAATAAGCACGGGTTTTTAAAGCAAATGAGGCTGTACCCGTTTCAATCTGGTTTTTAGTAGTAATCATCTGTAAGATAATTGTTTATCTGTGAGTGAAACAGCTGTATTAGAAAATACTTTCTCCTGGTTCAATAACAGAAGCAAAATAAATTGTATACCTATCGCTACTACGGCTAACAGTAAGTGTACCGGTTGCAGAAAAGCAGGAATTCCAAAATACGCCATTCCTACACCTGCTATAATCTCAGCAATAATAGTGATCAGCAATAGTTTTGTATAGAAATAAATCATCCCTTCTCTGGCTGTCCCTTTCATCAGTGTATAGAACAGATATACGTGCGCAAACAAAATTAACGTAGAAAATGTACGGTGAATATAAAAGCTAGTGCCTAATTGTCCGATCCAGTTTATTCGCTGACTTTCTCCCAGGGCAAGCGCAATTTCATCAATTGTCTCCCGGACCTGTGTGCCTAATACAATCTGTATCAAAGAAGCTGTTACCAGAAATAGCAATAATTTATTAAGCAATGGCTTGTTGGCAACAGTTCCTACAGCTACTTTCCCTGTAAAAGACCTGGCTACTGTATATATAAGTATACATACAATTACAATCGCCACCAGCATATGTATCGTTACCATCCAGGGAGCCAGATTAGTGGCTACCACTACTGATCCCAGCCATCCCTGAAAACCTACCAGAATAAAGCTTAACAGGCTCAGATAAAAGATCACTTTATCTGATTTCAGGTAAGGAATAGAATAAAGCAAGGTGATAAAAACAAAAATACCAATTAGGGCACCTAATAACCGGTTGAGGTATTCTGTCCAGGTTTTATATACATTAAATTCCACTTCTGCATAACCCCTGTCATGATATACCTGCTGGTAATCAGAAGGGAGCTGAGACACCTCCGTAGGTGGAACCCAGCTCCCAAAACATTTCGGCCAGTCAGGACATCCCATTCCGGAACCGGTACTTCTTACAATTCCTCCCACCAGGATCAGCAAATAGACAGCAACAATGGTAACAATACCCGACTTCTGAAACCTGTTATATTTGTTGCCTTTGCTCATCTCCATCTGCTTTCACTGATTGTAGTTTTATTCTGTATCAGAATTATTCTTCACATTCTGGTCAGCCCCTGCACTTCCCTTAGGTATATGATGATCTTTTACGGTGGGTGCATTTATACCCTCGCCTCTTTCATACACTACGCCAGTTGCCGGATCTTCAATATCATTTCCTATCAAACCCTGCTCGTGTGGGAAATTAGATTCCGGTGTAGCCGAGAATGGAATATGCTGTGGAATAAAATCTTCAGGTGCGCCAGGTTTGCTGTAATCATAGGGCCATCTGTACACGGATGGGATTTCTCCTACCCAGTTACCATGTCCGGGATGTATTGGAGCTGTCCATTCAAGCGTATTGGAGCGCCAAGGATTCTGGGGTGCCCTTCTTCCACGGAAAATGCTATAGAAGAAGTTAAATAAGAACACCAATTGTGCTGCGCCAGTCATGAAGGCGGCAATACTAATGAACTGGTTCAAATCTAAGTATGTGCTGAACGCATCAAATCCGGTGAAAGAATAATACCTGCGAGGGAAGCCGGCAATTCCAATGTAGTGCATCGGGAAAAATACCAGATATACGCCTACGAATGTAAACCAGAAGTGAATGTATCCCAGTTTTGCATCCAGCATACGGCCAAACATTTTCGGGAACCAGTGATACACACCAGCCAGCAATCCAAATGCAGAAGCACTACCCATTACCAGGTGGAAGTGGGCCACTACGAAATAGGTATCATGCAACTGAATATCAATAGCTGAGTTACCCAAGGCAACGCCTGTTAAACCACCGGAAATAAACACCGATACCAGGCCAATAGAGAATAGCATGGCTGGCGTAAATATGATATTACCTTTCCATAAAGTAGTAATATAATTAAATGCTTTTACCGCAGAAGGCACAGCAATAATTAATGTCAGGAACATAAATATAGAACCTAAGAATGGATTCAGCCCAGATACAAACATATGGTGCGCCCATACTACGAATGACAGAACTGTGATAGCCATCATAGAACCAATCATGGCACGATAACCAAAGATGGGTTTTCTGGAATTGGTAGCAATAATTTCTGATGTGATCCCTAAGGCAGGCAATAATACAATGTATACTTCCGGATGGCCCAGGAACCAGAACAAGTGCTGGAATAAAATCGGGCTACCTCCTACATGGTTCAATGCTTCTCCACCAATATAAATTTCCGACAAATAGAAACTTGTTCCGAAAGACCTGTCGAAAATTAGCAACAAGGCAGCGGCAAACAATACAGGGAAAGAAAGTATGCCAATTACCGCTGTAAGGAAAAATGCCCATATAGTTAAGGGAAGCTTGGCAAAAGACATCCCACGCGTTCTCAGGTTAATTACTGTTGTGATATAGTTTATACTTCCCAGCAATGACGATACAATGAAGAAAGCCATACTTACCAGCCATAAAGTCATCCCCAAGCCAGAACCACTCATGGCCTGTGGCAAGGCACTCAATGGCGGATATATTACCCAACCTCCACCGGCAGGACCAGTTTCAAGGAATAAGGAAATAAACATGATCACGCCAGACAGGAAGAAGAACCAGTAGGAAAGCATGTTTATAAAACCAGAAGCCATATCTCTGGCTCCGATTTGTAAGGGAATCAGGAAATTACTGAAGGTTCCGCTCAAGCCGGCTGTTAGCACAAAGAACACCATAATGGTTCCGTGCATGGTAACCAGAGCCAGATAGAATTCAGGATCTAACTTACCACTGGTACTGATCCAGTCGCCCAGAACAGGTTTTAGCCAGGCCATATTTGCTTCCGGAAAACCAAGCTGTATCCGGAATATCATAGATAATGAACCACCCAGCACCGCCCAGAAAATACCGGTAATCAAGTATTGTTTGGCAATTACTTTATGGTCTTCACTAAAAATATATTTGGTGATAAAATTACCATGATGGTCGTGATCATGATCATGGTCATGATCGGTATGGGCATCGTGCCCAAGTTCTGTTACGTGAATATCTGCCGCTGACATATAGAGTATGTTTTAGAGTTTATTGTATCGAAGCATTCGATTTGGTTGTAACTACATTCGGATTAACCGGAACCTCTGCTGGAACAGGCTGTGAATCTGTAGCAGAAGTAGCATCACCTGCAGCAGGCTCACCACCTTCAGGACCAATTACTTTTAATGCCTTTTCCTTCAAATTAGCAGGTACTTTGGCCATATAATCTCTGTTTTTAGAAAGCCATGACTGCTGTTCGGCATACCATTTATTATACTCAGCTTCTTCCACCACTACGATTTGAAAACGCATGCTAAAATGGGCTCTTCCGCAGATTTCAGTACAAGCCATTTCATAGTTGAATTTAGGATTGTTGAGTTCATCCCGCATTTCCTGAGTAGTTTTGGTAGGCGTAAACCAGAACCTGGTAGGCATACCTGGTACAGCATCCATCTTTAAACGGAAATGTGGCACAAATACACTGTGCAATACATCTCTGGCCCTGATTTTAAACAATACTGGTTTACCTTTAGGCAGATACATCACTGGTGCTGTAAAATCATCGAAATTCTTCTCATCGGCGAAATCCATCCCATACTCATTGGTGGCATCAATCAAACGGAAATTATAAGACCCCATTTGTTTGTCTTTACCGGGATAACGGATAAGCCAGTTCCATTGTTTACCCATTACTTCTACTACTTCTGAATTTTCGGGTGCATCAGCCGTAATATCCCGCCATACTTTCCAGCCGGATAACACCAGTAGGGTAAGTACAATAGCCGGAATAATCGTCCATACTACTTCCAGCTTATTGTTATCAGGATAAAAACTAGCTACCCTGCCTTCTTTATACTGGTATTTGAAAGGAAAATAAAACAACAAAATGTGTGTGGCTACAAATACAGCTCCAATCACACCCATAGAAATCCAGAACAGGTCGTCTATGTCTTTGCCATGCGCTGAAGAAGGTTGCGGCAAAAAGAACTCAGATGCCGAAAAAGAGGACCAGACCGCAGCGAAGCCACCAACGATAAAGAACACCAGAAACAAGGCTGCATTGATCCTGTTGCTTGTATCTACCCGTTTTTTGTGGGTTCCCCGTACCACTGAGATCAGAGTTCCTACCCTGAAGATCATAAAGAGTATGACCACAATCAGAATAGCCCCGATACCTAAAATTATATTTACCATATATCAAACTATTTAAAATGTACTTGGATTATTTTTAAATATCGTGATGAATACTCTCTTCCAGCATGGGATGGTTTTTTGCAATCAGTGGCCCTAAAGATAGGGTTGTAGCCACCACCAGAATGAATACACTGGCATAAACTAAGACAGTCCCGAATTCAAGCAAACCAAAACCTCCATTTTCCTGAACAGATCCAGGCATGATCATCAAATAGAAATCCAGCCAGTGTCCGATTAATAAACCTGATGCTACTACTTTCAGAAAAACATTCTGGCGTTTGGCATCCCTTGTCATGAGAACTAGGAAGGGAAACAAAAAGTTTATAAAAATATTGATGAAAAACACGATTGTATACTTGCCATCATATCCATGCAGACGCTCAACAAAATAAATGGTTTCTTCAGGAATATTCGCATAATAAATCAGCAGAAATTGTGCAAACCACACATACGTCCAGAAAATACTGAAGGCGAACATAAATTTACCCAGGTCATGCAGGTGATTCTGGTTAACAACACTTAAATATCCGGCTTCTTTCAGGAAGATCACTGTAAGGGTGATGGTTGAAAGCCCGGCTACAAACCAGCTGGCAAACATATACCAGCCAAACATAGTACTGAACCAGTGTGCATCAATAGACATTACCCAGTCCCAGGCAGACATAACAGAGGTAACAGCAAAGATGATAATGAATATAGCTGAGAGCGTAATACTTTTATCATAATGAATTAAGCCACCATTCTGGTCTTCCAATAAAGATTCTTTCCGGAGCAAACGCCATAATGCATACCAGGCTCCAAAGTATATTACCATTCTGATTAAGAAAAATGGCACATTTAAAAAGCCATGTTTACCCACTAATATTTCATCATACTCCGGGCTGTTAGGATCATACACATTGTGGTTCACCCAGTGAAACATATGCTGATCGCCGACCAGGTTGCTTGCCACAAAAAGTATAATCATCATCACACCGGCAATCGGCAGAAATGCGCCAAAAGCTTCGGGTATTCTTTTAATAGAGGATGACCACCCTGCGTACGCTACATATTGAAAAGCTACAAAGAATACACCTATTACAGCAATACCTGTAAAATATACGTTATTCAGCCATAAGTTTGCCCACAACCGTTTTGACCAATGAAAACCATGTCCTCCGGCGGCAGCGCCTTCGCCTCCATGAGCTTCATGCGGGCCAAAAATCAGCAGCAATATACCTGCAATGAGTAATAATAAACCAATGCCAATTGCTGTAAACAAGCGTTTGCGCAGTTCGGGAGTGAAGGTATAGCGTTCGTCTATATTAACAGGCGTATGATGTGTTACTTCAGCCATTGTTTGTAAGCGTTATCGTTAGTCTAGTTTTTGTAATTCGTGTATGTAATGAACAATTTTCCAGCGTTCAGCAGGATTAATTTGTGAACCATGTGGCCACATACGTCCTTTGCCATGTGTAATGACATGGAAAATATGACCATCGTTCATGGTTTTATAGTTTCCTACTGTATAAGAGGGTACTCCTTTATATTGTTGCCCTACCAGCCCGTCTCCTTTTCCATTTTCGCCATGGCAATGCTGACAATAGCGGCTGTATAATACCTTACCTTCTGCCAGAGTTTCTTCACTGGCTGGTACTGGATTTTTCAGGGTACGTTCCGCAATCCCAATGCTGTCACGGTGAATGTTATACACCATCAGGTCAGTTACGGTGCTGTCACCTTCGCCATATACCGTCTGGTAATTTCTTCTGGCTACTGTTCCCCGTACAGGCGGCAGCATGGTCATCCCATAGGGATTATACGCATTAGAACTTTCGTAATCATCTGCTTCTCCTTCTGTAAGAACTTTTTTTCCTTCATCCTGCTCGCTTTTGATCTGCTTTAGAGGTTCAAAAGCCACCGGATGATACATATTGGGAGCATATTCTACGCCTTGGTTGTTGGGGTCTTTGCCACATGAGAAAGTCAGGATAGCTAACCCTACATACAAAATTGATATTTTATTTTTCATAAGAGATATTCTCATATTCAGAAAGCAGCTATTTGATTTCAACCTGTTTGGTATTTACTTCAGTAGCACCGAAATTTTTTAGAATACTGGTGATCTCATCGGCAGCCAGTTTGTTTTTGCTTAAATCCACGGCCATTACAAACTTATTGTCTGTGCTCCGGCTATCGAACATCAGGGGGCGTTTACCGGGCCACAGGTTATTCGTGATCAGGAAAGTAGCTACCATTCCCAAAGCAGCAAACAAAACGGTTAGCTCGAAGGAAACCGGCACCAGGTCAGGAATCGGCACAAATGGTTTACCTCCAATGATCATAGGCCAGTCATAGCCCATCATCAGCGAAATCATAAGCACGGCGCAGGTTGTTCCGGTAAGGCCAAACATAAAAGCCGCAATAGGAAGCCTCGACCGCTTATGTCCTAAGGCTACATCCAGCCCGTGAATAGGAAAAGGCGTATAGCATTCGTGGATCTTTACTCCACTGCTGCGCACCTTTTTCACTGCTTTCAGCAGCACATCCTCATCATCATAAATACCTACTAAATATTTCTTGCTTGTCTCCATTTGGAAAATTTGAAAATTAGAAGATTTGGAAATTTGAAAATGAACTTCTAATAAATAGTCTTATTACTTGTACTCACTACTAATACTGGTATTACGATCTTTAAATATTATCCGCGTCTTTGTTAAAAGCCGGTTTGGTTTGTCTGTCGCTTACCACACCAGCCCCTTTTTTCTCTACCACTTTTGGTGCAGAAGAACTTTTCAGGATGGCTTTTACTTCCGCCATATTAATTACCGGCAGGAATTTGGCAAACAACAAGAACAGTGTAAAGAACAGACCAAAAGAGAAGATGTAATCGCCAATATCATACATAGTTGGGTAGAACATTGCCCAGCTGGATGGCAGATAATCACGGTGCAGGGAAGTAGCGATAATTACAAAGCGCTCAAACCACATTCCAATGTTTACAATGATAGACAGGATGAAAGTAGCCACTACACTTGTACGGATTTTCCTAATCCATAATAACTGTGGAGAAATCACATTACAGGTCATCATTGACCAGTAGGCCCACCAGTAAGGTCCGGTAGCCCGGTTAACAAACGCATAACTTTCATAAGGCACACCTGAATACCAGGCCACAAAGAACTCCGTAATATAAGCTACCCCCACAATAGAACCTGTCAGAATAATAATTTTATTCATAGATTCTACGTGGTTGATCGTGATATACTCTTTCAGGTTGAAAACTTCCCTGGTAATCAGCATCAGGGTTAATACCATCGCAAAACCTGAGAAAATAGCTCCGGCAACGAAATAAGGCGGGAATATAGTAGTATGCCAGCCAGGAATAACGGAGGTGGCGAAGTCGAAGCTTACAATCGTGTGAACAGATAGTACGAGAGGTGTAGATAAACCTGCTAAAATTAAACTCACAGATTCATATCTGGCCCAGGTTTTAGCAGAACCATTCCAGCCAAAACTTAAGGCACCATAAGCAAACTTAGAAACTTTATTTTGAGCCCGGTCACGAATAGTAGCCAGATCAGGAATCATACCCAGATACCAGAACACCAGAGAAACAGTCAGATAGGTGCTGATTGCAAACACGTCCCATACAAGCGGAGAGTTGAAGTTTACCCACAGAGAACCATAGGTATTTGGCAATGGTAATGCCCAGTGTGCCAGCCATGGACGGCCCATGTGTGCCAGAATAAAGCTAGCTGCACACAATACAGCAAAGATCGTCATAGCTTCAGCAGCCCGGTTAATGGAAGTTCTCCATTTCTGACGGAACAGCAACAGGATGGCAGAAATAAGTGTACCAGCATGACCAATACCTACCCACCACACGAAGTTGGTAATATCCCATGCCCAGCCTATAGTTTTATTCAAACCCCACACACCGATGCCCTCCCACCAGGTATAGAACAGGCAATACGACCCGTAAGCTAATGTTAGTACGGCGATGGTAAAACAGATCATCCAGGTTTTGGTAGGCTTGCCTTCTACCTGCTTACACACATCATCGGTAATGTCTGCATAGGTTTTATTGCCGATGATGAGGGGCTGTCTTACTGGTGAAACAACATGACTCATATTAGTATAGTTAATGTTAGATTAAACTCTGTTACTTGTTTCTTTATTTCTGATTTTAGTCAGGTATGAAATCTGCGGTTTAACGTTAATTTCTTCCAGCACCTGAAAAGCGCGTTTTTCATTTTCTTCTGCCACTAACCTGGCTACCCGGCTTTCCGGATCTAACAGATCACCGAAAACAATGGCTTCTGTTGGACAGGCTGTTGCGCAAGCCGTTGTAATTTCACCATCTACTGGTCTGCGTCTTTGTCTTTTAGCCTCCAGTTTACCTGCTTGAATCCGCTGTACGCAGAAGGTACATTTTTCCATTACCCCTCTGGAACGTACGGTTACTTCCGGGTTTAATACCATCTTACCCAGGTCATTGTTCATGTGGTAATCAAACTTCTCATTGTTATGATACTTGAACCAGTTGAACCTTCTTACTTTATATGGACAGTTGTTGGCACAATACCGGGTTCCAATACACCGGTTATAGGCCATCTGGTTTAAACCCTCAGAACTATGCGTAGTAGCAGCCACCGGGCATACGGTTTCGCAAGGGGCATTGCTGCACTGCTGGCATAACATCGGCTGGAAAACTACTTCCGGATTACTGGAAGCTTCTTCCAGAGATTTGAAACCGGCGATATCTACATTACTTTCTGCTTTTCCATCGCTGCTGTAATAGCGATCAATACGCAGCCAGTGCATTTCCCGGCGGTTGATTACTTCTCTGCGTCCTACTACCGGTACGTTGTTCTCAACATTACAGCTCACTACACAAGCGCCACACCCGATACAAGAGTTCAGGTCAATGACCATGCCCCAGGAATGGTTGGGTTTGGCATGATCTTCCCACATGGAAATTTCACCTGGCTTTTTAATTCCTTCTGCTGTAACCACTTTCGGTTTGAAACGGCCGGCTGAGGGATCTGTCTGATACTCTTTTAAACTGGCCTCCTGTACAATCGGACGGGCCATAATGGTATGATGGGTTTGTACCTGGGCTATTTCACGCGTATCACCTGTTTTAGCGATGCTTACTTCAGGTGCGCCAAATACAATACTAGTTCCATTATAAGAAGCCAGCGGATAAGCATTTACACCTACTTTATCTCCGGCTTTTCCTGCTTTGGTGCGGCCATAACCAATGGCTAAGGCTACTGTTCCATCGGCTTGTCCTGGCTGAACCAATATAGGTACAGATATCGCAGGTTTGCCTTTCACAGTAACCGTTACTATATCACCTTGTTCCAGGTCCATATCGTTGGCCATTTTTTTAGATACGGCCAGATAATTATCCCAGCAGGCTCTGGAAATAGGATCAGGGAACTCTTGCAGGTATGGGTTATTGGCATATTCGCCATTTCCAATACCTATTTTTTCATACAGTACCAGTTCTGTAGTGGTTGCGGCCGGTTTATATGTCGAATTGATAGCAGTAGCAGCCGCATTTATATCTCCACTGAACATATTTGAACCAGTAGCAGTAGTTACTGGTGCAGCAGTGGCAGGAGTTCCGGTAGTAACAGCTGCATCAACTGGTGTTACAACGGGAGTTTTGGATTTACCAGGTTCAAAAACCCCATCATGAACCGCTTTAGTCCAGAAGTCGGTAAACGAACTGCTTCCGCTTTGCCGGGTATAGAATGTGGATTGCCAGTTATTCTGTAGATAGGTATAATAATCTTGTCCTTTTCCAGCCCAGCTTAGCAGACTTTCCTGTGCAGATCTGGTTTTGAAAATCGGATTGATCGTAGGTTGAACCAGGCTATAGTATCCTGTTTTGGGTTCTGCATCGTTCCAGGATTCGAGGAAGTTATGATCCGGGCAAATCAGGTCACAGGCAGCGGCTGTTTCATCTGCCTTTTCTGCAAAGGAAACTTTCAGGCCTACTTTTTTAAGATTTTGTGCTAAATCTGCACCAGCTGGATAATCATACACTGGATTGGCTTTATAGAATATCACAGCGCCTACTTTGCCATCCCGCACTTCCTGTACAAAAGTAGCCATTGCTGCATCATCGCCTTGTTTGAGCAGGCTCGGTGTATTCAGATCGATAATAGTACCATACGCACCCAGCAAGTTATTAATGGCATTCACCATTACCTGAACGTTTACGTCATTGGAGCCGCTTATTACCACTGCTTTGCCTTTGGCTTTAAACAAGTCGTTAGCTGCCTGGTCTAAATTGGCAATATTTTTAATATCCGCTATTGAAACAGCAGTTCCACCAGCTAGTTTAGCTACCCTGTTATATAAGGCAGCTACTACTAATCCTTCCTGTGATGGCTTAATAAGGGTACGGTAATCTGCATTCGCACCAGTCAGTGAAAGGATTGTTTCAAACTGGTAGTGGCGGGACATTTCTTTTTTATTCTTTCCTACCCGACGTGTTTGTGCATACTGGTAGCTATTTTCGATATTATTGAGCCCTGTACCCAGAAAATCGCTTCCTACACTTACAATTACGCTGGCATTGGCAAAATTATAAGAAGGTATTACGGCTTTGCCAAAAGAGGCGGCATTTGCCTTAATAGTACCTGAACAAGAATTTGCATCGTATTGAATATGCTGGGCAGTGGGATAGGCAGCAATAAAATCCTGGATAGCCTTTTTAGTAGTGGGGCTAATAATAGTAGAAGATACGATACGGATAGCTCCTCCCCGCTGTAATTGCTGCTTGATTCTGCCATCTGCATCCTGCCAGGTAGTTGGTTTATTCTTTGCTACATCATGCGGGCCTTTCAGGCGTTCTACATCATACAAATTGAGTAGAGAAGCCTGGGCACGGGTACTGGTACCGGTTGGCGTAACACCGGAGAGAGAGTTTGGTTCTATTTTAATTGGACGTCCTTCGCGGGTTTTTACCAGCACACTGCTGTATTCCCCAGAGGTATCCATATAGGTAGAAGCGTAATAATTAGGAATGGTAGGATCTATCTCCTCAGGCTTATTCAGGTAGGGGATGGCTTTTCTTACTGGTGTATCGCAGGCGGCTAAAGAAACAGCTGCCAAGCCAAAACCCATCATTTTCAAAAAATCGCGCCGGTTAGTAGCAGTTATATCATCAGGAGTATTTTTACCAGATTCTTTGACAGATAAATACGGAGGAAATTCGTTCTGGGCTAATTTTACAAATTCAGTGTCATTAGATAATTCTTCTATACCTTTCCAGTATTTTTTATTATTATCTTCCATATATTATTGAGTGTAGTATCAGATTCAGTGTTGAAAGGGAATATTAATAATGGCATTTGGAACATTCCAGACCACCAATGTTAGCTACTTTCAGTGGCTCCTTGCTGTTATGCACCGCCAGCAACTTATCATAGTAATCATTGCCTTCTGTGTTTACCTGTGTTTTCCGATGGCAATCAATACACCATCCCATGGTTAAAGGAGATATCTGTTGTACAACCTCCATGTTCTGAATCTGGCCATGGCAACTCTGGCATTCAACGCCCCCCACATTGGTGTGCTGAGAGTGATTGAAATAGGCGAAATCCGGCAGGTTGTGTACCCGGATCCACTCAATCGGCCGTTCACTTTCGATGGCTTCGTATATCTTTTTTATCTGCGGAGAATTAGGCTTAATCGCGTTATGGCAATTCATACAGATGTTAGCAGAAGGAATATTAGCTGATCTGCCTTTATATACTGTGGTATGGCAATAGCTACAATCGATCTGATACTGGCCGGCATGTAATTTATGAGAGAAAGCAATGGGCTGCGTAGGCGCATATCCCTGGCTGATGCCAATACCCAGCACACTATCCAGGGCAACTTTACCTACAATCAGGAAAAATATAAGTGCAACGCCTCCTTTAAATGTATTGCTATTTACAACCTTACCTAGGTTTGCTTTCTGGTCCAACAGCTCACGGTCTTCATCGGTGAGGTCTTTACGGTCTTTCAAAAATTTACTAAGCAGGGAAACAATCAATACCAGTACGAGCAATACAAGTAGCAGAATGATCAGTAATGCACCGAGGATTATAGTAAAGTAAGAAGAGGAGATTCCACCTGCATCAACCTGAGTTGTTTGACCTCCATTCACCTGCTGCTTTTCAGGCGTACCACCTGTGGTAGTATTTGCATTCGCTGGGGAACCAGAACCTGTGACATCAATGTATGCAAGTAAGTTACGGATCTGTGCATCGCTGAAGTCGTAGCTAGGCATTACGGTTTTATTATACTTATTAAATAAGTCAACCGCATATTTATCGCCGCTGGCAATTACTTTCTGGGAATTTTTGATCCAGGCGAGTAGCCAGGCTTCTGGTCTTCTCTGGGTAACGCCTTTCAAACCGGGCCCCAATACTACTTCATCAGAGATAGCATGGCAGGCAGTACAATTTTGCGTAAATAGGGTTTTGCCTTCTTCCACTGCAGCCGGGTCCTGGGCAGCAGGTTGTGCACCACCGGCAGGAGAAGCCCCATCCGGATTAGAAACGGCTGCCGTAGCTGCAGAATCTGTAGTAGTAGCATCTTGTGCGGACGCCTGGAAAATCCCTCCTGATAAAGCCAGAAAGAATAGCAGAAGCATGCCGCATACAAATCGCTTGAGATTACTCATACAATACATATAATTGGTTAATTGATTTAGAAGGAATACAGGTTTACGCTAAAAACCCCACAAATGTAGTATGCGAATTTTACTAATCAAATACATTTTCTTGCAAATTTCCGCAAAAACCTATTCAGTGCTACAATTAAGGGTATATATTCTGATTGTCAACAACATACGTGTAATTTTAGGCTAAATAAATACTAATTTAGAATCATTTTAAATTACCGTTTGCCATTTGTTTTTTCCGGTAATCTGCTCATGTAACCAGATGTGTATGGAGGGTGTTTGATTTTAAGCTCTGTTTTTTATTTGTAAATTTCCATCATAAAAGCCTGAAAAATATCACTTTATTAAGATACTGCCTGTAAAGACAATATATATTAATTTAATCTTCCAGGAAGATCAGTTTAACTTTTTATAAGCTAATCTAAAAATGCGTCATATCAGTTATACTTAGGATATAGGGGATTTCTTACATTGCCTCTTACAAATTCATCTCAATTAAAGAAACTTAATACTGAGGGATTTTTGACAAGAATTTTCAGTTAAAAAATATTCACTCCTGGAACAGGATGTAGTTTCCAAACTGGTCGGTTGCCTGAACAGCTTGTAACAGCTCAGGAGAATTGAATGCCGGATTATTAATCTGTGCGGACACCGGAAAACAATTCATCTTATCTGCTGGAAAAGTTTGTAGCATCTGCATCGCTTCATGTAAAGATACCTCCGGATTCAGCCATTCATTCTCGAGTTCCAGAGGTAAAATCACCGGCATAGTGGACTGTAGTTTTTTTAACAGTTCATTAGCCTCTGTAGTAAACAGGCTGCAAGCCCTGAGAGAAGGTTGGCTTTCGGTATCGGCATACAATTCCCAAATGCCTGCAAAGGCAAATGGCATATTCCATTTCAGCACTACCCGGTAAGGCACCTGGCTTCTACGGGATATTTTATACCAGATATAAAACCCATCGGCCGGAATAAGGCAACGCTGATTTTGGGTTATTTGCTGCAGGCGGTTTTGCTTGACCAGCATTTTTGTGTCAATGGCATGAATAAGCTTTGCTTTTTTCTTATTTACAGCCAGTTGATTTTCCAGGCCCCAGCGGAAAAAATCCAAATGGCGCTCAGGCTGAGAAAGTATAACTGGTACTGTATTTCCAGGCGAAATATTATAGTTGATATCGGGCGCTTGTGTAACCTTTACCTGGAAGCGGCGGGTTATTTTCTGCTTTGTAAGCGCAAAAGAATATCTGTCACACATGAATTTATCCTGGTTTTGCTAATACCCGGACATCAAAGTTAAGATATAAGCATAATAAACCCACAAGAGTTTAGATCTTGTGGGTTTTTCAGTTTCCTAATATTTCTGCTGCTCCTTAATTCGGGATTTTACCGGGAGTAGGCTGTGTTGTGTTAGGCGTAGTACCGGCTGGTGGCTGGTTCAAAGGTGTTGTCTGTGTGCCGGTAGCTGGCACAGTATTATTACCATTACCAGTTGCAGGAGTACCAGTGGCAGGCGGTGTTACTCCGTCATTCGCATCATTGGCATCATTAGTAGACGGAGATGTATTTGATGGTTGATTATAAGGTGTACCAGTTCCATTTCCTGTGCTATTAGACCCAGCAGGAGTAGTACCAGTAGACTGATTCTTATTTAATCCCTGGTTTAGCTTGTTATTCAGATTCTCGTTGCTCTGCCGTTGTGCTGGCGTTGTCAATGTTCCATTCTGGCTGTTCAGCGTACCATCCTGACTATTTACAGATGGGGTTGACGGTGAAGCAGGTGCTCCGGTTGTGGTTGGTGCAGATGGCGTAGCTGTAGAAGTTCCTGTTCCTGCCCCGGTTTGCGCTAATAAGGGTACTGATGTTAATATAGGCAAGCTTAAAGCAACTATTACTTTGGCTAATTCTTTTTTCACGTTTTTCATAGGTGGTTTTTAAAATGATTTCCTTGTTTTACTCCTATTTGAAGAATAAGGTTTCAGAAAAAGTACAAAAATTAACCTGGCTATACTTCTGCAAAAGTTTACTGTCAAAGCTTATCTAACAGAATAGTATAGGGTTACGGATAAAAAAATACAATCAGCCAGAACAAAACAATACCAGTGATACTTATATTTCTGATTTGCTTACGTAAGTCTGTTAATGTTTCTCTCAGATTTACATCTGTAGTATGCTTCATTACGTATTCGGCTCCTTCATACCATCGTAAATGCTCTGGCTTACTAACATCCGCTATCACCCGTACAATCCTGGATTTATAATATACCAGCACCGGAAAATAAATAAGCAGCAGGCTTACAAGCAGAAAGAACTTCATACACGATGTTGATAGTGTTTTATAGCTGATTTTTACACTTTAGTCAAATTATAGCTATTGATAGAACGGTTAAGGTTTACCATTCATTTTATTGAAAATTCAAAATCCTACAATCAAATAAAGTTTACCCTACGCTCATTCCCTTCTTCAAAGCTTCGAGGTAGGTAGCCAGTACACGTTCCCTGGCAAATTCGTGAGTTATGATGGGTTTTGGATAATCAGGCGTTCCCAGTTCTGGTATCCACTTTTTAATATATTCTTTTGCTTTATCAAACTTTGCAGCCTGGGTATTAGGGTTAAACACCCGGAAATAGGGGGCTGCATCACATCCGCTTCCGGCAATCCATTGCCAGCTGCCATTGTTGGAGGCCAGTTCATAATCGAGCAGTTTACCAGCAAAATAGGCTTCACCCCATCGCCAGTCGATAAGTAAATGTTTTACCAGAAAACTGGCAGTTATCATTCTTACCCGGTTGTGCATAAAACCAGTAGCATTCAGTTCACGCATTCCTGCATCCACAATCGGATATCCCGTCTGACCCATGCACCAAAGTTTGTATTCCTGCTCATTATTGCGCCATTGAATCTGGTCGTAGGCAGGCTTGCAGGCCGATTGTTCTACATGAGGGAAATTTGCTAAGATCATCATATAAAAATCCCGCCAGATAAGTTCATTCAGCCATATATCGCTGTGTTGTATTGCTTTTCTTACCATTTCCCGGATGCTTACGGTACCAAAGCGCAGATGAATACCGATCTTGGTAGTGCCTGGTTTGGCTGGAAAATTACGTTCTCTGGCATATTCTTCCAATATATCTTCCCTCACTTCCATAGAAGGAAAAATGAGAGCCGATTTTTGAAATCCCATTTCTGGCAGCGAAGGAATAAGTTCGGATTGGGATTTATATAAAGCAGATATATGTTCGCCAGATAGAAAATGCTGTGTATGTGCGTCTGTCAGGGTGGCCAGCCATTTTTTGCTATAAGGTGTAAATACTTTGTATGGGTTTCCTTGTCCATTCACAATTTCCTGCTTTTCAAAAATTACCTGATCTTTATACGTGTGAAATGGAATACCTCTGGTTTGTAATAATTCCCTGATTTTGGTGTCCCGGTTAATGGCATAGCTTTCATAATCGTGGTTGGTATATACAGCGACGATAATATATTCACGCAATAATTGTTTCCAGATTTTTACGGGCTTTCCATAATGGGTTAGCAAAGTTCCGCCTTGCTTATCAAAAGCCTGCTGCAAATCGCTTACTACCTGATGAATAAAAGTAACCCGTCCATCATCCCGGTCTTCCAGCTGATCGAGAATATCACTATCAAAAATGAATAATGGCAATACCGGATAACCGCTATTGAGAGCATGATACAATCCAGTATTATCTTCAATACGCAGATCGCGGCGGAACCAGAAAACAGCTATTTGGGTAGTATGAGTGGACATGAGCAGAAATTTATATACTATAAATTCTTTGCTGGATGAATTGTTTTACCAACTGCTCATTTTTTAGCATTTTCCTGGGCTAAGTGAGCAAAGGAGTAAGCAAACAGTATTTAAGATTATTTCCCAATTAATATTAACTTTCCAGCCATAATATGCTTTTCACCAAAACTTAAACCTCTATGTGGCAAGAAGAAGACAACAAGCTCAAAAAATCTTTTGAGTTCAAAGATTTTGTAGAAGCCTTCGCTTTTATGACCAAAGTAGCTTTAGTGGCTGAGAAAATGAACCATCATCCATGGTGGTCGAATGTGTATAATAAGGTGAATATCGAATTGAATACCCATGATGCCGGCAACATCGTTACCGACAAAGACCGTAAACTGGCCAAAGCAATAGATGCTTTGTATTAAAACTGCATCGTTATTTAATCAGAAAAGGCCCCTTTCCTTCAAAAGGAAAAGAGTTTAATATATTTGCAATCTTCAATGACCACCTTAGTTACTTCCTTATATATAGTTCCTACGCCTATCGGCAACCTGGAAGACATCACCCTGCGGGCCATCCGGATGTTGAAAGAAGTGGATATTATTCTGGCCGAAGATACCCGGAATAGCGGAAATCTGTTAAAACACCTTGGCATACAGAAACCTATGCAAAGCCACCATGCGTTCAATGAACATCAAACTGTAGTTGCGCTGGTGAAACGGATGGAAAATGGCGAAAAAATGGCACTCATTACTGATGCCGGCACACCAGCCATTTCAGATCCAGGTTTTCTGTTGGTAAGGGCTTGTTTGCAACATGGGCTTAAAATCGAATGTTTGCCTGGGGCTACAGCGTTTGTACCTGCGCTGGTAAAATCCGGGCTTCCCAACGACAAGTTTGTATTCGAAGGATTTTTGCCGCAGAAGAAAGGCCGGAAAACCCGCCTGGAATTTTTAGCCCAGGAAGAACGGACCATGATCTTTTATGAATCGCCTCACCGGCTGGTAAAAACGCTGGAGCAGTTTGCAGAACATTTTGGTGAAGAACGTCAGGGATCTGTTTCCAGAGAACTCACTAAAGTTTTTGAGGAAACCATCAATGGCAGTCTGAGAGAAATTATTTCGTACTTTACAGAAAAAACTATCAAAGGTGAAATCGTTATCGTGGTCGGAGGTCAGAAATAGCCGTTTTTATTTTCTCTGGCTTTCTTGTTTAAGTGGCGTACTTTTATCACTAGGTTGGATGACCTACCCACTGGCTTTCTTTTTACTATTTGCTTTTGTACCGCTTTTGCGTCTGGAATCGCATATTGTAAAAAGAGATTTGCCCAAACCTGGCCGTACATTCTTTACATATGCCTATATCACTATGCTGGTGTGGAATGTGCTTACCACCTGGTGGGTATATAATTCTACAGCCGTGGGCGGGATTTTTGCGATGCTGGCTAATGCGTTGCTTCAATGTATTCCACTCATGCTGTTCTGGTTTACTAAACGGGCTACCAACGAGAAATTTGGCTATTTTTCCCTGCTCTGTTACTGGATTGGTTTTGAATTTATTCACCTGAACTGGGATCTTTCCTGGCCCTGGCTCACCATCGGAAATGGATTTTTATATGCCCCGGAATGGGTGCAGTGGTATGAATATACTGGTGTTCTGGGGGGTACGCTATGGGTATGGCTGGCTAATTTTACAGTATATTTTGCTCTGGTGAAACATAAGGGCGTATATACCAAAACCGCCAGAGCCGGCGCAGATGTATATGCGATGACTCTGATGCTGGTTCCCATATTGTATTCGTATTATTTATATGAAACGTATCAGGAAAATGGCCAGGAAGTAGAATTTGTAGTCGTACAGCCCAACATTGATCCGTTCACCGAAAAATTCGCCGACTCTGAAAACTTCATTCCTTTTGATCAGCAGGTGGAACGTTTTATTGAACTTTCCAAAAACCAGATGACACCCCATACCAGCTTTGTATTGTGGCCTGAAACTGCGATTGATGGGTTATATCAGGAATCTGTAATTGAACAGGATGCACTTATTCAACGCATCAAAACATTTGTTGCCGAAAATCCACATATTTCTCTGCTGACCGGAGTAACCAGTTATACCTTATATGAGAATAAAAAAGCGGCTACCCCTACCGCCAGATACCGCAAAGACGTAGGCTATTATGATGTATTTAATACGGCTTTATTTATAGAACCAAGCAAACCAGTACAGTTTTATCACAAATCTAAACTGGTACCCGGCGTAGAACTCATGCCCTACCCTTCCGTATTTGGTTTTCTTACCGATCTGATTTTTAACCTCGGCGGCACGGCTGGCGGATACGGAAAACAGGAAGAACGCACCGTTTTTAAGAATGACAAAGGTATTGGTATTGCACCTGCCATCTGTTACGAATCTGTATACGGCGATTTTATGACGGAATATGTACGCAATGGGGCCGATTTTATCACCATTATCACCAACGATGGCTGGTGGGGAAATACGCCCGGACACAAACAACACCTAGCTTATGCTTCATTGCGGGCGATTGAAAGCCGGCGAAGTATTGCCCGGTCGGCTAATACCGGTATTTCAGGATTTATTAACCAGCGTGGTGACATTTTGTATCCCACTAAATACTGGGTGCAGGATGTAGTAAATGCGCCAATCCGGGCAAGCAAACTCATTACTTTTTATGTCCGCTATGGAGATTATCTGGGCAGAACGGCTATGTTCATCGCCCCGTTTCTGCTATTATCTGTACTGGTAAAAAGCCGCATTGCCCAGCGAAGAAAGCGGATTGTGATGAGCTAAGACTTAAATGGAAAGGTCAATTAAAAATAATTTTTAATTGACCTTTCCATTTTCAATATATCACTCCAACTTCTAGCCAGATTATAATGTAAATATCCTTTGCTGATTTCTAAAGGAGAAGTTATATTATTACTATATAATTGTCCGGTTCCTAAACCCTGAGGCAATGGGTTATTCAGAGAAGCTGTAAACTGACTGATAGCATTCAGCCCGATATTTGATTCCAAAGCCGAAGTGATCCACCAGCCTATATTCATCTTTTCTGCCAGTTTAATCCACTCAAGCGAATGATGAAATCCGCCGAGTAAAGATGGCTTGAGAATGATAAATTGTGGGTGTATCGTTTGCAGGAGTTCTTGTTTTTTATCAATTACGCCGATTAGCTCTTCATCTAAGGCAATCAGCAGTGGTGTATGCCGGCACAAACTGGCCATTTCTGACCATTGTCCTTGCCGGATAGGTTGTTCGATGGAATGCAGATCATACTGAGCCAGAATTTTTAATTTTTCCAGTGCATCACCCGTAGAAAAGGCGCCATTGGCATCTACCCGTAAAGTAATTTGTTCTGCTGGATATTGTTTCCGGATGTAGCCCAGCAGTTCACATTCTTTATCAAAATCCAGGGCACCAATCTTTAGTTTCAGGCAGGTATATCCTTGCATAAGTTTTTCATCTATCTGCTGGCGCATAAATTCCGGTTTACCCATCCAGATAAGTCCGTTTATCGGAATGCCGGTTTTTCCTGCTGAAAAATCGTTTTTAAAAATAATTCGTTTGCCACCATTCCGGAGATCTAACAGCGCCGTTTCTACGCCAAATTGTATAGCAGGCAGTGTATTTCCAATCAGGCCAATCATTTTCTCAATACCTTCATCCGTATACCATTCACTTGTTTGGGTAAGCCACTCTGGTAGCTGCTGACATATTTTTTGCAAATGTGATTCAAATTCGGGGGTATTATCTATACTCAAACCTTTTAATACAGCACATTCCCCCAACCCTGCACGCCCGGTTTCTGTTGGTCAGCAATACGAATAAAGTAAGTATCTTTATGCGTAAGCACCCCTCTGGATGTGCCTGCTTCAAAAATAAAATCTAGCCTGTGTTTAATATAGTTAACCTCGAAGGACATACAAAATTGAGTAATGCGTTGAAAGAATAGTAACTTTTAAAGAAGTAGAAATGAATTACAATAGTTTAATTAATTTAGCGTAATATTATTGGATACAACGTTTTATGAAAGAAAAACATGATTATTTTACGATAGACGCTGTCGTAGAAATACCCAAAGGAAGCCGCAACAAATACGAATATGACCCGGAGAAAAAGATGATCCGCTATGACCGGATGCTTTTCTCTTCTGTACACTACCCCAGCGATTATGGCTTTATTCCCGAAACTTTAGGCTTAGATGGTGACCCTATTGATGCCCTGGTCCTGGTATCTGAACCTACATTCCCTGGCTGTTTGATTGAAGTGAAACCCATCGGTTTGTTTAAAATGTATGATGAAAAAGGTCCGGATGAAAAAATACTGTGTGTACCGGTAAGCGATCCTAAATGGAATTACATTGACGATTTGAGCGAAGTGAATGCTCATTTAAAAAAAGAGATTGAGCATTTCTTCCAGATTTATAAAGAATTAGAGAAAAAAAAGGTAGGGATTGAAGGCTGGGACAGCAAAGAAGCTGCTATCCGGATCATTCAGGAAGCACAGGTCCGCTTTCAGGATAAAAAATCGTTAAGGCTCAATTTCCTGCAAGGTTTATCTGATATGTAAATTATCTTTTTGTTTGTATACAGCGCTGGAATTTAATAGGCAGACATCTTCCGCTTATTGAATTCCAGTTTTTATTTTAGCTGCATTCAGAAGTCAATATTCACAATTCTTGATAAAATAGCTTTCACTTCCGGAAAACTCAATCACCAGTTTATATAGATTTACACCACAAACCAGCTAGTATATCATAATGCACCTCTCCCTGTTTCGTCTTTATCGTCCGGATATAATGGCTACTTTACGGATTAGCCTACCGATTATTATTGGCCAGCTGGGAACAGTGATGATGGGAGTAGCCGACAATATACAGGTAGGTGCTTTGGGCGCTGCTTCCATTGCAGCAGCTGGTATTGCCAATTCTGTTTTTTTTCTCTTTGCTCTTTTTGGCCTCGGAACACTTTCTGTGATCGCACCCCAGGTAGCTACAGCCAATGGCCGCAATGAAAAAATGGAATGTAGTATGCTGCTCCGGGCAGGTTTCAGGCTGGGTATCGGACTGGGTATTCTTATTGGGTTAATTCTACTTTTTCTCTCCCTAAATTTCCACTGGTTCCGGCAGACACCGGAAGTAGAAGCGCTGGCAGTTGAATACCTCCAGATCATCAGCATATCAGTAGTTCCCATGTTTTTCTTTATGGCTATTAAACAGTTCAGCGACGGACTTTCCCATACGAGAGTGGCTATGGTTATTACCATTGGCGGACTATTGTTCAACGTATTTTTCAACTGGGTACTGATTCACGGTAAATTAGGGTTTCCACAATGGGGTTTAAATGGAGCTGGCGTAGCTACTATGCTGGCACGTTTGTTTATGGCCGTAGGTATGCTCGGCTATATTTTCAGATCGTCTTTGTTTTATGGATATATTAATAAACCACCCACCGGATATTCTTTTACACCCTTGTTAAAAAAACTGTTGCGACTAGGTGTGCCCGGTGGTTTTCAGTTGTTTTTTGAAGGAGGCGCCTTTTCGGGAGCTGCCATTATTGCCGGCTGGCTGGGAACAATTGCCTTAGCTGCCCACCAGATTGCCCTTAACCTGGCTACCATTACGTATATGGTAGCCGCAGGCATTTCTTCTGCCGGAGCTATAAGGGTAGGACAGGCAGTGGGTATAGGCAGCCATACAAAAATTGTACGGGCAGGAACCGTTTCGCTGGCACTATCAATAGCATTTATGAGCATGGCCTGTTTTGTTTTTCTCACTTTTAATTATTCACTGGTCAGGTTATATATTCAGGATGAAGCGGTGGTGAACTTGGGAGCGGCCCTGCTGATTATTGGTGGATTTTTCCAGTTGTCCGATGGTGTACAGGTGGTTGGACTTGGAATTTTACGGGGAATTGAAGATGTGAATGTACCCACTGTTATTGCACTGTTCGCCTACTGGGTAATTGGCCTTCCACTAGGGTATGTACTCGGCTTCACATTAAATATGCATGCACAAGGCATCTGGCTGGGCTTACTGGCAGGGCTTACAGTATCTGCTATTCTGCTCACCATCCGGTTTTATACACTTACCTATAAAATGAAAGCCAGCAAGCATCTCCGAACAATGGGTTGATTCCCTTATATTTATTCCGCTTAAACCATACAGGATAAAATCAGCATTCACCTTCATTGAAGATAAAGATTATATTTTTTTACTTTCTCCTTTTTCCCTCTATTTTTGCCAAAACTTTAAATCTACACCATGAGCGTACTGGTCAATAAAAATTCCAAGGTAATTGTACAGGGCTTCACCGGCTCTGAGGGTTCATTTCATGCCCAGCAAATGATAGAATACGGCACCAATGTAGTGGGAGGTGTAACACCTGGCAAAGGCGGCAGTACTCACTTAGATAAACCTGTGTTTAACACAGTAGCAGAAGCGGTAGAATCAACTGGGGCCAATGTATCTATTATTTTTGTGCCGCCTGCTTTCGCTGCCGATGCTATTATGGAATCGGCCGATGCGGGCATTGAGGTAATCATTACCATTACCGAAGGAATTCCTACCAAAGACATGATCTACGCTAAAGAATACCTGAAAGGAAAAAAAGTTACCCTGATCGGACCTAACTGTCCTGGAGTAATTACGCCGGAAGAAGCCAAAGTAGGTATTATGCCAGGATTTGTTTTCAAAAAAGGCAAAATAGGCATTGTATCAAAATCAGGTACGCTTACTTATGAAGCTGCCGACCAGATTGTAAAAGCCGGCCTGGGAATTTCTACAGCCATTGGTATTGGCGGCGATCCCATAATTGGTACGCCCACTAAAGATGCCGTGGAATTATTAATGAACGACCCGGAAACTGAAGCCATTGTAATGATCGGAGAAATTGGTGGAAGTATGGAACCAGATGCGGCCCGTTGGATTCAGGCAGATGGCAACAGAAAACCAGTTGTAGGCTTTATTGCAGGGCAGACAGCACCCAAAGGCCGCCGGATGGGCCATGCCGGAGCGATTATTGGAGGAAAAGAAGATACCGCAGAAGCAAAAATGAGTATTATGAACCAATGTGGAATTCACGTAGTAGATTCTCCGGCTAACATTGGTGAAACCATGCTGAAAGCGCTGAAAAAGTGATTAACCAGTCCAAGAAATAGCTTAGTAAGTTTAATACCATACCTCCTGTATACTTAACTTTTTGTATGAAAGAGATTATAAAGAGATATATAAAAGGTTTAGGATTTCTTTTGACAGAGTATACCAACAGTATTATTCAGGATAAATTATCATCCTTACAAAAAGCATCACAGATTTCTCTACAACAACAGTATAAATCTATTGCAGATGAATATATACAGGAGAAACGAAGCTATTTGCCTTCTCTGGAGGAAGTAGAACTCAGATGTTATTCTCAAAATGGAGAAGATGGAATTTTATTATATATTTTTTCACTGATTGGGACTACTAATAAAAGAGTAGTAGAGATTAGTGCAGGAGATGGATTAGAATGTAATGCAGCCAACCTGATTATTAATCATGGTTGGTTTGGATTATTAATAGATGGCAATTCGAAATTAATTGAGAATGGCAAAAAAGCGTATCGTAAGCTTAGAGATACCCGTAGTTGTCCGCCTATCTTAAAAAGTGCCTGGGTTACAAAGGAGAACATAAACGAGGTAATTCAAGTAGAGGGATTTACAGGAGAAATAGACCTTTTTTCTTTGGACCTGGACGGCATAGATTATTGGCTTTTAAAAGAGTTAGATATTGTATCTCCCAGAGTAATTGTACTCGAATATCAAAACATATGGAAAACTGAACGCGCCGTAACAGTGCCTTATTCTTCGGATTTCAGGCATAATGCAAGTAAGTATGATACAAACTATATGGGAGCGTCATTGCCTGCTTTTATTAAACTACTTAAGGGAAAGGGATATAGATATGTGGGTAGCCAGAGTCTCGGATTTAATGCCTTTTTCATTAAAAATGGCATAGGAGATAAATTATTACCTGAAGTATCGCCAGACGAAATATTCAAATATGCCAAAGTAATCCATAGTATTAAAGGCCGTCTGGATAAAGTAAAAGATTTACCGTGGATGGAAGTATAGATTTTAGTTATTCATTTTCTTAATTTCAGGTTGGATTACCTGTCATAACTGCTTAATTACGTACTATAACCCACGGTAATTCGTTTTCTTTTATTCATAAAAACTAAAACAATCTTATACTGGCCAATAGTTATTTATGGGTTACATTCATATGAATCTAGCTAGATATTGTTTATATGAATATTTATTAGTTTTCTCCTTTTTTTTAATCAGACAAGCCCATGTCAGTTATAACTTTTGGGAACTAAAACACCCTTAGAAACAATTGTTTACATAGTTGTATCTTTGCTTTTTCTTCCTGATTTTGTTTTATTATGCCGCTGATTCCGCAATCTGATTATAAGCCACCCTTTTATCTGTTCAATGCCCACCTGCAAACCATTATTCCCAGCTTGTTCCGGAAAGTAGAAGGCGTACAGTATACCAGAGAACGGATTGACACTACGGATGGCGATTTTCTGGATTTAGACTGGTCATGTAAAGGGAATACACGGATTGCCATTATATCGCATGGCCTGGAAGGAGATTCGTACCGTCCCTATGTGCGAGGGATGGTAAAAGAGTTGAATGGCAGCGGATGGGATGCCCTGGCCTGGAATTTCCGGGGATGTAGTGGAGAGATCAACCGGAACCTGCGTTTTTACCACAGTGGTGCCACGGAAGACCTGGAAGAAGTGATCTGGCATGTGTTGCAAAAGAACCAGTATCATACCATTGCCTTAGTTGGATTTAGTTTAGGCGGCAATCTGACTTTAAAATACTTGGGTGAACAGAGTAAAAATATTTATCCTCAGATTAAAAAAGCCGTGGTTTTTTCGGTGCCCTGCGATTTACAGACCGGTTCGCTCAAGATGGCTGGTTTTGGAAATAAAATTTATATGACCCGTTTTTTGAGGCACCTGCGTAAAAAAGTACAGGCCAAAGCAGCACTAATGCCTGACAAAATCCACGACCGGGAATACCACCGTATCAAAACTTTCCGGGATTTTGATGACCGGTATACAGCACCATTGCACGGATTTAAAGATGCCATTGATTACTGGACACAGTGTAGTTCCAGAAACTTTTTACATGGCATTGCCATTCCTACGCTGATTGTAAATGCCAAGAATGATCCTTTTTTATCTCCGGAATGTTTTCCTGAAAATCAGGTCAAAGAACTGTCAAATGTTTTTCTGGAAATACCTGAAGAAGGCGGGCATTGCGGATTTTACAATAAAGACCTGCATGGTAAATACTGGTCGGAAGAGCGGGCCATCAGGTTTTTAGAAACTTAATTGTGATTTCAGTTCAATCAGATTAATTTTGTAGCATGGAAGATTTAGTAAGCAGAATTACTCTCAATCCGGATGTTTGCAAAGGCAAGCCTACCATCAGAAATATGCGTTTTACTGTATCACAAATGCTGGAATTACTTGCGTCCGGCATGTCAACTCAGGAGATCTTATCTGATTATTCCTTTATAGATAAAGAAGACATAGAAGCTTGTTTGTGGTATGCGTCAAAACTTGCCAATACAAAATCTGTTACGCCTTTGGCATAAGTAAATATGCTAAAGTTTATAATAGATACCCAATTACCTCCCATACTTGCTGATTTCTTGAAACAAAACGGCTTTGATGCGATTCATACTACATTTTTCACAGATGGCCATCTGTTACAAGATAAGGAGATCATAGAGATAGCTTTAACAGAATCCAGAATAATTATTACCAAAGACAACGATTTTATAGATAATTTTTTACTAAAAGGCGCTCCGCCAAAAGTATTACTCTTAGCTTTGGGAAATATCAAAAATAAAGATCTGCTGCGCATTTTTGATATCTACATGCAAACCATCAATCTTTTGCTACAAGACAAGGCCAGCTTAGTCATTTTACAACCCGGAAACATAATCTCATACGAATAATACACTCATAAATGGAAACTACCGTAGCACTGAACAAATACATTATTATTGATTTCGATAGTACATTTACCAAAGTAGAGGCAATGGACGAATTGGGAGCCATTTCTCTGCAGGGTAATGCCGACAAAGATAAGATCATTCAGGAAATTAAACATATTACTGACCTGGGCATGAATGGAGAACTGTCTTTTACACAGTCTCTGGAAAAACGGATTGAACTCCTAAACGCTAATAAAGCTCAGCTTCCACAACTCGTTGAAAGGCTCCGTACCAAAGTATCCAACTCTTTTGAGCGCAACAGGGCTTTTTTCATGGAGTATGCTGATAATATTATGATCATCTCCAATGGGTTCAAGGAGTTTATTACGCCCATTGTTACAGAATTTGGCATTAAAGAAGAGAATATTTTTGCCAATACTTTTGTCTACGACGAAAAAGGGAATATCATCGGTTTCGACCGCAGCAACCGCCTGTGTGCCAATAAAGGAAAAGTTGAACAGATTAAATCGCTGAATTTACAGGGAGATATTTATGTAATCGGAGATGGTTATACCGATTATGAAATTAAAGAAGCCGGACTTGCCAATAAATTTTATGCCTTTACCGAAAATGTAGAACGGGAACGGGTACTAAGTAAAGCAGACCATATTGCGCCTAGTCTGGATGAATTCCTGTATCACAATAAACTGCCCATGAGTTTGTCTTATCCTAAAAATCGGATAAGCGTACTGCTGCTGGAAAACATCCATCCTAAAGCCTTAGAATTGTTCAGGCAGGAGGGCTATAAAGTAGATGTAGTGGCCGGCGGTCTGGACGAAGATGAACTTTGTGAACGCATTAAAGATGTAACCGTACTGGGCATTCGTTCCAAAACCCAGGTTACCCGTAAAGTACTGGAGAGCGCCAATAAACTGATGTGTGTAGGAGCTTTTTGTATCGGCACCAACCAGATTGATCTGAATGCTTGTTTAGAGAGGGGAATTGTAGCATTTAACGCACCCTACAGCAATACCCGGAGTGTGGTAGAACTGGCCATTGGTGAAATTATTATGCTCATCCGCAATATTCCCGACAAGAGTAATGGCATGCACAAAGGCATCTGGGATAAATCTGCTAAAAATAGTTTTGAGATCCGGGGGAAAAAGCTGGGTATTGTAGGCTATGGAAATATCGGGGCACAATTATCTGTAATTGCAGAAGCACTCGGTATGGAAGTGTATTATTATGATATTGTAGAGCGGCTGGCATTAGGTAATGCAAAAAAATGTAATTCTCTGAAAGAACTGCTCAACATAGCCGATATTGTAACCCTGCATGTAGACGGACGGGCCTCTAACAAAAACCTGATTGGAGAGAAGGAATTTGCCCAGATGAAAGATGGCGTTATCTTCCTGAATCTGAGCCGGGGTGCCATTGTAGATATTCCTGCCCTGGTGAATGCCGTTAAAAGTAAAAAAATACAGGGGGTAGGAATTGATGTATTCCCCTATGAACCCAAAACCAATAAGGAAGAATTTATTAACGAACTCAGAGGCTTACCCAATGTAATTCTGACCCCGCATATTGGTGGAAGCACCGAAGAAGCGCAGGTAAATATTGCCAACTTTGTTCCGGGAAAAATCATTGAGTTTATTAATAAGGGAAACACATTTATGAGTGTAAACTTCCCCAATCTGCAATTACCCGAACTCACCGATGCCCACCGCCTAATTCATATTCATGAGAATGTACCTGGTATTCTGGCTCAGATCAACAGTATTCTGGCTAAATATCATATCAATATTGCCGGCCAGTACCTGAAGACAAATGAGAAGGTAGGCTATGTAATCACAGATATTAATAAAGTGTATAACAAAGAGGTGGTGAGCGAACTAAAAAACATTCCGCACACCATTAAATTCCGGATGCTGTATTAATACCTATGTTATTTATATAATGGATAAATAAAAAGAGCCGCAAATTGCGGCTCTTTTTATTATATGGTTTGTTGATGAAGTTTAAAATTTGAATGATGCTCCGAAAGTAGCCCAGCCTAATGCACCTCTACCGCCTTCAAAATATACCCCAAAACCAGGATTAAACATATACCGCACACCTAATACTGGCCCTAATACCGGGCGCACTCTATTATTATTTGGCATATTGAAGCCAGGCTGATTCCAGTAATCATTATCATAATACCAGCTGGATATTTGTAGACCTGCAATCACTGAAGCATATAAGTCCAGTTTGTTTTCGTCAAGATTTAAATCCAGTGCATCGTTTAATAAAGGTGTGGCATGGAAAGTACCTCTTCCACCAAAAGCAAATGCCCTAAAACCATCTTTGTATCCATTTCCGTATTTATAACCCCGGGAATAAAAAGCTGCGTAACCTCCTACAGCAAATTGATCGTTAATGCTGTATTCTACGTTAGCAGTTAAAGGAAAAAATCCACTAAAATTACCACTATAAAATCCATATCCTCCATATCCGATAACACCTAAGGAAAGGCCGGCATTTACGGTAATATCTCCAGTATCATACAATTGGGCTTTGGCAGGCTGGGCAGTAAAATAAGCAATAAAAAGAGCGGCAATCAGTACTAATTTGTTTTTCATTGTGTGTAGATAAATGATAATAAAAATAATTGGTTAAAATGATTACAAAAATTCAGCTGTCATTGGCTGAATACAAGGCTTGATGCAAATTCACATGCGAAGTAAACCGGTTTTTAAGAATTTTTGCAACTTTTTATATAAAAGGTTAATATTTCTATCCAAATACATAAATCTTAAGGATAATGCTCAAAAATTATCACTTATCCAGGGTAGACAAACACAAAATGTATAACTTTACCGCGAAAACAAACCTCATTCCGCTAAATTTTTTCCTGCCGTGCAAAGAAAAGTTTTTTTTACCCCCGGACCAGCTCACTTGTACCCTACGTTTGAAAAGCACTTACAAACTGCCTTAGACGAACAAATAGGGTCTATCTCTCACCGGAGCAAACAATTTAAAGCGATCTACCAATATACGGTAGAGCAGTTGCGTACCCTGCTTGCTATTCCTCCGCAAAGCGCTATTCTGTTTACCGGCTCAGCCACCGAAATCTGGGAACGGGTATTACAAAGCTGTGTGGAAAAAGAAAGCTTTCACCTGGTAAATGGCGCTTTCTCCAAGCGTTTTTATGAGTTTGCGGCAGAACTGGGTAAAAAAGCCATCAAACAGGAAGCACCCTTTGGGCAGGGTTTTAATACCGGACAGATACATATTCCTCATAGTGCAGAGTTGGTTTGCCTTACACACAATGAAACCAGTTCCGGAGTATCTATGCCGGTAGAAGCCATGCATCAGCTAAAAAAAGATAATCCCGACACTTTGTTTGTGGTCGATATAGTTTCATCTGCCCCTTACCCTGCGCTGGATTATAGCTTAATTGATTCCTCATTTTTCTCGGTGCAAAAAGGATTTGGTATGCCTGCCGGGTTGGGTGTATGGATTGTGAATGAAAAATGTTTGCAAAAAGCTGAAAGTCTGAAAGCGAAAGGGCTACAGATCGGTACTTACCATAGCTTACCTTCGTTGTGGAGCAAATACACGGCTTATGAAACACCTGCTACGCCAAACGTACTGAGTATTTACCTGCTGGGCAAAATTGCTGAAGATATGAACCGGGAAGGAATAGCCTCCATCCGCAAACAAACTGAAGAAAAAGCAGCCTTGCTTTATTCTTTTCTGGAAAAAAGTAAGTTGGCATCTGTTGCCGTTCAGAATCCGCAGCACCGTTCGCAAACCGTGGTAGTGGCAGATGTAAAACAATCGTCTGCTGAATATTTACAAGACATTGCTAAAACCGGAAATGTGGTGGGCAGCGGTTATGGCAGCTATAAAGACAAACAAATACGTATTGCTAATTTTCCGGCCAATACTACAGCCCAGGTAGAAGCACTCATTCAGGTGATGCAGCAACTCGAAGCATAAACTCTAATAGAGTAGCCTGCGTAGGAATACACAGGTTTTGCCATGACTTATAGTGGTTTCTGCATAAAACCGGATTTGTTCTTACATAAATACATATATTCTTTTGATAATCAGTGCTTACAAATGGCTTAGACAGGTAGACCATTTGATTATCTACACTGGAAAACAGATAGCTTTTGTGTATTATGCCAGCAGTAGTGCCGTATAAGAACGGAGTTAAATTAGGTAATCTTTATTACAACTGCTGTTTTCGGCAAAACTCAACTTTCCGGGCCTTAGGAAATAATTAATTTTAAGGCTATGGAAGCAACAAATGAATATACTCATCAGGAATTTCTAGCATTAGAAAACCAGAAAATAGAACTCGAATCAGAGAAAGAATCTCTTGAATCCAGAGCCAGAATATTTACCATCACGACTATTGTGCTGGCTGTTTTGTTTTTATTAAGCGTAGCCTATGTCGTTTTATCAGAAGTAAAAGCACCTTTGTTTGGTAAATGGCCTAAAATTGCTTCAGAAAACACAGTATTGAAACAGCAGGTCGAAGATTTAAATGCATTAAAGCCTACCCTTGATAGCGTAATTGCTGCCAACAATATTCTGGTTGAACAAACTGATACACAGCAAGGTGTGTTTTTTGAAGTACAGATCGGTGCTTTTGAGCATTTTAATTTAGACCAATATGCACAGGAGCTGGCCAGATTGAAAAAAGAAGAGGTAGATGTAATGGATAAATATACACTAGGTAAATTCCGTGACTTTAAAATGGCTAAAGCCTTTAATGAAGATATAAAAAAAATGGGCGTAGTCGATGCCTTTATTGTAGGCAAAGTTGATGGGCAGCGGGTTGACCTGCAGGAAGCTGTAGATAAAAGTAAAAAAGGCTTTTGATATCAAAAGCCTTTTTATTTATACTATCTTCTAATTGTTCAGGTATTTACGATATAATAAGAGTGATCTTATTTACCTTCTTCGCTGTGAGTGATTCTGTTTTGGTACCTGCCCCGCTATTGTCCTTATCCCCTTTCTCCGCAATAATATAATATACAGCTGGTTCCAGTTCATTAAAAGAGGCTTTGCCCTTAGCATCCGTTTTTAGGGTAGCTCCTACCTGATTCTGCTCCTTATTGTAATCTTCTTCCGTTTTAAATAACCGCACATCTGCTCCTTCTACCAAGTTCCCCAGATCGTCCCGAACCGTTACCTGTAACTTGGTCGTAAGAATTTGCTCCGGCTGAGATTTGAAATCAAAAGCAGTAAGACTGAATAAGAAAGACAGAATTAAGATCTTAATCATTGTAATACGTGTTAGCACTTGATAAAAGTATTATTCTATATGTAAAAACAGGCTTTGATCATCTGCCTGTTTCCTCTCACAAGTATACAAAAGGAATGTGGCAAAATCAACCAAAGCCTGCTTCTGATTCAATAAGCAAAAGTTGAGTTACTAATTAACTCACTCAATTACCCTACTTTTTCTGTTTCTCAATTTTAGCCGGACCAACGATTTTAATTTCTTTATGCTCACCCTGATTGGCTTGTGAGCCGGTCAATATGGCTTTGGCCATCTGAAAAAGCTGCACCATTTTACTGGAAGAGCTGTCCCAGAATTCTGCCTGTTCGATATTTACAACCAGCAAAGCGATACCAGGCTGCTCCAGACCTTTGGGAAACCAGGCTCTGAACATAGGATTCCAGAGTTTCTCCATTTTATTTTTATCATGTACAATTCTCGCTCTTCCGGATACCGATACATAGGTACTATTTGCAATATCAGCATACGCTAAGTTTACTTCCGGCTGTTTGTCTATCTCATCCGTTTTTTCGGTTTCATCGTAGGTAAAAAACCAGAGCTGCCCATCGAACTCTGCTTTGGTAGTAGACATTGGCCGGCTGCGCAGCAAACCATCTTCCCCTACTGAAGTAAGCATCGCAAATTTAATATCCTTGATCTTGTCATATATCTGTATGAGGCCTTCTTCTCTTGTTATAGCTTTCATAGTTTTGGTTTAAAGTGAAACATATACCTCTTACATACGCTGAAAAAAAAGGAAGGTTAATGTTAATTAGCAGTAAATAGTGAATCCCAGGTATTAAGAAAGTAATGAGTCAAGTATATAATAACCTTATAATCGCTGATCCAGCAGTTATTAGTATGAAAATATTGTAGGATGAATAAATAAAAGAGCAGGCATACAAATCACTTAGAACAAATGGCTACTAACCAAACCAGCTAGCCTGTTTTGCGTTGCTATATTGAATAAATCTTTATGAAACTAACTGAAGAATTTTATCAGCAGGACACAATTAGTGTAGCCAAACAATTGCTGGGAGCCTACCTGGTTCATGAAAGTGAATGGGGCATTACCTCCGGACGTATTGTAGAAACCGAAGCCTATTTATGGGGAGATCCGGCTTGCCATGCCTACCGCCGGAAAACCACACGCAATGCCATGATGTTTGGCCCGCCGGGAAATGCCTATGTATATCAGATTTATGGATTACATGAGTGTATCAATGTTGTAACTGCTCCGGTTGGTGTGGGAGAAGCAGTTCTGATCCGGGCTTTGCAACCAATAGAGGGAATCGAACTCATGCAGCAGCGAAGAGGAATGGCAGAAATAAAAAAACTATGTAATGGGCCTGGCAAACTAGTGCAAGCCATGGGAATTACCAGATCTATGGATGGCATTAGTTTACTCACCAGTGCCTGTTATATTCTCTCTCCAGCAACTTTACCGGAATACCAGCAGCCATTTGAAATGGTTACTACCACCCGGATTGGCATCACACAGGGCGCTGACTTACCTTACCGCTATTATATTGCTAAAAATCCACATGTCAGCTATAAGTAAAAATTTATCTGGAACCAGGATTACACAGATTTGAATAGTTTAATAAGCTGATAATCATATGGTCGGATAGCTAAATGGTTAGATAGTTATATTGATTGAGCTACTAAAGAAACTCAATCACTCAATCACTCAATCACTCATTCCCTTATTCCATCCAGAATCCGGTTGACCAGCTTTGCTTCTTCTTCAGAGATATGTGTAAAATCCTTGCGAATATCATCACCCGTCTGATCCAGCTTTTGAAGAAGGGCCAGTCCTTTATCTGTAATTCTCACGTTTACTGCCCGGCGGTCTTCAGGACATTCACAACGGTCGAGCAATTGTTTCACCCGCAGTTTTTCTACCAGCCGGGAAGCATTAGAACTCTTATCCAGCATACGTTCGGTAAGCAAGGTAACAGTGGCGCTTTTGGGGTGCTGTCCTCTTAAAATACGTAAGATATTGTACTGTTGTGGGGAGATTCCGTAGGGTTTAAATCGTTGGGTATTGCGAAGATTCAGCCAGCTGGCGGTAAAAATAATGTTCAGTAATAATTTCTGGTATTCGTTCTGAAATTTACTTTGTTGAATTTCCTTCTCAAGTTCCATATTGGAAATTATAAAAATTTATAACACAAATATATGTATATACATCAACTACTCATCTCTGGTTGCATAAAGACGTAGTAACTGTGTATATTTAAGCAGCAACCCAATTATATCTAATTAACCATTGAACAATATACAGAACTTTACTTAGTATCTCCTATCAGGCCTTTATAGTTTTTCCTTCTTTTTTAAACTCTTTCCGGATTCCCTGTAAAATGTCTTCTAAAGTCACTATCCCGGAATTCCGGTTGAGAGCCATCAGGGTACAATACCGCAACACGTTAATAATAGAACCGCCAGCCATTTCATAATCAGCTGCTATTTTCTTCAGATTCATAGAGGGTTCCAGTTCAAAGGAGCCGCCAAATGCCTGTTGCCATAAACGCAGCCGCATCGCTGGATTAGGCATCGGAAAATATATAATAGATTGAAACCTCCGGGAAAATGCTTCATCCAGATTTGCCCTCAGGTTGGTAGCCAGAATGACAAGTCCGGCAAAATCTTCTACCCGTTGCAATAAGTACGAAACTTCCTGATTAGCATAGCGGTCGTTGGAATTATTGGTCTGGGTGCGTTTTCCAAACAAGGCATCGGCTTCATCAAAAAACAGAATCCAGTTTTTATTTTCGGCCTGGTCGAAAATAGAAGCCAGGTTTTTTTCCGTTTCCCCAATATATTTAGATACCACCATCGAAAGATCAATCCGGTACACATCCAGCCCTTCAGATTTACCCAATAGCGAAGCTGTAAGCGTTTTTCCGGTACCAGGCGGACCGTAAAACAAACTCCGGTAGCCTTTTTTTATCTTCTTAGCCAACCCCCGTTCGTAAAGCAAGGTATGTCCATATTTGATCCAGGCTTTTACTTCTTCAATTTCGTCATAGGTATCATAATCCAGCACCAGGTCTTCCCAGTCAAGTTGAGTAGTGATGAGCTGGGCCGGAAAATGGGTGCTATAGGTCGGGCGATAAGGTTTGCCAGTTGTAAATAAATTCAGGTATTCTTTGCTGATGTTAAGTACGCCACTCAAGGCAGGTTCCTCGTTTTCTACCGGTTTTAATTGAAGAATATTCTGTTTGTAAAAAAAGTGCGAAGCATCGAACAAATGCATACAATTGAGCTTTTTTTCTACATCCCTTCCGGCAATCAGGAACAAAACTGTCTGGCCGGTAGGTAAAAAACCTGCGTGATTCTTACCTTTTACACCTCCAAAATTAGTATGGCTGTATCCATGCCGTTCATCTTTTATTAAAAAATCGTCGAGCAGATCAGGAGCTAAATGTGGCGTAAGTGCCAGCAAAAGCATAATCCTCTCCTCGCGTGACATATTAAATTTCTTTACGCAAGTGGCATACGCACTATCATCATTGGTTAAATCCGGTAATGGTTTCTCATTTATCAGATACTGATCAGATGGATATTCCTCCTGATACACCGGCTGGGCAGGAGCCACACCAAAATAACTTTGAATGCCGGATTGAATGACACTGTGCAGCCAGTCTAGTTCCAGTTCCAGGGTAGTAGCACGTGGCGAAGGAATAAGCATAGCTTTATTGCTGAATTGTTCAATAGTTATATAGTAAAGAAGCGAAGCCTGAAACCTGGATTATTGTCTGGAACCAGGATTTATCGGATTCAAAGATTAACAGGATTAATATAAAGAAAATCCTGCAAATACCTGAATCCTGTTAATCTTGTTTCCAGAATACGCATTTAGATAAACATAATTCGTAATTATTTTCTACACCAGTTTCGCATAGCGGTTGATCCATCGCTGGGGAAGTTCTCCTTTCAAAGCTGCCTGATAATCGGTGTAACTGCAAGGTACAATCGAAACTTTATTAGGTTTACTGGGATAAGGCACTTCCATCCACCATTTCTCATTCAATGTATTTTTATAAAAAATAACATCATGCGCTCTCGCTCCGGATAGCGGCACTACATACTTGGTATAGGTTTTATCAGAAAAATCAACTTCTTTCTTCCGGTGGTAAAATCCTTCCACAAAATACCAGATCATGGTAGCTACTACTTCGGCTGTCTGGTTGCGGTGGTCATAATCGGGATTATACTCATAAAAGCCGACAGATGCCATTTTTTCATTTAATCCGGCATACCAGCAAATCTGGCAAGCTTCCTCTCCGGTCAGGCCAAAGGCATGAGCCTGAGCATTACCGGGTGCATCCGAAAGTTTAATAGCGGTAATATCAAAACTCATCATGGTAGATTCCCGGATCAGGGGTTCGATTTCCTGTATATTTTCGCGGATTTGTCCCAGCCGGTACGCTTCAAAATAAAGTTTCTCCAGAATCGCCAGATCATGAGCAGACGTAAGGTATGTCTGGTAAGCCAGATGACTGAAGGTAAACAGGTAATTGGGTTCGTGCATCAGAATATCATGAATATGCCGCCTACTCATGGGATGTTTTTCATTTTCGCTCATATCCATTAAGGCATCTACATTGAGCAACGAAACACGCATAGGCAGGTTTTCATGCGCCCGGTACTGGCCATAATCCAGGTCGTGGGAGCCGCCTAGAATTACCGGGATTACATTATTGTGAAGCAGCGTTTCACATACTTCCTGCAAGCGCAAATAGGTATCTTCAAGAGTAATGCCCGGCCTTAGATCTCCCAGATCTGAAATTTTATAGGCGTGGTTTCCTTTTTTTAAGGGATATAAGGCTTTGCGGATGGCAGCGGCTGCTTTATAAGTGCCCTTATTCGTAAGTGTTCCCCGTTCTTCGGGTACGCCCAGTAAAGCTAAATGGCTCTTTTTCCAGGCTGGCATTTTCTCCAGATGTATTCGCAGGGAATGCTGCCAGGAGTCGGCTTCTGCCTGATCAGATAAAATGGTTTCGTCTACCGGGTCAAAAAAAATGGTTAAATTCATTCAAAAACAGCAGGAACAGATGTAAAAGGCTGAGGGCAATATACGGAAGTTGGTCGAGGAAGTGGAAACATGGGTTATGGATTTTCAAAGAAAGAGTTGAGTTGGGGTGGCTATCCCGAAAACAGCTTAGCAGGCCATTTGAAGGTTAGCAGCTCATCCGGTGCACTTAGGAGACCATTCGGCGAGGTTAGCTGGTGATTCGGCACGGTTAGCAGATGAAAAAGTAGATCCCGATGGGCTGCTAACCAGATTAAACGCTCTGCTAAAGGCAAATATGGCCTAAAACAGGCATTCATTGAGATAGGAGAGAGAAATACATCTGAAGCTCAGGTAAGAGGAGTGAATAGTTTCTTTCCTTATAATGGTTTGAACTGCACCGATAATATCGCTGCAAAAAAATAGCTACCAGATTAATCCATATTGCGTGTATTTGCTTAAATTAGGAAATACACACATGTGCATACACGAGTTGCGTGTATACACATGTTGGCAAACATTTAAACTAAAAATATGAAACATTTAATCTCAATTACAATACTTTTACTTACTCTGGCAACTTCCTTTGGTGCCTGTGCTCAAAACAAAACATCAGAAATATTGACTATCTTGATTGATTGGGAGCCAAATGGAAAAAACAAAGTATATATAAGTGAACCAGGAAAAGAACCAGTTGAAAAAATGTTAGAAGGAAAATTTCAAGAAAAAGAATTGATTTTAGTATCGAAGTCTTTAAACGACCTCCTAAACAACTTTGCGATCAAAGGGTGGAAACTTCAGTCCACATTTACAATGACAGAAGCATACAATATTCAGTGCTTTCTTTTTATTAAGGACTAAATTTTTATTATAAAAACGTTTGCCAACGAGGTGCATAATTTAGGCTCCGTTTTACTTCGCCCAATTTATGCACCTGGCCTGTTATGGCAATTGAATAAAACAGAAAATCATGACACAGCCTACCTATCCTCTTATAATGATTTACAATAATAGGGTGTTACATGTAATACCAACAGAAGTTGATCTTTCTAAGCCTACCCCTTTTGATTATATCAGACCAACTGACCAAGAAGTTGCCTTTGACTCGAATGGCAATAAGTGGACCTACCTTCTCACTTCTAATCAATCTAATCAATTCGAAGATAGTCTTTCAAAAAAGCTTTTGTTGTATCTTTTCCCTAGTCCGGTACTAATAGTCAAGCCGGAATGGACAAAACAGGGCATTTATCAATTGGAGGAGCTAAAAGGGATAATCACTGAGTGTATAAGCAATGGTGATGGTGTTATCTCACCATTCACAGATGCAGATCGTATAGAAGTTGCAATCAGCCAAGCAAACTCCTTCAAGGAGTTGTATCAGAATCTGATTAAATATGGCTTTGATGTAGAAGAGAACAATCTTTGGCGAGAACAAAAGCATAATTAATAAAAGCCATCTACACCTAACCCATCGACAACTGTTGCTCAGCACAAGTTAAGCTTGAGTAAGCGGTATATGAGGGTTTATAGGCCATTTATAAACATAAGATGAAGTATAGATAATTTATATTGCTCTCATGGATGATCATTTGTTTTGAATACTAATTTTTACATACCACCATCAGCACATCTACAGGATGTAATTCATTCTATCTGGCAGGTGGAGCAGATTACTTCTTTTCAAACGGAATACATTATACCCAAAGGAGTTATAGAAGTTATTTTTAATTTTAGCAGCGGTGTTCCTATTCCTGCCCAACTACAGGGAAAGCAGTATACCTTATCCCAGTGCTTCATCAATGGCTTTAATACGGCACCTGTACAACTCCAACTCCCGGAGCATCATGTATTTTTTGGCGTAGTCTTTCAGCCCATGGCCATAAAGAAAATTTTCAAAACACCTGCCAGTGAGTTTTCAGATATTGCCGTGGATGTAACCGGGCTTGATCCAAGTTTTCATTCGCTCTGGCATCAGCTGGCAGAACAAGATCATTTTAACAACCGGGTTGCAGTTCTTTGCCAATGGATGGAAAGAAAACTATTTGACTGGCAGCCTCAGGAAAAGCTAATCAATCAGTTTTTGTATGCCTCTAACCAGCACGACTTACCAGTGAAGGTGCTTGCTGATACGATATGTTATTCTCCCAGACATTTGTCACGGAAACTCGTAGAGACCACTGGCATGAATACGGAAGAAATATTGCTGTATAAGAAGTACCTGCATGCCCTTCATCTGATGCATCACACCAATTTATCTCTCACCGAAATTTCCTATCAAAGTCATTTTTCCGATCAATCGCATTTTATCAAATCATTTAAAGCCTATACCCACATGACACCAGGAGAGTACAAGCAGAACAAAGGGTTGGTGAAAGGGCACCTCTACGAAGATGTCCGTTAAATACAATTCTACGGGGTAGCCTGCTGCTATCTTTGAAGAAAAAAACGCCACATGAAAAAGATTTTTTTATTTGCCTCTATCAGTATTGCCAGCGGATTGCTGTTTGTTAATTTGTACACTTCTTTGGTAGATGCCAGATCGTGGGGAGGCGATATTCCCAACTCCATCGCCACAGCCAGAGAATATTATAAATCAGTCAATCCGGGAGATTTTTTCAGGATATTTTCTCCCCTCAATCAGGTTATAGGGTTAATCGTGCTTATTCTCTTCTGGAAAGCTTCTGCCTCTATCCGTTTGTATCTGGGTGCAGCATTTGTCCTTTATGTATTGGGAGATTTATTTACGTTTGCCTTCTTTTATCCCCGCAATGATATTATGTTTACGACTGCCCAGCTAACCGATGTAGCCTTGCTCAAAAAAACATGGACTGAATGGGATACCATGAACTGGGTACGTTCCTTACTTGTATTAGCCGGGCTCATCTTCTCCTTTGTGTCTTTACATAAAATATATGCTCCTCAGGAGAAAAGGCAAATTCAGTATTCCTAAACTGCCGTCTGGAAAATTTGCAGAATGAAATCTAAATTCCCTTTACCGCAAACCATTCGCTCATTTATTTGTATCGTAATGATATTGCGTTTAATTTGAACGCTTATTAATATTCATATAATATGGCGCTGATTAAGCCGGTAAGGGGAATTTATCCTAAACTAGGCCAGAATTGTTTTCTGGCAGATAATGCTACAGTAGTAGGTGAAGTAGTAATGGGCGATAATTGCAGTGTATGGTTTAATGCCGTTGTGCGTGGTGATGTACACTCGATCACGATTGGCAATAATACCAATATTCAGGATGGGGCGGTGATTCATTGTACCTATCAGAAAGCGCCTACTGTTATCGGAAATGAGGTTTCTATTGCTCACAATGCGGTTGTACATGGCTGCACCATCGAAGACCAAGTGCTGATCGGCATGGGGGCTATTGTAATGGATCATGCCATTATTAAAACGGGTTCTATTATTGCGGCTGGTGCTATTGTGCTACAGAATACGGTAGTAGAAGCTGGTAGTATTTATGCAGGCAATCCGGCAAAATTCATCAAAAAAGTAAGCTCCGAACAAATACAGCTCATCAGCCGGACAGCCAATAATTATATATTTTATAAAGAATGGTTTAAAGAATAAGCAAGAACTTTATTCGCTTTTACTGTCTCTTTTATTTAAATACGCTAGTACCTGCTCAGCGGAAAGCAGATCACCTTTATCGCCATATTTTTCAATACGCTGGAGTTCACCTGCAATGAGTTCACTACGGGTTCCATAGGTTTTTCCTTGCGAATGATGCACTTTTTCGAGCCAGGGTAAAGCTGACCCTGGCTGGCTGTACAAGCGGATTTGCGGATATATTCTTAAAGCGGCAGTTATTGCAGTCATAAAAGCACGTAACTGGTGAAATGGAGCAGCCGTGATGTGCAGACTGGTATATCTTTGTTGCCGGGCAAAATGCATGAGTGCCTCTGCTTCAACTAAAGTATGAATGATGGGAGTTTCCGGTAATGGTACACCCTTGATCGCATATTCATGTATATTTTCTCTCACTAGCTTTTGTTTCCAGGCATCGAATCCCGGATGTCCGCTGATAGGCTGGGTATCTATAATCAGAATTTGTTTAGTGTAAGAATGTTTAAGTAATTCAATGCTCTTATGCAGCACAGAAGCCTCATTATCCTCTGTTTGCCCAAATAAAAACACACCGTCTGTAGACGTTTCCGGTTGAACATCCGCATAGATACGGATCAGCAATTCAATCATAGCAATCAAATTAATTTCGCAATAATACGCCTTTATATACATTTTACAGCCATATATAAACTCCGAAAATGCAGTGCTCAAATAAAAAAGCCAGACAATCATCGTCTGGCTTTTTCCGAATATATGAATATAATTAATCTACTGTGCAGGAATTAGTTCAATCCGGTACTCATTGCTGCCGGTTTTTGGATTTGTTACTGTATAGGTAACTATCAGGCTTTCATCTGAAAGCGTTTCCACATTTACTTCACTGGGATTTCCGGTACTGAAAGTAATTTTTTTCGGATTTTGATTCTCATCAAATTCCCAGGTGCCGGAAGTAGTATTTCCATTGATATCTATGAGTGTGAAAGCAGTGGCACTTGTAAAATTTAATCGGTAGGCATCGTAATTCTGTGAATTTGGCGTACTTCCGGCCGGATTAGAATATACCACCTGATTGCCCACCCGTACCAGACGTACCTTCCAGTTCTTGGAAATCATTTCTGTTTTACTTTTCGGTTTAGCATCATCGCCTTTACAAGCAGCAAGCAGGGAAACCAGAATGCAGAGAAGTAGCCAGGAGAAAGGCTTCAAATTTTTCATTTGCCTATATTTTGAATTTTGTATGGGATTGTTTGCTAATTTACTAATTAAGTAACATGCGAACCAAATCCTGTGGCTGAATATGTGGATAAATGATATATTTTAAATGTAAGTATAGCTGATTTTTTTAAAGCTACCATCTGTGCAAAAACACATCATACCTAAGCTAGCAATAGTACGCAGAAGCAGCGTAACGCCTGCAAAAAGCAAAAATGCCGAAAGTCTATTCCGGCATTTTTGATATTATATTCTAACTAAGATTCAGAAGCTCAATTATTCTTGTTTTTAGCTTTTTTTCCTTTTTTGCCCTTCTTTTTCTTCCCGGTACCGGTATCTTCAACAACATTTTTCTTCTTTTTCTTTTTGGCTTTTACTGCAGGTAAATCTAAAATCCCCAATCCCAATGTATCATTTACTTGTTTTTTTAGGGAATCTGCCTGATTGGCTAATAGTTTCCGGCTTTCTTTTCCAGCATAGGGAGCCAGCAATACGCCAGCTGCCGCACCTGCCAGCAAGCCAGCTATAAATCCCAATAATGAAGGCTGATCCTGGTTATCCTGCGCCATATTTTATTCTAAAGCTAAAAAAATATCTGATGTATAAGGTAAACAATTTAATGGATAAAAACCAGATTTCACTCTATAAATTATCTCAAATAGAAACACCATGTTAATTACCCATAGTTTCCCATCTTTCTACTTATATATTGTAGTTAATCTTTCTGTGAAAACATTAGTTTATTGTTTACTTTCTGGGAAACACATTTATGCCGCAGGTTCAGGTTAACCTCTTTAAGCACCCGGTTTTGTCTTTCCAGTTCGTTCATTCGATGCAAGATAACCTGGTCTCTTGCTTCCAGCTCTTCGAGCATTTTTCGGTAATCCGTTAACATGTCAGTATTTCCACGTAGGAGAGAATGCGTATCATCTGATCAAAAAGTATTTTATTTAGTCTATAAAACCAGTTCCGCTCTCACAACTCCTTTTTGCAATATTAAACCGGCAGCAAATGGCAGTAATAGTCCTGAAAATATTTAATTATACTTTTAATGAACGCTGGAGGTTACACTTCTTTCTGAGAATTTTACAAAATGTTAAGTAAACGCTTGTTTCTTTTATCTATGAACTGCAAAGTTATTCCTGAGTTAAGGCAAGGGTTCACTTGATTCTTTCAAAAATAGCTATTGAGCAGAATCAAAAACTTTCCGGCCGGATGTTCTTTGAATAAACCGCCGGGTTTATGTACTTTAGATTTTTATTGACTCAACACGTATAATTTATACAAATATGCCTGAACATAGATCCATTGAAAGTGTATTAGACACGCAACAGAAAAAACTGGCTTTTTTTCAGAATCTGATTTTAGTAGCCGCTGCCGATGGTGTATTAGAAGACCAGGAAAGCGATTTTCTGCTCACCATCGGGAATAAATTAGGCCTTCATCCGGATGAAGTAATGCCTATTGCCGACAACCTGAGTGTACTAAGTTTTATTATTCCGACCAGTGGCTTGCAAAAAACCCTGGAACTCCAGACACTGGTACAAATGATGATGGAAGATGGAGAAGTTCATGACCGTGAATATGTACTTTGCCTCGAATATGCACACCGGATTGGCTATACAAAAGAAATTCTTGATACAATGATTGACCAGTTTGCACAGGGTGATACCAATAAATAACACTCAGCTTCTGTCTATTGTCAATGGTCTTTAGTTTATGCTGAATACTACTGTACCATTGACAACCTATGTCCGGTATACATGTATCAATGCAGAGAATTGTTTCTAACCCTGTATCACATCATTTTGCTGTTAACCTCTCCCCTTCTATTCCCGTATTACTAGGCACTAATGATTATAGTTTCAGCCAAAAGCCGGAATTATATTAATAAAGTATTCCGGCTTTTGGCTGAAACAGCATTGGTAATACAAAGAATATTTATGGCCATTTATACGTGTCTGAAAAGATAAGTATTCTGGTTCTGGTGGTTATGCATATATTGCCATTCGGCCAATCAGGAAATATTCCATGATTTTTAACTATCACGGCAATGAGCTTAAAAAACTATTTTGAAAAACGTGATTTCACCAGAACGCCCGAACCTCAGAAAGGTGAAAAAATTACCGGCGATACTTTGCACTTTGTAGTTCAACGTCACCAGGCTTCTAAATTGCATTATGATTTCAGGCTGGAGATGGATGGAGTGCTCAAAAGCTGGGTTATACCCAAAGGCCCTTCTATGAACCCGAAGGATAAGCGGCTGGCAGTAATGGTAGAAGATCATCCCCTGGAATACCGCACTTTTGAAGGAGAAATTCCGGAAGGCAACTATGGCGCAGGCATTGTTACCATATGGGATGAAGGAACTTATCAGGTAGCACCCGATAATGAAGAACCATCCGATGAAAAAACTTTGCTCTCACAGCTCAAAAAGGGAAGCCTGACATTTATATTGAAAGGAAAACGGCTCAAGGGTATTTTTTCTCTGGTAAAACTTCAGAAAGGCGATCCGGATTCCTGGCTGCTGATTAAGAAAAAGGATGAAGAAGCCACCGAAAAAGCCTATAATAGCGAAGATTTTGTAAAAAAAGCCGCCATTAAAACAACCCGGACCAGAAAAACTCAGAAAAAACCGTCTGCCGGTAAGCCCGATCCATCCCCCAAGGTCCTGCAATGGGAACAGAAGCGGCAGCAAAAGAAACAAAAGGAAACCGGTATGAAAAATCAAAAAACAGGCATAGCGAAGGAGTGGAAGTAGAAATAGCCGGACAAACCCTGAATTTAAGTAACCTGGATAAAGTTTACTGGCCAGACGAAGGCTATACGAAAGGTGATCTGATCAATTATTACAGGCAAGTAGCCAGATGGATGCTTCCTTACCTAAAAGACAGGCCACAATCACTGCACCGGCACCCAAATGGAATAAAAGAGGCAGGTTTTTACCAGCGTGATATCAAAAGCCAGCTGCCTGACTGGATCGAAACTGTTGAGATTTACTCCGAATCTACCAAACGTAACCTGGCACATATTCTCTGCCAGGACGAAGCCACATTAACCTATCTCAATAATCTGGGTTGTATTGAAATTCATCCCTGGAACTCGAGGGTACAATCACTGGAAAAACCCGATTATGCAGCTATAGATTTAGATCCCGGAGAAAATACCTATGACCAGGTAGTAGAAGTGGCCCTGGAAGTAAAACAGGTATTGGATCATGCCGGCGTTAGCTGCTATTGTAAAACCTCAGGTGCAACCGGTATGCACATTTTTGTTCCCCTGGGACGTCAGTATACTTTTGACGAAGCAGAAATATTTGCCAGACGAGTGGCTGAACTTGTACATGCCCGGCTCCCGGAATTAACCAGCCTGGAAAGAAGCCCCAAACAGCGCCGCAAACAGGTTTATATAGATTATCTGCAAAATAATATCGGACAATCGCTAGCGGCTGCTTACAGTGTACGGCCAATACCCGGAGCTACTGTCTCTACTCCCCTGCTCTGGAGCGAAGTAAAAAAAGGATTAAGTCCCTCTGATTTCAACATTCATACAGTACCAGAACGGATCAACCAGCTGGGCGATATTTTCGGAGGAGTTTTAGGTTCTGGCATTGATCTGGAAAAATGTCTGGAAAAGCTTAAATCCGGCTCGTAAAATAATAGGCTGTTCACAGATACTGGTACTTATGACTGGTATTGTACACCCTGGCTGAATAATTTTGCTGTTACACCAACCGTGGCCTGCCCACCTTATTATGTGCAACATTTCAATATATGGAGATCAATAATTACTAATCAAAGTAAAATCTGGTAGGTAATGTATATACTACTACATGTTCATTTGCTGATAGTTGAAAAAATATATATAAATTCACACTTTTCTAATAAAATTTCTTTTGAGTGTTGGACCAGAAGCCTGATATAAAAATACTACTTGTAGACGACCGGGAGGATAACCTTTTATCCATCGAAGCAGTACTGGGACAAGATAAATACTTGTATTCCAGGGCTAATTCAGGCAGGCAAGCCCTTAAAATCCTGCTTAAAGAACAGGATTTTTCCCTCATCCTGATGGATGTACAAATGCCTGATCTGAATGGATTTGAAACAGCTACCATGATCTATGACCGGGAGAAGCTCAAAAATATCCCTATTATTTTTATCACTGCCCACGATTATGGCGACGAAAATATGTATAAAGGTTATAAGGCAGGTGCGGTAGATTATATATTCAAACCCATTAATGCCGATCTGCTGAAAGCCAAAGTATCTGTTTTTATTGACCTCTATAAAAAGAATAACCAGTTGCGGCTGCAGGAGCAGAAGCTGAAAGCCATCAATAATGAACTGGAAGAAAGAGTAAGACAACGGACAGAGGAATTGTTGAAAAAGAATATTGAACTGGAATCTAAAAACCTGGAACTCAACAAGATCAATTACGACCTGGATAATTTCGTATATACGGCTTCTCATGACCTGAAAGGCCCGATTGCCAACCTGGAAGGATTAATCCATATGCTCAACCGCAAACTCAAGGACAAAATCACCGATGAGGAATTGCAGTTGTTTAACATGATCCACATGTCTATTTCCAAATTCAATCATACGATTAAAGACCTGACTGAAATTACCAGGGTGCAAAAAGACATGAATGAGGAACTGGAATATATTTCTTTTGCCGAAATTACTGACGATATTAAAAGAGATATTCAGAAACTGATTGATGAATCCAATGCGGTGGTTGTTGAAAACTTTGGAGTAGATAAAATTATGTATGCCCGTAAAAATCTCCGGAGCATACTATATAACCTGATTACCAATGGCATAAAATACCGCTCCTCTGACCGGGAAGCAGAAATTACAATTAGTACTTATCAGGAAGAAGATTTTATTGTGCTCTCTGTACAGGATAATGGATTGGGGCTAAATCCTAACCAGCAATCCAAATTATTCAATATGTTTAAGCGCTTACATACCCATGTAGAAGGTTCAGGCATTGGCTTGTATATTGTAAAGCGTATTGTGGAAAACAGCGGTGGGCGTATTCAGGTAGAAAGTGAACCGGGTAAAGGCACTACATTCCGGGTATATTTTAAAAAAGCGCTTGCTACCAACGGAACCCCTGTCATGAGCAGATAAAGAAACATATTGCCTTTCAAAATTTAATGGGTAACTTCAATTACAGGATTTTGAATAATAATTTTGCATCTGTTTAAAATCCATTATTCCGGCTACCAGCTTTTTCACATCCGCAAGTGTAGCGTTTTTATTTATCTAATTTCCCGTCTTTCTGAAGCCTTTCTATAATTTCGGGATTATTCCTGGGGTCCTGATTTGCTGCCTGTGAGTTAAAATGTATTTTCAGATTTTTATCTTTTCCTTCTGCCTCCAGGGGTTCATTAATGACAATCCAGGGCAGATAGGCCGAAGAATATAAAGGCTGAATAAAACCACAATACTGCCGCTTGCCATCTACTGTAACTACAAACATATGCCCATGTACGCTGGTCTGAAAGCCACTTAACTGGCTAAGCGGAATGGTAAGCGTTGCCGTATTATTGTCTGGGTTGTAGGATTTTATCTGGTTATAGCTGAGAAAAGGCTTTGTCTGAAGCTGTATTGTATCCAGATTCAACTGGGAATAATCGATATCCCACTTGTATGAATTCACCTGTTTTGCCAGATAGATTTCAACACCCTGTCCTGTCGAATATTCTGGTTTGGGGCTAGCAGATTCGCAGCCGGAAAAAAGCAAGCTACATAATAAAAAACACGTAAACAGGTATTTCATCTATTCAATCTGTTTGAATGTAGACAGCAGGGTTATACAGCCAGACTGTTTTCAGCAGGCTCAATGTGTAAGACCGGTGATTTTTTTACTCTTTTCTGTAAAGAATCCTGCATATATTCAGGCAATTCATCTACTGCCCTACAAAGGCAAGTAAACTTACATTTATAATCATTACTACTTTAAAAATAATCTTTCGCATAGCTGGTTGACTTGTATTTTAATTAGTTGAATCTCCCACCCTTATGTAATCAAGTAAAAGATGGGAGACTCATTATATTTTTCAGTTACCTTGTAAAAAGGTATTATAAAATTCTTATTCGGCTGCTACCGGAATAACACTCAGCAGTTTCAAGTTTTTAGGATCGCTGTAATCATACTGGGAAATACCATTGGTTCCGGTCACAATGGCTATGTTTTCATAAGGAATTACATCAAAGGCTTGTCCGGGTTTAGTACCCAGATGTGCTTTGTCAATGGCAAGCGGATCAGTGGCATCATATACTTTCAGTCCGAACGTACCATCGCAAATAAACAGCGTTTTATCATCAAGTCCTAAGCCATGTGGATTTCCCATAGGATAGGATTTAACCAGTTTGGGAGCCGCCAGGTCACTAATATCCACCACATCCAGTTGATTGATAAAACCGCCGCAGGTGTTGCCATTCCGCAAGGTTACATAGGCATATTTATCATCGGCTACAACCGGATCGCAGCTGCGTACATGGGCAAAGGTTGAGATATGTACCGGGCTGGCAGGATTGGCATTGTCGTAAATGTGCATGCCGGTTTGAGAGCCGATAAATAGCTTATCTTTATAAGGAAAAATCGTTTCTATACTCCAGCCTATATTAATCGCATTCATCATAAAAGGCTGTGTTGGCGTAGAAATATCGAACAGCTGCATATTTGCCTGGTCGATGGTATAAAGATAATTATCATATATAGTATACCTGGCCATAGAACCGCCAATACCTGGTTTGCTGCCTCCACCGGGAGCAGGTGAGCTATTTGCCCTGGCATCGGTAAGCATCGCATAACTACTGCCAAACCACATAAAGGGTTGTATATTAGCCGTATTACATTCACTGATCTGAGTGGTACGGGTTTGTTTCCAGTCCGTAATAATGCCTATACTAGGATCTATCTGCTGTCCGGCTTGAATAGTACGTGTCCAGGCTGGAAATATATCTTTTACCCGGCTTACCTCATGAATATTTTCCGGATCGCTGATATCTAATGCCACCAGGTCTACATGGCTGTCGGCGTAGAGAATATTGCCTTTCACAGCCATATCTATATTGCCGGGAATGTTAATAAACGCCAGATTCTCTGGTTTTGAAGGATCTGAATTATTGAACACATGAATACCTTTGCCAGGCTCATTTACCAGCAGGTAATTGCCAATGATATATATCTTTCCGGCTTCCCGTACAGGTTCTGCGGCCTGCCTGGCTACCGATGACCGTAATTCATCAAAGGTCAGGTAAACCGGCTCATACAAAGTATAGGTCAGCGTACGTTCGCATTCATCCTGGCAGCCGCTGTACAGCAGGAACATGCATACATAGAGCAGGCTGGTAAAGGCTGGAACCCTAATAAGTAATTTCTGTTTCATATCTGGATAAAGGTTTGGGTATTATAAAAGAATCAGGTTAGAGTAAAAAACAGCTAAGAGAACCTGGACTAATTCTCCTCGTTTGTAGTAACCAGGCTGATACAGGTAATTTCTACTACTTTGCCAACCATACAGATACTACCCAGATCAGGCCGTTCGGTATAGGCAATGCTTACCCGTTTGCCATCTATAAATTGCACATCATCGATAACAGGAGCAGGCAAGGGCGGTGTACCACAAAAGCCATAGTCATACACTGGCTCCAGGCGTTCGCCATTATCGAGTTCCAGCACAAATCCACAGCCGTCCACGCCCCGTAAATCGCGTATAGTTGCCGTTGTTCCACAGGCTTGTGCGGGCACGATTTCACTTTTCTGGCAGGAAGTAACCGCACTCAGCAGCAGCAATGAAAGCAATAATAACAGGCCATATAACCCATAATCTGCCAGGGATTTCATTTTTCTCAGTCTGCTTTTCAGGGTAATCATCGGTGGTATTATTAAAAGAATAATTTGACGTTGAACTTCTACACTTTAATGACCCAGGCATAGAAAAGATGGTTGCAAGGCGAGAAAAAATATTAAAAATTTAGCAGGTCAATCAGTAGGTGTTTGAGGAAACTGGCTTCAGACAATTTAATTGTTAATTTCAAACATGGAATCTGTTTTTAGATAGCATATAAGCTAAAAGAATTCTATCTTAGAAATATAGTTCGCTGAGTAATTATCTAAGCCATAAATAATGTGGAATAAACATAAAATCATATAGTATGAAGAACTCAAATTTTTATCTAAAAGTGGGTATCATAGTTAACATCTTTGTATTAGGCTATATCTTGTTATTTATAGTAACTGAATCTGGATGGTTAAGAATAGAAACTATATCTGAAGCCAGCATTGCTGTTATTATAGTTTTACTATTAAGCGCTATTGCCGGATATTTCTATTTGCCCTATTTCCGAAAGAAAGTCGGAATCTAATCTTTACAGCACTACTAATGAGCATGAAGTAATTAGCTTCGGGTAAATTGCTTGTAAGTAGAAACAAAATGCTTAATTAAGCAACTAAAACGTTTATTCCACAAAACAAAATGACTACTTGCAAGAATAAACCTCTTATTTAACCTGCCATTTGGTCAAACTCCTGGCAGAAGACTCTTTATTAAATAGATTAAGTTTGTAATTATGCCTTTTGCATCGGATACTCAACAAAGCAAATTGGCAATTATACAGAACAAAGTGCTTATTCGTTAAATGAAGATGGCTATTTAACAGGTTAAATGCATGTTTGTTTCCTGCAAATGGCTATTCCCTAATACAAAGTCTTTATTCACTCAATTGAAATAGATATTTAGCAAATACAATTGACTACTTGCTAATAGAAGTCGGCCATTGTCTAAGGTAGACTGGCTTTTCACCTACACTCATTTTTAAATGAGTACATAAACAGGCAATTTGCACCCTGTAAACTTTTATTCCGGCATTTTTGTACTCTAATCAAAACATTACCTATGTCCATATCTTCACAAATCGAATTATCAGGCATACAGAGAGTAAGTGAAGCGGTAAGTGTAACGCTTCGCAAAATGCGTGAATACACTCGTCCGGGCATGAGCACCAAAGAAATTGATGAATATGGAGGAGCCATTTTAAAAGAATTTGGTGCCAGATCAGCTCCCAAAATAAGTTATGGTTTTCCCGGCTGGACCTGCATCAGTGTAAATAATGAAGTAGCCCATGGTATTCCTTCGCATAAAACTATTTTGAGAGAAGGTGATCTGGTGAATATTGATGTATCAGCAGAACTGGATGGATTCTGGGGAGATAATGGAGGCTCATTTGTATTGGGGAACGATTTATATAATCACCAAGTATTGGTGGATGCTTCCAAAACAATCTTGTTCAAAGCCATTCAGCAAATCAAGGGCGGTGTCAGAATTGCCGAAGTAGGAGGTTTTATAGAAAAAGAAGCAAAGAAATCCGGGTTCCGGGTAATAAAAAACCTGGTGGGCCATGGCATAGGCAGAAAACTACACGAAGAACCTAGTGAAATACCCAATTATTATGACGCTATGAACCGGCAGCGGTTTAAAAAGAATTCAGTAGTAGCCATTGAAACCTTTATTTCTACCAGAGCCAGCATTGCCCATGACAAAGGCGACGGCTGGACGCTGGTGACCAAAGATGGAAGTTTTGTAGCCCAGCATGAGCATACCATCCTCATTACTGACCATACTCCTATTATTCTCACAGAAGCTAATCAGATCTGGAATTAGTTCTTTTTAGCCCACGGACCACAGACGACAGTCCACAGCAGAAGATTTTGTTTTGGAAACGATTTATTAAACCAAAAGCCAGCTACTTACCTGTAACTGGCTTTCTGGTTATTTCTTCGATTGTTAAAATAATAAATGCAAATAATCAATTTTCAAATGTTGTAATCTGCTATATCTTTAATCTATCAGAATAATTTCTCTTGTGGCGGCTTCACACCTTTCATACGCAGATACAAAGTAGCCTGTCCGCGGTGGTGAGTCTGGTGTTCAAAAGCTTTATGAAAGGCTAATTCTTTAGTAGTATCCATATTAAACAACTTTATTTTATCTCCCATACTGGCATCAGCCGTTCCTTCCAAGGCGCTCACCACAAAATCATAACTTTCTAATACCAGTTTTGAAAGTGCAGCTTTAGTTTTGTATTCCTCCATCGTTTCCAGTTTCTTACCAGCATATGGATTGGCTTTTCCGGAAGCAGCTGAAGCGAAAGCAAAATTAGCACCCGCCAGATGGATCATCTGCTCAGCAAAACTGCGAACCTCTGGATTGGGCTTGTAATTTACGCCATCTTCCGGCATAGCATCCAGGTATTCTTTGGTAAATTCTTTGGCCCGTTTCCAGTCGGCCACCATCTGGGTCTTGGAAATTGGATTGGGGTGAGCTAAAAGTAAAACCGGATATCCGTTAAATGCTACAAAACTGAATAGCAAAGCAAGCGTTTTAAGCAATAAGTGTGTTTTCATAAGAATTGGTTAATTGGGTTTGTAGCTTGTAAATTACAGTTTATTTAGTAAAATCAATATAAATTAAATGAATTAATCCTTTACTTCTTCCGGTGAATAATTGCCTGCAATTGCTGGTGTAGTACAGGAGAAGCAGCACAAAATGTAAAGTTTTGTTCGCTGCGGCTGAGCGGCTGCGAATAGTCTATTTTTTCTCCATAAAACCCGGTATACTTTCCTCCGGCTTCTTCTATCAAAATATGTGGGGCTACATTATCCCATATTTTACTCGTCCGGTTGAGTACGGCTGCATATCTGCCTCTGGCCAGCATGGCGAGGTCAAATACACTATTGCTGGAGCGTAAATTCCGGATATTCAATACAATTTCTGCCAGCAGGTGGCATTCCTCATAGGTAAACTGCGGATTTTCCTGGTGACCATCTATTCCATAAGCAACCAGTCCGGAAATAAGTTTGGTTTGTGTACTCACAGTAATTTTTTCGCCATTGCAAAAAGCGCCTTTGCCTTTTTCTGCCAGATACACTTCATTAAAAGCAGGCAGCACAATGCCACCTGCCATGGGTATATCGTTTTCCAGTAAGCCGATCATAATGCCATAGGTAGGAATACCGGCAGCAAAATTACTGGTTCCATCTATCGGATCTACTACCCAGGTAAAGGCAGAACCTTTATCTATCACGCCTGCTTCTTCATCAATAATATTATGGTCAGGATATTGTTTTTCTATTTCATTAATTATAAGACGGCCAATTTCAAGGTCCGTCTGGGTAAGCACCTGATTCGAATCACCAGATTTGATAGTGCCTGACACTTTGCCAAAATTCTTACTGGCTATATCAGCAACTAATTGCAGGGTTTGAGAAAGGAATGGTTGAAAAAGCATGTATTGAATACTTTGAAGATTATACCCTCGGATATTCCCAGGGTCCACGGTAGTCCCGGCTTAATAATTTGCTGGCTTCCGCGTCATTAAGGATCAATTCTTTTTCTCCATCCCATTTAATACTTCTGCCCGTTTTCAAACTGATCATGCCCAGCAAACTCATATTAGTAGACCGGTGGCCGATTTCTATATCACAAACCGGCAAGCTATTGCTTTTTATAGATTGCAGGAAATTTGCCCACAATGCACTAATATTCTGGTCATCGGGTTTATCGAGTTTAGGGTCTTCGTGCAGAACCCGTTTTTTACTATCAGTGGGGTAAAATGTCCAGCCTTGTTGCCAGCCCATGTGGAAAGTACCTTCTGTTCCATAGAAATAACAACCCACATTTTCGCCTTTTTCCGCATTATTGGCTGCAAACTGGCGGTGTTCCCACACAGCTGTAAAATCCTCAAATTCATAGCTTACTACCTGGTGATCCGGAGCCGTTGTATTATCTTTTTTAATAGCTCTTCCTCCGGTGGAGAAAACCGTTTTCGGATACTTTTCTTCTGTCCACCACAGAATCTGGTCCATCCAATGAATGCCCCAGTCTCCTAAGGTACCATTGGCATAATCCAGGTACTGTCGGAAGCCTCTGGGATGCATCGTTTTGTTATAGGGCGTTAAGGGAGCTGGTCCGCACCACATATCCCAGTCCATTCCTTTTGGCGGTTCTTCATCCGGCACCATCTGTCCAGGGCCACCTCCATAGTGTACAAATGCCCGTACCATCCCAATCTTTCCGGCCTTTCCGGATTTAAGAAACTCCATCCCAGACTTATTGTGCGGAGAAACCCGGCGGTGCGTACCCACCTGAACAATCCGATTATTGTCCCTGGCTGCTTTCACCATAGCCCTGCCTTCTTGTATGGTATGGCCAATTGGTTTTTCTACATATACATGTGCTCCTTGCTGTACAGCCATAATGGTAATGAGTGGATGCCAGTGGTCGGGCGTACCCACAATTACAATTTCAGGTTTTTCTTTAGTGAGCATCTCCCTGAAATCTTTATATGGTTTGGGTTTATCCCCACTCAGTTTTTCTACTTCTGCCATAGCTGGCAATAGTTGATTCTGGTCTACATCGCACATAGCTACTACCTTAGATTCGCCTGCAGCAATGGCACTGCGTAGTATATTCATTCCCCACCAGCCAGAACCTACCAGGGCTGTTTTGTATTTTTTGGTTTTCTGAAAATTTAAGGCAGGCATTAAAGGCAAAGCAGAATACGCTGAGCTGGCAGCAGATATTTTTATAAAGTCTCTCCGGTTCATAGTTAAAAAGGTGGAATGTTCGGGCTTGAAAAATAAATATTATTTCTTTAAAAGGATATAATTTCTCTAGAAAATACTTTCAATTTTGATTGATGGTTGTTCGTTATTGGTTATTGGCATGGCTCTATAAACATGGGCAGCATATTACATAAAATCTGGTTAGATATATTAAACATAATTTAAAGCACAAAAAAAGGGCGTTGAAGCCCTTCTTCTATATGGTAAATATCTTTGTTACTTAGCATAACTTACCGCCCGCATTTCACGGATAACGGTAACTTTGATCTGGCCGGGGTATTGCATGTCCTTCTCAATTTTCTGGGAAATATCATAGGAGAGCAAATTGGCTTTTTCGTCGGTTACGTTTTCGGCATCTACCATTACCCGCAATTCACGGCCAGCCTGAATAGCATAGCACTTGGTTACGCCCTGAAACGCTACAGCCAGTTCTTCCAGTTCTTTCAACCGTTTGATGTATGATTCCATTACCTCCCGGCGGGCACCTGGCCTTGAACCGGAGATGGCATCACAGGTTTGGATAATGGGTGAAATAATGGAAGTCATTTCAATTTCATCGTGGTGAGCGCCAATGGCATTACACACTTCTGGGTGTTCCTTGTATTTTTTGGCGAGTTCCATGCCCAGAATAGCGTGTGGCAATTCTGGTTCTTCCGGCCATACTTTGCCAATGTCGTGCAGCAATCCGGCACGTTTGGCCATCTTTGCATTCAAGCCTAATTCAGATGCCATCGTAGCACATAATTTTGCTACTTCCCGGGAGTGCTGCAACAGGTTTTGCCCATAAGAAGACCGGAAACGCATACGGCCTACCAGTTTAATTAACTCCGGATGCAGGCCATGTATACCCAGGTCAATCACGGTACGTTCACCCATTTCAACAATTTCATCCTCGATGTTTTTCTGGGTTTTGGCTACTACCTCTTCGATACGTGCCGGGTGAATACGTCCATCCTGTACCAGGCGGTGCAACGACAAGCGGGCCACTTCCCGGCGTACCGGATCAAAACCGGAAATAATAATGGCTTCAGGAGTATCGTCTACAATAATTTCAACACCGGTTGCAGCTTCCAAGGCACGTATATTCCGGCCTTCCCGTCCGATGATTTTACCTTTTATATCGTCGCTTTCTATGTTAAAAATTGATACGCAGTTCTCAATCGCATGCTCAGTAGCCGTGCGCTGAATGGTTTCGATTACTACTTTTTTGGCTTCTTTGGTAGCAGTAAGTTTAGCTTCTTCTACGATGTTTTTGATATAAGAAGAAGCACGGGTTTGGGCTTCATCTTTCAGGGCTTCTACCAGTTGATCACGGGCTTCGTCGGCGGTAAGATTGGCTATTTTCTCTAATTTGGCTACCTGTGAAGTACGTAATTTTTCGGCTTCGTCCCGTTTCTTCCCGGCTATATCCATTTGCTCGGTCAGGTTTTCTTTTAGGCTATCTAATTCGGCTTCCCGGCGTTTGTTCTGCTCAAGCATTTTGGCGATGTTCTGCTCTTTCTGAACCAGACTTTGTTCCCGCTGCTTGAGTTTATTTTCGTTGGTAATAATGATCTGCTTCTTCTTATTGGATTCTTCCTCAAACTCAGCTTTTAGTTTTAAAAATTTCTCTTTGGCTTCCAGAATGCGGTCTTTCTTGATATTTTCGGCACTGAGTTCAGCTTCCTTCACAATTTGTCTGGCTTTCTCGCGGGCTTCTTCTTCTTTCTTTTTGAATACTCTCCGCAACAGTATTCTTCCAATCAGTACTCCTGCCCCTAAGGCGAAGATACTGGTTATTAACGTGTACGCTAAGTCTGGCATATCTTTTTGTAGTTAAAAAGTAAAATATATGTACAAAAAGCAGAGCCTTAGAAACTATAGCTTCATAAAGGTAGGGAGGATACGAAAAGAAGAAATCTAATCAAATAAATACATCTTAATCATACAAATCTTTGTGCCTCAGCCAGATGCAATCAAAGCGCAGAAGTAATCAGATTGTCCAGACGTTCAATTTTATCTGAAACTGCGGAAGTGAAACCCGAGGTTTCTTCTTCCGACCGGATTTTCTCTACCATACATTCTATGGCAACCATGGCCAGTAGATCCTGTTTATCATCAATACCAAATTGTGTCTTATACAATCTGAGCTTATCGTTAATTGCTTTTCCGGCATTACGCAGCCTTTCTTCCTCAGCAGCCGGTGCTTTAATTGGGTATTCCCGATCAGCTATTTTTATTTTTAATGAAAGACTACTCATTACCAGTTTATATGTGTTGACTCAGATGAGCGATGCATTTATTTAGTTCTTGTATATATTCGTCTATTCTTGCCTTTATATCTGTAGTTTCGTTGGAATCTGCAGTTATTGAATCTACAAGTTTAATCATTTTATGATTAAATTGAAAATTATTTTGATTACTCTCCTGCTTTTTGGCCAGCGTTTTCATTTCAGCCGCCTGTTTTTTCACAGTTAGTTTTAATTCCTCATTTTCCTGGGTTGCCTGCTTGAGTTCTGCCTTTAAGGTATCGCAGATATCTATCAACTGCAGGGTTTTTTTCTCCAGGGTTTCAAATCTGGCTTGTAGATCTTCTTTTTTCATAACAGGCGATTGTTAAGTAGGATTACAAATTAAAATATTAAAAATTTGAATAGTATTTATTAGTATTCAAACCTTTACCATCATCAGTTTATAATCTGGTTCTGATGATTTACTTATGAGTAAATTTTATTCCTACAGGCAACTCGTATTTTAGATCCGGCTTCTGTTCAATTATTTATTACGAAGGCTTTCCTCTACCTGTGCTGGCCGGTTGGCTTCAATATATATACGTTTTACTTCCGGATATTTTGTCCGGATGATTTTTTCAATGCGATTGGTGGCTTGCTCAATATCAGCAGTAGACATATTTTGCCGGAACTGTACATTGAGCACCAGTAAAATTTCCTGCGGGCCAAAGTGCATGGAAAGAGGCACTTTAAAACTTTCTACCGAAGGTTCGCTTTGTACCAGTTTACTGATCTGACTAATCAGCCTGCTATCAGCTGCCTCTCCGATGAGTAAGCCTTTGCTTTCGTTCACCAGCATGACGGCAATTATTACCAGCACCAGACCAATCAGAATTGAAGCCACACCATCAATAAAAGGATTTTCCAGCGTATGTCCCAGAAAAACGCCAATAAAAGCAATCATCAGCCCGAATATGGCTCCTGCATTTTCGTACAACACCGCAAATACGGCCGGATCTTTACTGGCTTTAATGGCCTGCCAGTAACTTTGCTCTCCCCGTTCCACAGCAATTTGTTTGAGAATAATATAGGAAGACATGCCTTCAAAAAACAGGGCAAACCCAAGCGTAATATAATTCCAGAAGGGATCTGTGATAGGTTCCGGGTGCTGCAGGTGAATCAGTCCCTCATAGACCGACATACCCCCGCCAATTGCAAAAATAAGTACAGCTACAATCAGCGACCAGAAATAATATTCTTTCCCATGCCCAAAAGGATGTTGTTCGTCGGCAGGCTTAAGGCTTCGTTTCAGCCCCAGTAATAACAGCAGTCCGTTTCCAGTGTCTACCACTGAGTGGATGCCTTCAGATAGCATAGCCGAACTACCTGTAAAAGCTGCTGCAATAAATTTGGTGATAGCAATAGCTACATTAGCCGCTACTGCGCCATAAATACCTGCTTTAGAAGAACCTCCTGCCATTATAAATTGAGTCTTTGATGGTTTGTATATGTTTTTTAGTGTTGAAACACATATATGTGCAAATGATACAAGCTCTATACTTAACCCTGCCCATATGTCTACTCTGGCAAATATAATTTATGTACCTTAATAAAATATACCTTCCTGTAATTTAAACTAGCCGGGTAGTTGCACATGCCAGCCTCAAATTAGCATAAAAATACATGTTCATCTTAGTGTTTCGAATTACTCTTCGTAACCTTGTGGTGCATTTATTTAATTTGTATGAGAATTGCCGTTTCAATCCTGGTCATTTTCTTTATTGAGGCTCTGTTTTTACCTGTTTGCAGCTTTAGCCAGAATTATTTTATACGCACTACGCATGCAAACGAATTACAGGAATTTCTGCGCCGTACGCCTGACCGTATTCCGCTTGTATCTGCACATCGGGGCGGACCTGCTCCTGGTTTTCCTGAAAACTGCCTGGCTACTTTCGACCATACACTACAAAATACATATGCCTTAATCGAATGTGATGTGCAGCTCAGCAAAGACAGTATGCTGGTGATGATGCATGATGATAAGCTGGAACGTACCAGCAATGGAACCAGCAAAGTAGCAGATAAAACCTGGCAGGAATTACAGAAATTGAAGTTAAAAGACAATAACGGAACGCTTACCCCTTATTCTATTCCAACCTTAGCGCAGGTACTTCAATGGGCGAAAGGCAAAACGATTCTTACCGTAGATGTAAAACGGGGCGTACCTCCACAGAAAATTGTACAAGCTATACAACAGGAAAAGGCGGAGGGATACTCTGTCATTATTACCTACTCCATGGAAGCTGTCCGGCAATATCATCAACTGGATTCCAGCCTGGTGATTTCTGTAACCTGTAGAAATATAGAAGAACTAAACCGGCTCAAGGCATCTGGTATTCCTCCTAAAAATGTAGTAGCCTTTGTAGGAATTACTGAACCAGAACCAGCTTTATATGAAGCTCTGCATCAGAAAGGTATTTCTTGTATTCTGGGCACTATTGGCAACCTGGACCGCAGTGCAGAAGCCCGGCAAACGAATGTATATGCAAACCTTGTTAAAAACGGAGCAGATATTCTTGCTACAGACAAACCTATTGAGGCATCAGCTTCTATTGAGGAACTCATTCTCAAGAAAAGCTCTAAACGGAAGTTTTTCAAGAAGTAAGTAGTAAAGTTTATAAGTATAAGTTTCAGCAGGAGTTGATTATATGGAGCAACCATTTAGCCATTTTCCTGTATACAATCCAAAAAGTATAAATGTGTCAATAGAAATTGCGGCGTTATGTAGGCCATTTTAGCTAGTCAAATTTAAGGTGCGCTGTATTATCATTATAACTTATTACCAGGCCAACTTTAAGAGATTTTTTCAGTTCAGCTTCTACATAGGGAACCCAATCAGGCATTTTTTTAACCATTTCTATTAGCTTTTGATCCATCTTTGCAAAGTTTGGGGAGTCAGTTACCAATTCAATATTTTGTACCTTTCCATTTTCATCCAAAACAAAACTTACCCGGCTCTCATAGTTAGCAAAGCCTATGATAGGTTCTCCAAGTTCCTTTTCTGCTTGCTTTAAATTAGTATAAAAATAATTATTTAAGGCGTTTTCACCACCCGGAAATACAGGCAGAATTTTATTATCAGGTACTTTTGCCTCTTTAAATAATGGTAGCCATACTACTAATCTATTATTGGGTTGCCCATACGATAGAGAGAAAGAAAGCAGAATAATACTAAAACCAAAAATCAAGTTCGTTTTCATAGCAGACATTAGGATTAGATGATTGATTTAATACGTAAATTGCTGAGGGTAAAAGCATTCTGTGGTAAATTATTAACGCTTTCCTATTAGCTTTATTTCTTTTCATACAGACTTAAAATAGCCAAACTAGTTTGTTATTTAGCCCTTCTCTTTCCAGAATTTCTTTCCACATAATACCTGATGGCAATTTTGAGATTAAAGAAAATAGCCTGTTAACATTTTATAGTCAACAGGCTATTTTTTGCTAAATAGTATATTCTCAATACTTATTTCTACTCGAATAAAGCATTACTTTCTGAGAAAGTATTTTTCCTCCTGCGAACAGACATTAGAATGCTTGGTATTCCCTCATCGCCAATTATATGTATATGTTCGCAAGAGGTGATTCCAGTTGAAGGGAGTTGAAACAAACCAGACTCATGCGGACGAGAAGGAACATGCCGTTTTTCCCACTGCTGTTTTTCTTCTTCCAGTTTCTGTTTTTCCTGTTCAGTAAAATCGAATTTCGTTAGTTCAACCAGATCTGGCTGGCCTGCATCCACCCAGGCCGTGTACCAGAAATCACTTACCATTTTGATAGAAGCTTTCATACGCCGTTCTACCTGTCCGGCCAGCATCCGGTGATAAGCTTTGGAAAAAGCCTGTGAATATACCCGGACAGTGATATTGCCCCGCTGCTCGAAACTGTATTTTTTATCTTCGGCAAACTGTTTGGTGAGTTCTTTTTCAAAACGCAATACAGAATCTAGAGCCATATGCGAGCCAGCTACAGACTGCCAGGCTGTTTCCTGGGTGTCTGTGAGGTAAGTAGCGGTGCCTGAGAAAAAATCATAGTTGGCAGCAAAAAGCTCCGGCAACCGGGATTCCCACAAGCCATGAATGCCATGCTGCCCGGTAAGTTGTCCGTTATAATTTTCAGTAGTATGCAGCGGTACGTGTGCATCGCCGATATAATGGCCTAAGTCTGCTGAAATACGCAGGATACGGTTTACATCTTTTTGTTTAAATGCTTCGGTTAACTGGTACTTCATAAAGTTGATATGCCAGGGTACGATGCCATAAGTTTGCAGGGTATCTTCCGTATATTTTGCTACGGCTTCTTTCCAGTGGTGAGGCAGTTTATACAAAGCACTATCGCCATATACATCCATATCAATGTAATGCCTGGGTGCTTCTCCATCTACAGCATAGCGGCGTTTATCCGGATTTACGGCATTTTCAGTCAGGTACAAAATATAGTGCTTGTAGAAAACAATCATTTCTGGAGGTAATCCAAACACGGCCAGCCGGTTGATGCGCTGATGGGCATAAAATCCCCATCCATAACTTTGTATAGCTATGCTCATACACAGCAGAAAGGCAAAAATATACTTGGTCATTTTCAAACAGATGATGCAAGCAAGCTATCTAAATTTTATTCACTTATTTTGTAATTATTATTATTTAGCTTACATTTGCAATCCTTTACAGAAACAGGAACATAGCAAAGAATTATACAAGAAAATGGCAAATCATAAATCCGCTTTAAAAAGAATCAGGTCAAACGAAGCCAAGCGTGTAAGAAATAAATTTCAAGCTAAAACTACCCGTAGCTACGTGAGAAGGTTGAGAGATACCAAAGATAAGGCAGAAGCACAGGAATTATTTAAGACGGTAGCCTCCATGCTGGACAAGCTTGCCAAAAAGAATGTCATCCACAAAAACAAAGCGGCTAACAACAAATCTAAATTAGCCCGGCTGGTAAACAGTTTAGCATAGTAACATATTCGGATTTTCCTTACTGAGCCTTGTGTACACACACAAGGTTTTTTTGTTTACATACATCCCTTCCATTTGTATTAAGGATACTTATTTAAGTAGCCAGATTTCCGGCAAAAAATACGCAACCTTTTTCAAATAGCAGGATTTATGAACGTAGACAATTACCCTCACAATTTGAAGATCTTAAGCTGGGCTGAAGAAGATCGTCCGCGTGAAAAACTGATGCTAAAAGGAAAATCCGCCCTCTCCGATGCAGAGTTGATTGGCATTCTGATCGGTTCTGGTACCATCTCCATGAGTGCAGTAGACCTTGCCAAATTAATCCTTAATAATGTAGATAATAACCTGAATGAGCTTGCCAAACTTTCCCTCCAAGACTTGAAAAAATTTAAGGGTATCGGAGAAGCAAAAGCCATTAGTATCATGAGTGCGCTTGAGCTGGGAAGGAGAAGGAGAGAAAGTGAAGGTCCAAAGAAAATTCGCATTACTTCTTCCAACGATGTATATGACCTGATGGCTCCTCACCTGCTTGATCTGATGCACGAAGAATTCTGGGTAATTTTATTGAACCGCGCTAATACCGTTATAAAAAAAGTACAGGTAAGCGCAGGGGGTGTAGCCGGAACGGTTGCCGATCCGAAGATCATTTTTAAGATCGCCTTGGAAAATCTTTCCAGTGGTATTATTCTGGTACACAACCATCCATCGGGAAACCTGATGCCCAGCCAGGCTGATAAAGATATCACCCGCCGTATGAAAGAAGCCGGCAAACTGCTGGAAATACCAGTGCTCGATCACGTGATTTTCGCAGATAAATCCTGTTTCAGTTTTGCCGATGAAGGCATCCTGTAAAATCAGTTGGGATACAAATTTGGATTTTAGGTCTTTTTCGGCTTAAATTCGGATTTCAGCAAGGCAAAATCCGAACGGTTATGAAAAAAACAAATGCTATTTACTTCTACGGAATTATCGCTGCTGTTATTCTGATCCTAATATATACTTTTGCCGATACCCAGGCCAACGATAGCTACGTAGAGAAACTTACCAAATTCAGAAACGAAAAAGATGAGTTTTTCAAAAATTCTGATGAATCGCCCCTTGTTAAAAAAGAAGGCTTCACTGAACTCAATTATTTCCCTCCCGACCTTACTTACCGCATCAAAGCAAACATTGAATTAACGCAAGATACTTCCCGGCTGAAAATCCGGATGACAGGGGGTGAAGTTGAAAATTTTATTAAGTATGGCTACGCTACTTTTAAACTGAGGGACAAAGACCATAAGCTTCTCTTATTGCTCCGAATGGATGAAGAAGGCGGCAAAGACGAGCTATTTCTGCCTTTTACCGATAAAACCAATGGCTTCGAAACATATGGCGGTGGCAGGTATCTCGATTTAGAACTCGACAATAACGAAGAACTTATTATTGATTTTAATTTTGCCTATAATCCTTTCTGTGCGTACAACGATAATTTTACCTGTCCGATACCGCCGGCAGAAAACCAGCTGGATATTGAGATAAAAGCTGGTGAGAAAGAGTTTATTAAATAAGCGCTTCTATTCCTTTTTGTTTTACTTATATAAATCCGGCAGGTCAGTTTCAAACAAAGTATAAGGGTCCTGATAGAACTTCATAAAATCAGGCACACTGGGATGACCAGGATAGGGTGCATAATAATGTGTAGGGCTTTTCGAATCATTCCGCCAGACCAGTACATATGCCATTTTCATTTTTTCGGCTTTCAGCGATTTTAACAAAGAATTTGTCCACCAATCCGTATCCGGAATAGATTCTAAGCCAGTTTCAGTAAAAGCAGCCAGTTTCCCGGCTTTACGGGCATAGTCTGAAACAATTTTAAGCTTCTTTATTCCTGCCTCCAGATTGTAACTGCCATTGCGGCCAAAATCTCCGTAGTTATCCATGCCTACCATATCTACCCATTCATTGCCAGGATAGCGCTCGAGAAACTCTGCTTCCGAATTAAATTTGTTGTCAGGAGAAAATGCATACAAGAAGTTATGCACATTCAGGCTGTCTCTCAGGTATGCTACAGTAAAACGCCAAAGAGATATGAACTCTTCGCGGCTGCAATGAGGTTTTCCCCACCAGAACCAGCCTCCATCCAGCTCATGGTAAGGACGGAAGATCATTGGCACCAGTTTTCCATCATCTCCCTTTGCTGAGTTGGCAAGTTCAGATACAGTTTGCAGGATTTTCTTGTATTGTGCATGGTGAGAACCACCCGGAATAATATGTTTTACAGCCGGTGATGAAACAGAGTCTTTCCAGTAGAAACCTGTTTGGGGTGTAACCGGATTGGTAAAATGCCAGGCAATTGTAATAACTCCGCCACGGTTGTAGGTATCCGTAATTTGTTTCCGAAGCGATTGTTTGTTATTCTCAATTTCCTCCTGGGAACGCCCGGATAATCCGCTGAAATCTATGCCAATCACCGCCGGATGAGAGCCGGTAACAGATTTAACATCTGAACGTCCTTCCTCACCATACCAGCCATGACCATATTCAGTAGCATGCTGGTGACCAAACAAAATGTATTTTTCAGATATTTTTTGCAGATTATTGAATAAAGCAACTGTCTCTTTGGTGGCTTTCGCATCAGTTACTCCCTTTTTACCAACTGGCTCTGGCAGGGAAAAGCACGAAAATAAAGCCGTTATGATAAGTACTATATACAACCTGCTCATAGCTAAGGATAGTTAAAAAAATAAATTACTAAGTAATTAAACACAATTAAGTATAATATTTTCATCTACTTCAAGTTTTTTAAAATCAAGTTTAAAGTAAGTACCCAATCCTGAAAAGATGGTATAAAGTGCCTCCTTAAGCGCTTCTACAGACAGATAGTCTTCGGCTTTGAGCCAATGATATTTCACCTGCTTCCAAAATCGTTCGATCCTGTTAAGATGAGGACTATACTTAGGCAGCAAAAAGATGTATAATCCTTTCTGTTCCCATTCTTCTTTTTTGACTTCCCATAGGCCACATGTATGCCAGGAGGCGTTGTCTAAGACTATGACAGTAAACTTGGAAATAGATGTTGAGAAGGCCTCTACACATTCAATGATAAAGTCAGCGTTTAGACTCCCACTTTTCTGATAAGTAAGCAACTCATTATTTGTACTTAACAAGCCAAATACATTTATCCTTGTACTTCTTTGGGATAAAATAGGGGCGTGTTCGCCTTTTTTGATCCATCCATAAGGTACACAAGGGGTAAGGCAAAACCCTGATTCGTCTCCAAAATATAAATCTATACTGCCTGTCTGTGCCAAATAAAGCAAAGCATGTAATCGCTTGACTTTCTGCTCATATGCTTCTTTGTTTTGCAATGGCTTTATCCATTTACGGAAACGTTTCCATCGGTAGTCAATTTTTTTAAAAACCGCTTCAAGGTCATCTCACTCATAGCCGTGCCTAATTTAGCTTCTATCTCTCGCTTAGCTAATTTAAGTTGTTGTTTTTCTTTCTCTATGCTATTTTCCACTACTTCAACATGGGTAGCATTACTGGTAGTAAGGATGGGTTTTCTGCCTTTCCCTTTTTGGTTCTTTAACCCTACCACACCTGTTTTCTCAAAGCGATCAAACCACTTATAAATACTTAACTGACTTACTTGAAAAATGCTTGCTAACTTCTGTACTTGATAGCCTTGATTGGATAACAGTATACATTGGCAACGGTTACGTTCCTGATAACTTTTACTATCTTTATGAATCTTCTCTAAGTCTTGTTTTTGCTTGTCTGTAATCTTCTTGATATAACGCATAAGCAAAGATACAATTTGCCAAAATCTTATACTTAATTGTGTACTCTTACTTATACACTTATTGCTTAGGTACATTTAACCGCTGCCGTTCTGTTTTTACCCATTCCACAATTTGTTTTACCTGCTCCTGGCTTAGTTTTGTATCTGTATGAATGAGTGTATAAGAAGGAAGAGGCATGTGTCCTTCCTGCACTTCTTCTGCCGTTTCTTCCAGCTTATGATCCATCCTTTTCAGGTCATAGGTAGAGAAATCAGAGAAGTTAAGTTCAGATTTACCTTCCTCTATATGATGGTTAAGCCATAAGCCTATGGGGTTGACTGACGCATACCAGGGATAATTGGTATGATTAGAATGGCAATCGAAACAAGAGGCCTGCAACGTAGTTTTTATATGCTCAGGTACCTGTACATAATTGGTAAAATCCTTATTTCCACTGGCCTCTCCGTTGTTCGGGGCAGGACGGATAAACTGAATACCTACTAAAATAATAAGCAGCGCAATTAATATTTTCTTTTTCATAATTTAAATATACTTCAGAATGACGATCATTTAATGAGGCCGAACTTACAGAATTTGTATTTTAAAATGTACTATTGTATGGATTATAAAGTATGGCATACAAAAAAACCGCTTTAACAAGCGGCTTTTTTGTATGCAAACAGTGCGAGTTACAAATTAACTATTTTCAGGTTTACCAGCCACTACTTTTAGGTCAATAGTAAAATTATCATCAATAATTTTATCTGCGGCTGTTCCGATAATGGCGGCCCGGTATTTAATATCCCATTTTGTGCGGTTTACTTCGAACTTTGCAGTAGCTTCGGCCATATTTCCGTTGATTTTTACAGTAGCCGGAAAAGAAAGGGAATGTGTGATTCCTTTGATAGTCAGGTCACCAGTAATGGTATAATTAGCTTCACCAGCTTTAGCCTTTGCAATAGGTTCTGCTTTCGTGATTTTAAAAGTAGAAGCAGGATGTTTTTCTACAGAAAAGAAATCTTCGGACTTGAGGTGAGTAGTTAGTTTTGTATTAAAATCGGCATTCGTAAGGTCGGTGTCCGTAATTGTGGTCATATCCATCACAAAAACTCCGCCCGTCAGCTTGCTGCCCTGTACCGTCATTGAGCCTTTGGAAAGCTTTACATTGCCGGTGTGTTCACCGCCTACTTTTTTTGCATTCCAGATCAGCTGGCTTTTTGCCGGATCTACTGTCAGGGTTGTGGCTTTAGCTTTTAAAGCTGTTTTCTTCCCAGGATCATTACCTGCAGTAAGTGCCGTATAGCTGAATACCAGTGTCAGTACCCATACGGAGAGTGCGATTTTTTGAATTGTTTTCATCGGCTAAAAGGTTAGAACTAAAAAATTAACAAAAATTAATTGTTTGGTTTTAGGGAAACGATAAAATACTGATTCTGATATAGTTTAGCCTGCTAACATTTCATTATTATTACATGCAATGTTTACTGGCTTACACTCTCTGTTGGCGTACCTTGCTCTAAATGGTAAAACAAATCATGCTTAATTTTCTCCAGTTGTTGCAATTCCCATTGCTCAAAAGGAAGAATACTATTCATTTTCTTCTGGAGCCGGTGTGTATGCAAGCGGCTTTTGCTGCCGTAAAGTTTACTTGCTACGTGAGTTAAATTCAAATACGGTGTATGTAGCCAAGGAATAATCATAAAGTTGAATAAATATAGCTCTAGAGCTGATACATAAAACGGATATGTGCCTTCTAAATTTCGTTTTAATTCATTATTGGGCTTTTACCAGGATTGATCAGAGGCAATTAACACTGCCGGCGTCTTCCTGGTATAGAAACTTAATCTTTCTTAGGCGTACCAGCAGGCACCACAAGTTGTCCCTGATTAGCGGGAGTGGTTTGTGGCTTTTGCCCTGTTGGAAATTGTTTCTGGGCAGGATTTACCTGCGTACTATCTTGCTGCTGTAATTGTGCAGGCTCTTGTTTTACACCAGTTGAATCCTGTCCTTGTCCAGGAAATTGTTGCTGATCAGGTTTTACCAGAGTACTATCTTGTTGCTGACGCTGGCCTTGTCCTTGTGGCCTTACACCCTGCGTAGGCGCCTGACCACCACCTTGTCTTTGGCCGCCACCTTGTCCGCCACCCCCTTGCATACCTCCTCCATCATTCTGTCCGCCATTATCACCGCCTTCTTTCACATCATCATTATTGATGGATCTACTCCGCCGGCGGGAACCTCCGTCCATGCTCATTTTTCCAATGGTATAGCTGAAATTGATCTTGAAGTTCATATTCCGCATGGTATTAATGCTTTTCTGGTTAATAAGCGGCGACTCTACAGTGTTAGGCACTCTGATAGAAGTAGTAAAGAAGTTTTCTGCCCCAAAACCAATACTGCCCTTCTTCTCATTAAACTCTTTTCTGATGTTGAGACTGTATACACCAAAACCACCCTGAATACCCTGCAGATTTACCTGCCGGCCTCTGTAGAAACCAAACATTTGTAAGCCCCACCCTTTTGTAAGGCTGTAATTGGCAAAACCCCGGATGTTATATACAATACCTTCGTTATGAGCTGCGTACAGAAAATCAGCAATATTATTATCCAATACAGCATAGTAGATATCTCCACCGCCGTTCAATGAAAATTTGTTTGAGATACTCACATTGGCATTCACATTCAATCCATAGGCATTTTCACTGCCAATATTCTCATACGTAGTCTGGATTACTTCTTCCTGTCCTATTTTTGGCCTTCTGATCGATTGTATAGCGCCGGTTGTATTGCGCACGAATGCAGACATGGAAAGAGAAGTTTTCTTAATATAAGTATTATAACCTAACTCGAAATTATTGGTAAACTCAGGATCGAGTTGCGGATTCCCAAAAGACTCAAACAAAGGGTTAGGGTTCTGTACATTTGGGTTCAGGAATTGCAGGGAAGGACGCTGAATACGGCGGTTATAGGAAGCCTTCAACATATTGCCGTTTTTCAGCTTTCTGGAAATGTATACACTGGGTACCAGAGTTCCATAAGAGGGTATTTTGATTTCTTCGCCATCACTCTGAAACTGGGCAGTAATCGTGGTATATTCATACCTGGAACCAGCTTTCAGGCTGTAGTTCTTCAAAAAGTTAAAAGTATAGGTAAAATAGCCTGCTGTTACGTTCTGATCATAATTGAATATATCTGAAGCACGGTTTGGTGTAGGAAGATATTCGCCATCAGCACCCGTAGCAGACAGATATCTGAAATTACTAGTTACCTGCCGCATAATATTTTTTCCACCCAGTTCAAGTATCTGATTTTTGGCAATCGGTGTTATATAGTCTACCTGTATCGTTGATTCCTGGTTATAGCTGTCATTCAGGTTTTTAGCACGTTCTAGTATAGAAAAACCATCCTCATCCAGCGTACTCCGGACAAAGTCGTTGGTGCGGTTGTTCCGGCTATATTGTCCCTGAATGGAGAGTTCTTGTTGCGGCTTTTTAAAGTTGTGTGTATAATTCAGATTCACATCTACGTTATTGGATAAATCTTTCGTATCTACATCCTGAAGTCTGCTGCTGAAAGTTCCGGTCTGCAACTGGGTAGATTCAGTTAATAAATTATCCTGATAGGAACGCTGGTTTCTGGTACCAAACTGTACAGAAGCACTAATATAATTTTGCTTATTAATATCATAATCCCAACCCAGCTGATAACGACCAAACAGGTTATTGTTTCTGGTATCAGCCATCTGACGGTTTAATGAATTTTCAACCAGCGTACCATCGTTCTCATTATACTGGTAGGTTAACTGATTGTTTTCAAAGTTACCTCTCACGTTATACCCTGCCCGGCCAAACCCACCCAGCGAGAATCCCATTTTTCCTCTCCGGTAATTTCCATTTAAACCCAGGTTAGAACCACGGATACCCACTCCGGAATTAATATTCAATGAAAAACCTTCCAGCGTATTTTTCTTGGTAATGATATTGATAATCCCTCCAGAACCTTCGGCATCATATTTAGCAGAAGGAGAAGTAATTACTTCCACCGATTTAATCATATCGGAAGGAATCTGCTTTAAGGCATCGGCTATACTGCTGGCCGCAATCGTAGATGGCCGGTTATTGATAAGTACGGTAAGATTCTGGCTTCCCCTCAGCGAAACATTGCCATCCAGGTCTACAGATAGCATGGGTACTTTCCGCAATACATCAGTAGCATCGCCGCCTTTGTTGGTTGCATCGTTTTCGGCATTGTATACCGTGCGGTCTACCTTTTCTTCAAACAGTGTTTTCTGGGCTTCTACCGTTACTTCTTTCAATTCCTGTACGCTCGGACTCACTTTAATCGTACCCAGATCTACGGCATCTTTTTTATCAGAAATTTTTACATTATCAACCACTTTATCCTGGTAGCCTATGAATGAGATCACTATCTTATAAGTACCTTCTGATACTTTTAAAATAGTAAACTTACCATTATCATCAGCTACCGCCCCATCAATAGGTTTGCCGGTAGCAGGATCGGTAAGAGCGGCTGTTGCAAAGGGAACAGCTTCCTGATTGGTGGCATCTATCACTTTACCGGTAATTTTTCCTTTTCCTTTACCAGCTGCTGGTATCTGTGCCTGCACCTGATGTAAAACCAGGAATGTAATCACCAGAAGAAGCAAGTATTTTGTAAACGTTCTCATACCCAGATGAAATAATTAAATTGTATATAGTTTGTAATTTGGTTGTATTGTTTCAGGTGGTATGACTTTAAAAACGAAGCATATTTATATGTTTGTAACCCCTGTATAGTAGTAATCACACAAAACAAATTTTTTGTTTTCAAATCCACCTATATATTATACCATCCCGCTTATTTATTCGACATTCCGGCAGATTATTCGACAAAGCCGGATGGCCGAGCGAACCCGGCCAACGGTATAACAGAAGAGCCTATTGGTATAAAAAAGAGCATAAAATCTGTAAGCTATTTCCGGATTCATTAATTTTAAAGATATTTCTCTTTTAATCAGGCTTATGCAATCTTTTGTTCAGCGCAATCGGGTGGTGTTGTTGCATGTTTCCTTCTGGTGTGTTTACTTATCCTTCTTTATCTTCCAGATCAGCCGATTTGAATTTACCTGGCAACGTATTGCTACTACCACCAGCCTGGCTATGACTTCTACCATACTGATTGCATACCTGAATTATTTTTTGCTATTGCCACGTTTTCTGGCCGGAAAAAATGTATGGAAATACCTGTTGGGATTTTTAGCAGTATTTATGTTCTTCATTGCCAGCCGTCTTTACCTGGAACGATGGCTTATTGATGGATATACCTATCAGGAAAAATATTTATATACGCCCCGGTTTATTGTGCAGATATCAGCTGTGGCCTTATTTATTGCCATTTTTGTAGCGATGCTCCGTTTTGCAGAACAGTGGTTTGAGCTGGAAGCCAGGAAAAAAGAGGTGGAAAACGAAAAATTAATGGCTGAACTAAATTTCCTCAAGGCACAGATTAATCCGCATTTTTTATTTAATACCCTCAATAACTTATACTACCTGGCTTTTACCCAGTCGCCTAATACTACAGAGGTGATTGCCAAACTTTCGCAGATGATGCGCTATATGATTTATGATTCGAATCATCCCAAGGTTATGCTCAGTAAAGAGATTGAATATATGCAGAACTATATCAGCCTCGAAAAGCTGCGTTTGAATAATCAGATACCGATTTGTTTTAAAATTGAGGGCAGTCCGGACCAGATATTGATTGCGCCCCTGATTTTTATTACTTTTCTGGAAAATGCATTCAAACACGGGGTAAGTAATAACCAGTCAGGCTCATGGGTGAAGATTTCTATCTGCATTAATGGGAAAGAATGTGTATATAAAGTAGAAAACAGCAAAATTTCTTCAAACGGGCAGGCACATACAGGAAAATCAGGCATTGGCTTACAAAATGTGCAACGCAGACTGGCCCTGAGTTATCCCGGAAAATACGAGCTTAAAACCAACGATTTGCCCGACCGTTATAGCATACAACTTAACTTGTTACTCAATTGATTCTCAAATGTTTAATCGTAGATGATGAACCTCTGGCCCGCAACCTGCTGACTGAATATGTAAAAAAAATACCTTTTTTGCAGTTGCTTGATGCTTGTGCCAGTCCGATGGCTGCCATTGAGGTACTCCGCAATCAGCACGTAGATTTGCTGTTTCTGGATATTCAAATGCCGGAAATTACCGGAATCAGTTTACTTAAGATCCTTCAGAAAAAACCCCTTGTGATTCTTACCACCGCTTATTCAGAATATGCCCTGGAAGGCTACGAACTGGATGTGGTAGATTACCTGATGAAACCCATCACCCTGGACCGTTTTCTCCGGGCGGTAGATAAAGCCAGCCAGCGTTTATCTGGCTCCGCTCCTGTATCTACTCCTGCTCCGGAAAGAGTACCAGTTGAGAATACGCCTCCGTTTATTTTTGTAAAAGATGGCACTAAGCTCCTGAAAGTGAATTTGAAAGATATTTTATATGTAGAAGGGCTGAAAGATTATGTAGCCATTTACACCCGTCAGCAGAAAATTGTGAGTTTGCAACGGCTAAAATCCCTGGAAACCCAGCTGCCTGCCGACCGTTTTATCCGGATTCATCACTCGTATATTATCTCTCTGGAAGCAATTGATGCCATCCACAAAGAAAAAGTACAAATTGGACATACCTATATTCCGATCAGTGATTCTTACCGCAAACCATTTAAAGACTTTATAGAGCGCAACCAGATTCAACCGGACTAAGAGAACTGAAAAGACAGAATTGATAAGCATTAGACTATCAAAATTATACATAGCATTCATTACCGGCAATCAGACGCTCACTTATTAGCAATTCTCAATTTACTTATAACCTTGGTAATGTTAATCCGCCATCTACCATAATTACTTGTCCGGTGGAATATGGAAAATCTCCTTTTGCCAGAGCGGCTACCGCTTTTCCTACATCATCGGGATAGCCCCACCTTTTCTGTACACATAATCCTCCCTCAATTAATTTATCATACTTCTCGGTAACGCCAGCCGTCATATCCGTTTTAATCACGCCCGGACGAACCTCATAGACCGGAATATCAAATTCTCCTAATCTGGCGGCAAACAGTTGGGTAGCCATGCTTAAACCTGCCTTTGCAATGCAATATTCGCCCCTATTCACAGAAGCTACAGTAGCCGAAATAGAAGATACATTGATAATACATCCCCAGAAATCATTCGCTGCTTTTTTCTGCGCAATCATCCAGTTGGCAGCGGATTGGGTAAGAAAATAAGCTCCCTGCAAATTGGTCGTTAGCACATATTGGAAACTTTCTTCCGTAGCTTCCAGAATATCCCGGCGCTCTTTGGGGGCTACTCCTGCATTATTTACCAGCACATGCAAGCGGCCATAGTACTGCCTGATTTTTTCCAGCATTGCTTCTCTGGCTTCTCTGGAGGCAATATCGCCCTGGCAATAGATAACTTCTGCTCCCAAGTTCTGTAGTTGCATAATGGCATCTTTTACAGAATTCTCCTTCCTTACCCCATTAATGGCCAGATCGAATCCATGTCTAGCCAGATGTTCGGCAATACCCAAACCTATTCCCCGGCTTCCTCCGGTTACAAATGCTACTTTTTTCATGTAATTATGGTCAACTGATATTCAAATTAAATCCGCTAAATCTTTTCTTCATTAGCTTTAGTCGAGTCATTAAGAGCATCATCAATTTCCTTTTTTATTTCTTTTATCTTTTTTTCACTAAATCCAGTCAGAAACGGAAGTCTTGCTTTACTCCCCGATTTGTATTTTACATTAATATAAATGTAATTATCAGCCATCAGCACTACTATTTTTTCTGTTGTTGCACCCCACTCTTTTTCTGCTTCAGCTACGATTATGTATTTTTTGATTTCAATAATGGTCCACTGAAGTTTTTCTATTACTTTTTTTGTAAGAGCTTTATTAGTAGAGGCATCTAAATTTGTTTTGATGGCTGACAGCTTGTTTTCATATATGAGTTTATAAGAGCCATAAAAAAGTAATATGCCACTACTCATAAAAATTACTACCCACCCCCATGAAATTGGTCGGTTTTTCACAACATCAAAACCAAGGCTTAGAAAAAGCATCCCCCATACACATAAAATGGGAAAAAGTCCTAATCCAGCACTTGTTATATCATCCCAGGCTTCTCTACCAACTAACTTTTCGGCTCTGATTGAATCATATATTTCTCTTTCGCTCATTATTCATCAAAGCTTTTTATGTAGAAGAATGCTTATTTTAACTCATCCACATTCACCCAGCAGCGTTTTTCCCAGCTTTCAATACCTTTTTCGGCCAGTTGAACACCTTTGGCTCCTTCATATAAATTCCAGGGAAACGGTTCATCTTTCACTACATGTTTAAGGAATAATTCCCATTGGGCTTTAAAAGCATTGTCGAAAACTTCCTGTTCCGGTACTTTAGCCCAGCCATCAAAAAACTTAATGGGCTGCTCAATATCCGGGTTCCAGACCGGCTTGGGAGTATTGCCATAATGTTGAATGTAGCACTCCCGCAATCCGGCAACTGCCGAACCTTTGGTGCCATCAACTTGAAGTGTTAATAAATCGTCTCTCCGCACCCGTACGGTCCAGGAGGAATTGAACTGGGCAATTACGCCTCCTTCGAGTTCAAAAGTAGCATAGGCGGCATCATCGGCAGTGCATTTATAGGCTTTGCCTTGTTCGTCGATGCGTTCAGGAATATGCGTAGCACCAAGGCAGGAAACGGCTTTTACCTTACCAAATACATTATCCAGTACATAACGCCAGTGACAAAGCATGTCTACGATAATACCTCCGTCATCTTCCTTGCGGTAGTTCCAGGAAGGCCGTTGCGCCGGAATGGTATGTCCTTCAAACACCCAGTACCCAAACTCCCCACGTACAGACAGTATTTTTCCAAAAAAGTCATTTTGAATGAGCCGTTTCAGTTTTAAGATGCCTGGAAGCCAGAGTTTATCTTGCACTACGCCATTTTTCAATCCGGCTTCTGTACATAAAGTGTATAATTCCAGAGCAGTTTTGGCATCTACGGCTGTAGGTTTTTCACAATACACATGCTTACCAGCTTTTACGGCTTTGCGTACCCCCTCTGCCCTTCGGCCAGTGGTCTGGGCATCGAAATAAATGCTGTAATAGGGATCATTCATCGGCTCATCTACATTGGTAGTGATCTTTTCCACCCCAGACATTTTGCTTAGCTTTTGCAGTTTATTTAAGTCACGGCCTACCAGAATAGGATCAGGCATGATGGTTTCTCCCGGACCGACTTTTACGCCGCCTTGTTTAATAATTTCAACGATGGACCGCATCAGGTGCTGATTAGTACCCATCCGGCCGGTAACGCCGTTCATGATAATGCCTACTTTGTGTTCCTTCATGGAAATGGTGGATTAGGAAAATTTAGAAGATTAAAATCTATTTATGAGTATTTATGAGTATTTCAGATACGATTCCTTGATCTTTTTCAGAAATTCCCCCTGGTCCTGCGACCAGTAGATGTTAGAAAATATTTCTACTTCATTAAAACCGATAAAACCCGCTTTTTCTACCCAGCTCCGTATCTGCCGGATGTTGATACATCCCTCTCCCATTAGTCCCCGGTCGTTGAGCATATCCAGCGTAGGGGTTTTCCAGTCGCAGATGTGGAAGGCAAAAAGGTTTTCATTTTTTCCGCAGCGGTAAATTTCCTGCTCTAGTTGAGAATCCCACCAGAGGTGATATACATCTACGGCCACACCCAGCCAGGGCGAATTGATTTCCTCCGCCATATCATTGGCCTGGGCTAAAGTATTAATGGCAGAACGGCTATCGGCATACATCGGATGTAGTGGCTCAATGGCTAATTTTATGCCTGCTGCTTCCGCATACGGCAATACCGCCAGGATACCATCTTTTATCTGCTTTCTGGATACTTCTAGAGCCTGGCTGGGTACAGCGCCACACACCAGAACAATTAAGGGTGCACCGAGAGCTTCAGCTTCATCTACGGCTTTTTTGTTATCGTCAATGGCTTTTTGTCTACCGGAAATTTCAGTATGCGGAAAAAAACCGCCCCGGCATAAAGAAATGATCTGCAAGTTGTGTTCCCGGAGCATCTGTCCGGTTTGTGCTATATTTCTCCCTTGTAAAGCATCCCGCCAGACAGTAATGCCACCAATACCTTCCCTGGAAAAACTTTTAGCAGCCTCCTCTATTGTCCAGGGTTTGGTAGTAATCGTATGGATGCAGAGTTTCGAAAAGTCAGTCAGTGGGCTTGCACTCATTGTACACAGGAATAAAAAGTATAATAGGGTTCTTTATTGATCATGCGCTGCACATACAAAGCCAGTTCCCGCATATGGTAATCTCCCCACATGCTGGATTCCCCGTAGGGAATTTTACTCTCTTCCGGCACATAATCCCATCCATTGGGACGATGATAAATAGAGTGCAGCAATAAACCCTGGTGGTTGGGGTCAGTACTCTGATAAGGTTCATCAAGCAAGGTATTCAGTACAGTTAATCCTGTTTGCGTATATTTTTTCCCATCCTCAGCTTGTCCTTTACCAGACAGATATTTACCCAAACGAAGTAAACCCTGGGCGCCAATAGCAGCCGCAGAACTATCTACCGGTTCAAAATCATTATAAGGATCAGCCGGGCGTTCTGAATAATCACCTAATTCATAAAGATTTGGAGCACCGGTATCCCAGTAGGGAATACCATCGATAGGTGTATGTTCAATATAAAAATCGCAGGTAGCTTTAGCGGCTTTCAGCATAAAAGTTTCTGTCTGCTTACGCCCACCGACTATTTCCAGCTCAGCATCTGTAATAGTTTCCAGGCATTCCAGTTCTTCGGCAAAGCCACACATAGCCCAGGCCAGTCCACGGGTCCAGGTAGTAAAGCCGGAATAGCCTTGCTGGGAGTTGGGGCAACGGAAATTTCCATCTTTGGTATTAAACACACTTTCATGAGCCGTCCGTCCCCAGATATCATAGGAATCCCGGCCTTCTCCATAGAACACGGAGTAATCGGCAGTCGCTTTTATGTGTAGCAGTGCCCGTTCAAGCAGGTTAATTTTTACATCGTTTTCAGCCTGGAATACATGTCCTAATAAATGGCTTACTACCAAAGCCCGGCAAGAACGGATGGTATCTACAAAGAGGGAATGGGGTCCGTTGAAAGAATGAATGAAGCCTCCGTTTTTAATATTTGTCCACCGGCTGGCTTGTACAGCTCCGGATATTTTAAGCGCCAGTTCATAAAAGTTCTTTTCCCACTCATTATAGTCAGTTTTACCTTCGTGCATCAGGCGCAGCAGGTTTCCGTAGGTACTCACATTATTAAAACCATGGTCGTGCACACCAATGTGGCTGATGTGCGGAGCCATTACTTCCAGCGTTTTTTTCCGGCCAGACTCCAGAAATTCTTTTTCCCCGGTGGCATCGTATTGCAAAATAGCCGAACCAAACTGAAAACCTTGTGTCCATTCCGTCCATCCGCGGGTGCTGTACTTCCCTTTTACTGTAAATACAGGGGAACCTTTAGAAACATCATAGTTTTTGTTGATGAGCTTGATTTTATTGCCGGAGAGTTCCCAAAAGGAAGTGAGTTTAGATAAAAGATCTGAAGCTTGCAGGTGGTGATTAATTGCGATCATTATACATTTTTAGGCTGAATGAAGGCAAAAAGTAAAAGAATTAATTCTTAAAATGCAAAAGCTTTTTTCAAAGCAGAGAAATTACTATTCATTATTTGATAACAGGTTATTGGCTTTATAATTTTTGAGTATGTGATCTGGGCAAGCCCATGCAGATTTTTCACAGTAAAATAGCCTATACAGATTTATAAAAACACTTATGGTAAAGCAATGGACATACCCTATATTTAATATATATGTAGAATTGCAGGATAAGGCCAATCTTCTTTTAAGTATTTAAGCGTCTACCGGGGATTGTAGAAATAAAGACGTAGATTAGCAAGAAAAGCCATGGGTAATTATATAGAATTAATTAAAATCTCACAAGAGGATACTCAGATTCTGATCGAGTTAAAAGATACCTTCAATACGGATGCCCAGGAAATGAATCTAAACTGGCCCAGACTTTCCATGGAGAAAAGAAGAGAGTTATGCAGCAGATTGAAAGCCAAGCAAGCTCAGATATCCTCTTTAACTCTTATATAAAAAATGTCCATCTGAGCCATATCAGGAATGGTAATGTATGCCAATGATTGATTTATATATTAACAGGCAATAATTGATTTTGCTTTAAAGATAGTTTTCATTCAATCATTCCTCTCATTCAAAATTTACACTACATATAGTTTCTGCCAGTTAGTGCTTCTCAACAGGAAAATTATTTAACAGAGGGCTTTTTTATACCTTTTGTATTGTCAATTTTAGAAAATAATATTTATTGAAATTGTTCATACCGGGAATCAGATTTAAGTCTAAGCAAGGCAACTAATTAAGATTCAGAAAAGAATTGATCCGCCAGCGTAACTCTTTGGTTATTTGCCGTGTTGTACTCATAACTGTCGATTCAAGAAACCATGAAGTATGAATATGCAAGAATTAATAGACTAGGTAATGTGATTGTGATCCTGCGTGCCGATGAAAAAATCTACCTAGAGGATGCGCAGGCTTTCTACTTCCATTTTAAAGTTCCAATAGGGATTGTAAATCAAGGCGTACTAACAGATTTCTTCCCTAAACCCTACCCATTATTATTTGATAGAGTGGGCGATTTATCCCGGTATGAGTGGAAGGAAATTGTATTAAGTTTATAAAAAGGTGTGATGCCTGGAGTTTTCCCATTATAGAGCATTAAAAACTGAGTAAATAAGGATAAAAGAGTATTTGCTTTACAAAAAATAATACCCAGCTCTTAGAAGATCAGCATTATTAAATTAGTTTCTTCAGAAAACAAACTTTTTTTCAACTTCCTAAGGTAAAGCCAATGGTGGGAGCATTTGGGAATCCCATTGCTGATAGAGTGCTTTTAACTGAGCTAATTTTTGAGGTTGCTGATTTTTTACATCATATTCCTCACTAGGGTCCAGGGCCAGGTTAAACAGATACTCAGCTTTCCCATCGTGCAGGTATTTCCAATCGCCACTGCGAAAAGCTTTTTGCTTAGTCCGCTGGAAAGTCCGCCAGGCTAATTGCCGTGATTGCAATGATACCTTTCCCTGACAGACAGGCAATAAATTCATACCATCTAAGGGGTAATTAGGATGGGCTGTCACCCCGGCTGCTGCCAGAATAGTCGCCGTCCAATCCATAGAAATTACCACCTGCTTAGATTCTTCCCCTCCTTTTAAAGCGTTTGGCCAGCGAACAATTGCCGGTACTCTAATGCCTCCTTCCCAAAGTTCCATCTTTTTTCCCCGAAATGGTCCCATTTGCGAAAATTGTTCTCCTCCATTGTCACTTGTAAAAATTACCAGGGTATTTTCCTCTAATCCATTTTGGTGTAAACTAGCCATAATCTGGCCAATGCCCGTGTCTAATCGCTGTATCATCTGGGCATAGATTTGAGCAGATCCTCCGCTTCTCCAATCCAGTGAGTCTGCATAGGGTACATCACTGGGTCCTTGCCATGGCCAATGGGGAGCTGTATATTGTAGACTCATAAAAAAAGGCTTTGGGTGTTTCTGAGCTATAAAAGCTACCGCTTGCTCAGTAAACAGGTCTGTCAGATAACCTTTACGCAGGATAGAATCTTGGTTGTGATACAAACCGGGTTGATGAGATACATAGTCAGCGGCTCCCTCCAAAACGCCGTAGAACTCTACAAACCCGTGTTTATTTGGATGATGTTGAGGCTGCTTGCCCAGATGCCATTTCCCGATCAGTACCGTTTGATAACCATTTGCCTTTAGCATAGAAGAGACGGTAGCCTGTTCAGAGGTGAGGCCCATCTGCTCATCCATTCCCTGCCCGGTAAGAGGTTCCCATAACCCCACCTGGGTTCTAGCCGGATAACGACCTGTGATGAAACCTGTTCGGGAGGGCGTGCAAACAGGAGCTGCTGCATAGGCCTGTAGAAACCGTATGCCTTGCCTGGCAAATTTATCCAGGTTGGGTGTCTGATAATCGTTTCTACCATACGAACTAAGGTCGCCATAGCCCATATCATCAGCCACAATATAGATGATGTTAGGTTTTGAAGGCAAAGGTTGCGCCTGAGTTACTGTAATAAAACAGCAGCAAAAGAAGATGACATACCAGAAACGGCTCATAGGTTATGGCTCATAGGTTTTAGATTTAATTCTGATTGATGATAGGTTTCCATAGGTAGGCTTATCCCGTAGGAATAGGAGTAACAGGCAATAACTGATTATTTCTTGGCACTTAAATGTTATGCTAAGCTTAATTGAGTTGTATAGGTATAATTTTTAAAAGAGAAGAAATAAAAAGGAGGTGAATGTTGCAAGATGAATAGTCAGCGTATATGAACCTATGTCGACTAACAACTTAATTCTGCATATTATTATGTGCAAAACAGTTCTTACATGTACCCTTTCAATAAACCACATAGTTGATATGTAATGCTTATATCAGGCTATTAGGTGGTAAGAGCTGTATCTAATGCAGATAGCATTGCAAGGAGCGTACTAGTGGTTTGAAATAGCTCAAATGCATACCTTCGTCGTAGCTCCTTATATAAATAAAGCAGATATTTTTTCTTTACATTCTAGCAAAGAAAGCCAAACCAAGAATATAAGTACCTTTCAAGAAATCAGCTATTTTATCCAACTCCCGCTTAAGGAGGGAAATAAAGTATGAAAGCCGAAATTTTGTTAAGCCGCTATTGCGAAAATTAATAGATTTTTCTGTCTATCTGGCTAGTACTAATTTTTTTGAGTCTACACTTTTTCCATCCACAAAGAGCTTGTAAACATAGGTTCCTGCCGGAAACATACTTGCCGTCAATACTACTTCTCCTGCTGTTTTCCCGGTTATATCTACACTGTGCAGCTCTTGTCCGGTTGCAGAATATACTTTAATAGAAGCGCTCATCGCTGAAGCTGGCATGGTATATTTAATCACGGTAGTCTGATTATAGGGATTGGGTGCATTTTGCCACAACCTGGCTTCACTATTATTTGACTCTGGAGATCGTTTTAATAATAATTCTTTAATAGCAGCTAATTCTTCTTTGATAGCAGAAACTTCCTCTTGTAAGGTGAGGTTTTCCTGTTTCAATTCCTCATTTACCACTTTGAGCTCCTTCACAGAATTGACCAGAATATAGGTAAGGGCATTGGCATCATAATCTAAATATTCTTCTTGCTTGCCTGTGCTATCCTGATAGATGAATTTACCAATCATATAAGGCGCAATTGGCTGAATTTCTTGTGCAATTATGCCTACATACTCCGTCTCTTGGGACATGCCTGCTTTGCCGTTATAGCGATATTTGACAGGCTTTATCTGCTCAAGAACTTCTAATCCATCTTTGAAAGGGGTAATATTCTGCTTTAACCGTTTATCGGAGGCTACTATCCATACATTACTGCCTGGTTTAGCTGCCATTCCATTCACATGCAAGCGGTACGCAGGGGCGGATGTGCCAATGCCTATATTGGCATGAGCCGTAGCTCCATTTACACCGCTGATAGAACCAAGAATTAATGAATTAGAACGGCTTACATATGCTTTGTAGCCAATAGCGCCTGCGTTGGTTAAGGTGCCAGTTGACATATTGGCAAAATATCCTACGGCTGTATTTCCTATCCCTGTTGTATTAGCTCCGCCAGCCGCATACCCGAAAAAACTATTATTATTTCCTGTAGAATTCCCATAACCTGCACTATAGCCAACGATGCTATTATAGGCTCCCGTAGTATTTTTATACCCTGCAAAGCCGCCAATAATATTGTTAAAATTTCCGGTTGTATTAGCATTTCCCGCCTGGTCACCAAAGAAGTTATTGCCAGTTCCGGTGGTGTTGTTGGCGCCTGCATTATAGCCTACAAACGAGTTTCCACTACCGCTTGTATTATCTTCACCGGTGGCATACCCAAAGAAACTGTTGTTGGTAGCTGACGTGCTTGCATAGCCCGAGCGATAGCCAAACAGAGAATTGCCATTTCCGGTGGTTAAGAAATATCCGGCTGCATACCCAAAGAAACTATTGAAATTTCCGGTCGTGTTTCTACCCCCGGCTTCACTGCCAAAGAAACTGTTATTTCCACCGGATGTATTTGCTCTTCCTGCCTGATAGCCTGAAAAGGTATTATTTCCACCAATATTATTGCTTAAGCCAGACAGATAACCTACAAAACTGTTATTATATCCGGTTGTATTTGACTGCCCGGCAGCATAACCCACAAAACTATTATAGCTGCCAGTGGTATTATACAGGCCGGCAAACGTTCCCAGAAAACTATTCCACCGGCCGGTAGTATTACTGTAGCCAGACTTACTGCCAAAGAAAGCATTGGAAATGCCTGTGGTATTGTTAATGCCAGACTGGTTTCCCACAAAACTATTGTCATACCCAGTGCTATTTTTTAAACCTGCCTGATAGCCTGAAAAAGTATTATAATTGCCTGAGGTATTTCCTGTTCCGGCGTAATAACCCATAAAACTATTGTAACTGCCAGTTGTATTATAATAGCCTGCATAGCTCCCCACAAAACTGTTGAAGCTGCCAGTTGTATTCAATCGTCCGGCCTGATGCCCTATAAAACTATTGTGCTGGCCGGTGGTATTGGCAGCACCTGCATAAAAGCCAATAAAACTATTAGCGCCTCCGGTCGTGTTGGCATTTCCGCTGGCATACCCGAAAAAACTATTATTAGCGCCTGTACCATTGGCATATCCTGAACCATATCCAAAAAAACTATTGCCGGTACCGGTTGTATTGGCATATCCACTGGCATACCCAAAAAAGCTGTTGCCGCTGGCAGTGGTATTATTAATGCCTGAATAACTGCCTACAAAACTGTTATAGGTGCCAACCGTATTGTTTTGTCCGGCTGTATATCCCAGAAACACATTGAATGCGCCGTTACTATTATAGTAACCAGCCAGTGCCCCGTTAAATGTATTGTAATTACCGGTTGTGTTCCGTTGCCCGGCAGAGGAGCCGTAAAAGCTATTGTAACTACCGGCTTTATTGTACCAGCCTGCGTAAGAGCCTACCAAGGTGTTATTACTACCTGTATTACTGCTGCCAGCCCCACTACCAGCAAAATAATTATTCTGTGCCCATGCAACCTGTGTTAGTAACAGGGCTGCCAGCGTTAAAAAGTGTCTATATGGTTTCATAGGGAGTTATTTATAAGGGTATATCTGAATGAATAATTATTCAGGAGAGTGTATAATGTGCTGCGGAAACAGTGTGCAGCTTTTGACAGGTAAATGTGCTGTTTTATATATAATGGTTCAATAACCCCTTATACACAATTTGCTAGGCTAAAAGTGCACGTAACTGTACTGGAAGCAGTTTTTTCTATTTATAAAAAATGTATGTGCCCTTTTATACAACCACCTGTAGAGATCCTGACTGTATATGGTCAATTATCTGGTGGTAAAAGGTAAGAGGGCATATACCGGATAAATAGATCAGCAGTAATTCCTTATGTTGTAGACCTGACCAAAAATCGCTCTTTTACCTAATTATATCCGGTAAAAAAACTCTGCCTTGATAGTGAGAAAAGGAAATTTAATATTTGATAATTTGTGCCCGTATGGCTTTTGCTACCGCTTCCGGGCCACATTGAACATGGAGTTTCTGGTAAATATTTTTCAGGTGGCGCCGCACGGTTTCAATCGAGATCGAAAATTCAATCGCAATCATACGGTAAGTAAATCCACGGGCCAGTAATTCTAGTATTTGCTTTTCGCGGGAGGTAATATGGTATTCATTCTCTTGTACGCGCAGGGGCTGATGAAATGTTTTTAACACCCGGCGGGCAATACCTGGCGACATGGGACCTCCTCCTGCATATACATCCCGAACCGCCTGAATTAAATAGAGGGATGAATCTTTTTTTAGTAGATATCCATCAGCCCCATTACTTAAACAGGCAAAAAGTTTGTCATCGTCATCAAAAACGGTATGCATCAGTACCCGTATCCCGGCATCAAATTCCTTTACCAGACGCACACCTTCTATGCCATTATAATCCTGCATATCAATATCCATAATGATTACATCAGGACGGGTATGACGAATTTCCCTGGCAATATTACGGCAATCAGGATACGTTCCCACTATATGCAAGCCCTGCGTATTATCAACCAGTAGTTCCAGTAACTCACGCAGTTTGTTATTATCTTCATAAATAGACACATTAATGGGGGGCATGTCCATATTCTTTTCTTTAGGATGATCTAACAATGAACTAAATTAATATATTCTTGTCAATAACCCTTTAGGGTTAGGCAGATATTGGAAACGAAAGTTGCAGCATGGTTCCCTCCCCCGGCGCAGATTGAATAAGCAGTGTGCCTTTTAAATTTTCGGCCCGTTTTCGCATATTCCGAAGCCCGTTCCGCTCCGTATACAAATGCGGTTCAAAACCAATCCCATTATCGCGAATCACCAGCTGAAGGCAATGCCGTTGGAGGCTGATCTCCACCCATGCCTGCGAACATTGGGCGTACTTAGCCAAATTATTGAGGGCTTCCTTAAAGATCAGGTAAAAATCCCTGCGCTGTTCCATAGAAAGTTTTACCTGTCCATAATAATCAGGGGCATTCATTTTATAGGCAATTCCTTTGGCTTCCAGCAATTCGGAGGCATACCGGGTCATTCTGGCAGTCAGGTGGGATAAGTCATCATTTTTTGGATTAATGCTCCAGACAATATCGTCGAGTGAACTGCTGATCTGATTGGTTTCTTCTACCATCCGTTCCAGAAAAAGGGCTGAGGGGTGTTTTTCCTGGAGATTCTTCTTTGCCATCATCCCCATAATACTGATACCACTCAGAGAAGCGCCAATTTCATCATGCAGATCAGCTGAAATGCGGTTTCGTATCTGTTGCAATCGTAAGAGTTGATTGATGCGGTACCGGTAAAGTGCATACAAGATAGCGGCTATGGCAGCTACAATGAGCAGCCGGAACCACCATGTTTCGTAAAATGCTGGTAACACAACAATTTGAATCCGCAATGGATTCTGGTTCCAGTTACCAAATGCATCTCCTGCCTTTAAATACAAAGTATAAGTATCTGGGTCGAGATTGGTATAATAAGCCAGGTGATTAGAACCGATATAATTCCAGTTTTTGTCGAATCCCTCCAGGTAATACGCATATTGATTGTTCTGTAATTTACTATAGTTTAAGGCACTAAAATCAACACTAAATGCATTGTCAGAGCGCTTCAAACGGACAGGCCGGGAGAAATCAAAGTATTGTTCTTTTTCATGAATCTTAAAGGAGCTTACCGCAACAGGAGGAGGCACAGGCTGCCCTGATAATTTATCTATCTTTAACAAATTAATTCCATTTTTTTGCCCGATAAACAGTTCATTTCCGGCATGAACAAATAACCGTTGGAGGGTATTATTACTAAGCAAACCATCGTTTACGGTAAAGCGCAAGAGTTTTTTGCTGACTGGGTTGTAATAGTGTAAGCCTTCATAATTTCCAATCCAGATATTGCCCCATTTATCCTCTGCCAGTCCGCGGTTTTCCCGGTCAGAGAGGCCTTCTTTAGATGTGAGCACCGTCCGGATAACACCATTTTTGTCTGTTTGTGTAATACTGCCCCAGCGGGCCGCCCAGATATTGCCATTGTGGTCTTCCAGCAGTGTATTCACAGCCGGGTCCTGATTACGCAAAGCTGGATGCGGCGTATCAGCGTATACAAATTTTCTTTCTTCTTCATCTACATAATATACCCCCTTATAGGTACCCAGCCAGACCCGGCCCTGTTTATCTATCCGCATATCATTGATCAGGTTATTTCCTTTGATCAGGTCCAGTTGAGTCTGGCTATCCCAGGGAGAAACTTCTTTACAGGAAGCTGAATCCAGTACATGAATGCCTTCGTCTGAATTACCGATCCAGAGCCGTTTTTGCCGATCAAAAAATCCATACATAAAAAAAGGTACCGAATAATACTGGTTGGCGAGCCGGCTAAGCGGTGGATTCAGAAACTGCTTATTTTCAGGATTAAATACTATAATACCCGGCCGTTTATATCTCCACTGGTTAACACCTATCCATATCTTTCCATCCTCTCTTTGTATCATCCAGCGTGTTTCCGGAGATGATTTTTCTGGTGGAAACTTAAATAGCATAAAATGATTTGTCCGGCGGTTCCATTGCAACATACCTGTATGGGATAATCCCAGCCAGAATGTTTCGCCTGACGGATCCGTTTTATCCGGCAAAAATGTATTAACCACAACCGGAAAATGTACAATGCCATCCGGAATAGCTATGGTTTGGATTAAATTACTTTTGGGGTTATACTTTAATATTCCATCCGAGGTACACACCCATACAATCCCTTCCGTTTTGTCTCTGAATATATCGTGTACTTCATAGGCATCAGGAAGCAGGTGAGAAAAGCGGTAAAACTTTTTCTGCTCAGGCCGGAACACACCTAATCCCTCATGATCGCCCCACCACACAACAGGTTTTCCATTTTCGTCATAGCCTGCCTCCACACTGTTAATGAAACTGGATGGGCTCTCATTAGAATAATTCACATAATTCCCCGTTTGTGGATCGTATTGGATTAATCCGTAATTATGTGTACCTATCCAGAGTATGCCCTGCTGATCCATGCAAGCTTGTGTGAATACAATGGGTAGCCTCCGTTTTGGGTCCTGTGCATCAGCACCTAATACACAGACCAGTGTATCCGCCTGGCGGTCGTAGCGGAATAAGCCATTATCACGTCCAATGACCCAGAGATTATGCTGGCGATCTTCGATAAAAGAACCTTTTACCCATACATAGGTAGTCTGCCGGAAAGGATAATGTTTAAATTTTCCTGTTTTTAGATCCATGCAGCTGACGCCATACCAATTGCTGTACCAGCCTTTTCCATAAGAATCGATGAAGAAGTACCCGGTTTGCTTATTAGAGGCTTGCCTGTCGGAACTCGGAATGGCAGTCATGTTGAGTGAATCAGCCCCGATCTTGCAAATACCGCTCCGGTCACTGGCCAGCCATATATTATTATCCTTATCGGCAGCTAATCCTGTTACCAGGTTAGTTTCAAAATCCAGGAAGTTTCTGAAACTGGCTCCATCATATCTGGTGGGACAAAGCCTGGTTCCAAACCATATAAATCCTTTTTGATCTCTAGCAGCAGAAAACACGGTATTGCTAGGCAAACCATCTTTGGTAGTAATTACTTCGAAAGAAACAGATGGCAGCTGCGCCTTACAGCTAACAGAGAACAGGTGAAGTAGAAAAAACACTAACCCCACACAGATATTTCTACTGATCATATTGCCGGAGTTAAATTTTTAAAGTATCCCAATGGAAAAACAGCTAAGAAAATAGCAAAAAGTTTTCACATAGTAATTGTATAAGTTCATTTTTTAATTGAAATGTATACAATTACTTGTTGAAAGGATTATTTTATAAAGTCAACAGATCGTTTTCATTTCCGGATTCTATACTATTATTGGAGCTTATTATCTTATAAAGTAATATTTAGTACTAGGAGCCAGATAGTCAAAGCAGAATAGGGAATAGAGATTTAATGATCATGAAAAGCTTCTTTCAGCTCAATATCCTGAACCTGATTAGATAGGCTGTTGTAAATTACTTCTGCATAATATTTATCCAGCCAATACATGTTTACGGTAGTCTCTCCTTCAAACTTGCTATCAACAAACTTTCCATATTCACATACATATTGAGCTTGTTGCTGAAGAGGAAGTTGTCGTAATTGGAGAGGAGAAAGCATAAAAAGATAGGAGTTAAAAGTACATTTAGTAATCAGATCACACCATATTCTAAAACTTAATTGCATTACAGAAGTAATTACAACTTTATTCTTTGCATTAAGGGTTCAAAGAAGTATCTCCAGTATGGCAGGTATTCATAACCGGCAAACAATTTAGCTTTTACCCCGCCAGGTCAGGCTGTATAAATCCGTCCGTCTGTCTTTCAGGTTCTTCACACTTCCATTTATATGCAATTCTTTCAACAGATCCAGGTTCACGTCTGAAATTAGCATCATTTCAGCATTAGGGGTAGCTTCCGAAACAATCGCATTGGTAGGAAAAGGAAAATCAGAAGGAGAAAAAACGGCTGACTGTGCATATTGAATATCCATGTTATTTACTCTCGGAAGATTACCTACACTGCCTGCGATGGCCACATAACACTCATTTTCAACGGCTCTCGCATGCGCGCACAAGCGTACCCGGTTATATCCGTTCTGTGTATCTGTCAGAAACGGAACAAAAAGCAAATCCATTCCCTGAGCGGCAAGCAAGCGGGGAAGCTCAGGAAATTCTACATCATAACAGATCAGAATACCGATTTTGCCACAGTCGGTTTCAAATATTTTCAGCGTATCTCCCCCCACCACACCCCAGTGATAAGATTCATTCGGCGTGATATGTAATTTATACTGACTATCCCAGGTTCCATTGCGGCGGCATAAAAAGGCTACATTGTATAATTTCCCATCCTCATACAAAGGCATACTTCCGGTAATTATATTCACATTATAATTGACCGCAAACTCGCAGAACTTATTTCGTAACTGCTCAGTATAGCCTGCCAGCATCCGGATGGCGGCCGATTCGGTATACTGATTAAATGCAGCCATCAATGGAGCATTAAATAACTCAGGGAACAAGATAAAATCCGATTTGTATCCACTTACGGCATCTACAAAGAACTCTATCTGCTCGATCATGGCCTCTATTCCCTCCACCGTACGCATCTGCCACTGGGCAATACCAATTCTGACCACTGATTTTTTGTCACCAACCTGCTTTTTATTTTCTTCATAATAAATATTATTCCATTCCAGCAAGGTGGCAAAAGCTTTAGAGTCAGAATCGTAAGGCAGGTAATTAGTCAGGATCTTCTTTACATGGAAGTCATTGGCAATCTGAAAGCTGAGAATAGGATCGTATATTTCCCGCAGTTTTACCTTTTCTATATACTCTTTGGGAGTCAGTTTATCGGCATAGGTTATAAAGCCAGGTATGCGGCCACCGGCAATAATAGATCGTAAATTCAGATTCTCGCATAATTCTTTTCTGGCATTATACAGCCTTCTACCTAAGCGCATACCCCGGAAACTGGGATGAATAAATACATCAATGCCATATAATACATCTCCATCAGCATTATGGGTAGTAAATTCATAATTTCCGGTAATCTGTACGTAGGTGTGGGTGTCTCTAAATCTGGAATAGTCAACAATCAATGACAAGGCACAAGCGATTACTTTTCCATTCAGTTCAATGCATAATTGTCCTTCCGGAAAAATTTCGAGCAGTTTGGCAATATGTTTTGGCTGCCATACACCACCCATTCCGGAATAGGCCAGCTCGGCGGCCTCTTTTATATCTGGATAATCTGAAATTTCAAGATTTCTTAATTTGATGGTATACTCAGGGGTAATAATTTTGGTGGTTTCCATAAAGAATAAAAAGCTGGTTGATGTGCCAGCAAGGTAACGGTAATGCAGGGGGCATACGTTCAAATAAGCTTACATAAAGAAAGGAGGGCAGAGAATAACGTCCACAAAATGCCGGTTCAGATCTGTCCCTCTTTGAAATAAAACGATTCAAAAGATTAATCACCTATGTTGATAATCCTTCAACACAATCTTCTTATTTAGCCAACTTAGAATACTTTTTTTGCAGCACAAAAGACCATAGCCACGTAATAGGCCATTTTACAATTTTTTCAGGTCTACTAAGTAAAAAAATATGATAAAAATAAAGTACTCACACTATCAGTTTTACCCTGACCGCATTCAGTCCTTTTTTACCCATTTCTGTTTCAAAGCTTACTTTGTCATTTTCTTTTACCGGATTTATCAGTTCATTTACATGCACAAAAATACTTTCCTGTGTCTGGTGATCTTTAATGAATCCATATCCTTTCGATGTATTAAAGAAAGTGACGGTGCCTTTCCTGATTACATCTGCTGCCGGCGCAGCGGTTTGTCTGGCCACACCAATCTGGATATTTTCTGTCTGAATGAGAGGCTTTTCTTTAGGATCTACAGGGGTGGAAGAAATATTGCCATTTGCATCTACATAGGCCAGCATTTGCTCCAGATTTTTTCCTTTGTCAGAATTAGTTTTACGTTCTAGTTTCTTTTGCTCTTTATCCTGTTTCTTTTTTTGCTTTAGCTTTTCTTTTTCTTTCTTATTAAATCCTTCTTGTGATTTACTCATTTTGTATAGATAAGGTTGTTTAGTTGTTTTGATGATTTGTATCTAATCTAATCAATAGTGGGAAGATACTATAATTTTTCAGTGCTTACAAATTCTGATAAGTCATCCTTGATAAGTAAAGAATTAGAAGATAATTGGATACACATTATAGGCGGTGCCTGGTTTGCCCAACTGTCAAAGTCTGGCTTATAAAAAAGTGGACAAAAAGTTAAGCTGTAAAAAATTTAAATTTTAATGATTCTTCCATTTATGTAGGGTTAAGCACAAAAGCTTACCCGACCGGGGTCTGCTTTGGGCAAGTTGTAAGATAGATCTATTGGTTAGCTCATGAGTGATCATTTGATCTTGCTACATTTGGGTGGACATTAAGTTAAGAGAAAATACTTAACTTAATGAAAATGGGACAAAGAAGAAAATTCGACAAGGAGTTCAAACTAATGACTGTTGAACTTAGTAAGAGCAGAAAAAATTTAGTAGATCTGGCTAAAGAATTGGATATCAAAATTGGATTGATTTATCGCTGGCGCCGTGAGTTTTTAGACAAGAGGGAGGGAAGTTTTCCTGGCCATGGAAAACCAAAACAAACCCCTGAAGAAGCAGAAATAGCCCGTCTAAAGAAGGCATTAAAGGATGCAGAAATGGAAAGGGATATGGAGCCGATGCTCACAACGTAGGCAGGTCCAAAAAAGGCGGTCAGCATCTTTTCCAGGAACGATGGGAGATATTCCAATTCATAAAGGATAATCACACTGTATACCCCATTGAGAAGATGTGCAAAGCCTTTCAAGTAAGTAAAAGTGGATATTATGGATGGATAAACAGTGAGCCATCTAAACGAGCTACAGAGAACCGGGAAATTCTTCAACAGATCAGAGTGATCCATAAGGAGAGTGGCCAGACCTATGGTAGCCCAAGAATCAGTAAAGCCTTGAAAGCGAATAACATTTCAGTTTCCAGACCCAGGGTTGCCCGCTTAATGAAGCAGGCTGAGCTTAGGGCAAAAAGAATTAAAAGGTATAAGGTCACTACGGATTCAAAGCATAGCTATCCGGTGAGTGAAAATCTACTGGATCGAAATTTTACAGCTAATGCAACAGGTCAGGCCTGGGTATCAGACATGGACCTGCAGACGATGTCAGCATCGGGTCCACTTATATCAGAACCATTACAGGTTGGCTATATCTTACGGTGGTACTGGATTTGGCAGACAGAAAGATTATTGGCTCTCGCCTTGAGTAAAACCATGAAGGCCAAAGAGACGACAATAGCAGCATTAAAAATGGCTATAAAAAACAGGCCCGTGATCCAACCTCTAATATTTCATTCAGACAGGGGTATACAGTATGCCTGTGATGAATTTAGGCAAGAATTAGGTACATATCCTCTTATTAAGCCAAGCATGAGTCGAAAAGGGAATTGTTGGGATAATGCTGTCGCAGAAAGCTTCTTTAAGACCCTGAAAGTGGAATGTGTATATGATTATAAGTTTGCCCATCAGCAGCAAGCGGCTACCACTGTTTTTGAATATATAGAAATCTGGTACAACAGGAAAAGACTGCATTCCTCTCTGGGATATAGAACACCAGCCCAGATGGAGCAACTTTTAAATCAATATGTGTTAGTTGCTTAATTTATTGTCCACAATTTTGTTGCAAGTCCACATTAGGAAAGTATATCCACAAATGATTCCTTATGATAAACTCTTCCAATTGAAGGCAGAGACTTATTCTGTAGAAGTCTATAACACCAGCGTAAGGCACTCCTTGATCCTCTTTGAAAAGGAAAACTTCTTTTCTATTCTAAGTCTTGGCTTATGTTATTTTGATTGTATTGCATATTAACAATATTTGAATAACAACACCTTGAAAAAGTGGCAATATACAATGGCTGTTTGAGCTAGACTTAGTATGCACTTTAAACTAAACAACTCAAATATTTTTATTCAACTCCTGCTCTGGGTACAAAAATCACCCTTCTATGCGAATAGAGGGGCTTTTTTATAACCAGGATAAGTGCACTTCTTGTTTTCATTCATTTAGCACTTGCCAGAAATATTGTATCATGCAAACTTCATAATTATAGGAAATCTATCAACTATTCAGCTCTAATTTTATAGAAGTATTCATTGCTTCCATAATAGCTTTTGCAGCTTCTTTATGACCCGATGCATAATAGCCATACTTCAGCTGAGGATCAACCATAAATTGGCGGCAATCTTGAGGTGCTTTTTTATCTAAATCAAACTTTTTAACCTGCACCTTTATTAATAGTTCTTCAATTTGCTGAAGTGTCATCATAGGTTTAATTTACTTAAGTAAGTATAGGAATATAGTCAGTGCAATCCAGATCATATAAAATATTAGCATTTCATCAATATTAAAATCCTTTCTGCCTCTAAAAAATAAGGACATAATAGTGACTAATATCCGGCGAAACATTACAGCACAAAGTGTACTGCTTAATACGCCAAGGCATATAACTGTGGTGCCTTTTTCGATAAAGGTGGAATATAAAGCGGTGGAACATGCTAATACAGCTTAAATTAAGAATCAAATATTATGGAACTTCCTTTATATATTGCCCTGCCTTTAATAGTTATAATCACTATTGCCGCAATGTACCTGCGTAGCATTATAAATCCAGCTTTCAAAGACTATAGAAGGCATATAAGAAACCGAAGAATATATTAACCTATGGAATACGCATTTGACTACCTATCTGATATTGTTATTGAGATTGTAACCCTTGGTTTAGCAATAGACTTTATAGAAGAAGGGCATTTACGGTTAAATTAAAGTGCATGCTCACTCTCTTTCAACTTCAGCATCTGCCATTACAGGAGCAGACTCAGTATGTTTTAGAGCATGGAGACTTCTTTGCTACTCAAATAAAAGAAGACTTTGTTGCTAACCTATATTGGATAAATAACATCCATGCAAAGCTTATCTTCAGTGATGAAACCGATGAAATAATTGAGGTTATATTTAATGAAGATTCTGTCAATGATTACATGAGATGATCTTTTTCTAATGTAACTAAGAAGTCCGAATAGCCGGGAAGGATGAATTAATTACTTACTTAGAGTATGGTTGATAGATTTTCAGCCAAGGCAAGTTTGGGTAAAATAGTATTCAGAATAAGGCGAGCAGATAATGTAATCTTCTACAGGCTTTAATGCATCTATATCTGCCTGCATTTTTTGTATGTTGTTTTTCAAGCTAACTGATTGTATGCCTATTTTACTTTGTCTGAATATTATTCATGGCACCTTTGGGTTTTCCTGCATTTCCTTTTTCAAATAACTTTATCCTCATTCTTATTTTTCCGTATTTATCGGAAAATACCTCTCTGTTTACTCCTTTAAAAGCCAATCTCCCAGCATAACTTACCAGGGCCGCAAAGGCTTATTCCTTCTGCCTTTCATATAAGAATGTATCCTTATATCCATTTTTACTTTTGCTTTGCGAGCATAGTTTTTTCTTTACATTACAGATTAAACATTTTATTGGCATCAACAGTAAACAGGCCTTATGAAACCAGCTATTCTTCCATCTACTTATTTCTATTCTGCATATACTCATGGTGTTTCTTACCGTCACATAGCCTGGCAGGTACATTATAGTAAAACTGCCAGACTCTATATGATGGTGTTCACCAATTAATCCTTACCGGTAAGCCTGATGCTGAGAGCCATATAGGTAGTGTGCTTTACATTGTCCTGCTCTTTACTGACGCTACCATTTGCCGGATTCATCAATATTGATCTGGGTGGATTTAATATTTTTGAATTCATTCATCAGTTTATCCATCTTTTTAACTTTTCTTCTAGGTTTGACTACAGCTATCAATTGACAGTTAGAAGTTGATAAAGCTTCCTGTAAGTCTACCCCCTGCGAGAGTATATTCTTTAACCGGTGAAAACAATATGGGCCTTCATGGTGGCTATTTCTCTTTTACTCGAGATTCCCTCACCTCCCTGAAATTCAGCAATGTATCTGGCTGCATGGGGAGGTGGCCATGAAAAATATCTTTTTGAATAGTGTTACTAGTAAGCGTGCAGTACTCTCCCGGATATGGGATGAGATAAAATAATGAGGACTTTATAAAGTCCTCATTATTAAAGTGACCACGGGGAGATTCGAACTCCCATACCAGTGAAGGCACCACCCCCTCAAGATGGCGTGTCTACCAGTTTCACCACGTGGCCATTTTTGCGGGCAAATTAAGTAATTATTTTTATAATTAAAACAACCTTTTTACAACCCATCACCCACAAAATAGATTCTCTGAGAAGGCAGCAGTAATACTTTTTACAAAATCTCTGCTTCAATGTGATAAGGTACCTGGTCATTAAATATCAGTTTCTGCATGCCGCTGATGCGATAAGCACTTATTTGCGACTTACCCTGTGGACTAATACGGCATTGCAGCCATATTTTCTTTTCTGAATGATACAGATAATTATTGCGGCTGATTAAGGCCTCCAGGGATACAATCTGGCCAGTCTTTGAATCTAAGGTAGTTTTAATATATTTTACATTGGGATTCTCATTGGCTTTTGCTTTATACACTCGAATCTGTTCTGACTGTTCTTCAATTTCATAGCTTGTCTGCAAGGCCGGCTTACTGATATCTGCCTGGTCAAATAATTCCAGTTCTTTTGCCCAATTGGTTTCTGAAACTATTTTCTCCTCTACTGTATCACCTATCGTTACTTTCTTGCGCACCTTCGGTTGCAGAGAATCCAGTAAAATTGACTGTGTTTCTATAAAAGCCGCCAGGTCAAAAAACCTGGTATCACGTTTTAAACTGGCAGGCTCCTGTCCACAACTGAACAGCACAGAACCAATAAAACCTATGAGCATACAAGACAACTTCCACTTAACTATATTCATACTCAATGATAATAACAGATAATGATTACAGCATTGTTTAACTCTTTATCTGTGTTATAGGGACATTACTGAAATAAATCTACGCTATTACTGGGTTATCAGCACATTGCCATTCATTTCTTTCGGACGGGCGATGCCAATTAATGCAAGAATGGTAGGTGCCAGGTCGCCAAGCTTACCATCTTGTATATGTCCTTTAAATGCTGAATCTACTAGGATGCAAGGAACCAGATTGGTGGTATGCGCCGTGTTAGGTGTACCATCTTCATTGATCATACAATCTGAATTGCCATGATCTGCAATAATGATAGAAGTATAGCCATTTTCTAAAGCGGCAGCAACTACCTCAGAGGCACAAGTATCTACTGTTTCACAAGCTTTTACGGCAGCTTCAAATACACCGGTATGACCAACCATGTCCGGATTTGCAAAATTCAGGCATATAAAATCTGCTTCTTTTTTCTGAAGTTCAGGAATGATAGCGTTTTTGATATCATAGGCACTCATTTCTGGCTGCAAATCATACGTAGCCACTTTTGGCGACGGACAGAGAATACGTTTTTCTCCTTCGAAAGGATTTTCACGGCCACCTGAGAAAAAGAAAGTAACATGCGGATATTTTTCAGTTTCGGCAATCCGTATCTGTTTTTTGCCTGCGTTTGCCAGCACCTCCCCTAACGTATTAGACAGGTTATCCTTATCAAAAATAACATGCACATTCTGGAAAGAATCATCGTAATTAGTCAGGGTTACATAATACAGATTCAGTTTGTGCATATCCTGTTCGTGAAAATCCTTCTGGGTAAGTGCCAGCGTAATTTCACGTCCACGGTCGGTGCGGAAGTTGAAACACAATACAACATCTCCATCGGCAATAGTTGCCAGTGGTTGATCATCAGGACCAGTCACAATGATTGGTTTTACAAATTCATCGGTAACTCCTGCCTCATATGATTGCTGCAAGGCTTGAATGGGATTTTTTGTCAGTTCACCTCTTCCCCGAACCATGGCATCGTAGGCTAATTTCACGCGTTCCCAGCGATTATCCCGGTCCATAGCATAATACCGTCCGGTAATACTGGCGATCCGGGCACCAGTTTTCTGATTATGTGCCTGTAGTTCCTTCAGATAAGCCACACCACCTTTAGGATCAGTATCCCGGCCATCGGTAAAAACATGAATAAATACATTCTCTACACCTCGATCATGCGCAATAGAACACAAGCCCTTTAGATGGTTGATATGGGAATGTACGCCTCCATCCGATAACAAACCAATAAAATGCACTTTTTTTCCATTGGTTTTTGCATAATCCAGGGCTTTAATCAATTCGGGTTCCTGATCCAGGGTATGTTCCTCTACCGCCTTATTAATTTTTACCAGATCCTGATATACAACTCTGCCTGCGCCAATATTCATATGTCCTACTTCGGAATTTCCCATCTGCCCTTCAGGTAAACCGACAGCCAGCCCGGATGCCTGTAATTTGCTATGCCGGTATTTTTCATACAGGCTGTTTATAAATGGCGTGTTGGCCTGGTCAATGGCTGAAACCTTGGGATTTGTGGCGATTCCCCATCCATCTAAAATGATCAGTATTACCTTTTTGTTCATGGTATATTGTTTAAGGCTACAAAAATAACAGGCAAGGTAAGAATATCATAGAATACTTGTAAAAAAACCACACTGCCAAGAATACTTAAACCAAGTTTACCTTTTTTAGTTTTGATGGCACAATACGTGTGGGTATTCCAGATGTACTGAGCTTTTCATTCATTGAGAATTATTGTAAATTGTACACTGAATCCATAACTGACAACAGTACTTTCAGATATGGATAACGATAATTGATAAATTATAAACAAGAACTATGAATAATTCCGCAAAATTAGCTAATGCCTTTACTGAAATATGTTTGCTATTAGAAAGCAAGTCTATTTCTTCTGAAACACAATTAACTTTATCAAAAAACCCAACAGTCTGTACCCTTCACCATAAATCCAATAAACTGATCTTTGCCCGCTTAGGCAGAGAGTCAAATGAATCTTTAATGCCACCATATCGAAACAATTTTCAAATAAGTGTTCATATTAACCAGGACAAAGGTACAATTTATAATTACTATAAATCCGAAGAAATAGATGGTGGATGGCTGCAACTCTATAAAACTAAGCCGATATTAACTACCGAGGAGCTGGTTAATATGTGGATAAATAAATTATTAAATTATATTCCGAAGAATTAGAGTACCATATTTCTTTTAGGCTCCAATAAAAAGCCCCTCTATTTGCATAGAAGGGCAATTAATGTACCCAGGGCCGGAGTCGAACCGGCACGGGTGTGACCCCATTGGTGTTTGAGACCAACGCGTCTACCGATTCCGCCACCTGGGCATCAAACTGGAGAAACGGAGTGCAAAACTAATCTATTCCCCATAACCTGCAAATCTTTTTGAGATAAAAAATCAGTTAGAGTATAGATACATTCCTGGCCAGTTATCAATAAATTTGCATTTGAGAAGTGGTGGACTGATTTATTGTAAATAAGTTGCAATTATAGCTTCTTTAATGAGAAGGCTTGCGCTTTATTTGCAAACAAGATTTTTGTTTTTGCCCATGTCTCCTTGAAAAATAAGGACTGTCTGTAATATTCCAATGCCTCTTCATCTATCCACTGACTGTGGGTATAATACACAGATGAGTCAGAAGCATCTTGGAGTAACTCTACCGATAAGCATCCCGGAAAGCTACAAATAACAGATTTTGACTGTTCAAAAATCATAAGAAAGGCTTCCACCTGATCCGGCTGAAAATGCATTCGTACAATTCTGATTAACATAGCATTCTAATCATAGGAAAATTGAACAAATCAGTTATTTTTGATGTTGAAAAAACGCGGCTCTGTACAAGGAACTGCATAATTTTATCATTCAACACAAAAAGTAAATTCACAATATATTTTTGACTAAAACAACAAGCGATTGGTAGAAAAAGTAATAACCTTAGAGAACATCTCTCTCATTGATTTTTTAGGCGTAGAAAACACTAATATTAAAGAGGTAGCTGCCGCATTTCCCGGCAGCCGTATTATTTCACGGGGAAATGAAATCCGTATTAAAGGCAGCACTCCGGAAATTATTAAAATAAACGATATCCTCAATTCTTTACTCAATCATTACCACAAATATGGTAAAGTAACCCAGGAAAATGTGCTGGATTATATCCAGAAGGATGAAAGTGCCGTGCAAGTGCCTGAAGAAGATATCATTTTGTATGGGACAAAAGGATTTGTAATAAAGCCCAAAACAGCTAACCAGAAAACGCTGGTAGAGGCTGCTGAAAAACATGATCTCGTTTTTGCCATCGGACCGGCAGGAACCGGCAAAACTTATATTTCTGTGGCGCTTGCCGTGAAGGCATTGAAAAATAAAGAGGTAAAGAAAATTATTATAACCCGTCCGGCTGTGGAAGCTGGCGAAAACCTGGGATTTCTGCCTGGTGACCTGAAAGAAAAGATTGATCCATACCTGAGGCCGATTTATGATGCCCTCGATGATATGATCCCGGCAGAAAAGCTAAAATTCTACCAGGAGAACCGGGTGATTGAAATAGCACCATTGGCTTATATGCGTGGCAGAACATTACATAATGCCTTTATTCTTTTAGATGAAGCACAAAATACCACAGCTATGCAGATCAAAATGTTTCTGACCCGTATGGGACCTAATTCGAAGGTGATTGTTACCGGCGACAGATCGCAGATTGATTTGCCAAGGCATCAGAAATCAGGTTTGGTAGAGGCTTTGCATATTCTGAAAGATATAAAAGGAATTGGATTTGTAGAACTGGATGCCAAGGATGTAGTGAGACATAAACTTGTTAGAGATATCATTAATGCGTACGACCATTTCGAAAACACAGATAAACCATAAACAGGCAGCCTTTTTGCCTGTTTTTTCGCCTTTGGTTTACCTACTGTGCATTTTTTTCATTTGCTCTCCCTTGCTTACCTTTGCCCAGGATTATCAACGGTGCCTTGCTACCCGTTATGATTCCTTACTGGCCATTAAATATCCCGGCTTACCCGATAGTAAACGGCATCTTAATGCGCTTATCAACAAAAAAAGAGCTTCGGCCCGCATCCATGCCGTAGAAGGAGTTATTGTTATTCCTGTTGTTGTACATGTGGTACACCATACAGCCAGCGGAGCTATCGGAGGAGCAAGTAATGGAAATATTTCAAAAGAACAGATTGATTCGCAAATAGAAGTATTGAATGAAGATTACCGGCGGAAGATAGGAACAAATGGATATAATGATAATCCGGTAGGTGATGACATGGAAATTGAATTTCGGCTGGCTACCCGTGATCCGAATGGGAAATCTACAGAAGGTGTTACCAGAACATATAATACTAAGGAATCTTTTGACATAGATCAGGACGATGAAACCTTAAAATCTATCATTGTATGGCCTACTGACCGCTATCTGAATATATGGGTAACTACGCTCAAAAACCGTTATCTGGGATATGCCCAGTTTCCGGTTGTGGATAACGTTGGTGGGCTACCCGACCTGGGGAAACTTGCCAATACAGATGGAGTAGTAATTAACCACGCTAACTTCGGCAAAAATACCGGAACTGTAACTTCAAATACATATGGAGACGGCCGTACCACCACCCATGAGGTTGCACATTGGCTTGGATTGCTTCATACCTGGGGTGACGAAAATTGTGGGGAAGATTATTGTGCAGATACACCCAGTGCGGAAGGCCCGAATAATACGGTAAACTGCGATGAAATGTTTTCGGATTGCCAGGGAACATTTACACAAAATATGATTGAGAATTTCCTGGATTATTCACCGGATAAATGTATGAATGTGTTTACGCAGGACCAGAAAGGACGCATACATTCTGTACTGGAACTTAGCCCGAGAAGAGCAACACTTATAAAAAGATCTGGCGAAGCCTTTGAATCCGGGCTGGTTACTATGAAATTATACCCAAATCCGGCAAAAGATGATAAAGTAACCATACAATTAACATATACCAATCTGAATGAAATCAGCTTTCAGGTAGTAAGTGTAACAGGCAAACGCATGAATGAGCTGAATTATAGGCTTTCCGGGAATAAGATAGAACTTAACACAAGAAATTTGCCAGTGGGGTTATATATCGTTCAGGTAAGTTCACCTAAGGAAACCCGGACAGCAAGGCTAATGGTTGTACGTTAATTATTTCTGATGGCCTGCAATTCCTAATCCCTTCTCATTATTTACCCATTTCCATCCTAAACTGATTGTATACATACAAGGGCGCATACCCTATACCCAGAATGGCTGCAATCATAAAAAGTTGATTTCCGCCAGGCATCTGCATCAATTTAAAAAACACAGCATTGGCTACGGCTTCCGAACACAGAAAGCCAAGTATATACATCAGCCGTGTGAAATTGGTCGATAAGCCGGCCAATCCTGTTTTATAAGCTAATCTGTATTGATGAAACCAGTATAGAGGAAGTAAAAACAAACAAAGGCCGTATTGATTAAAAAATGCTATTCCTTCCATAAATGGCCAGTTATATTGATTTGCCAGACCTATGCCATTCAGCAGCATAAACAGGAAGAAAAGTATTGAGAACCCAAATACGAGGCTTAATGCAATTTTTTTCATAAGGGTATGTGTATAGTTTGATATATTATGTATTTCTGCTCCTAGTTCTTTCAGGCTTTGGCCAGAGCAAAAGTCAGTAAAAACCTTATTAAAAACGGCTTCAAAATCTGCCGGGCGCACAAGATTGGCCTCAATGGCACAACAAATATGATCTATAAGGTCATTTTTCAATCCAGGATCATCAATGCCTTCTTTCTCAACTTGATCTCTTACATAAGAAATCTGTGCTTCGGATAATGTCATATAGTTAGCTGGCTGGATTTACTTTAAACAACTTACCCATCGTGCCCAAAAACAAAGAAAATTCTTTAATCTCTTCTACTGCTATGCTCTTGCCTTTGTTTGCCAGCGAATAGTACTGCCTGACTCGGTGGTCCACTTCTATCGCCTCTACTTCTACCAGCCCTTCTGCTTTCAGTTTATACAGTGCCGGGTACAAAGAACCTTCTTTGATAAGTATCTCATGATCTGTTAGTTCTTTCACCTTTTGACATATTTCATACCCGTACATTTTTCCATGCTCTGCTAACAATTTCAAAATGATGGGCTTTAAAGTCCCTCTGATCAGTTCTTTTGAATACATATCTGTTAATACTCAGACAAACATAGTAAGTTTGTCTGAGTATTGCAAATTTTTGATACTTTTTTTGTGCGCGCAAAACTGATTTATGCAATTCCGGAATATATTTTCTAATTTTATTGTCACTAATTTCCAGACTTGTGATCACAGTAAAACATATTTCATTACCTGAAGAGCTCAAACAGGCGTTTTCCATCCGGGAAAATGTTTTTGTACAAGAACAACAAGTACCGGCTGAGGAAGAATATGATGAGTTTGAAGATAGCAGCCACCATTTTTTAGCCTTTGCCGGAGAGAATCCTTGTGGTACTGCCCGCTGGCGTTATACAGATAAAGGAATAAAGCTTGAACGATTTGCTGTATTAGAAGAATACCGCAGCCGGAAAGTGGGTTCGGCACTAGTAAAAACCGTTATTAACGACATCAGGAAAGATGGCAGATCTAAAGGAAAAATGCTTTATTTACATGCACAACTCACCGCTATGCCACTTTACAGTAAGTTTGGGTTTCAACCGGTTGGGGATATGTTTGAAGAATGTAATATCAAACACTATAAGATGGTTTTGAAAAGCGAGTAATACTAAATTGAATAATGTTCCAGGAAATCAAAAAGCCCGCTTATCAGATAAGGGGGCTTTTATGTATAGCTAAAAACACTACTTTGACTTAATAATAAAGGTAATTGTTCCAGTAGATCTAGGCTTAGGAACTGTATTATCAGAAGTGGGGCTAAATGTTAGTTTTTCTACTTCTTTTTTGTAAAATGCCACTACAGCAGGGCTGACGGTTTTTTCAATGGGAACTACTGTTTGAATTATTCCATCCTCATCAATTGTCACCTGAAATACAATTCTTCCGCTTTCATCTGATGCATCTTTTACATTGGGGCGGGAATCAGGAGCCCATCCGGTAATGTTGTAAGAAGCACCTGTGCCGCCACTGCCACCTCCTGGTGTTCCATATAAAGCTTTGGCTTCCAGTTTGCCCTCCGGATTTCCCTGGTCACCAACTTTTCCGGTTTTATCTCCATTATTATTACCGGCTACTTTGTCTGAAGTACCTCCTTCTTTACCACCAGCGCCTTCTTTTTTAGACGTCATTAGTGCTTCATTATTCACTACAGGCTTTGGGTCTGGTTTCTTTTCCGATTCTTTCTTCTCTACCACTTCCTCTTTTTTCTTCTCAGGCTCTTTCTTTACCACTACCTCTTCTTTCTTCTTTTCCGGTTCTTTTTTCTCCACGACTACAGGGCTTTCTTCTTCTACAGGCTCTACAATTGGCTCCTCTTCGGGTATTACTTCTGTTACTGGCTCTGGTTCTGCCTGAGGTGGTTCAGGCTGAGGAGCAGGATCGCCGGCTTTTGCATTTTCATTCGCAGGATTATCATTGGCAGGTGCCAGTGACTGTACATTCCCGCTTCCGGCATCATCTGTACCAAAATTCAATTCAATTCCATATTCTGGAAGTGGTGGATCTGGCGCACGCCAGGCCATCATAAAGAAAAACAGCAGCAATAAGCCAGCATGCAAGGTCAGGCTGATGGCCATTGCAGTCCGTTTGGATTTATTTTCTTTATCTTGATTGTGAGCTGCCATAATGCAGGTGTTATTGGTTCGTAAATAATTAGTAAATATGCGAAAGATTACTACCCATTACATACTGAACAAAGCAAAACTTATTCCGGTTTCGTAGCAATAGAAACCTTTGCTTTCAATGAAGTGGCAATTCCACCTACCTTAGTGACATATTTTACCGGAACTGATTCGTCTACATGTAGAATAACCGCTCCATCCTGGCCCCCGGCCAGAGCTGCTTTCAAGGCTTCTTCCATACTATTCTCCGGCGTTTTCTTATCATTTACAAAAAACTGAAGGTCTTTGGTAATGGTAACGCTCACTTTCTGAATTTCAATATTAGATGCCTTACTGGATGGTAAACTTACCGGCAAACCTGATGGGGTTACAAAAGAAGCAGTGAGCATAAAAAAAATCAGCAACAAAAACACCATGTCAGTCATGGAGGAAAGGCTGAAATTGGGGTCTATTTTATTTTTAGATTGAAGCGCCATACAAATACTGACTTACTGAAAATTGAGTGATTGAGAGGTTGAGTGCATGAGTGATTAAATTATGGATTATGAATGTTAAATTAATCTATTCAATCACTCATCCACTCAATTTCAACTAAGCTTTTAAGGAACGTAATTCGTAATTCGTAATTCGTAATTCGTAATTCGTAATTCGTAATTCGTAATTCTACAATTATCTCACCTTTTCTGGTTCTTGCAGCAGGTCTATAAATTCAATAGAAGTATATTCCATCTTATAAATAATTTTGGCTACCTGTGCCACCAGATAATTGTAAGCCAGATAGGCAATAATACCTACGATCAATCCAGCCGCTGTTGTAATCATAGCTTCATAAATACCGGAAGATAGCAGTTTCGGACTTACTGAGCCTTCTTCCTGCGCAATAGCGATAAATGCCTGAATCATCCCGGTAACTGTTCCCAAAAAACCTACCATTGGGGCTGCACCCGAAACTGTTGCCAGCAGGGAAAGATTTTTTTCCAGGTTGTAAATTTCAATTTTACCTACATTCTCAATAGATACCTCGATATTTTTCAAAGGGCTACCAATACGTGAAACCCCTTTTTCCAGCATACGTGCGATGGGGGTATCTGTCTGGCTACAAAGCAGACGGGCACTTACAATATCACCGTTCAATACCAGGCTTTTTATCCGTTCCATAAGTACCGATGGATTTTGAGAAGCTTTCCGGATAATAAGCATACGCTCAATAAAAATATAAATGGCCATGATCGACAAAATAAAAATAGGGATCATCATGAGCCCGCCCTTTAATGTCAGGTCTAATAAGGAAACGCTGTTTTGAGCAGCAAGTGAGTCAGTAGCAGCAGAAAGGGAATCTGTAGTGGTAATTTGTAAAAAATGCATTGGAAATAAGAAAAACAGAATTGAGATAATATAGAGATTAAAAGAAAGGCATTACCCGATAGAGATAATGCCAATCATATAACGATGCTTATACAATTAATATTTTAACACCCATACTGAGCTGCCATATATAGCTTTCAGTTCTTCTGCTTTCGAAGCCGCCGTTGCAAATGTATCAAAATCAGCATATGAAACTTTCAGCAGATTGCCGTCTGTTTTTGGCACAACTACTTTGGCATCGCTGTTTCCTTTGCTATTTAGCTCTTCTTTCAATTTAAAGGCATTCTCTCTAACAGAGAAACCACCAATAATAACATAATACCGTCTGGGATTACCAACAACAGCAACGCCATCTGTATTTTCAGGAGCGGTTTCGGTAAAAGAAGTTACAGCGGGTTTTTCTTCTGTCGGCGCAGCAACTACTTCATTCGTTTTTTGTAATTCCTCAGTTACTGGTGCCGTTTCTGTAAATGAACTTGTTTCAGATTCAGCAGCCGGAGCAGTAGACCAATCATCTGCTGCAGAAGCAAGGCTGTTAGTATCTACACTTGCCTGTAGCGTTGTATCTGCATATAGGAAAGAGTCATCTACTACCATAGTAGTATCTTCTTCGTTCCGGCTGCTTTTCAAGGCGGTAAAAGGATCAAAACTGCTGAGCGCTGTATTGCCATTGTCGAGAAACAGGAAATAGCCGGCGCTGCCTGCCAGTAAGAGTAACACAGGAATAACTATCGCTAATAGTAAACGGGAACGGGAGCTTTTTTTCTCTACCGGGAAAACCAACTGATCTTCCTCTTCATCCAGCGCATCAGGATTCATCATAGCAGGCCTATCTTTTGTTTTAAATTTGGTATAGCTTGAAGCTCTTTCAATGGGTTTGTAATCCAGTTCCGGAAGGCCGAAGCTATGGCTAAGATAGTTTATTTTGTTCTCAGGTTCGAACTGCAAGCGCTGCTCATGATTGAGGTAAAGCGTACCTATTTCTTCAAATTTATACTTATCCTTACTTCTGATTTCGTTTTTTACAAATTCTGTATATTCCTTCACTAATTTCTGCGCTTCTTCCCGGCTAATTTTTTCACTCGCCGAAATATGACTAATGAGCAGGCCATCGTTGAGTTTCAGCATTTCGTTGAAGGCAATATTTTTAGAAGGCGGCTGAAATGTATGGTGGATCGGATGGATATCGGCGCTTACATAATTGGCAATAAATCCTCCAAATTCAGGAATTACCACACAATCATGTTCAAACAGAAGGTATTTTATATATTTCTCTATCATGGCTCTAAAAAGTATAGGTCAGTCCTGCTAAAATATTAAGGCCCCGGCTAGGGTAATATAAATAACGCTGATATTTGGAAGAAAGCAAATTGTTGAATGACAAAAATGCAGAAAATTTATCAAAAAATAAATATTCACCCTTGATATTCAGGTCCAGAATCGGATCTAAATCGACCTTTTTATTACTTGCAAAATTTTTGGCTGTTATTCCCCCCAGATAATAAATTTCAGTATTGAAGAACAATTTATTATTAAAATTATAACTTCCTAGCACTGTGGCAGTAAAGGTAGGGCGATGCCAGGCTTCTTCCAGATTTTTGAGACTATAATTGTAAAATCCTGTCTTCAGTCCAAGCCTGAGTTTTTCATTATAAGTATAGCCTAATTCTCCAGTAAAGTTGAGTACATTGGTAAAATCATTCTCATATACAGTATTGAACTTAGTAGAGTCGGGGTTACCATTCACAAAGAAGTACAAATTCTTATAGCCAGTAAATGCAATCCTGGTAGCAAACGATAATCCTCCGCCAATATCTCCTTTTACTCCTCCATAAAAATCTCTGGCTTTATTGGTATGCAGCAAAGCCACATTGGAAGCCAGCCAGGGATTTTCATTCACAAACTGACGCAAGGTGGTCCGCTGCATATCGCCTTCGAATCCGCCAAAGAACGTGAACTTATCCATAAACAAATATTCTACTTGTAATACCGGATATATATGAAGATTATCATCGGTCTTGGCTGTGTCATTCTCAAAGACAGTATTCAACGCAGCCGAAAGTGTGATTACATCCATTTTATATTGTATACCTGGTCTTAAACGGACAAAATTCCGGCTTTGAGAAGCAGTATCTTTACGGGTTGTCAGAAAAATATCAGTATTCAGTTGGGCTTTCAGGTTTTCATTGATGGTATATGAGCCTTTGAGTTGCGTGCCAAACTCAAATTCCCGTGCTTTATAGGCATCGCTCAGGTTGATCACGCCTACATCCAGGCGGTAATCCAGCGGGGATTTGGTATTGTTGCTGGTGAAATTTGTTTTTAAGGCAATGGTATTGAATACCTGCTTGATATCACTTTTGTCTACTTCCTTTCCGGGTGTGTAGCCATAGAAATTATACCGCTCCCGGCTGTATTCCAATGAAGCGCCAGCAGTGAGTGCATCCAGAAAATACCGGCCATGTACCCCGATCATATTTTCGCTGCTGCCAGAATTACCTTTATCCACCGGACCTCTTCCCCAGGCCAGGTGCTTAAATCGTAACCCATAGCTGTAATCACTATTGCGGGTAGAATTAAAGAATCCTTCCAGATAGGTATTCGCATAGTTACCAAGGCCTCCTTTGACATAATTTCCATTCAATTTTTTCAATGGTTCTGTCGGCATTTGCAATACCCTGAACCGGGGATTCAAGTCTGGTAGCTTCGCATTACGTTCAATAAACTGATATTGCTGTAATACCGGATCTGGCTGACGAACAGGAGCAGTAATCTTTTCAAAATTGCGGTTAGCTTCCGGAAGTGCTATTTCCCTGTTTTTCTCAATAATGATTTCTGCATCTTCAATCTCGCCACTATCATCCCGCTTTACCTGGGCATTCCCTTCAAATGACAAAAATACAGAGACGAGTATGATGCTGAAGAAGGCTGCTTTATTAATTGTAGTACACTTCAAAGTCTTACAGTTTTATTATGGTTTAGATAATTCTTGGAGAAACACAAACTCCTGATACAAGGAGATATTCTAATTACTGGTATCCTCTTCCTCAAGAGTATCCTCTTCTTCCTCGGTTTCAGTGGCTTTTTGCGGCATACTTTCTATAGATTTCAGTTTTTCTCTGGCGGCCGATACTATCTCTTTATCAGGAGAATTTTCAATAATAGAATTAAGGGTAGCTTTTGCCTGGAACATCTCCTCTAATGCCACATAATTATCGGCAATCAGCAAAAATCCTTTGCCCCGCCATTTTTCGTAAGCAGCAAATGTTTTATTTAATTCAAATAAAACTTCCAGCGATTGTTTAAATTGTTTTTGCCTGAACATGGCTTCTGCCATTAAATACTGCGCTTCTGCACCATTCTCATCCTGGGCAGAATTAAGCGTCTTCAAAAACTCATCGATGGCCTTGTCGTAATTACCCTGATTGAAAGCTACTTTTCCCTTATATAGCAGCGCTTTATTTTGTGCACTTAAGGTAGCATTTCCGGTCGTAATGATCTGCTCAGCAAAATATAATACTGAGTCGTATTTAGCTTGTCCATAATGGGCATCCATTAGTCCGGTCCAGGCATTAAATTGTTCCCTTTTATTTCTGGCGGTAGACAGCACAATAGTATAATAGCCAGCTGCGGCCTGATAGTTATTAGCTGCCAGTTCAATATCGGCCATCCGTCCGATGGAGCGGTTCACAAACTGGCTTATGTTCTCTCTAATGATCGACTGGTAATTGATCCGGGCATTAGGAATGTCATTGAGGCGGTAATAAGACTCAGCAATATAGAACCTGGCATCGTTACTTAAGCCATTATTCGGATATTGCTTCAGATAATTACTAAAACTTTCAATCGCTTTCTGATATTTTTCTGCGAAATATAAACTTTTGGCGGCTTCAAACTCAATATTTTCTACAGCATCATTCTGTGGATTCGACTGTTTGTACTTGGCCAGATAGGCATCAAACTCTTCTCCTCTGCTTGCATTCGACAGCGATTCCTGCAAACCCAGCAACGCATTGGTAGATGTCTTGTGGGTGGTGTGTTTATCGATAATCTGCTTATAATCAGCTATGGCTTTGTCATAATTCTTCATATTTCCATAAGCAGCCGCCCGTTTCAGCAAGGCAAAAGGAACTACTGGGCTATTTGGTTTCTGATCTATCAGTTTAGAAAAGCCTGTAATAGCTGCTGCATAAGCGCCATTCTCAAAATCAAGTTCCGCTTTCTGGAAATAGGCATTATCTACATATCCGGATTTAGGATACTGATTTGCAACCTGGTCAAAGCTACTCTTGGCTTCTTCGGGGCGGTTTGCTAATCCCAGCACTACCCCTTTCTGAAAATAGGCATAGTCTTTATCAACCGTATTTCTGGAAATTGCCTGGTCATAATAGCGGATCGCATCATTATAATTTTTGGTTACATAATAGCTATCTGCCAGCCGAAGGAGCGCATCGTCGTAATTTTGTTTATTGGCATTGGCATCGGAGCGGTTAATGTATTCCCGGAAATGTTCCAGTGCCTTCGTATATTCTTTGTTATTATAATAGGCATATCCGATTCCATACCGGCTTTTCAGGCTGTATTCGGTAGCGGTAGACTTTGGTTCACGAAAAACAGCTGCATACTGGTTAATGGCTTCCGGAAACTGTCTCGCTGCAGAATAGGCTTCTCCACTCCAGAAACTGGCGGCAATTTTTAAATCTACATCCTGGGGCGTTTGCAGGGATTTAGCAAACATAGCAATTGCCTCAGGAAAACGCTCATTGTTAAACAATTCGACACCCCGGTTATAGGTTACCCGCTGATATGCCGCATCAATACGGGGTGTACGGCGTTTGATACTTTCCAAGTGGGCAATGGCTTCTGTATAGTTATTTGAGTTTAAGTAGGCTTCGCCCAGCAATTCATTTATTTCATTTTCATGCTTGCTATCCGGGTACATTTTCAGGAAATCTTTCAAAGTGGCTACCGCATTAGCACTATTTCCCTGTTCATAACTCAATTTGGCATGGTAAAAGGCAGCTTCTTCCTGCAAATCCTTACTGAACTTGGCTTTTCTGGCGGCATCAAAGGCAGTCAGCGCAAAGGGTTTATTTCCGTTTTGCAGGTATGATAATCCTAAATAATAGGAGGCGTATTGAGAGAGTGTATCTCTGGTAGCAGAAGCTACAGGTTTAAAGTTCTCAACAGCTCCGGCAAAATCTTTGGTTTTGTATTGTGCATAAGCCAGGCGATATTGTACATCGGCAGCTGGTTTGGTACGCCCTCCGCTTACAGATTGGTCCAGGTAAGTAACAGCTTTTTCATAGTTCCCCTTACGGAAGTAGGCTTCTCCGGTCAACAAGGCAATTTCTTCCCGATTGCGGATGGTTTTATCATTGCTGATTTCCTCTACATAAGCGATCATTTCATCGTAGCGCTTCTGCTTATAATATACATTAGCAATCATATATGGCACCAGCGGACGATATTCTTCGCTGTTGGTAGCTTTCTTTAAATCAAGTAAAGCTTCATCATACTTGCCATCACGAAATTCGATATACCCGGCATAATAACTGGCCGCATAAGTATATTTGTGCTGATTGCGTTTGAGGGTATTAAATAATTCTCCGGCCTGGGCAAACTGCTGTTTGCTGAAATAGGAGTAAGCCAATCTAAATTCTACTTCTGTCCGCTGTTCAGCTGTTAAGCGGCTGGTTTCCACTTTTCCAAAATAATCTATGGCTTTGTCGTATTTCTTCTGATTGAAATAGAAATTACCCAGCTCATAATACGCCATTAGTGCCTTTGGGTGATTGGGATTGGTTGCAATGAAACGCTCAATCATCGGTTCTGCATCTGAGTTGGATAGATTCAGCGCACTGAGGGCTATATAATACTGGGCTTCTACGGTTTTGAGGTCATTATTTCCAAGGGCAATATAATCCTGAAAAGCTTTTTGGGCAGCTGCATAATTCTGTTTGTCCATCAACTCCAGACCAGTACGGAAATGTACATCATCGGCGCTATGAACGAGTGTGGTTTGGGCATAAGAAAAAATACAGGGAAACAACAGGCAGTACAACAGAAAAAAAGGAAGCCTGGCAGGCTTTATCATTGGTTTAGGCATGAAGGTATCAACAATCAGAGTACGTTTATTAAACTCAAAATTAGAAATAAAATTGTAAATAGAATGATATGCACAAAGGCAAATTTGAAGCCATCACAAACAAAAAACCCGCAGATTTTTGAAAAATCTGCGGGTTTGCAAATTTAGTTTATAAAATTTTATTGTTTGAGCAATTTAAACAGGTCTCTGCCACGTTTGCTATCTATTTGTAGTAAGTACAAACCTGTAGAAGCACCTGTTAAAGCCCGGCGAAGTTCTTTTACTGCCACATCTACCGTTGCTATCTGGGTGGTTATCAAATGTCCAGAAATATGGTATAACTGGAAAGTATATACTTCGTCAGTTTTGAAGCTGGCATCTCCGGCTACAATTTCGAGTTCATCACCTCTGAGCGGATTCGGATATACTGACCAGCGGCTGGCAAGTTCGCTAGTAGTGCTGGTGATTTGAACAGCCACTATCTCGCTGAACTCATATTTTCCATCGGTATCTACCTGGCGCAAGCGGTAGTAAAGAACAGTTGCATTTGGCAACTGCACATCAACAAAATTATAGGTATGCAGGGTTTGTACCGTACCATTGCCCTGAACACTGCCGATGTACTCAAAGTTCTTTCCATCTACAGAGCGCTCTACCTCAAAGTGATCATTATTAATTTCTGAAGCGGTAGCCCAATCCAATACTACTGTTTTACTTACTTGTTTTCCTTTCACATAAAGCAACCGAACTGGCAATGGATTAATATTCTCATTGATGGAAGCTAAAGCAAAGAAACTAAATGCAGTAAACTCATTGGAAGTAATGGATGCTAAGCTACCAAAAGATGAACTTGCATCAGCACCTCTGGTTCCATTGATATTATAGTAGCTCCCATTCCGGTTATTATCAGGAGCATAGGTTTTAGCCATTCTTAACTGGGAAGGAGTAAATATCCTGTTTCCACCACCATCGAGAATAAAGGCTTTATCTAAAATAGGATCATAGGAGAATGTACCGGTAGCCCCTTCAAATATACCTTCATTTGCCTGAGTTAACTTAATTTCCCAATGGCGGATTTTAGAAATATTTGTAAGAACAGGCATTGCAATTCCTTCAGGGTCGAAGTCGAAGTGTTGTACCTGTATGCTTGGAGATTCTCCTTTAATATTTAAACGAACCGGGCGGTAGGTATTGGTTTTGGTAATATCTCCTACCGGATAGGTGATCTGTCCAATACCGGTTTGTCCCAAAGCGCCACTCACAAAGCTGTTAAAGCTGCCTCCAACTATTTTTCCGCCTTCTCTTACATTTACAAGTAAGGGATCTACCGGATCTTCATCTGCTTTTAAATATCCGTTAGTGAGCGTAAATACATAGTTAATATCCAGGTTAGTATTGTATGATTTAGTACCTCCGCCTGCAATAGCCAGCCGGTTAAATATGATAGGCGTTATGCTGGTGATCTGCTGAGCTACTCCTCCGAATGTTACAGTTTCAGGACCTTCTTCCGGGAAGTAGGTATACGCATTACCATTTCCGGTATTGGTCCAATTGCCATTCACCCGCATATCCACATTTGGCAGGTATTTTTCGCCGTTTCCGGAGAATATAATATTATTATATGTACTCCGTGTACCTTGTGGCACCACATAAGCCGGTTCAGTAGCAACCCCTGCCAGAGGGTGAACATACTCAATAGTTCCGCCACTTGTGCTGGCAAACTGAGTAAAATCTCCTGCCGGATAGATTAGAGAGAAATCTATTGTAGAAGCGATGCTGATCTTACCTGTACCGGAAACTACGCCTAAATTATGACGGGGATTGTTCCCAAGATTAAGTACAGCATTATTACCTATTTTCAGAGAAGCAGCATACCGGTTATCACCTGCCGCATTAATGATATGTCCGGCAGCAATTTCGACAGGATTACCATTTGGAGTACCACCATCTACGGGACCGGTATGGCTCACTGTCGACCAGGTGGCAGAATCTGTCCAATCTCCGGATTTGAGACTATAAAATGTTTTTATCAGGCCAAATTCAGGTTCTTCTCCGGCAGTATAATCTCCATCCAGTAAGCTACTGTTTATAGTTCCACCAGTTGCCTGGACAAAACCGTTTGTAGTAAATGTCGGATTGCCGATGGTGTTATTTCCTGTATTGATACTGCCTGTTACGCCATATGACCAGTTTTTATTAATTATATCATATCTGCCTGGAATATATGCTGCTTCATTGCTTTGCACTTTACTTTGAGGATAGGCATACTGGTGATTGGCGGTAATACCTGAAAAACCCTGGCTGGATACACTCCAGAAATAATTAAGTTCTTTATTAGCAACGTCAGTGGTAGCCGGATGTTTGTCATTTACAGGCTTAGCCGTAATATAACTACCTGCAGTCCTGGTAGCAGTGCCACTAATCTGAGCAGGGGTATAATTCGTACCTGTACCAAATGGCCATACAAAAGTGAAGGCACCATTTCCTGTAGCAAACAGTTTACGTACGCCTCCATCGCTTAATACGCCATTGGTCAGGATATACCTGTTGCTGGCCGCATCAATTCCACTCACAGAGGCATTTTCTCCCAGAATCAGCAGGTTATCTTTAACATCAAGTGCACCGGTAACAAAATTAAGGTTTCCGGCAATAGTAATAATTCCGAGGTCAGTTACATTATTCTGATCTGCTATTTCCAGGTTCTGAAAAGTACCTGTTCCTGAAATCACTCTGGCTATATCGTTAGCGCCACTGTTCGTCTGAATTTTTCCGGCACCAGTATGCAGGGCATTATTTAGGATATTACCTCTGGCAACTACGGTTTTTCCACCATCATCGAGGGTTCCATTAGCGAGTGTTAACACTGCATTGATGATTGGAGACTGTGAACCTTCAAAGGTGGCTACTCCGGAAGCTTTGTCTACAGTCAGGTTATGGAAAGTTGTGGCAGCATTCAATGTGATTTCCTGGGCCGCGGTGCCATTAAATATAGTTGTATTAGTACCTGTATTGTAGGTACCTGCATTGGTAAAGTTACCTCCTATGGTAATATTCAGGTTATTTGCTGTCAGAATACTGCTACTATTGCTAATTGTTAAATTGTTCTGAACTACCAAAGGATTAACACTTAAAGTGGTCGTAGCTGAATTACCTGCACTTCCGGTTACTTCTACATTCCATAAGGCAACATTTGCATCCAGCTTATAGGACTGGTTACCTGAATTTCCTGGTGCAAAAACTACCGTTCCACCGGTAATAGCTGCAGAATCTGGACGGAGATATAAATCACTAAATGAAGTACCGCCTCCGTTTACCAGGGTAAGTGTACCACTAGTCATATTGAAAATACTGCCGGCATTTAGCACTTCTAATTTTGCCCTGGATACCTGATTTGCCTTTCCTGCAATAATTACATTTCCATTACCAGTCTGGCGGTAGATCAGAGAGCCAAAGGTATTTGTGGTATTTCTGCGGATTTGGCCATTCACCAGCAGGGTTCCATCTACAACCTCTATTTCAGGAGAGCCGGCGCCAGCATATTCAATATCATTATTACTGTTACTAGCCTGATTACCTACTTGCAGCGTTCCTTTAAGAACTTCCAGTTTACCGGCAAGGAACAGGTCTGCATTATTATCATTTAAATATCCCACCCTTACTACAGCTTGCGGTTCATCCACTGATAAACGTGCAGTAGCAGGAATGGTAAAAGCAGTTGCAGTATTAGATAAAGTAAGGGTAGCGGCTTTAGCAAAGCGGAAAGTACCATTACTGAATACGAGCCAGCCATTATCTGGTGTAGTGAGTGTTCCGGCAACGTTCAGGGTCAGCACCGGCACCTGGGAATTTCCTTTATCTACTCTGAGCGTACCCAATGTAGTTGAAGCAGAAGAGACTGTTCCGGTAATAAAAGTATTAGCTTCACCTCTGAAGTACAGTTCACCCTGACTCGCCTGGTTCATATTAACTACTCCATTATTGATCAGGTTTCCGTTCGTAACTATCTGGTGAACCAGGTTGCCAGTATTGGCAGCCACAAAACTTCCTGGCTGGTCAATTACCATATTACTGTCAATAGTGATGCTTCTTGCAGTCCCGGTACCTGGTAATTGCAGGGTACCTTGCTGTATATGCAAAGTCTTTTCGATCCATACGTTTCCATAAGTATCGCTGCTGAAATTGGCTATTCCTGTAAATCCTGGCCTTGATCCGATGATTAATGTATCAAAGATGGTAAGACTGGATATGGATGCATTGTAAGTTAAATTAGGTAAGGTAACTGTATTCGTTCCTGCATTCAGGATGAGGGTTCTGTAATTATTGAGCAACTGGTTCGCTGATCCATTGTTAAATATGGATGGAAGGGTAAAATCTAAGTTTGTGGTATAATATTCTACTGTTCCTCCCTCTCTTCCTACAAAATCCCCAAAGTCACCGGTAGGGAATTCAGCTGTTGCAAAACTTGAGGATATCCGCATGGTACCTGTTCCACTGATACCCCTGCCTTTCAGAAATCCGAAATTATGTCCAGTAGTGGTCGTAACATCTAGCACAGAATTCGCAGAAATCTGCAGGCTGCCTACAATTTTACTCAATGGATCTGCAGAGGGTATAGTTACAACATGATTATTCGTCTCACCATCTCCAATATATACAGGACTATTTTTCTTAGGCAAACCATCTGCGCCAGTAATGGCAGGACCAGTATGACTTACTCTGGACCAGGTATTTAAATCATCCCAATTTCCACTCTGCCGGGTGTAGTAAACAGGCGGCAAACCAAAAGCTTCGGGATTTCCTGCAGTAAACTCTCCATCAATTAAACTGGTAAGGGCCGGTGTAAAATTAGTACCCGTATTAAAATTAGGTACAGTAATATTACCAGGAGCTGTGGTAGCATTATAAGCTGTATTACTATAATACCATGTCTCAATGCTCGAATTGTATCTGGCTGCCCGGTAATTAGCCGTTGGATTTTGCAGATCGCTTGTTGCATACGTATATACTTTGTGGGTAGCCTGTATGGTACCAGTCCAGCCTTCGCTGGTAACTCGCCAGTAATATTTTAGTGACTGGCCATCTGCCGTTACATTTGGATGCGTCAGGTTAACTGGCCGTACGACTACAGTTCCATAGGTTCCTGGAGAAGTGAGCGTAGCATTAATCGTTACTGGTGTAAATTTATCTCCAGCATTAGAATCATTTACTCCTACAGGAAAGATAAAATCACCGGTAGTAGCTGTATATTCCACCTTCAATCCGCCATCTGAACGGTTGCCACCTGTACGGATCATCTTGGTTGCCGAGAACGCATATGTATTGGCCGTCAGATCTCCATATATTCTGGCAGTATTATTAGCAGCCGTTTTACCCAGTGTAAGTTCATTGTTCGCGATCTGTAATACACCGTTTGCCAGCCTTAAGGCATTGGTAATAGTATGATTGCCTGACAAACCGACGCCAAAGGTATTATTAACAGACAGAGTAGCAAACTTCCCGGCAGTGCCAGCTATAAATTGAGTATCAGTTCCCTGCAATATAATATTACCAGTCCCTCTATGCTCTCCATTATTGACAATACCTGTGTTTGCAGACCCACCCAGCCGGAAAGTTAGTCCACCATCATTCAGTATACTTTCCTGGTTAATAGTCAGCGTACCACTTACCTGCATAGTTCGGTTAGTATTGGCATTTGTACGGTTAAAAATAAGAATACCTTTGGTAGCAATGGTCAGATTATGAAAAAGCGGAATAGTTGGATTAGCTACGTTATTAAAATTTATTAACGCTTCCTGGCCATTTAATCCATTAAAAGTAGTTGTATTGGTACCTGGTGTATATTGAGAAGTAGGGCTATTGATTTTAAATTTACCTCCTACATTTAGATCTTTGCTGTTGGCATTAAAGTTTGAATTAGCATTAATTGTAAGTGAATCTACTATCACTAATGGATTTAAAAGTTGGATGGTAGCCGTGCTGGTTGTATTTAATCTGGATAGATTAAGTACATACAGAGGGGCCTTGGAATTGAGTCCAAACGGATTAGATACACTTCCATTCACATTGATATTTACTACTCCACCAGTAACACTATAGTTTCCGGGTGCACTATTAATATAAAGCCCGTTTGTGCCTCCGTTTGAAATGTCAGGATTATTTTGAAGGCCACCGATGGCATCATTTATATTCAAAGTACCTCCCGTCATTCTGAAAGTACTACCTGCATCTGGTATACTAAAAATAGCAAAGTCTGTTCTTTTATCGGCAATAATATCGATTCCAGTATTTGACTTGTTTCCTCTTACTGTTACCGTTCCTCCGGTTTGCACATAAGAACTCCGGTTTTTAAGCGGTTCTCCTTTTACAGAAAGCCGGAACTGAGAAATATTTACTGTTCCGCCTTCAATTACAGTTTCACCTGTATAGCGGTAAATCAACCCTGCACTTTTATTTCCCAACAGTTGTCCTTTGGTAATTCTCAGCTTACCAATAACAGTCATAGCTGTATAAGGTGTTTCATTGGCAGCACCGGTATTAGTTGTAATATTTACAATTGCACCATCAATCCATAAAGCACCTTTTTCAGGAATAGTAAAATCACAGGCTGAACGTTCTGCAGGTATATCTATAATTCCATTTCCGTTCACATCTTCTGCATCAGATAGCTTGGGAATCGTAATTTTGCTTGTTAATTTAAGTGTACCACTCCTGATCCAAAGTGCTTTGTTAATAACTGGATCAGGATTAGGATCATCACAGGGAGTACTATTACCAGGCTGGGTCGGTGCAAATAAGTTAAAAACGTTGGTTTTACTGGGATTAACTGTGAGTAAATATGTCTGGTCGGTGCCCTTGGCTACGATCAACCGGTAAAACTCAAACTGATTACCTGAACCGGAAACCGTATTGTTTGATAAGCCGGTGAAATAGACATTTGCTGCCCCTTTAAGCGGAGTAAAAGATGCAGTTGCATTTACATATTGTGGTGCATTACTCAGATCGAGGATTCCGTTGTTCACCAGGTTTCCGTTCACATATATATCGTGTACCTGACCAAATAAACCTGTATTTACAATAGTACCAGCAGCGATACGCATATCACCGGCAATACCAGTAGCTTCATCGCCTATTTTTAATATAAGTTTTGTTACCGAGTTTCCGATAGTAAAGGTAAGAGCACCGGCGGCCGTACTTTTTTGTATTCTGAAATTTCCACTCACCTGATAAGTAGTCCCAAGCCCTGCATTGGGGGTCCCTAAGGTCATGGTATAAGCATTAGCAGGGTTAAAAGTATTATTGAGTATAACATGCCGGTAATTTACTTGGTTAGTAGGCAGAAACCCACTAAAGTTCATGTATTCTACTGTACCTCCACTGGCAGAACAAAAATTATTAAATCCGGCTGCTACCGTTGGGAAATAAGATTTGCGGATGCGGAGCCTGCCAGTTCCATTTAATGCAGCCAGCTGGGCAGCAAATCCAGGATTAACGCCAGCAGCAATATTTAGTGTGCCGCCGTCTTCTATCGTGATTTTAAGCCCAGTAGTAGCCACATTTGAGTTTACTGTAACCGTTCGGGCATTGAGTACTACTACTATTGCATTAGTACCCGGAACAGCTGCTCCTACCTGTGTTAAGCCTGATGGGTCCTGAGTCCAGGTTGTTGTGCTATTCCAGTTACCTGATTGGTAGGAATAGTATGTTGTTTGTGCATTTGCTACAAATACAGTAGCAAAAAAACAGAAAACAAACAAATAAGTTGAAAGCTTTCTCACTTGAGGGTAATTTTTTTTCATATTCAGTTCAATTTCAATTGCTTAACACTTAGGTTTGTTATTAACTTTTCAGGTAGGTGGTAAGAATTACAAAGTCAATATTATGGGGCTAGTTACAGCATTCCGGGTGATTTTATATTACTAATGTATGGATTGCTCTCTTACTAGATAAAAATTCTTGTATATTAAATCAGAAGCCAAAACCATACATCTTGTAATAATATTGGCCAATTTAGATGTTACAAACATAGCACGAATTTATACTTTATTATTTATAAGAAGCAAACTCTTTTTTTAGGTAACCGGGGAAAATTGTGTAATCTTTTCCTAAATGGTACACGTTATATTAATCAGCGATGAATGATGAAGGTAACTGCCATCCAGCCAAAAGTCGTCTGTTTATTGCAGCAAACTTTATGCGAGTTTGTATAGTTTTCTCAAAAAATTACATACTACACGCAAAAAATTGCAGGCTTCTACTATTTATCAAACTACTTACCATTAAAAACTGAATGCTACATGGAATACCGCAGCTTAGGAAAATCAGGATTGCAGGTAAGCGCTCTGTCGCTGGGCAGCTGGCTCACATTCGGAAAACAAATAACTGATGAGGTGGCCGGACAATTGATGGAAATTGCATATGAAGCTGGCGTTAATTTTTTTGACAATGCCGAAATCTATGCAAATGGGCAATCCGAAGTTGTGATGGGTAACCTTCTGAAAGAAAAAAATTGGGACAGAAGTTCTTACATTGTATCCAGCAAACTCTTTTTTGGCTCCTCTCAGGCAAAGCCCAATCAGAAAGGATTATCCAGAAAACATATTATGGAAGGTTGCCATGCTGCCTTAAAAAGACTACAACTCGATTATGTAGATTTATTATTCTGCCACCGGCCTGATAAAAACACACCTATCGAAGAAACAGTCTGGGCGATGAATCATTTAATTGCACAGGGAAAAGTATTATACTGGGGAACTTCCGAATGGAGTGCATCAGAGTTAATGGAAGCGTATCTGGTAGCAGAAAAGTATCATTTGATAGGGCCTACCATGGAACAGCCTCAATATAACATGCTCGTGCGCGATAAAATGGAAAAAGAATACCTGCACCTATTTAAACATTATGGCCTTGGTACTTCTATATGGTCGCCATTGGCTTCGGGGCTGCTTTCGGGAAAATATAACCAGAGAATGCCGACTGATACCCGGATGAATACTGATGGCCTTGAATGGCTGAAAGAACGTACCTTACAAGAGCAATGGATTGAAAAAACCTGCCGTTTGACAGAGTTGGCAGCAAAAACGGGTGTATCTATGCCTGTATTTGCATTAGCCTGGTGTTTGAAAAATCCAAATGTAAGCACAGTGATCCTGGGCGCTTCTAAAACTGCACAATTGCAAGAAAATCTTCAAGCGATTGAAGCAGTGAAGCAGTTGACTGAACAGGTATTGGAAGAAGTGGAACAGATTTTACAAAACAAACCTGAACAACCGCAGTTCTAATAAGTAATAAGGCTATTAAGCGCCTAGGTAATTTTTGAGAATATTCAGGCTGACAATCAGAATCAAAATAGCAGTCAGGCGTTTGATGGTGAGCTGGTTAAAAATCGTAGCACCCATCCTGGAACCTATTTGTCCGCCAATCGATACGGCTAGTAATAGAGGCGCTACAAAGTTAAAGTCCAGAATTAAATTCCCTTGCAACAATTGACCGGATAGCCCGGATATGGAATTGATTAAAATAAATACGCTGGAAGCTGCAGCGATTTCCTGAGCAGTTCCCCATCTGGTAAAAAATAGCACTGGCGACAAAAATATTCCACCACCAATTCCTACTAAACCTGAGAGCAAGCCGATACTACCTCCGGTAAGAAGCTGAAAAGCAACTCCTTTTTCAAATCTATGTTGTGTTTGAGAAGATGAGGTATATCTGCCAGCGTTAAAAAACCACATCACACATGCAGTTGCCAGCAATGTTAGTCCCAGCAAAATGGTAAACACTTCCTGTTTGAGCGGCCACAAACCGCCCAGAAAAGACATGGGTATACTTGCCAGTGCAAAAGGCAAAACCCGCTTGAAGGATAAATGTTTGCGTTTATAAAAAATATAGGTTCCGCCAGCCACCACCAGTATATTGCAAAGCAATGAAGTAGAACGCATGAGTAAATATTGCACATCAAACAAAGCCATGATTGCCAGGTAACTAGATCCTCCGCCAAAACCGACAGAAGCATATACCAGTGCTATGATAAAAAAAGAAGCAGCAATCCAATAAATGTCAGGCATAAGGGATGAAGCAAATTAGAATAGTATAATGGTGATTAAATAAATATTAGGTTCTGAAAAGATACTCTTTTAAAATGAAAAATATAGCTGGCTACTAAACGCTGAATTTAAATTCATGAATATGTTCACTTGCAACACAAGGAATTCTTCTGAAGTTATTCTTTAAATACAAACAACCTTCTTTGCTAACAAATAGATTTGTGTTATGAAATTTAGCAGTAAAAAGCAAAATGGGAATAAAAAATTGTAAATTGTGGTTATATTCACACATATACATCGCATGGAACCCATTGTAGATAAGTTTGGCAGAAGCTTCAAAACGCTGCGAGTCAGCCTGACCAATCATTGTAACCTGGGTTGTGTATATTGTGTGGATGATGCAGCACAGCCTTCGGATGTGCCTGTTATAGCACAAAACTCCGGACTTGCACCACTTAGCACCTCACAATATATTAAAATTATTGAGCAGTTACATGGCATGCTTGGGCTTGAAACCATCCGTCTTACCGGAGGTGAACCCACCTTATACCGGGAATTAATTCCTTTAATAGAAGGTATCCGGGCAACAGGTATTCCTAAAATTAAGATGACGACCAATGGCTCTATGCTTTCCAGTAAAATAGAAGCCCTTCAACAAGCCGGCCTTACTTCCATGAATGTCTCGCTGGATGCTCTGGATATGCAGGTCTATCATAAAATCAGCCGCAGACGCAACCTGACCAGAATTTTAGATGGCATAGAAAAATCTGTACAAGCTGGAATAGGTGTAAAAATTAATTGTGTGATAATGAAAGGACTGAACGACAATCAGATTCTTTCGCTATTACAATTCGCCAAAGAAAGGAATATTGCTATCCGTTTTCTGGAACTGATGCAGATGGGGCATTTATATGGGAATTTTGAAGATCATTTCTTTTCCGAAAGAAGCATATTGCAAACCATCGCCCGGCAGTTTGAATTTAAAAAGATCAGCCGGGAACATGCGGCAACAGCCAAATATTATGTTATGCCCGATGGATACCGCTTTGGTGTGATTTCTAATGAATCAGATCCATTTTGCAATGACTGTAACCGCCTGCGCCTGGATAGTTATGGCAATATATTTGGCTGTTTGAGTAACAATACAGCTATTAATCTTTCCCAATGCCTAGACCAGCCACAGGAAATACAGCTTCGTCTGCAGGAAGCGCTTACCCACAAAAAAATGAAATTCTCCGGCAGCAAACTCTCCATGCTGGCAATTGGCGGATGAAACTGATCAGCAGTCATTGAAGTTTAGTTCATATATTTAAACCATTCACTTTATTTGTTGCTCACCTGTGACAATTAACCCAAATTTACCACTAACTCCACAAATCCGGGAAGCCACTCCACAAGACCTGGAGGCCATTCTTGAAATAATTAATCATGCGATTGTACAAACTACGGCAGTATATGATTACAGGCCACGTACAATGGAATTTCAGCAAGCCTGGTTAGCAAAGAAACATGCCGATGGATTGCCTGTACTGGTTGCTGAGCAAAATAACCATGTAGTAGGATTTGGCAGTTATGGCATTTTCAGGCCCTGGGATGGATACCGCTATAGTGCCGAACATTCTATTTATGTGGCGCATGATGTAAGAGGCCAGGGGATTGGCAAAAAACTGATGGAAGGCTTAATTGAAAAAGCAAAAGCACAGCAATTTCATACGCTGATTGCAGGTATAGATGCCGATAACCGGATAAGTTATGAATTTCACCTCAAATACGGATTTGTTGAAGTGGGTCGATTTCGTGAAGTAGGTCACAAATTCGACCGCTGGCTCGATCTGGTATTTATGCAGTTGATGTTGTAAAATATAGAAGTTTACACCAACCATAACAGCTACCTTATGGAGTTGGGATGAAGTTCCGCAGAAGTGGAAAATAGTTATAAGAGATCAAAGGCCAAAACGATCGGTGTCTGAGAAGCAAAGCACGAAAGCAGATACAAATAAGCACTGTGTCTGCTTTCGTGCTTTCCTAGGTTAATGTTTACCGGAAGTGTTATGAGGTGAAAGTATTTGGTTAATAAGTGTAAGCTGAGCGGCACTGATTTTCCATTCATTATTTTTCTTTACAAAAATGTGTGTCAGCATTTTATACTCTGTTTCTCCTTTTTTATAATGGCGGAAAGGTACATCATAATCTTTGTTATGGTGCAGTGTTTCTTCACTATACACAATAGCTATGTCGGAGTTGATAAATCGGGCATTTATAAATTCAAATTTCAAGGATGTGGGTACTAAACAACAATCACCAAGAAGTTTAAAATGTGCAAGTATATCATGTTTGCCTTTCCAAAACTGACCTACAAAGTTTATCAAGGTTGCATCATCTGTAAAGTAATTACTGAACGCCTCCCAGTCATATTTATTCCAGGCAGATTCTTGTTGCTGAATCACCTGTTTGATAGCCATTTCATCCTTTGTGTGGCTTTGTGCGAACAGGAAGGATGGAAGAAAAATAAATGCAGAAATGAACAATGAGCGTTTCATAATAGTTTGTTTTTTATTATAAAACTACGGTGGTCATTGTCCTGAAAATAGTACAAATACGACATTTGCTTTTAATAGAATATGCCTTTTTTCAGAGGAAAAGGCTGTTTTTCAAAAGCATTCGAAATTTCTTTTGGATTAGTCCCAGCAAACGCCTTAAAATCCCTGATGAGGTGCATCTGATCAAAATAATTACATTCATACGCCACCTCTGTCCAGGTAAGATGCGGGTTGTTTTCTTTCAACAACCAGGCATTGCCAAAACGTACAAGCCTGCTATAAAATTTTGGTGAAACCCCCATACTGTCTTTAAAAACTCTTTCAAACTGCCGGTTGCTCATAGATGCACTTTTTACCAGCGTATCAATTTTAATCATGCCGCCGCTTCTTATTATTAGGGGTATAAAATGATCAATAGGAGTTGGTTTTTTTAGCTTTGCAAGCAGGCTAAACATAAAATTATCAGCAATGGTTTTCATGTCTTCAAAGTCTGTGGCATTTGCCAGAGCATCCGTAACATTTTTTACTTCGCTGCCAAATACCGCTTCGCCATCATAGTCCTTATAGGGAAGCATTTTAGTGAGTGAATTTCCCAAAAGCCTGTATAAAGCGCCCGGCTGTAGGCCAATCTTTATCATAAGCTGGTTGTGTCCAATGGAAAGAATGTTTTGTTCTGTTTGCGGTCCGGTAATGGTGCAGGCGTAAAGTGGCCGGACTTTTTTTGTATGGATATCTTCAGTTGTTGGTTTATCAAAAGGATAAAACAAAATCATATGTTCCGGCAGCGGGGGAAAAGGGAAAGACAGGGTGGTGTGCACATCTTTCGTGGCCATATGCCCTATCATGAGGTTGTTGACAACATGCCGAAGTGCAGGATGCGGAGCAAAGAATAGATGTTGATTGATCATACTCACAAAGCGTTTACAATTGTACCTCTTTGAAAAACAGAATGGTAGGCATGAGGCATAAGAATAGGCTACACTTGCTATCAATCCAATAATGGCAGAAAACAAAATGATATTAGGTATTTTCTTTTAAAGCGGTAAAATATCTGCTTTGCTCAATAAATAATAGCTAGTAATAGGAAAAGATAATAACTACGATTGGTATTGAAGGGATATTCAAAGCAATACAGCCTCTGGTATTAGGAACCATAAAAGTTACCTGTTGGTCTAATGTATTTATCCGAAAATTATAAATGCTTGAAACAGAAATTAACCGTATCTCCAGAATCCAGGCTCACCTGATAGCACACTCTTTTTTATTAAAACTTATGAGCAATTCCTAAATCCAGGCATAACTCTCATCTTCGTAGATCTCCTTTTTCCATACCGGCACTTTGGCTTTAATGAGTTCTACAATATCCCGCAGGGCATCGAACGATTGCTGGCGGTGCTTGCAGGAAATGAATACGAACAAGGAAATTTCGCCTACTTTTACCATACCAAGGCTATGATAAATATGCATACAGATAACAGGATACTGGCTAAAAATTTCTTCACGGATTTCGGCTAATATATTCTCTGCCATTTCAGGATAGGCACTATAATCAATACCTTTAACGGCTTTCCCATTTTTCTCATCTGCCCGCACTTGCCCCAGAAAAATAGCATGGGCGCCAATATCGGTTTTAGTGTTATGTTTGGCAATAGAATCGGCGATGAATGAAGGCTGAATCGGACCTTCTATCAACACTTTCCGCTTTTTCTTTATAGTTTCCATATATAATGACGGATTGAAATATTAAAAAATTAGAAAATTATAAACTAACACTCCTGGTTTATCCCTCTTCGGTTCACCTATTCTGGGTTCTTACGCTATACAATAAAATATCTTAAATGATGATGTTACTTCACCAATGCGCCATTCCTTTGTTGCCAGGCAATCAGTCCACCAGATAAATTATAAATATTAGCTAAACCATAATCCCCTGCAAGTAGTTGGGCCGCCATAGTACTAGTTCTGCCAGTCTGGCAATATACTACCACCATCGGTTCCTGATCCAGTTCGTCTATATATCCCGGCAAATGAGTGAATGGAATAGTCATGTTTGGCTCAAAGTCAATATTTCCCATGCGATTTCCTTCGCGTACATCTACCAATATGAATTCTGACTGAGATTCTATTAACTGGTGCAATTCTTCAGGCGTAATGTTTTTATAGGAGGCTTCCGAGGCACAGGCTTGAATAGCTTTTGCGTTAGTATACTCTCCTTCCTTCACCTTCCTGATTTCTTCTTCATTCCTTTTTACGGTAAGAATCCGCTGGGTGTACGTCAGGGTATCTATCAGCAGTAGCTTACCAGACAGATTTTTTCCGATGCTGGTAATCAATTTAATCGCTTCTAACGCCTGGTACATCCCGATCATTCCTGGTAATACGCCTAATACCCCAGTTTCGGCACAATTAGCAATTTCATGGGCTGCTTCCGGAAACAAGCAACGGTACGAGGGTCCGGTATTTCCCTGGGCATCTGTATAATTAAATACCGCTACTTGCCCTTCATATCGGTGAATAGAACCATAAATAAAAGGTTTGTCAGCCCGGATACAGGCATCATTGATGGCATATCTGGTAGCTAGGTTATCGGTACAATCAATTATTAAGTCGTATTCCTGCAAAAGCTGGGCAGCATTTTCTAAAGAGAATTTTTCGGCATACGCTCTGATAGTAATTTCCGGATTAATGGCCTGTAAGCTATTTTTTGCTGTCTCTACTTTTGATTTACCCACTGAATCTGCCGTATACAGCACCTGCCTTTGCAAATTAGACAGGGAAACTATATCATCGTCCACTATTCCTATAGAACCCACCCCGGCACTTACCAAGTATAGAAGCACCGGACATCCCAAGCCGCCTGCACCTACTACTAGTACCTTCGCCTCTTTCAGTTTTTTCTGCCCAGACAAACCAATTTCAGGGAGCAGAATATGCTTCTGATAGCGTTCCAGTTCTTGGGTGGATAAATTGGTTGTCATAAGTATTTTTTAGAATTAACCTCCGGAAAAAGGAGGTAATAAGGCTACTTCATCTCCTTCCTGCAGTGTATGATCTGTATCTACCAGATCCTGATTTACGGCATATTTGAAAGTTTTCGCAGAAAGTGCCGGATACTGTTTCAGCAAATACGCATGCAGTTGATGTACATCCGTTATCTTGTCCGCTGACAAACTTATACTGGATTGGCCAATAATTTCGGTGAGAGAACCAAAAAGTAATACATTAATTTTCATGTGGTCTGCACAGATGTTTACACTATTCTAATATAAAGATACGCAATAAAAAAAGGTTTCCAGGTGTGTAGATAAATTTACCGGATTCTTTCCAAAGCCACAGTCCTGCTATATATAAAAGGCTCATTTGTTCAGCATATACTTACCGGTTTAGGTAATTTTTTCATAAGCAATACGATTTGCAGCATCGCCAGTTTATTCATAAAAAAAATTCCCGGTAATAATTGCTAGAAAGCAAACACTACCGGGAATTACCTATATTTTGGAGTAAACTTTACAATTCTAATTACTTATTATGATAGCTTCCAGCCATTATGGTATTCGCGTTTTACAAACTGATTGGCTTCATCGAAGTTAGTAATCTTCATATTGGTCCCGTCCCAGAGCAACTTCTTGCGTCCTGGATAGTTAAAGCCCTGTCCGGTCGTTTTGGCTACCCGGATATCATAGCTGCGAATTGCCAGATTGCCCATCAATACAGTTTCAGTAAGTGGACCGGCGTAGTCAAAAGAAGAGGTAAGGGCTTTGTGTTCTTTGCTGTTGAACCCTGCTTTGCATGCTTGCTGCCAGGCTAAATTGTGTCCCCATTCTGGTGCTTTTACTGGTTCGCTCTTGTGCTCCATTTTTTCACCATTGTTGAGGAATACTTTCGGATTAGCACCATAAGCGCCGCAGATCATCACTCCTTTTTCTCCAATCATATACACCCCATTAGCGCCTCCGGGCTCGCTCAGTTCTGCATCAGCAGGCACCGCTTCCGGACGGAATGGACGGATACCTCCATCAGACCAGGTCATGATTACTGCCGATTTATTTTTAGCGGTTGCCGGAAATTTTAATTGTACATGCGAAGAAGGAGGGCAACCTTCCGGAATATATTCAGCATTCCAGTCTTTTACAAAAACGGAACCAACACTGGCTTCTACCTCAGTTGGGTATCCTAATCCCAATACACGGAAAGGAGGATCAATCAGGTGGCAACCCATATCCCCTAAGGCACCAGTACCAAAATTCCACCAGCCACGCCATTTAAACGGATGATAGGCTGGTGTATAGCCTACTTTTGTAGCAGGTCCCAGCCACAAATCCCAATCCAGGGTATCTGGCACCTGGCCAGATGGCTGTGGCACCGGAATTCCTTGCGGCCATACCGGACGGTTGGTCCAGACGTGTACTGTATGTACTGTTCCGATCACACCATCACTTAGCCACTTAATCATCTGATTCTGATCGGGGTGAGAAGCGCCCTGGTTTCCCATTTGAGTTACTACCTTATATTTGCGGGCAGCTTCGGTGAGTAAACGGGTTTCGTATATATTATGTGTCAATGGTTTTTGCAGATATACATGCTTGCCCAATTGCATGGCGGCCATGCCTGCCACCGCATGAGTATGGTCAGCTGTAGAAACAGTAACAGCATCTATACCTTTGCCTTCTTTATCAAGCATTTCCCGGAAATCTTTGTAGCGTTTTGCTTTCGGATGTTTTTCAAACTGTTCTTTGGCATGATTCCAGTCTACATCACAAAGTGCTACTACATTATTGGCACCATTATTAAATGCATTGTTGACATCAGAAAATCCTTTGCCTGCTACGCCAATACCGGCAATATTCAGTTTATCACTAGGCGCTATATAACCTTTGCCTAGTACATGCCTGGGCACGATAAAAAAGCTGCCGGCTGCTGCCAGTGCACCCGTCCTCAGGAAATCCCGACGAGTGGTGTTTGTTTTTTCTGTTTGTTTCATTGCTTAGGTAAAGATGTTTATAAATCGGAAAAATAGTTTTAGATAGAAAGATACGCCAGGAAAATGACAAACAGAAGAAAGAATTATACTATTTAATATTTTTATATGATTTATAAGCTTATTGACAGGAGTACCAACAAACCATTTAGTTCTGTATTATTTTCCCCGAATATGTCCATTGCCTTTTACAATCCATTTGTAACTGGTGAGTTCATTTAAGGCCATAGGTCCTCTGGCATGCAATTTCTGGGTACTAATGCCAATTTCTGCACCTAATCCAAACTCTGCACCATCTGTAAAGGCAGTAGAAGTATTTACATAGACAGCGGCGGCATCTACCGCTTTTGTAAATGTATCTGCTATAGCAGGATCTTCAGTTATAATAGCCTCACTATGTTTGGAACTGTATGTGGCAATATGCTCTAAAGCTTCCTCAAGATCTTTTACTGTTTTAATAGCCAGTTTCAGAGAAAGGAATTCTGTGCCGTAGTGTTCTTCTGCCGCTTTTTCCAGTAATTCTTCGGGATAATAGCCAATGAGTTTTTCATAGGCTTTTTCGTCGGCAAACAATTGTACCTGATTCCTCATAAGTGGCACGACCAGATCAGCCAGATCCGGCAGGCGGTTCTGGTGTATAAGCAGGCAATCGAGGGCATTACATACGCTTACTCTACGTGTTTTGGCATTATGTACAATTGCTTTCGCTTTACGCAGATCTCCACTCTCATCAAAATAGGTATGTACAATTCCTGCCCCTGTTTCAATTACTGGTACTTTGGAATGGTTCCGCACATAATCGATCAGTGACTGGCTGCCTCTGGGAATAATCACGTCTACAAAACCCACCGCATTCAATAATTGCTCGGTTGAACTCCGGTCGGGTGGAAGCAAATGCACGATATTTTCATCCAGGTGATTAGCTCCTACTACCCGTTTGATAATAGAAACAATCGCCTGATTAGAATGAGCGGCATCACTCCCGCCTTTCAGCATACAGGCATTTCCGGATTTAAGACACAAGGAAAAAACATCGAAAGTCACATTCGGGCGGGCTTCGTATACAATGCCTATTACGCCTAATGGCACTGTTATTTTAGTCATTTCCAGTCCGTTGGGCAATGTTTTCTGAGTCAGAATTTTTCCTACCGGATACTCCAGTTTGGCTACATTCCGGATATCAGCAGCGATGCTATGAATGCGTTCTTTCGTGAGCTGGAGGCGGTCGTATTTAGGATCGCTTTTATCCATCAAGGCCAGATCTTTTGCGTTTTCCGAAATCAGAAAATCAATTTCCTTTTCGGCTTCTGTTGCCAGATCGTTAAGAAGTTGGTTAATTATTTCCGGCTCAATAATAGATAAAGAACGGCTTGCTTTTACTACAGCAGAAAAAACAGGATTTGTCATTGGTCAGCTATTAAAAGAAGGCAAATATACTCAGCCTTTCTTTCAAAACAGGTTTTAACACCATTAATCGTATAGGAATAAGTAATCGTAATGGATGAGTGGTTTTTTGTTTTTTTCACCCAGGTAGGTTTGGGCAATGATAGAACTATACTGCGCCATACCAACGCCAATGGTTTGCCCATTTTCGGCTGTAATCTTGATAATATCGCCCTTTTGGAAACTGCCTTCAATCTTTGTAATACCTACCGGAAGCAAGCTAATGGCTTTTCCAGAAGTGGACAAAATGTTTTTAGCTCCTTCATTTATTACTACATACCCTTTGGCATATCCTTCTGAATTTGCTACCCAGCGTTTGAGTTTGGATTGATTGGCTTTTGGTACAAACAAGGTTCCAATGGGCTGGTTTTGTAAAATGGCAGAAATAATTCCAGGCGTTTTTCCATTCGCAATGTGCACTTTAATGCCTACCAGAGCGAGTTTCTGGGCAATACTGCATTTAGTGATCATACCACCCCGGCCAAAATTAGATTTTTCGGTAGAAATAAAATTCGAAAAGTCTGTACGGGTTCCATCCATCACCGGAATTACACTGGCACCAGGCTCTTTCGGTGGACGGTCGTAAATGCCATCTACATTGGTAAGAATAAGGAGTGCATCGGCTCCCAGCATGGAAGAAATCAAGCCAGCCAGTTCGTCATTGTCAGTGAACATGAGTTCTGTTACTGAAATCACGTCGTTCTCATTGATAATGGGAATAATATTATTCTGCAGCAGCGTACCCAGGCAGCGTTTCATATTCAGGTAATGCATACGGTCCCGGAAATCTTCTTTGGTTACCAGAATCTGGGCGCAGATCAGGCCATGGGGTTGCAATAAACGGGTGTAGGTATTAATTAATTTTACCTGCCCGATAGAAGCGAGTAATTGTCGGCGGGCAATTGGATCGGCTTTTTCGGAAACCTGCCACAAACTTCTGCCGGAAGCCACTGCTCCAGAGGACACCAGAATTACCTCCGTACCGTTTTTTTTGGCCTGTGCCATCTGGCGGATTAATTCATCCATTACCGTTTCATCTGGCAAGTTATTTTCTCCGGCAATTACATTCGAACCAACTTTTATGACAATTTTTTTATACCCCGTTTGCATAAATTTCGTCTGGAACCTAATTATGCAAGATTAAGGGATTAGATGGATTTCTGATAGAAACTGTACAGATTTTTAAGTTCTACTATTTTGCAGGATAAAATAACTTATTGAAGTATTTCAAAAAGTCTTTTCATCCGCAGACGGGCCATAAATGGACGGTACATCTATGTTATTTAGCCGCATATACACTGTCAATTGCCCCCGATGATGGACCCAATGATTTAGTGTAGAACTCAGATTTTCAATTAAGGGCGAATTAATCATAATTTGATTACCACTTCTAAGTACAAATGGCTTCGATAATTGATCAACAGTCAGTTCTTTCAAAGCCTGTTTTGCCTCATTTGTATAGGTGTCGAAAAGTGTAACCATTTCTTGTGTCGTATTGGCCTGGGTATGCTGAAAAGTTTGAAAATCAATTTCACCAGATTTTATCATCACGGCAATCCACCTTGGAATTTCTGTGACTAATGAGGTGAGATACCCCATCGTCATAGACTTTTCATGAGGTTTCCAGGTGTAGAGGTTTTCTGAAACCCTTTCGATACATTTCCTGGTGGCGGGAATTTCTGCCTCAAGCTCTTTGTAAAATTGGGTAATAACTGAAGTATCGTTCATAGCTTAACAATTTAGTGGTTTGTTATTTAGGAAGCACAACTTTTAGATATACGCACATCTTATATCATCCTAGTTTTCATTTAAGCTTAAATTAAGCTCTTCCATATTTTTTAGCTATTTCCATAGATTTTCTAGCCTGCTCTATAGTTAAATTTTGCCATTTTTGCCCCTTTGGCATACTTAGTCCATGTCTTTTCAATTCACGTTCATATTCATCTTCTGTTTCTTTAAGTTTGCTCGCAATATATTTATCTCTATAGTTATTTATAGCCATTTCCTTAGCTTCCTCATAGGTCCAGTGATTTACTTCGAGTAAATAAGAAACAGCATTCATTTTTTGTAAGAATTGATTGTTGCTAATTAATTCGGATACTATTTTGGCTATATACTTACAACATTCATCCGGGTATTTTACAATTTGCTCTTCTGCAAACCGGATAACTATCCAATTATGTTTTATAAAATAGCTGTTTCTATCCTTATCAACGTAATATTCTCCACTCCAATAATGTATGGGTTGTTTATTATGCGAAACATAAGGTTCATCTATTTCTATATCAATGTGTAAATTTGTATTTGTATCTATAAAGATGTAATCAGGTTGATATGGTTCTTTATCAACAAAGTTATTTATAATCAAGCCTGTATATATATAATCGCCAAACCAATCCTTTAAACGACCTAAGAAAATATTTTCCAATCGTCCCTTACTATTACTATCTCTTCGATAATGTTTTGGCAGGGTTGTCTGGCTTTTTAATATTTCAATGATTTGTTTATGTTTCCAGGCTTTTATACTTGCTTCAGTTTGCAACTCCTTTAATTTCTGATTGTATTCTTTCATTTTCTGTTCATAATCTTTCAACCTGGATTCATAATCTGCCCAGTCAGTTTCTGCATTAACTCGCGTAATAACAGGAACAATCAAGTATAGAGAAGTAAATAAGATTAATACAATTAAAAAACCTATACTCTCAGTTTTACCTACTGCAATACCATAAATACATCCGAATAGTGTAAAAATGCAAACTCCCTTAATAAACAAATCAACAAAGCTAAATTTTAACTCAGTGGGTTTGTTAGAATTTGGACGTTTAGGTTCCACTGGTCTACCATCAACTGGCATTTGAGAGTTTTGAATCAAAACTATCTGTGACGGAAGCACAAGTACGGGAAAGGTTTTCATATAGCCATTTTTACGACTTCTTCGTATCCTTTCCTGAATTGGCAATAGAATCCCGCATATCGGTATCTGCCTGAATATTTTGCATACGGTAATAATCCATAATACCCAGGTTACCATTCCGGAAGGCTTCTGCCAGGGCCTTGGGAACTTCGGCTTCCGCTTCAATAACTTTGGCCCGGGCTTCCTGTGCTTTGGCCCGCATTTCCTGTTCTACGGCTACCGCCATCGCCCGTCTTTCTTCTGCTTTGGCTTCGGCTACTTTTAAATCTGCATTGGCCTGATCTATCTGGAGTTTGGCTCCAATATTAGCGCCCACATCAATATCCGCAATATCAATAGACAGGATTTCATAGGCAGTCCCTGCATCCAGGCCTTTTTGCAATACCAGCCGGGAAATTTTATCCGGATTCTCGAGCACTTCTTTGTGAGAAACCGACGAACCGATGGAAGTAACAATGCCCTCTCCTACCCTTGCTAAAATAGTTTCTTCTCCGGCACCACCCACCAGTTGTGAAATATTTACCCGTACCGTTACCCTGGCTTTGGCTACTAACTGAATACCATCCTGGGCTACAGCTGCCACATTTGGGGTGTTAATTACTCTGGGATTTACTGAGATTTGTACCGCTTCAAATACATCCCGTCCGGCCAAATCGATGGCAGCAGCTTGCTTAAACGAAAGATTAATATTGGCTTTATCGGCTGAAATTAATGCTTTGATGACTGATGGAACATGTCCGCCTGCCAGATAATGGGTTTCCAGATCGGCGGTAGTAATGCTCAAACCGGCTTTGGTAGAAGTAATTAAGGACTGGACAATCAGACTGGGTGGCACTTTCCGGATACGCATGAACACCAGTTCAAACAGCCCGACTTTTACCCCCGAAAAAATGGCCGTAATCCACAGATTGATCGGCACAAAATACATAAAAATAAAAAAGGCTACGATAGCCCCTACAATCAGGAAAATTACATAAAATCCGGAAGCGTCTCCCATAGCGATAGTGTTAAATTGAGTTTATTGTTGTTTAGTTAATTGCAATTATTGGGTGAATGAGTGATTGAAGATACATTCAAATTTTAATCACTCATTCACTCATCCACTCATTCACAAAATTCAGATTATACCGGGGCGACAAATACTTTATTGTGGTTTACCCCAATAACGCTTACAAACCCACCCTCTTCGAGAAATGAACCGGTTGTGTGAACTTCTACAATCTTATCGTCGAACTGCACTTTGCCGGAAGGACGCAGCGCAGAAACAGCTTTTCCAATATCTCCGACTTTGATTACCACCTTGTGTTCGTCGTTCACTTTGCTGGTAATAGCCGTGTTAAGCGCAAACCGCTGCCAGGCCTGGGATTTAAAACTGTAATAAATAGTAGCAGCCGAAACTGCCAGAAAAATTGATAATACAATAAAACCAGTAGTAGTACCCAGGTTGTGAAATCCAATATAGATACCAATTACACCGAAAGCAAATCCGGCTATACCAAATAAGGTAGTGCCCGGAATAAATATAATTTCAATAACGATGAGTCCTAAACTGAAAATCAGCAGGAATACAATAGTGATCCATTCCATAACCGCATTTTTTTGTCAGAAGTGTTTATAAAAATTGTGTTCCTAAATATAAGGAATTTAAGCTAATATAGTACTATCTTTTGTGGAGAACGGCAATTTCCCTTTAAGTTGAAGTATATATCCACAGGGCAAACGTAAGAGGTAATGCTGAGAAAAGCTTTAGAAAAAGCAGGTTAGTATAAGGCTTTATCTGCCTGAACATCCACACCTTTCCATACTTTTTTGGCTGTCCAGTCGGCAGCTGGAGATGCCCAGAATTCATCATCAGGTTTCAAGCCTAATGGAAGCATACCTGCTGTACACAAATATAAACTGCCGGTGGATATATAGCCCTCTCCAATTCCGGGCTGGCTTCCATACAAACCTATCCGCAGCCATCCCTGCTGATCGAATGTGCCTGGAGCCTCTATACATTTTCGGATAACCGCTGTGAGGGCGCTTCTTACTTGTGCTGGCGTGATTTCAGTAGGTAATGCTTTCATGAGTGCTACTTGTGCCAATAACTGAAAAGCACCGAAACGGTAAGTCAGGGACCTTCCGGTGGGCGGAAAAGTACCTTCCGGTGAAATTAACCGTTCTTGTATGGCGGCATACCGCTGTGCCCGTTTGAAAACCAGTGCATAGATTTCTTTATTCCCCTGGCCATTTTCTTCCATAGTGGCCAGAATATCCAGTAACATAGGTTGTATCACATAACTATTGTAGTAATCAAAATGAAAATCAGGTCCATCGCCATACATCCCATCTCCTTTGTACCAGGCCATATGTTGCCGGATGGCATAATCTACCCGCATGGCATCCCATTTTCCGGAGAATTTGAGCAAGGCGGCTTCTACCATCGCACTAAAAAGCAGCCAGTTATTATATCCAGGCTTGATAACTCTGGTAGATTGTAATGCATTGATCAGATCCTGCTGGGTACTATTATCCAGTTTACTCCACAATTGAGTGGGTGCCCGTAATAGAGCATGTGCCAGAAAGGCAGCATCTACCAGGGGCTGTCCGCCTTTGGTGAAATTCATATAATCGGCCGAACCTGGATTCACAGCCTGAACCATGGATTGCTGCGCCAGTGAAATATACTGTTGACGGAGTTTGCCTTCTTTGGAATCATCCGGACCTAATTCCAGCCAGGGAGCCATACCGACCAACAATCTTCCAAACGCTTCCAGGTAAGTTACTTCCCGCCTGGATTGCTCTTGTCCTGGTTTAGCTTCCACCGGCATTTTTGCTTTAAGCTGACCTTTGCTCAACGACTCAAGTACTGGATTCGCAAGCTTAGTAAGTACACTGAGCCAGTATTCCCGATCGTTCTCTTGTTTGAGCAGAGGAATTTTGTTGTCAGAAAAGCTAGCCAGGCTGGAAAGCGACAATGCCTGTAAAAAGCTCCGCCTGATCATGATATAACCTTTTAAAATATAGGGAAGACAGAAAAATTACTGTAAAGTAATGAACAGGGATGACTTTGAAACTATTCCCGAGTTATCAATAAGCTCTGGCGAAAATAACCCGCTGCCAGGAAGGTTGACCAGAATACATACAGATACCCTCTTCCTGCTCATTATTCAGAGGAATACACCGGATAGTCGCTTTGGTTTCTTCCTTGATTTTCTCTTCGGTTTCGGCTGTTCCATCCCAATGGGCAAATATAAAACCACCTTTATTGTCCAGCACCTCTTTAAATTCAGCATAAGTGTTCACTTGGGTAGTGTTGGCTTCACGGAAAGCGAGGGCCTTCTGATAAATATTCTGCTGAATGTCCTGCAAGAGTGTTTCTACCTGGCTTACCAGCTCATTCATAGGATATACTTTTTTCTCTTTGGTATCTCTTCTGGCTACTTCAGCAGTGCCATTTTCCAGATCCCTGGGACCAATCGCAATCCGCACTGGTACGCCTTTCAGTTCATAATCGGCAAATTTATAGCCAGGTGTCTGTGTATCCCGGTCATCGTATTTTACACTGATGCCTTTGGCGAGCAACTCTTTTTTGAGCTGACTGGCTTTTTCTGAAATTGTCGCCAGCTGATCGGCATTTTTGAAGATAGGCACAATCACTACCTGAATAGGCGCCAATTTTGGAGGCAATATCAGACCTTCATCATCAGAATGCGTCATGATCAGGGCGCCCATTAACCGGGTACTTGCTCCCCAGGAGGTTCCCCATACAAAGTCCAGTTTGCCTTCTTTGCTGGCAAATTTTACATCAAAAGCTTTGGCAAAGTTCTGGCCTAAAAAATGGGATGTACCGGATTGCAATGCCTTTCCATCCTGCATAAGCGCTTCTATGCAATATGTATCTACAGCGCCGGCAAAACGTTCGCTGGGCGTTTTTACACCTTTAATTACAGGAACGGCCATGAAGTTTTCTGCAAAATCAGCATATACATTCAGCATTTGAATGGTTTCTTCTTCTGCTTCTTTAGCCGTTGCATGGGCGGTATGCCCTTCCTGCCACAAAAATTCGGTTGTTCTCAGAAACAAGCGGGTACGCATTTCCCAGCGAACTACATTAGCCCACTGGTTGAGCAATAAAGGCAGATCCCGGTAGGACTGTATCCAGTTTTTATAGGTACTCCAAATTACCGTTTCAGAAGTAGGGCGGACAATCAGTTCTTCTTCCAGTTTGGCTTCGGGATCTACGATAACCCCGCTTCCATCAGGTGCATTCTTTAAACGGTAGTGGGTAATTACAGCACATTCTTTTGCAAATCCCTCTACATGGCTGGCTTCTTTGCTCAGGTAAGATTTTGGTATAAAAATAGGAAAATACGCATTGGTATGACCGGTGGCTTTAAACATCTGATCCAGGGCAGCCTGCATCTTTTCCCAGATGGAAAAACCATAGGGTTTAATGACCATACAGCCTCTAACCGGTGAGTTTTCAGCCAGGTCTGCTCTTTTCACTAACTCGTTGTACCACTGCGAATAATCTTCACTTCTTTTAGGTAGTCCCTTACTCATTGGAATTATAATTTTTGAATAGAATTTTTCTGGTATAAATTTTGTTTTTATTAAGCAACGTAAGATGTATATTTTTTTGTGATTTTAGCAATTTGTCCAATAAAAATATGTACTTTACAGTTAAATAATAAAGCCGCAAATATAGGCTTTATTATGGTTTGAAAATCAAAATTGCAAGAGTATCGTATAAACTATACCGACTTTATGGTCATAAACTTTAACACACTTATGAAAGCTTCTCATACATTAAAATACCTGGCATTTGCAAGCGTCGCCGGCCTTTGGGCTTGTAACAGTCAGCAATATGCACAGAAGAATACTGAATATGATGACCTCTATTTTTCTTCCAAGGATAGAAAAGAGGTAGTTTATACAGCTTCTACTTCCGGCAATTACAATGTTGGCAATACCGGAGTTGCCGGTGAGGATAACACTCAGAAAAATGTAAATCCGGAATATATCCAGAAATATGCTGACCAAAGTAAGGAAAGTAATAACAGCACGAATAATGAGACTATCAATTCCGGCACTAACGCCAGTGATAGTTACAGTGCTGATAATTCTTACTATGATGAAAGTTACCGGAGTGATAATGGCATTAACCTGGCCAGAGATTATAACCGCAGGTATAATACTTCCGGCAATAATATCAATGCTTACCCTAGCTATGGCTATGGGAACAGCGGTTTCTATGGCGGCTCATCTTTTTATGATCCGTTCTACGATCCTTTCTATTCCCGTTCATCTTTTTATGATCCGTTCTATCGTCCTTTTGTCAGGATGCGTCCGGGTATTATGCTTAACTTCGGCTTAGGTTTTGGCTGGGGCGGCTGGAATAGCTGGAACTCCTGGAATTCATTTTATGATCCGTTCTGGGGTTGGAATGATCCATTCTACAACAGATATGCTTATAATAGCTGGGGCCGGGGATGGGGTGATCCATATTACTATAACCCTTACAGATATTATGGCGGAAACTACGGTGGTGGCAATGTAATTATCGTGAACCCAGGCAATAATAATGGTGGTAGTAATGATCCAAGAACAGTTCGCTATAGTCCGCGTTCCAGCAGAGGTTCTTCTACTGTAAATGATAATTTTGATAATACCCCAGAAGCGGACGTGCAGAACGTGGTGGCCGGGTAGATCAGAGTGTAGATCCCAATACCAGTACTGGCGGACGTACAAATTCTACTATCAGCGATAATGATGGCAGACCAGCCAGAGCAATCCGGCCAAGAAGCGGCGATGCCAATGAGAATTACCGTCCTCAAACTACGCCATCTGATTATAATGGTGCTGGTTCCAGAACCCCTGCAGTGACAGATAATAACAATATCTCTACGCCACGTGCGGTAAGGCCAAGAGGTAATAGTGATGCAGGAAACTCAAACCGGAATTATAATTATAGCGATAACAACAATAACAACCGTTCCAGTGCGCCTACATATAGTGCGCCTTCCAGCGGACGGTCGCCCAGAAGTTCTGATTATAATACTACGCCAAGAAATGATAGCTGGAATAACAGTAATAACTCTAATTCCAACTGGAACAATAATTCACGTAGTACTGATTTCAATCGCTCCAGTGGCGGTAATAACAACTCAGGAGGCTCTTATTCCGCTCCTAGTTCTTCTCCAAGAGGTGGCAGCGGAGGAAGCAGTTCGCCCCGTTCACCCAGATAAGCTGGCGGAGAATTATAAAATTTTATAGATACAAATGCCGGCAGGAGCGTATAATACTTTTGCCGGCATTTTATTTACAAACCATTTAATAGTTATATACCTACATGAAATATAGAATATCAGGGCTATTGGCAGCCCTATTATTTCCACTATACTTTGTTTCAGCACAAACAGCCGATGATGCCCTATTATTTTCAGGAACATCGGTAAATGGTACTGCCAGGTTTCAGGGTTTAGGTGGCGCACAAACCGCCTTAGGAGCAGATATCAGTTCTATTTCGGGCAATCCGGCCGGTTTGGGTTTTTTCCGTAAATCAGAATGGAGCATTACGCCCAGTTTGAGCTTTTCTAATAACCCATCTACTTATCTGGGTAATACTACTTCTGATGGAAAAGGGAATTTCAATATAGCCAACCTGGGACTTGTGTTTGCCAGCCCTAAAGATGACATTATTGGAGGAAAATGGAGAGGTGGTGCTTTCGGTATTAGTTTTAACCGCATAAACAGCTTTCAGAACCAGTTTGCCTATGAAGGAGTAAACAATGTAAATTCTCTTACAGATGCATTTGTACAACAAGCGAATGGTATTCCTCATGCCGATTTCATAGATGATGTGGCTCCTGCAAGGCTTCAGCTGGCGTATCAAACTTATCTGATCAATCCTTATTCAGACGATGATAACGAAACTGAATATTTCAGCTCAGTAGGGGCAGATCAGAATGGCAATCCTTTCCCAGTCAGGCAACGGGAAACGGTGAATTACAATGGTGCGCGTTATCAGTGGAATTTTTCGTATGGCGGTAATTATGATGATAAACTGTACTTTGGCGCTTCCTTAGGCTTATCGAGAATCCGGTATGGAATTACTAATACCTACAAAGAAAATGTGCTTGCTGACCGCAACGATATGATCCTGGATAATTTTACACTCACTGAAGAAGTAGATGTAGCCGGTACAGGTATTAATGTTTCTGGTGGTATTATATACAAACCCAATGATATTATCCGATTTGGTGCTTCTATTGTAAGCCCTACCTATTACTGGCAACTGACAGATAATTTCCGGCCAACGATTACTGCCAATTATGAATACACAGAGAATCTAGGTGAAGATGTAGATCTCAATCAGACTCAAAGTATTGATAATATTGAGCCGTATGAATACAAACTCACTACTCCTATGAGTGCTTCTGCCGGTATTGCCGTGTTTGCCGGAAAAAGTGGTTTTATTTCAGCAGATGTTACCTACAGCACGTTTAATTCTATGCGTTTTAATACGGAGAATGGAGGAGATGATTTTAGTGAAACTAATCAATATATCCGGAGTAATTATCAGCCTGCCATTACGGCCAGAATTGGAGGCGAATTCCGGAAAGACATCTTCAGGCTCAGAGCCGGATTTGTTTATCAGGGAGAAGCTTTCAAAGAGAGACTAGATAATTTAGACAGAACCCGATTAAATTTTACAGCAGGTGCGGGTGTACGGCTCGAAGATTTTTATATAGATTTTGCTGTGGTGCATAGCCGGTATAATAGTGGCTATACTCCTTATACATACAATCCTGCTCCTTCTGTTACTACTAAAAACCGGATTACCAATGGCATATTCAGTTTTGGTATGTTCTTTTAAGAATTACTGAATTACTGAATTACTGAATTACTGAATTACTGAATTACTGAATTACTGAATTACTGAATTACATTATTTTTATTCAGACCTTCTGTAAATCTCTAATTCAGTAATTTGTTTTTAACAGCATTTCCATTACTTTTTCAGGCTTGGTTTGTGGTGACGTGATATGAAGGTGCGCCTGTTTATAAAATGGAAAACGCTTTTCCCACATCAGCTGAAGACTTTCTTTGATCTGCTCTTCACTTTTACCATCAAATAATGGCCGGATTATCTTTTTATTTTTTTCAGGCGACAATCTGCCGGCAATCTGCTTCAGAGGAATATTCAGAAATATACTGGTGCCCTGTGCATTAATTTGCTCCATGTTATCAAAAAAGCAGGGAGTACCTCCACCCGTAGCCACCAGAATATTTTGCTCTTCAAAGGTTGCTTGCAATGCCTGTTTTTCTGCTTCCCTGAAATAGTTTTCGCCTTTCTGTTCAAAAATCTGGGCAATAGACATGCCCTCCTGACTAATGATCCGGTCATCTAAATCAATGAAAGTGTATTGCAGTAAACGGGCAAGCGCTTTACCCATTGTTGATTTCCCGGAGCCAGGCATACCTACCAGATAAATTCTCATGTAAAGATGAAATAATTAGATGGTTTCAAAAATATTGTAAATAATCATAAACAAAAAACCCGCAAACACTAAACAGCAATGCGGGTTTCTTTTAGTATAAAATAATAGTTCTATTAGTCACCCAGGCGAATCCGGGATCTATTGCGCCATATAGCACATCCACCACTATATTTACGACAACAAATATCAGCGCCACAAAAAGTGTAGCACCCATTACTACCGGAAAATCCTTGGTTTCTACAGACTTGATCGTTACCCATCCCAGGCCCTTCCAGTTAAAAATATATTCGATAAAGAAAGCACCGGCCATCAGTGAAGCAAGCCATCCGGAAACAGCGGTGATCACCGGGTTCAATGCATTTTTCAGGGCATGTTTTACAACTACTCTGTAATAATGCAATCCTTTAGCTCTGGCCGTACGGATATAATCCTGCGACATCACATCCAGCATTGAACTACGGGTGAGTTGCGTAATAATTGCCAGCGGACGGATACCTAAAGTAAATGCAGGTAGAATGATATTTTTCAACATCAGTTTGCGTCCCTCAAGCGGATCATTTACCCATAACTGGCCTGTCATGTTCAGGCCGGTATAATCGGCTAAGTAATACCCAAATACCATAGAAATAATAATAGCCGCCACAAAAGAAGGTGCAGAAATTCCAATTACCGAAAGGCTGATTAAGGTGTGGTCCCAGAAAGTATTTTGCTTTAATGCGGCAATCAGGCCGAAAACAATACCCAGCACAGTCGCAAATATCATGGATACCAGAGCCAGCCACAAAGTGCCTTCTAAGTTTTCGATGATAATTTCACTTACTCTTTTATTGGTCTGAAAGGAGCGGCGTAAATAAGGCGCTTTTAATACCAACACCTGATTGCCACCAACCGGAAACAAGGAGGTATAATTGTATTTGGCCTGGTTTTCAGGTGTATCTTCGTAGGTAGCAATGGGAGAGAGATCTTTTACATAATGTACCAGCTGCTGTGGCAGCGACTGATCGAGGCCAAATTCCCGGGCAATAGCTTGTTTGGTAGCTTCATCTGTACGCTGGCCAGCCATCATGGAAATAGGATCACCAGGTAAGGCATGGAATAGAAAAAAGACAACGATCAATACGCCTCCGATAACCAGGAATCCGTATGCAAATCGTTTGAGTATAAATTTTAACATCCGCTGTTGGTTTGGAATTATTGAATTACAGAGTTAGGGAATTACTGGACAACTGATCTCCTGCTCCATGTATTCTTTTTGTAATTCAGCAATTCTGTAATTTCCTACCCAGCTACAAGTTCTTTAATTTTTTCCGCATCCGGAAGTGAAGCAGCTGGCCATTTACCTTTAATATTGCCATTTTTCATTAAAATTAGCCCGGGATTAGTACGGCTCATGCTTTTCATTACAGTAGCATCTGTAAAATAATAAGGCACTCCCAGTTGCAATTCGTGCCTGAAAGCCTCAAATGTGGCTTCATCCGCAGATGTCAGAATGATGGGTTCAATATTGGCTCCCTTCAGCGATTTTACGAGTGAATTAATTTCTGCAATTGCATTCACGTTAGTTTTTTCTACATTTTGAATTAAAATGAGCAGTTTGTTTCCCTCAAAAGTCTGTTTTGTGTAATCCCCTTCGTTATTCCATACCGCATAGTCGGTTACTTTGGGTTGTGCTTCCGGATTGAGCAGCACCATTTCTTTGAACACGTAGGTGGTATCAGTAGGGTATTGCTCAAATTCAAACTGCTCCCCTTGCTTCTCCATCTTATAGGCATACTTTAATTGCTCACTAGGCTGCATCAAGGCCGGCAAACTGGCTCCTTTTTTATAAGGCAGAAAATCAATAATAGGCATATACGTAATCGCATACCCAGCAATGGCAATACAAGCCACTAGAGAAATACCCATCCAGGCCGTTTTTGTTCTCCCGGTAGTTTCCTCAGCCAACGCTTTTCGCTGGCTAAATAAGAGCAGAATTAAAACCAGCAATACAATGTCTTTACTGAAAGATTGCCAGGGCGTTAGTTTAATGGCATCTCCAAAGCAACCACAATCAGTCACCCGGTTGAAATAAGCAGAATAGAAGGTAAGAAAGGTAAAAAATAACGTAAGTAACAATAATACCCACAAGGTTGTCTGCAATTTGTATTTGATCAGCAGCGCTATACCAAGCACTACCTCCAGTACACACAGGATTACAGATAAATAAAGTGCGAGTGGAATCAGGCCATGAAAAAGTCCGGCAAGCGCTGGTACATCCGTAGCAAACACTTCAAAGTATTCTTCCAGTTTAATTTGTGTACCTACCGGATCGTTTAATTTGATTAAACCTGAAAAAATAAATAATACGCCCACAAAATACCGGGCAATCTGTGTGAGAAAATACATATAGATTTGATTATTCTTACCTGTCCGTTGTCTTACTTAAGTAGCCCTATTTATGAGCGAAGAAACAACATATAAAAGCATGATAGGTAAAATTAACCAATCAAAAAAATTTACCCAAACACATGTTAATATTACCGGCTTTGCGACTTACTTAAAAGAATTTATTTTTCCTTGTTTGGGTGAGCGTCCGTACGACTTTTTAGGCTTTTTACGGTATAAAATGGGCAATAACTGACGGCGGCGTTTTTTTGCTCCTTTGGCTTTTGACCTGCCTGAACGGACCATTTGAGCTATGGTCACTACATATAACAGAATAAAAGCCATAAAACCCATCGTCAACACAAAAAATGGGTGCGACAAGTTTTTATTTACATAAAAAAGTGCAAAAGAAACAAGCAATAGTAATATTATTGCCAATGAAATGATTGCAGCTCTTGATTTATGTATATTCATATCTGAGTTTGGGGTGAATGATTAGATTAAAAAATAGAATCAAGCAAATATTATACGAATTTTTCATTAAGGAGGTTAGGCGAGGCAGTGTTGTTAATAAACGTTAGTGAATTTCCAATATTTTATTATTATCAAAATATTAAAAATCAATTCATTATAAAAACATACATCATTATTTATGCCAGTATAGATTCGTTTATAATGTAACACAGCGGAAAGGTTTTATTTCAATCTTCTGCCATACATTTCCAGTCACATAAGGATCATTGTTTAACCAAGTATCTAATTCAGTTCTGGAAGGAAAAGCCACAAATGCAACAGATCCTGTCATTTTTCCATTTTCATCCAGTATAGCACCTCCTTCAATAAAACGGCCCTCTGCCTTCAATTTCCTGACTGTTTCCAGGTGTTTATCCCGTACTGCGAACCGCCTTTGCAGCGCATCCACATCAGTGCCATCATAGGCAATAATTACATATTGTTGTAAAGATGAATCAGGCATATATCAATCTCTTAATTATATTCCCTATTTTATATAAGTATCAAATGAAAAACAATTTCCAGGAAAATGACAGTTAAACACAGATTTTTAAGCGTTTTTCTTTATGAATATCTACAAAAAACAATAAAAAAGCAAACCTTAGGCTTGCTTTTTTACTGCATCAATATATTTTTTACCTTTTATTAAGGTATTACTAATGTTTTTGTATACGCATCCTGCTGATTTGTCACTTTTACTGTGTATTCTCCCTTTTTGAGGAAAGAAAAATCTACTTCTTCCAGCTTTTTAGAAACATTCTCTATCAAATCTGAATAAACGACCATTCCTTTCTGATTGATCACTTGAATATTCACATCTGTTTTTACATTGCTTTCAATGCCAATCTTAAAATTTTTATAGGTTGAATTAGGAATAAAAACCACCCGCATTTTTTTAGAAGCATCCATCGTATCAGCAGGTGTATGAATAGCAGAAGAGTTCAATGCAGTTGCCTGTACCGGATTTCCATAAAAGGCGAGTGAGGCGAAAGCAGTACACACTACCCATGCACTGCGCAAAAATTTAATAGATAGTCTCATATGGTTAAATAGTAATTAGTATGAATTGAACCAAAGATGAAGACAAAAATCAACACACCACTCACCCATGACATGTGATTTTACAGGCAATAAAAGGCGTTTTTCAGGTTGCTGGAGGTAATACATACACCAGGTCTTTTCTTATAAAGCGGACAACAGGTATACATGCGGTTACAATCATAGACAAACGGAAGAAGAAACTACAAATTCCTCTTTCGCAGAATGTGGGAATCGCTTCGGTAGGTGGGTAAAATTCTGTTATATTTATCCAGACAACTGGTTACTATCCGGATGGGAAGTGATTAAGTGCGAATTGTTATTAAAAAAACATTATTAATCTATCAAACTATGAGTTTTAAGGGAGCAGGCGGTACAGCAGGTGGCACCGGACGATTTTTTCTGGGCCTGATTATGTTTTTAGTCGGAGGTTATCTGCTACTGGATGCCATTCAGGTAAACAATAATTTTTACATGGGCTATGGCCTGTTCTCTGTGGGAAGATTTCAGGTAACATCCGGCCTCATTATGATTCCTTTTATGATTGGGGTAGGAATGATCTTTTTTAATACTTCCAATTATATAGGCTGGCTGCTGGCTGCTGGTTCCTTAGCCTTATTAATTTTTGGAGTAATTGCCAGTACACATTTCAGCCTTCGTCCCATGTCGGCTTTTGAACTGATTATGATTCTTGTTTTACTTATGGGAGGAATTGGCTTATTTCTTAGTTCCTTCCGAAACTCATCCAGGTGGTAAAAAGACACTGGTCAACAGTCATTAGTGTTCAACACTAATGACTGTTGACCAGTGTCTGGCTATATTATTTTACAGAAATAGCCTTACTTACCCGTTTTCTTTCCAGAAAAGAAGCGATACGGTCAAGTGCAGTTTCCAGGTATGCAGCTTCCGGCAGAAATACAACCCGGAAATGATCATCCCGGTAATAGTTAAATCCGGTTCCTTGTACAATCAGCACTTTTTCTTCTGTAAGTAAGGTATATACAAACTCATAATCATTATTGAGATTAAATTTGGGCAGATCAATGCTGGCAAACAGATAGAAGGCCCCCATCGGTTTTACACAATGCAAGCCTGGAATCTGGCTGATTTTCTGGTAACATAAATCCCGTTGTTGTTGTAGCCTTCCGTCGGGGGCAATTAAATCATTAATGTGCTGGTATCCTTCTAATGCTGCTTTAATGCCATACTGAGCAGGCAGATTGCTGCACACCCGTAGATTTGCCAGCAGGTTTATACCTCCGATATAATCTCTGGCTGCTGAAACGTTTCCACTAATGACCATCCAGCCGGCACGAAAACCAGGAATACGGTAATTTTTGGTAAGGCCGCTGAAAGTAAGGCAAAGCGCTTTTGTATTCAGGGCGGCAATCGAAGTATGTTTCGCTCCATCATACAGGATCTTATCATAAATCTCATCCGAAAAAATAATCAGGTTGTATTTCTCCGCAAGTTTCACAATTTGCTGCAACACTTCAGCCGGATATACAGCGCCTGTCGGATTATTTGGATTAATCAGGACTATACCTTTGGTACGGGAGGTAATATGCCGCTCCATATCCTCCACATCCGGATACCAATCTGAAGAAGCATCGCACCGGTAATACACACATTTTCCTCCATACAGATGCACTGCTGATGACCACAATGGATAATCTGGGGTAGGCACCAATACTTCATCACCATCGTTTAGCAATGCCTGCAAACTAATCATCGCCAGTTCACTTACCCCATTCCCTGTATACACATCTTCCATACGTATACCTTTAATTCCCCTGGCTGAATATTCTGCCCGGATTGCCGCTCGCGCCTCATCTAAACCAATTGCATCGCCATAGCCTTGGCCATCTCTCAGATGGGCTGCCATGCGTTCTACAATGTGATCTGGAACAGGAAAATGAAAAGGAGCGGGATCTCCGATGTGGAGGCTCAGCACCTGATGTCCTTGTTGTACCAGTGCCTGCGACTGTTCATAGATTTTTCCACGAATGTCGTACGCTACCTGGTTGAGTCGTGTGCTGCGTGTGATCATGCAGTAAGATTAGTAAATGAAAGAATGATTAAAAATAAATTTTGGCATTCAATTTAGTAAAAACTAAGTTACGTTGCTTTAAGTATATAAGTTTTTATAAAAGTGCAAGATTTTATCCAGGAAAAGTGAAAATATTTCCGGTTAAAGCCTTATTACTATTGTTGCACCAATGAGTTTCAGATGGCATAAAATATAAGTTACTGCAACATCTTATTCCAAAAGAGTTGTAAAAACTGGTTTATTGAATAGAATATAAGCATTTTCGCTGCGATGCCATTTTTTTATAAAACGGCAAACAGGTTAACTGATAGATGTTTTTCAATTTATTAGATCATAATCTCCTATTTTGAGGGGGATTGTTTATTTTGCACCTGAAATATAATTAGTATCAATAGCTTATATTTATTTCTATAGGACAAATAACCGGCTGGATTTGTTATAGCTGTACATAGTAAATCCACCTTGCTTGTATTTGAATAGTACTATCTAATATTTATATATATGGAAACCAAAGAAGAAAGAAGTTTAAACTTTCTGGAAGAGATTATTGAAGAAGACCTAAAGGCAGGAAAATATACCTCAATTGCTACCAGATTCCCTCCGGAACCTAATGGGTATCTGCACTTAGGTCATGCCAAAAGCATATGCCTGAATTTTGGCCTGACCCACAGATATGGAGGTCGAACTAACCTGCGTTTCGACGATACCAACCCGGTTACGGAGGAAGTTGAATATGTGGAGAGCATCAAGAATGATGTAAAATGGCTGGGTTTCCAATGGGCAGAAGAATTATATGCCTCTGATTATTTCGAACAATTGTATGAATTTGCGGTAACGCTGATCAAAAAAGGACTGGCCTATGTAGATGATAGCACCAGTGAAGAAATTGCCAAACAGAAGGGTACGCCTACCACACCCGGCACCGATAATCCCTACAGGAGCAGAAGCATAGAAGAAAACCTGCGCCTGTTTGAAGATATGAAAGACGGAAAATTTAAAGATGGAGAAAAGGTACTTAGGGCAAAAATAGATATGGCCCACATTAATATGCACATGCGTGATCCGATTATGTACCGCATTAAACATGCCCACCATCACCGCACTGGCGACACCTGGAAAATTTATCCAATGTACGATTTTGCGCATGGGCAGAGTGATGCCATCGAACAAATTACCCATAGCATTTGTACGCTCGAATTTATTCCGCACCGGGAATTATATGACTGGTTTATCCGCAACCTGGAAATATTTCCTTCCAAACAAATTGAGTTTGCCAGGTTAAACCTGACGTATACCGCCATGAGCAAACGGAAACTGCTGCAACTGGTGAACGAAAAATTTGTAAATGGCTGGGATGACCCCCGGATGCCCACCATCAGTGGCATGCGCAGAAGAGGTTATACGCCGGAAAGTATCCGGGAATTTTGTGATAAAATTGGTATTGCCAAGCGGGAAAACCTGATTGATGTAGGCTTGCTGGAATTCTGCGTACGGGAACACCTCAATAAAATTGCCACCAGACGGATGGTCGTGTTTGAGCCCATTAAAGTTGTGCTGACTAATTATCCCAAAGGCCAGGTAGAAATGCTGGAAGGCGAAGATAATCCGGAAGATGAGAACTCAGTCACCAGGCAAATGCCATTCAGTGGAGAATTATACATCGAACAGGAAGATTTTATGGAGAATCCGCCTAAGAAATACTTCCGTCTGTCGCCAGGACAAATGGTACGCCTGAAAAGTGCCTACATCATTAAATGTGAGGAAGTAGTAAAAGATGCTTCCGGGCAAATTACTGAATTGCGTTGCAGTTATATTCCGGAAAGTAAAAGCGGTTCCGATACAAGCGGCATCAATGTAAAAGGAACCCTGCACTGGGTAAGTATTCAGCATGCCATCCCGGTAGAAGTGCGTCTCTATGACCGTTTGTTTAAAGCAGAGGATTTAGCGGAAGCGGAAGGTGATTTTAAAGATCATATTAATCAGAATTCTTTGCAGATATTGCCAGTTGTGTATGCGGAACCTGCCATAAAAGAAGCCAAAACGAAAGATCGTTATCAGTTCCTTCGAAAAGGATACTTCTGTATAGACCCTGATTCAACAGCAGATAAGCTCATATTCAATCGCACGGTTACTCTGAGAGATACCTGGGCCAAGGAAATGAATAAATAAAGTAAATACTGCTTTTAAAATATAGGGCTGTCTTCTCTTAAAAGACAGCCCTTTTTATTTTGGCTATAAGCCTTTATGGAAGGAAAGCAAATACCAGTTTCTATAAGCAGCAGAGCACTCTTAAATATCCTCAGCATTTTTTATCAGGCTGAAAATCCCCTTAGATTTTCATTACTATAACTATTCATCTGTCTCCCCGTACATAATTTTAATTTTTTACAGCACTTTTATAAAGCTGACTTATTAATCAATGGTATGAACCCCGAGGCAGAGCCCCGAACCCTTGTTTCCGAGGCAGAGCCTCGGGGAATTAAACCACTACTGATTAAATAATAGTCACTATATAAGGCCATAGCTAAATCGATTCAAATGATACAAACCTAAAATTACACATGAACCTAACCAGGCAGTTTATTTTTTGTAGTACAATTCTGTTATTACTTTCAAGCTGTAAAAATTTTCCTAAAGACCCCTCGCATACCTTAGAAAAGGTAAAAAACGGAACTTTACTGGTGGGATATTCTGAAAATCCTCCCTTTGTAATTAAAACCTCTCATGAGCCTACAGGTTTGGAAGCAGACTTGGTAAAAGCCTTTGCCAACACACTAAATGCACGACTCGAATGGAGAAATGATACAGAAGCCAGATTATTTGAAAGCCTGAAGAAAAAGGAAATCCATCTGGTGATTGCCGGTATTACCAAAGATACACCCTGGCAAGACAAGGCAGGTATTACCAGGCCCTATCTGGAAACGAAAGATAAAAAGTATGTAATGGCCCTTCAACTGGGAGAAAATGCTTTTCTGATCGAGCTGGAAAAATTTTTAGAAGCCCACAAAGAGCAGATTGAGAAAAAAGCAAGCTTATGAAAACCGTTCAGAACTTCGAATATCCGCCAGAGCTTGTACGTGATTTTAATAAAGCCAAAAAAATAGAGTGGATTACCATAGTTTATCTGGTGATAACAGTTGGTATTATGTATGCCACCATGGGTAATTCCCAGGCTATGAAAACTGCCTGGTTTGAAGATATCATGAGCCTTACACCTTCTATATCTTTTTTGATTGCCTCCAGAATATTTACAAAGCCTACCAATAAAGAATTCCCCTATGGATATCACCGGGTTGTTAGCATTGCATATTTGTGTAGTTCACTAGCCTTATTTACAGTAGGTGGTTTTCTTGTAATAGATTCTGCCATGACCTTGATAAAAGCCGAACGGCCTACTATTGGAATTGTTATGTTATTTGGGAAAACAGTATGGCTTGGGTATATAATGATTCTGGCTTTATTATGGGGCACCCTTCCGGCCGTATTTCTGGGAAGAATCAAACTTCCGATTTCAAAGAAATTGCATGAAAAGAACCTGTACACCGATGCAGAAATGCAGAAAGCAGACTGGATGACTGGTGTAGCAGCTATTTTAGGAATACTGGGTATTGGCATGGGCTGGTGGTGGGCCGATGCGGTAGCTGCTTCCATTATTTCGCTGGATATTATTTACGATGGATTTACGAATGTAAAACAAGCCGTTTTTGATCTGATGAACCAGATTCCTAAAACCATCAGCAAACGTAAAACAGATCCATTGCTTGAAAAAATTAAAGAAATTTTGTCCAACCAAAACTGGATACAAGATTTTCGGTTTCGGTTGCGGGAAGAAGGGCATGTGTGTTTTGGGGAAGGATTTATTATTCCTAAAGAAGATAAAAATCTTGTTGATCAGATAAACTCGCTCGAAGAGGAAATCCAAAAGCTGGACTGGCGTATTCAGGAATTTCTTATTACTCCAGTAAAGCAACTGCCTAAAGGAGGATAAACTCATGAAAGTGTAGAATACTACTTCCTCACAAATTATTATGAAAATTATGAGGGTTGCTTGCTTTAAGAATGATAATGTGGATTGCAGCGGACATATCAAGGCAGAGTTTAGCAGTTGTTTCAGAACAATCTATGAATTATTCAGTTATTTATGCCGACAAGCTGATCTTAACATATGGCCATACAAAACGGAATTCCTTCAGAACAACCAACAATCATTTTAGCAGGTGCTACGGGAGACCTGGGTGGGCGAATTGCCAAATCATTACGGCAAAGAGGAGCTAACGTACGAGCGATTATCCGCTCTGGAAGTGCTAATGGTGAAGCTACGGCACTACAACAGCTGGGAGTTTCGATGGTTGAGGTGGATTTTAATAACCCTTCCGATTTGATAAAAGCATGTAAAGATGGTTCTTGTGTTGTTTCAGCTTTATCAGGCTTACATGAAGTAATAGTTGATGTACAAACAATGCTTCTCCAGGCAGCCATCGAAGCAGGCGTACCTCGTTTTATTCCTTCCGACTATGCCATCGATTTTACCAGACTTCCCAAAGGCACCAACCGCAACCTCGATTTACGGCAGGAATTTCAGGAACGCCTCAACCGGGCACCTATTCAGGCTACTTCTGTACTAAACGGCATGTTTATGGATCTGTTAACCGGGCAAGCTCCTTTTATTCTTTTCGATCTCAAACGTGTTTTGTATTGGGAAGACGCAGATCAACTGTTAGATTTCACAGCCATTGATAATACGGCTGAATTTACTGCTGCAGCCGCTCTCGACCCTTCTACACCGCGTTATCTGCGGATTGCCGGGGAAACGGTGAGTGCCCGGCAATTAAAAGAAATTGTAAATGAGGTAACCGGAAAGAAATTCCGCTTGTTTAAGGCAGGCCGTCTGAAAAGACTGAATACACTCATCAAAGTTACCCGTACGGTTGTGCCTGAGAAGGAAGAGGTTTTTCCACCCTGGCAAGGTATGCAATACATGTACAATATGTTCAGCGGAATTGCCAGGCTGGAGCCACTCGATAATAACCGCTATCCTGATATCCAGTGGACGCCGATAAGAGAAGTACTTGCAAAGCGTTCATAGGAGGAATAAAATGGAAATTTTCCAACAGGCAGAAAATCTCTACTTCCTTGGTTCATGTTTTTTGCGGTTTAGTACGGATAATTAAAAAATCCGCTCATATTCTTTTAAAAAATTTGGTAGCGAACAGAGCTATCATTGGGGTTCTGTAACTTTCTTCTGTTTAAAATCAGGTGCATTAATAGTGTCCTTTACTATGTGAAGCAAGCATAATAATAATTTAATTATCAGACTTGCTTTGGGGAAGTAATAAGAATGGCTGAACTTACTTGTAAGAAGAAAAGCTATGTATAAAGGAAAAATAGTGATGGGACTGTGAAAAGAGCAGGGATTTTTACAAATTTAACATGGATTGCAGAAAAGTAGGGATATAGGTTTCTAATACTTTCACCTTCAGCATTTTTATTTCATTTTAATCCTTGCTATTCATGAGATTTATCTTCTCTGCCTTATTTTCGCTTTGCTTCAACAGCCTGTTAACTTGTATACCCCATACTCTTTTTGCGCAGGCGCTTGCATTGGCAGAAGCGAAAGAATGTAGAGAAAGGCAAGGATTGCCAAATTTCTTCAGGAAACTGGAGAGCCATAAACCAGTTACCATTGCCTATTTTGGAGGAAGCATTACAGAAGCTGGTAAAGGCTGGCGGGAACAATCTACCGCCTGGTTTCAGAAGAAATACCCAAAGGCAAAAATTAGTGCAGTAAATGCAGCTATTGGCGGTACTGGCTCTGATCTGGGTGTTTTCAGGTTGCAACAGCATGTGCTGGCACATCATCCGGATCTGGTATTTGTGGAATTTGCCGTAAATGATGCCGGAAGAAAGCCGGAAGATATTTACAAAAGTATGGAGGGAATTGTACGGCAGATCTGGCAGCAAAATAATACCACCGATATTTGCTTTGTATATACCCTTACAGCGGATATGGCACCCACCCTTCAGGAAGGAAAGTTTCCACAGGCTGCTTCTGCGATGGAACGAATCGCTGACTATTATCAGATACCTTCTGTACACATGGGCCTGGAAGTGGTAAAGCTGGCAAAAAACAATGAATTAGTTTTTAAAGGAAAGCCTGAGGATTTCCCTGGTAAGCTGGTATTCTCCGGAGACAATGTACACCCTTATCCTCAAACCGGGCATAAATTATACACAGAAGCTTTAGTAAGATCCTTACCGGCTTTAGCTATAACAAAACGAAATTTTGCACATACACTCGAAAAGCCTTTTGTGGCTAATAACTGGGAGCGGGCAAAAATGATTCCGGTAAAAGAAGCTACCTTCTCCAGGGGCTGGCAGGTGATAGCTGCCAATACCGATACTGTAGCCCGGCAATTACAAAATCAGTTTTCCTATCTTATTAAAGCCGAGCAGCCTGGAGAAACTATAACCATCCGGTTTAAAGGTACCAGGTTTGGTTTATATGACGTGATGGGTCCGGGCTGTGGCCAGTATGAAATAAAAGTAGATGGAAACCCGGCTATTCTGCGTGCTAGATTTGATGCGTTTAGTACCTACTACCGGGCTAATTATTTCTTTTTGCCAGACATGGAAGATACCCTGCATACCATCGAATTAACCGTTTCCGCAAAAATTATGGACAAAGCTGCCATTCTTGCCAAACGGAGTACTACTATAGATAATCCGGCAAAATATACAAGTCATGCCTGTTACGCCAGTCAGTTGATGATCATAGGAGAGTTAGTAAAATAGACTGCTTTATCATTTGCTTGTATCTATAAAGCAAAAGCCCATTCTTTTCAGAATAGGCTTTTATATGCAATAAAAATAATTTATGTATTGAAACAAATACTATATTGTTCTATAATACGCCTAAAGAACTGCTGCTTGTTCCGGCATTATAATTATAATCTATCCGGTTTCCTGCCCGGTCTTTTGTAAAGAAATCTCTGTCTCTTTCCCAATACGGTTTATAACCGTAATGAGAATATACTTGTCCGATAAAGTTTCTGTCTGTTGACTTCGGCCATGCATCTTTATCGAAACCAGGTGCATTTTCCAGCACTTGTTTATCAATATTAACTACTACTTTTTCTTTTTTCTCATCTATTACAAACGCCTCCCAGGGCAAGGCGAACAGTTTGTTTCCCATTCCTAGAAAGCCCCCAAAAGACACTACTACATAGGCTACATTACCAGAGAGCAGGTCAATCATAATGTCTTTGATCTCACCCAGATTTTCGTCCTGATTATTGATAATGTTGGTACCTTTTAAAGATGAAGCGGTTAACACACTACTGTACTGAGCGTCTCCAATAATTTTTCCTCCAATATTCATAATTTCCTCCTTGTTATTTTAAGTGACACATATAATTATCTGATAAATATGCTTAAAAGCTGCATTTATCAGATATATTATACGTAGCTTATACCAGATGGGTTTATTATGAGCGTAATTATTCAGCTATATCAACTGATACAATGAACCAGAGTTATATTTTCTATGGAGGAAAAATCCGGCAAAAAGCTATTTAAAAACCAATTGAATTACCTCCATCTACAGGTAAGGAAGTCCCAGTAATATACTTGGCAGCTTCGGAAGCCAGAAAAACAGCCGCCCAGCCAATATCATCTGGTTTCCCAAAAGCGCCCATAGGAGTCCGGCGCAGGGCACGGTCACGGCGGTCTGGGTCACCGCCCATGGCTTTGCGGCTCATGGCTGTTTCAATAAAACCCGGAGCAATGGCATTCACCCGTACGCCATGTCCGGAAAATTCTGAGGCTAACACTTTTACCATTCCCTCTACCGCTGATTTTGAGGCGGCATAGGCTACTACCCGGTCAATACCATAATAGGCCGCCATAGAAGAGATCATGAGTATAGAACCTTTCCTGCGTTCAATCATCTTTCTGGCACAAGCGCGTGTTAAGGCAAATACGCCATTCAGGTTAGTCTGTATGATGCGGTTAAATTCTTCATCTGTTACTTCCAGGGCAGGCTTTTTCAAGTTTACGCCGGCATTATTCACCAGCACATCAATTTCCCCATATTTACTTTCGATCTCTTCTACCAAAGAATCGGCTGAAGCCAGATCAGCTACATCATTTACCTGATACCCAGCCGAAGCGCCAAGTTGTGAAACAGCTTCTTGTAGTACTTCTTCCCTGCGTCCGGTAATTACTACCCGGGCACCAGCTTTTATCATGCAGGTGGCGATCTCAAAACCAATGCCGGTCCCGCCTCCGGTAATGAGTACCAGTTTATTCTGAAGAGAAAATATGGATAAGTCTTGCATATTTTTCTAGGTGTTTATAGATGAGTTCAAAAATCAGATAGGTTATTTTGTTTCCTGTAATGACCGGAGAATGGCTAGTTCCAGGCCACGAAGTTCGGCCAGCCCACGTAAGCGGCCAATGGCAGAATAGCCAGGATATGTTTTTTTATGCAGGTCATCCAGCATCTGATGCCCATGATCGGGCCGCATGGGAATAGATGTTTCCCCTACACCGGAACGCAAACGGCGCTGCTGCTCCAGTACGATCTCTTTTATAACGGCATACATATCTACATCTCCGGTAAGATGATCGGCTTCATGGAATACATTCATACTGCCAGCAAGCTCACGTTTGGTAGAGCGGAGATGAATAAAATGAATACGTTCCCCAAACCTTTTAACCATTCCCGGTAAATCATTATCCGGCCGTATTCCCAAAGAACCAGTACAAAAAGTAATGCCATTAGCGCGCACCGGAGCAGCTTCCATCAGTTGTACCAGATCTGATTCTGTACTAACTACCCGTGGCAAACCTAATAGCGGCCTGGGCGGATCATCAGGGTGAATACATAAGTTTACGCCTGCTTCCTGGGCTACCGGGGCTACTTCCTGTATAAAATAGTGGAGATTTTCACGTAATGTACCAGCACTAATGTTGCGATACTCATTTAATAACTGTTGAAAAGTTTCCAGGGTAAAGCTTTCTTCCGATCCTGGTAAACCAAGTAATACTATATTGGATAGCTCCTTTACATCCTCGCTAGTCATACGATTGAATTTTTTATGCGCCGCTTCGATTACAGCCGGTTCATAATCGGCTTCGGCCCCAGGACGGCGAAGGATACATAAATCAAATACTGCAAAATCTTCCCATACAAAACGCAAGGCTTTGGAACCATCAGGCATTGCATAAGAAAGATCCGTTCGTGACCAGTCGAGTACGGGCATAAAATTATAGCAAACCGTATGAATACCGCAGGCAGCCAGATTCCGGATAGATTGTTTGTAATTCTCAATATAAGTTGATCTTTCAGGTCGCCCTTTTTTAATGTCTTCATGCACTGGCAGGCTTTCTACAACTGCCCAATGCAGAGCAGAATACCGGTTATTATCTTCCTCAATCATGGCTTTTCGCCGTTCAATCTCCTCCACCGGCCATACTGTTCCTACTGGCAATTGATGCAGGGCAGTTACCACCCCGCTACAACCAGCCTGACGTATATCCATCAGCGATACCGGGTCATGGGGACCAAACCACCGCATTGTTTGTATCATTCCTTTCATGAGAGTATTCTTACTTCCGTAAAATGAGTTATCAATTTCTGCTTTCTTTCCGGTACTGATAGCTGGTCGCTATATGCTACACCAGCTTCCCTACTTCGATTCACAAGTATAACTTTTTTGACGGTAATTGATACCGGCAATTTGATGGGATTGAAAAATATATGCCTTACTTGATAACCACAAAATCTGGCTGTGATGAGCAACAAATGGTAAATCACATCCTGCTTGCTATCCAAACCAACATTTTTCTACCCCTGTCGTATACACAAAAGCATTCTCCTTACACTCAAAATATTAGCATTTTGAGTATGAACCGGCCAAAAATTCACCCTGGCTGTTTTCTCGCTTTTTTTAATACGGATTAATTATTACTTATTTATCATCTTTCAGTTATGAAGACCATATTTACCACCTTATTGGTTTTAATTGTTTGCCTTGCACAAGCCCAGTATAAAACAGTACTGTTTGATTACAATAAATCTTTTTTCAACGAAGGAAATCCTTTGCCTGCTGAATCTTTCCTGCTATTACAGGGCGAAGTACCATCTGGGATACACCTGGTAAGCGCCAGTATTTTTTCTGCGGATGGAAAACAGCTTTTGCACAAAGCAACCTGGAAAAGAGCAACAGGAGACCAGGGGAATACATTTCAGATTCCGATTACTTATAAGTTGCACTCAGATGCCAGCTACAGTGTACGCATTAATTATTATAAGGAAATGGATGACCAGAACAGTGAGAAGTTCCGGGAGCAGTTGTATACCTACCTAGATGCCTACCTCGACCAGACCATTGCCATCGAACGCAACCGGATCCGGCTGAATGAGCCTGTAGCCCGCATTATTGACAACCTGAACAAGATCGTTAATCAGTCTACTACCTACTACGATAACAGAAGCAATATTACGTTTCCAGGATTTTCTGACTTGGTGGCCAAAAGTCTGCGTAACATCAAAAACCAGCCGCTGAGCGAGGGAAAATTCAGCCTGTTTAAACGCAAAGAAGATACAGACCGCAACTTAAAAACGGAGTATGCCCAGACAAGAATCGCCAGCCTCAAAGAACTGATAAAAAGTGAAGCTGGCAATCTGCTTAACACCGATCTTTTAACCGTTTTCGATAGCAAATACATAGCAGAATATTCCTCGGAAAAGATTAAAAAACCACTTACCGTGAATGTAGGCTATGGAGGCGTTTACTTCAGTGGAAATATCAATAAAATATCCTATGATTCGGCTCCCTATGCCGGTGTTTCTTTTCCGTTGGGAAACCGGGCGTTTACGTCTAAAATTCTTAGCAATACGAGTGTTTCTGTAGGTGCATTTTTATCTAACTTCAGGAATGCAGAAGGCCAAAAAATCACTGGTCCGATTGTAGGCATTCCGGTATATGCCGGATTAGGGTATCCGATCTTTGAATTTCTGCGATTTAACGCCGGTGCCACTCTATTACAAAATGCCAATGCAACAGACGGGCTCAATCTTCAGCAGGTTTCGATAAAGCCTTTCATTGGCATCAGTGCCGACATCAATTTATGGATAGGTTTAGGTAAAAATAAAAAGCTCCAATAAACCTGACCTACGATGAAAAAATTACTTTTGATAAGCCTGTTTATGATCGTTCGCTTCTCTGCCCTTATGGCGCAGCAGCAGTACTACAACTGGCAAATTTCGGCAGGCATTGGTGCCATGGGCTATTCCGGAGACCTGAGCTATAAAGTAAGTTCGGCCAAAGTTAACTTCCCGGCTTACCGGCTGTCTGTGGGTAGAAATATCAGTCCGTCACTGGCCATCACGCTACAGGGAATGTATGGGCAGATATCAGCCAACGACCGGGCGAGAGACTGGCATGGCAATGTACAGACAAATAATCCTAATTTCTCCAGGGCACTTAATTTCCAGACAGATATCCGCAGTGCCGACCTGTTGCTGAGCTATCGTCTGAATAATGGCATGGTATTAAGCAAACATGCATTTTTTGCACCTTACCTTTTTGCAGGTATTGGTCTTACCAACTTTACTGTATTTGGTGATCTGTATAACGAGTCCGGACAAAAATATTATTACTGGTCTGATCAAACTATACGTAACCAGCCACAACAACCGGCAAACATAAATACAGCCCAGGTTATTTCGCAAGACGGCCGGTTTGAAACCAATTTAACCAATCTGGCTACTGAAAAAACCTATCCTACTACGGTGTGGAGTATTCCAGCTGGTGCAGGCGTAAACCTGCGGATTTCAGACAGGATAAGTGCCAATATACAAGCCGGTGCCAGTTTTGCTTTTTCAGGTTACCTGGATGATGTAAACGGAAATTACCGGAATGAGTATACAACGCCTCAGCAGGCGTATGCGGCCAATCCATCGGGTATCATCAGCGGGAGCCGGGGCAATAACAAAAATGATGTGTATTTGTCTGCGTTCGTTTCGCTGGCATATCACTTTAATTTCAAAAAGAAAGCGTTTCAAACGCCACTTGTATATACTGGCTATTCTTCTCCCCAGCCTCTTGCTTATGAAAATGATGCAAGCCAGCCGGATGATCCGTTGCCTGCCATACAAAATGCTCCAGCAATTACAAATCAGATTACTCCACCAGTAACACCGCAAGCGCCTGTACAGGCCGAATTGCAAAAAACCGGTCAGGAACCCACGAAACAAACTGTAGACATTAACTTACGGGTAATTGTAGAAAATGGAAAAACAAGCGTTGATACGATACAAATTCCTGTTTCATCATCGAATCCTACCCAGAGAATCTATACAGATAATATAAGCAGTACCAAAATTTTGTACGATAGCACAAATATCAGGCTAACAGACACATCACTGCCTCTGCAAAACAGACAGTCAATCGTTCCGCAGGACAATTCACTGCGCCAGGAAATGAACCTGATGCGGCGGGAACTGGATTCTTTAAAATCAGTTCGGCAAGTACCTGTTCCAGGATTGATGTACACCGATTCTATACAGCCCGGCAGACAGGTTGAAACGACACAGGCTTTACGAAACAATAACCCTGTTGCAGCCGGCGAAAATACCCGAATAAGGGCTTTAGAACAGGAAGTTGAAAGTTTACGGAACAGCCTGGAAAGAGAACGGACATTGAATACCAATGCCCGTACAACACCGCCTCAAGTGATCATCAGGGAAACACCAGTAAATAATTATGACCGCCGACCAGCTACCGGACTTTCTGTGGGTGTGCCTTTAATCCAGGAAAAGAATTATAGCAAAGAAGAACTTAGTGCCCTGAAAACAGAAGTTAGCAGTATTCAAACGCAGCTCGATAGCCTGCGGGCGCAAAAACAAATAGCACAGGATACAACCGTTGACTCCAGAATAGATTCTCTGATGACACTGATTAACCGGATTGAGCGCCTGAATACCTCTGCCAGCAACAGTTCCCCCTCTCCTGCTAACAATACAATAATGGGAAATGATACAACCGCCCGCCAGCTTATAGATTCGCTACAAGTGCAAATTGCCGGTTTAAATCAATCTCTGGCATCAGCTCAGGCAAAAATGGCAAAAGAGATGGATAGCCTGTCTAGTGGAGTGCCTTTATCGGCCCTGGGCAGTACAGTTATTTACTACGATATAAATGTTTCCAAGCTGAACAGTAATGATCAGCAACGCTTGTCTTTTCTGGGACGAAAGTTACAGGCCGATCGTTCGGTATTGCTGCATATTAAAGGTTTTACCGACCAGACTGGAAATACGGCATATAATTTAGCCCTTTCCCGGAAAAGAGCGGAAAATGTAAAAAATTATCTTGTTTCCCAGCTGGGCATCCCTCCTGAACAAATCCTGATCAATTATTTCGGACAGCAAAAATCGTCCTCCTCTGGAAAAGATAATCCCTATGATAGAAGAGTAGAACTGGAATTATTCCGCGAATAAACAGGCATAACTTATCAAAAAATATTATTTTCCTGACCCCTGCATAGATTAACGTTTATGCAGGGGTTAATACTGTGAGGCCTTAGTGTACCGGCATATTACAAACGTATATACTTACACCTTGCCCAATAGCCTCATCAACAAAATAGATGATGGCTACATTGAATAAAAGGTATAATCTATTCAACAGTTATTTCTGCTAAAGACGGACCGGATGAGTATCTCTGATTAAATATAAGTATAGTAAGGCTCCAAGAATAGCAATTCCACAAAGTGAACCGATAATAGGTGCAGATAGCCATAACAAAGCATAACCTGATAGATAAGCGCCAGCCACATCACAAAAATTTACCAGCGACATATAAGTAGTAAACTGGGAACCTTCAATGCCTTTGCGGCAAATGAACATTAACATCGGCATCGCAGCCACACTAAAACTAGGGTCGAACAGGTAATAAATCAACAAACCCACCGAAGACACCGATACGTTTCTCCATAATGCGGATAGTGAATTAAATACAAGCATATAGCAACTGATAATAATCATTATGGTTATCAGCATTTTGTGTGTTCCCAATCTATCTGTCAATAATCCGCTTATAATGATGATGAGTATACTTCCCATCAGCACATAAGATCCGCTTAGGGTAGACAAATAGGTATCCGTCCAGTGGAGTTTCTGAATGAGATGTACATTAAATGCCCGGATAAAAATACTCAGACTGGTGTATACGCATATAATCACGGCAAAAATGGGTAAGCTTGATTTGCTGAAAATAGCTTGAAACAATTCTATAAATACATTGCCTAGCTTTTGTTCAGGTAAGCCTTGGTTGGTCTCAGCTTTTCCCTGAGAAAATTTCCAAAGGAGCGCATCTGTTTTTTTCTCCCGGATAAAAAAGTAATAATGGTAAAGACGCCTAAGAAAACGGATTGTAAGAGGGCAGCTTCAAAAAATCCGAAACTGTGCATCACAATGGCCATTATTCCTGCACCCAGAGAAGTGCCAATCAGCATTCCGCCACGCATACATGCATTTATCCTACCCCGGTCTGTTACTGGTGTCATACTTATGGCCATAGCATCTACACTGGCATCTTGTAAGGAAGCGAACATACTATGTGCAAAAAAACTAAAAGACAGTAATTCTACCTGTTCAACCGGACTTTTCACCAGCAGCAAAGCCAGAGATGCAATAAAGGATAGCACTTGGGAAAATAATATCCATGGCCTGCGTTGCCCCAGAAGAGAGTGCTGAAAACTATCGATAAAAGGGCCCCACAAAAATTGCAATGACCAGGGAAGGCCAACAATAGCAACAAATTTACCCACAGCCTGTGCCGATTGACCCTCTGCAATCAAATAATTAGCTATGGCTGTTAAGGCGAATCCGGCTGGCACGCCTTGCATCAGATATAAATAAAAGAAAACGATGCAACGCAACACTTTGCTTTCACTCAATACAAGCTTGTCTGCTATAATGGATTTGCTGTTGTTTTGCACGTAAATGTTCCTGCCTTGCTGTTTGCCTATTAAGCTTAACCAAAAGCAGGAAGCATTGTTTGTGGATTTTATAGCAGATTATATTGGTTTTACTCCATCGATACTTCATCAACAAAAATCCAGGCTTTGGACTTTTTCTGGAGGGGATGCCAGGCTGGGAGGTTGATGCTATTTTTAGCAATCAAACGAATAGATGTGAGTGGTTGTTTTTCGAAATTTGCCAGTAATAAACCTTTGGAAGAAGGCCGTTTCTCTTTCGGAAAATCAGATTTAAGCACGGCGAGTTTTTTCAGCGAATTTTTACTGGCTCCGCCCCATACTTCTATTGTTACAGGCGGCATAATCGCTTTGTCTATATCTTCCAGGTAACTGACAGTGAGTTGAGACAATGTCTGGGGAGAAGCAAGCGCAAAATCTACCTGCATATCTTTTCCCAGATAGCCCAGGTATTCTTTATCATCATTGTCGAGACTGCCCCATTTGCCATCCAGCAGCGTAGTGTCCATTTTAGCCTGGTATTTGGGATCTGGTTTTGTTTCCAGATAAGCTGCTTCTGGCCGTATACCTAATTTGAGTAAGGAATAGGTAGACACTTCACTATTCTTCCAGCCATCCATTGCCGCCATCAGCTTTAGGTAACTGGTTTTAGTTACTTGTAAAGGTCCTTTATATAGCGACGAAGTTGTAGTCGGTTCAGTGCCATCCAGCGTATAAAAATATTGTACTTTGCCCCTGGATAATTTTACCTCAGCTGTGGCATGCCCACGAAAAAAGGTACTGTCAATTTTGCACTGGGGTATCGTTAACTGGGCATAATACATACTATCACTCAGATTCAGCTTAGTATTATAAATCTCCAGCGCAGGTTTGGCTTTTTTTATAGCGGCAATCTGTTTTTCGTCTACGTTTGTGTTATAAAGAAAAAGTTTCTTCAATTGTTTTAAACCAGCAATCAATTCTAATGTGGCTGTAGTAATATGAGTACCAGACAAGTTCAGGCTTTCCAGGTAAGGCAAGTTAGTAAGATACTTAATACCCTCATCTCCAATCGCATTATTCTGCAAATGCAATTTTTGCAAATGTGGAAACTCACTCAGCGCTTTCAGGTCACTGTCTTTCACATTGGTATTTCCCAGATCAATAGATACCACCTGTTCCCTTACTTCTTTAAGTTCGCTTACATCCTGAGGTGTAAAATTATTGCGGCTTCCCAGAAAAACAGCTACATAGGGTTTGGTCGCCGACAGTTGCTGAACAGTGCGGTAAGGGGTATTTAAGTCTTTCAGTTCATCCTGGTCGGCAAATGAAATATTGAGCAGATCCATTCCTGTTCTGGGTTTAAACCGCGATGCCATCAATGGATGAATACTATCCACTTTAGGTAGATTCACATATTGTTCATTCACTTTTGCGCCACTATTGATCCACCAGCCAATGAGGGTAATCTCCTCAGAATCGAGCTGCTGTTTGCCTTTCGGGGGCATATGTAATGAATCTTCCATCGGCAGCAACGCATACTTGTATAACAAACTTTTTCCGGCATCGCCTGCCACCATTACATCTTTGCTTTCGCCGCCTTTTACCACAGATTCATAATCGGTTACGACCAGTTCGCCTTTTGCTTTATTGGTATTGTGGCAGGAAGAACACTTTTCATTCAGAATTGGCTGGATTACATCCCGGAATACCAGGGCACTATCCGGATTTTCAATTACAATCGCCTGAGTAGCAAACTGCTTACGTAAGGGTTCTGTTAAAAAGCCTTTGCCATGTGTAATTTCGGCACCCAAATGTCCGGTAACAATGAGTGTAGCAGCACAAACCAGCAGCGAAGAATAGTATACAGCAGAAGGTTGCTGCCGCAGCCAGATCAGTAAGCCAGACATCAGCGAGACCAGGGTGCCTGTCCATTTATGTCAGTTAATTTCTGCACCCTGATACCCTCCTTCCTTATACAGAAAAAAACCAAACAAGGCTGTAAGGGCAGCACACAAGGCGGATATGGTAAAAAGTATTGTACTAGCCTCTTTTAATGCCACATTTTCCGGTTGTTTCCGCACGAAAAACCAGTCGAGGAACAGGCTGATAAAAATAAGGGCAATCGGAAAATGAAGCAGTAAGGGATGCATTCGCCCTGCTACCTGTAAAAACGCAGGCAAGGCTACTTTGTCTTCGAAAGCCAGCAGAAACAGTAATAATATATTCAGGAACCAGACGAGATTTACACTTATTTGTCGGAATTGATTCATTCAGGCTTACTAATTGTACTATTTATAAATTCTAATCTTTACTATTCATTTAACATGATTTACCTCACCATAAGTAGTTTAAAAAGGCATCTGAATGATAAAATTGTATTTTAAACTTTCTGTTAGCAGGAGGAAAAAGTGGATTTGTTTTAATTAATGTCCAATATTGATAATCAATATCTACATATTCATCTAAGTATTGATCTTTTACTATAAGTGTATCTGTCTTCCAAACTCCATTTAATAGATTACCAACTTTCATAAGGTATTTACCTTCAGGAATTTGTTTTGAACAATGAAATCCTGAATTTGGCTCTATTATTTGATGTAAAATGGTATCCTGGTTAAGAATAATGGAACACTCTATTTTTTCAGCGTTAGCAAAATGATTATCTATTGTAAAATAGGTTTTTCTTGGCACCTCGAAACCTGTTAGTATTATACCAGACAGAAAAATGATTATAAACTGGCAAAATAACAGAATAGTGAGATCGGCCTTAAACTTATATTTCTCTCTTTCTCTTTTACTTCTCAGGGCCATTTTTCACAGATTACCAGTTAAATTTTTATATTCTTAAAAAACTAAGCCAATATTCCCTTTACAACATGGCCGCTTACATCGGTGAGGCGGTAACGTCTGCCCTGGTGTTTGAAAATCAGTTTTTCGTGATCATAGCCAAACAAATGCAGAATGGTAGCCTGAAAATCGTGTACATGCACCGGATCTTTTATAATGTTATAACCGAACTCATCGGTTTCTCCATAGGTAATACCCGGTTTGATACCGCCTCCGGCCATCCAGATGGTGAAGCAACGTGGGTGATGATCCCGGCCATAATCGTCGGGTTTATAAGTTCCCTGGCAGTAATTCGTCCGGCCAAATTCTCCACCCCAGATCACCAGTGTTTCATCGAGCATTCCCCGGTTTTTCAAATCCTGAATCAATGCGGCGGAAGCCTGGTCTACGTTTTTGGCAAAACGGCGGGTAGTTCCCGGTAAATCGGTATGTGCATCCCAGCCCATGTGATATAGTTGTACAAACCTCACTCCCCGTTCTGATAATCTTCTGGCAAGTAAGCAATTAGCCGCAAAAGTGCCTGGCTGCATGGAATCGGCTCCGTATAATTTAAACGAACTTTCCGGTTCATCCGAAAAATCAGTTACCTCTGGCACGGACGTCTGCATGCGGTAGGCCATTTCGTACTGAGAGATACGGGCAGTAATTTCCGGGTCACCGAATTCTTCCTCCTGCATATGGTTTAACGTAGCCAGATGATCCAGCATTTTCCGACGGCTCAGCGAATCGGTTCCATCCGGGTTTTGAAGGTACAATACCGGCTCATGTCCGGAACGCAACTGCACGCCCTGGTGAATAGAATCTAAAAATCCATTTCCCCAGATGCGGGAAGCCAAGGGCTGAATATCACCTTGTCCCCTCGACAACAATACGCAGAAGGCAGGCAGGTTTTTGTTTTCACTACCTAAGCCATAACTCAGCCACGAACCCATACTTGGGCGGCCAGGCTGCTGGTTGCCAGTCTGGAAGAAGGTAACAGCCGGATCGTGATTGATGGCTTCGGTATGCATGCTTCGGATAATACAGATATCATCTACCACTTTAGAGGTAAAAGGCAGCAATTCACCCAGCCAGGCACCACTCTGTCCATGCTGGGCAAAATCAGCAAATGAGCCGATTAGCGGAAATGACTTCTGAAAGGCGGTCATGCCGGTAAGCCGCTGCCCCATACGTATAGAGGCTGGCAGTTCCTGCCCATGCATTTTTCGCAGAAGCGGTTTATGATCGAACAATTCCAGCTGTGAAGGGGCTCCACTTTGGAAAAGATAGATCACCCGTTTGGCTTTTGGCGCAAAATGAGAGACCCCGGCAGGCAACTGGTCTTCATCTGGTTTGCCACTGAATAAATCCGGCACTAACAACGAACCCAGCGCCAGACTTCCAACCCCGATACTTGCCCTGGACAGGAAAGTACGGCGGTTCATATTTAATGCACTCTTGAGAATTTCAACAGACATAGCTTCAGCGTTTAAGACTTACTAATGGTTTCATCCAGATTATAGATAATGCTTACTACGTGCATCAGCGCCGCACATTCAACTTGGTCTAACGTTTCCTTTTGAGGGTAAGCACCTACTTTCAGCAGCTTTCTGGCAAGCGAAGGATCTTTCTTAAAGCGGGCTTGCTCTTCACTGTAACTTGCCATCAGGACTTCTATCTCTTTCGATTGTGGTTTTCGTATCACAATTTTGCGGAAAGCTTTTTCGATTTTCTGCTCTGTAGAAAGTGATTTTTCTTCCAGTAACTGCGAAGCCAGCACCCTGGAGGCTTCCAGTACCTGCGGATCATTGAGTAAATTAAGGGCTTGTAAAGGCGTACTGGTGCGCACCCTGCGGACTTCACAAATCTCTTTCATGGGTGCATCAAAAATGAGCATCGAAGGTGGCGGAATGGTTTTGCGCCAGTAGGTATACAAACTACGCCGGTATAGTTTTTCATCTTTGTCAACAATGTATTCTGTTTCGCCCCGTCCTTTGCGGCCTACAGCTATAGCTTCCCATATCCCTTCCGGCTGATACGGTTTTACGCTGGGGCCACCCATTTCAGGATTCAACAAGCCACTGGAAAATAAAACATTATCCCGGATCATTTCTGTATTGAGGCGGTAACGGAAACTACGGGCCAGCCAGGTATTATCCGGATCGGCTTCCCGTAATTTTGGAGAAGTGGCTGAAGACTGCTGATACGTTGCCGACATCACCATTTTTTTGAGCATGTATTTCATATCCCAGCCTTTTTGCCGGAATTCTACGGCCAGATAATCAAGTAATTCGGGATGAGAAGGCAGGTTTCCCTGATTGCCAAAATCCTCAGAAGAAACGACCAGACCTTTGCCAAACATTTCCTGCCAGAGCCGGTTTACCATTACCCTGGCTGTAAGCGGATGTTTCGGATCAAACAGCCATTTCGTTAATTCCAAGCCGGTTGGTACCATACATGGTAGAATCGTAGGGAAGAATGGCAACTGGTGTATTAGGCCGCACCTCTACTTTCGTAGGTTTGTCGTATTCGCCCCGGTCCAGCACGAATGTTTTGCGGGGTTCATCATCACCCATCACCATTACGGTTACAGTATCTTTAGCACCAATGGTTTTGCCATTGATGAATTTTAATACATCGTTCAGGTCAGACTGGGTAATGGTGATATTAGGTTTGGGCAGTTCGCCATAATTGATCAGGCCTTTTTCTTTTACTTGGTTAAAAAAGGAATAAATTGAATAAAAATCCTTCTGGAGAATAGGATCATATTTGTGATCATGGCAACGGCTGCATTCCACACTTACACCCAGAAAAGCCTTTCCAAAAGTATTGGTCCGGTCTACTACATATTCGGTGCGGTACTCTTCAGGAATCACACCACCTTCCTGGGTGATTTTATGGTTGCGGTTAAAACCACTGGCCAGTATCTGCTCTTTTGTCGCATTGGGTAAGAGATCACCGGCTAATTGCCATGTTACAAATTGATCGTAAGGTAAATTTTTATTGAAGGCATGAATTACCCAATCCCGCCAGGGCCACATCACCCTGGGCAGATCATCCTGGTAGCCATGCGAATCGCCATACCGGGCCACATCCAGCCAGTAATTGGCCCAGCGTTCGCCGTAGGCCGGAGAAGCCAGCAACTGGTCTATTACTTTTTCAAAAGCTTTGGGAGATTCATCCTGTAAAAAAGCATCTACCTGCGTCATAGTAGGTGGAAGACCAGTCAGGTCAAAGCTTACCCGGCGGATGAGCCTTTCTTTATGGGCGGGGTCATTCGGCTTTAGTCCTTTTTCTTTGAGCTTTGCAAAAATAAAACGGTCAATTTCATTATGTTCCCAGCCATCGGGTGATGGTTCAGGAAGCGGCGATTGTTGAGGGGGAATAAATGCCCAGTGTTTTTTATATTCAGCGCCTTGCTCGATCCATTTTTTAAGTATTTCTTTTTCGGGTTCACTCAGTTCCAGATTTGATTCTACAGGCGGCATCCGAAATTTTGGGTCTTCAGCAAAAATCCGTTTGAGCAGCACACTCTGGGCTACATTGCCCCGCACAATGGCAAAAGCATGCGGATCGGATTTTAAGGCCATTAATGCGCCCTCTTCGGTGTCGAGCCGCAAGCCAGATTCCCGTTTATTAGCATCCGGACCATGGCAGGCAAAACACTTATCAGACAGAATGGGCTTTACATGATAATTAAAGTCGATTTTACCTGAATTAGCAGCCAACGGGAGCGTAGTCTCCTGAGAATTTTTTAAACATCCTTGCCACAGGATAGCACTTACAAAAAAGAGGAGAATAAATATTTTAACTGGCTTCATAGTGGCTGGAAGTTTTAGCTACATATTTTCGGTGAAAGCCGTTAAATATACACTTTTTTAAGTTTTATTTGGACATTTGATATACAATAATTTTCTAAATATGTAATAGTCAGAGGAATAATTATTAATTAGAGAGGCTATGTAAATTGATGCAAACGTTTGAGGAAATTTAGAAAACAATTAAATAAAATCAACTAAGATACCTTGTTCCGAGAATTTTGTTAGCTTCATTATTTCATTTTTTCCTGCAGTTTCTGTTTGAGTTCATCTATGTCGTGTTGTGAAATATTATGGGTGTTCTCTAGGAGTTCTAATGCTTTCTTTGCCAGCACTGTTGCTTTCCCTGCATTTCCTGTATTTTCATAATAATCTGATAAGCCATCGTAGGGATAGGGAGAAACTGGAAATTTTTTTATTAACAGGTCAAAAATAGCTGTTGCCATTTTTTCATTGCTGGCGTTGCGGAATATGTACATAAACGTTTGTTTGGGATCTTTAGGATAGAGCCGGAAGTAAAAATGAATAGCCTCAATCAAATAGGGTTTATTTTCAGAGGCCAGAATGGATAATAGTTGACGCATTAGTTGGTCATTAATCAGCGCACTTTGGGTAAGTTGACCAGCATATGATTCGGCTTTCGCTATATCTCCATTTCTAATCCAGGATAAAAATTCTGTTTCAGTGGGTAATATTTTTACATCTGTTTTGGCTACTACAGCATAAAGCACCTCTGCAGGAACAGAGGAAAATGTAGCAGGATATATATTCTTTTTCTGAACAGCATCCAAAAATTCCAGTGCAATCAAAGCTATATATTCGTAATTAACATATTTCTTAGCATCTGCCGGATTATAGACCTTGTAAACAGGATAAAAATCTGTGTGAACTATTTCTTTGAATTTAACTGTCCATCTGGGAGCATTAACCAAGGAATCAATAAATAAAGGATTGTTGTTTCGCCAGGATTCTGGAATTTGTAATAGGGGTATCCTGAATTTTCTTGGGTCGTAATAAGGCAGTTGTTTCACCCGCTCGTCCAGAAAGCAGCCCAAACAGGCAATGGCTTTTAAATCGGCTGATGCAAACTGGTGATTTACGCCCTTTTCAGCCAGCATACCAATAAAAGAGATATTATCTATAGCTGCATAGGGAACGATATAGCTCAGTTTACTTATTATAAAGCCTACATCATCAGCAGAAACAACTTCTTCCTGAATACTCCCATCATTCCAGTTGAAATGAAGCGGATCTACTCCGAGGTGAGGATAAGAAATAACTATATACCCATTACTGGCAAGAAATTCCATCAGCACACTTTGCATAAGCAGACCGGTGGCATGGGTATGCAGTACTACCGGAAATTTCTGATGAATGGGTGCAGCCTGTTTTACTACCGGAATTTTTGTTAGAGAAGCCTGCTCAAAATGGTTATCTGAGATTTGCCATCCTTTCTTGAGTTGAGTCAACAGATTCTCCATTCCATTTTCCACATACGGATTTTCGTACTTTAAATCAGGAAAATAATCTTTATATAGCATTTGCTTATCACCTGAAGAAGATCTGGCCGGGTACCATATAAACAATGGAATTCTTCTATATTGTTTGGCGCTTTTTTGATCTGCAAATGGTGCTGAAATATCCTGGTAATACCGGCTTGAATCGGTTAGTATTACTACTTTGTAACCAATGGAATAAGGTCCTGGTTTGAGATTACTCCATTGTGTATACTGGCCATAAGCATCTACCGAAACTAATAAGACAATCCAATATATTAGCCTGTTCATATACCTGTTATTTACTTACCATTTTTAAAATGAGCGTTATAATATGCTTTCTTTCGGGGCAGCATAAAAACTAGCAATTTTATTCAGGTAAGCCTTCTATTCCGATAAGATTGGAATTATAAAAAGATATTGATTGCCTGATTATCCTAAGTATTACAAAAGAAAACAGGCAGGAGAAAGATCACCTGCCTGTTTGAAAAAGAGAATATAGACTATGGATAAAATGTTTCTTACAAAGCTCTGGCAATGCGCTCCTGATAGGTCTCTACAGAGAAGGCATTAGAATAGCTCTGATGTTTGCTTTCAATTACCATGGTATAGGTACCATCTGTCATTTTAGAAACATCGAACTTGCCATTGAAGATAGCTACTTTGCCAACTTCTTTTTTGTAGACAACCTCATGATTGCTGTTTTTGATCATGACCGTTACTTTTTCCTGAGCCGGGTTTTCAAACAATACTTTCATAGTTAATGAGTTTTGTACCGGAAATACAGCTACTTTGAATTGATCTGAAGTCTGTGTATGGATGGCCGCATTATCAGCGAACTGTACACTTTGGGCAGATACGCTGCCTACTAATAAAAGCATGAAGGCTAAAGTAAAAGCGGCTGCCAGGTTACGCATAATAGTTGTGGAAGTGAGTGTAGTGTTCATGATTGTATGTTAAGTTTTCGTTTAGTTACTAATTTGTTTTGCTGATCTATATGTGAATTTTGTACCATTTGATAGAGAAAGGGCCACAGAAGTTACCCATTCAAGGAAATAAATCGATGAATGGCAACAAGCATCAATAGACGGCAGATAAGGCAGGGATAAGCGGTAATATAATTAACAGAGATTTTTGGATGGAATTTTCTTATGAAGTAGTAAAGTGTTCGTATTCAGAACAGATACTGTTCGTTTTTGTACACTTTTGCCAGAAATAGAACTATGCGGAATACAATTTGAAAAAAGCAATAATGTAGCTTTTGAAAACAACTTATGCACTGGTAGCCAAGGTTTGATTAAAAATACCAGGGCTATAAGCCAAAATGCTTATAGCCCTGGTGCCAGAAATCTAGTATATATATTTGGCAATACTCAACTGCACTTTCTCCGCCCACAACTTCATTACATCCATAGCCTCTTCAGATGGTTTTTCGTTGAGACGGGCTTTGGCTTGTACAATCTGTTTCCTCTTGATATCTACTTCGATAGTTACCAATCTTTCGGTCGCAGAAAAAGTATCCGCAGTGAGGGAGAAAATGGAGCACTGGCCAGCATGGCAGGACCGAACATAGGTATATACACAATGTTTCATGCTTTTTCCTTCTGCCCTCAGTTCATTGCTGGAAAGCAGTTCCCGTACTTTAAATATCTTCACCAGCTGGCCAGAACCAGTTTCATGCTCGAAAGCGGCAAAACCAGAAGGTTTCCAGTTAAGTCTGCCGCCATAGTTTTGTTCCTGGTTCATTTGCTGTTGCCATTCCTCTACCTGGCGCAATAAGGAATCAGGCGTACGTCCTTTGAGCGAATATCCGGTATGAGCCAGCCGCTGGTGATTGATATAGTTGACCACTTCTTCCAATCGCCTGGCATCAAATAGCGGAGCCTCTACAAAAAAACGGATTACTGTAAGCCAGAAATCATTGTTACGAAAGTTATTTCGCCCTAATAGGGTAGCATTCAGGTGCCAGGCCAGCCACTCATCGCCACCCAGGGCAATGACCTGTGCAAACCGGAAAGCACCACTAATGCTCCAGTATGCTGGTGTCCAGAGAAAGAAATGTGCCATCCGTTTGGTAAGCGGAACAGGCAAAGCCTGCAATTTTCGCACACTCAAGCCACTGGCAATATCTATAAACCATTTCCGGGCAGTTTCCTCACCAGCTTCCAGCCAGGCTTTATCCAGGAAAAGCGGCACCGGATAGTTGGCAAACAAGAAGCGCAGCAGGTGGGCAAATTGTTTTTCAGGCTGATAACTTACTTTTTTCCACTGGTTAACATCCTGTATAAAATAAGAGGCAAACTGGGCGATATAGTAAATGCCTTTCAGGTATTTTTCTTCAGACAATAGTTTATGGCAATTCTGCTTCTCCAGTTGCACCAGTAAATCATCAAAGGCTTTGCGCTTCAACAATTCTTTTTTGGCGATCTGGTTGTATAAACCTGCGATCACCATCAATGAGGTACCATACTCCGGTTGTAAGGGCAATTTGTCTTGTTGTAATTGTTTAATCCATCCGGATAAAGGTTTATTTGTGGTATTGTGCCGGACTAATGATTGTTGTAAAGCATGCTCCCATACTTGTTTTTTAGTTTGCAATTGAATGCGATCCGTTCTGGAAAGCATTTTTTTATTGGATTTTCCCATACTAATTCTTTGTTAAATGAACCTACGGCGGTTTTATGGAATAGCCTTTTTGCAAGGGCATACTCTGGCCGGGGAAAGTATCTGATATCTTCCCGGACATGGCTCTTTTCCGGTAACCGCACAGAAAAGCAGCCTCGAGGTGTAAGCTTCGTTTGTCGGACATAGTCTTTTATTAGGTTTTATTTAGAATCAGTTTCATGGCGTATAGTACTAAGTATTGAGTATCAGGCATTAAGATTTTTTAAGCATACAGGTATAGCAAACCAGCTTTTCAGCGGAGGGCAACAAAAAACCCGGATGGTTCAGCATCCGGGTTATATAGGTATTTAGGTGGATATATCTGAAGAATTACCCTTTACACCTATTTCCGGCCGGATGCAACAATGCCTGCATTTCACTTCTGAATCCCAGAGGTGAGCGCTGCATGGAAGCTTGACGGTATGTGAATAGGCAAAACATGGGTAGCTATATTTTTGAATTGGTCTGACAAATATACAACAGAGGATGTAAGATTTGCAAGGGATTCAGAAGATTTATTTTCCAGTGCTTGTATTCTTACCTGTAATCTACCCCAATTATATTAACATTTGATCTAAATCAACCCTCAATTGTTAAAAATAAATGATATTCAATAAAAGTACCTACCACACCTGGATCAGCTGCTGATGTAATATTTTATTTACCTGAATAATGGTTTATAGGTTTATTTCAAATGAGAAGTAGCGTAATTACCCTTGTCTGCGCAGGCTTCGCAATAGACATCTCTGAGTTCTTCGTCATCAAAAATCTGGAACGTAATTCTACAAGGACCGATAAAGAGATCACACCATTCATCTTCAGAAAGTAATTCCTTGGCTTGGATGAGCAATTTCACATATGCCCGGCTCTTCTGGTAATAAGGATGAGTAAAAGCTACCTTTAAAAAGTAGGCATGTATCTCCTTATCAAAAGGTGACTTTTTCTGATAGTTATCCAGAATGGTGTAGGCATGTTCCAGGTCGCCAAGTTCAACAAAATACCTGGCTAAACTCATCGTACGCTCTTTACTGGAAACAATCGCAGAATCATGGCTATAGAAATCGAACACAGTTTCTAATCCTTCATCTATGCGCTTTATAGTATTGGCTTTGTAGTATACCGGCAGGGCTTTCACAAAAAACAACGCCTTCAATCTCGCTATGTTCATCTGGTCATCGTCTGAGTTTCCAAGTTGTTTCAACAGCTTATACATTCTTTCAACTGGCAGGCCTCTCTCCTTTTGCAGATAATCCCAGTTGGAAATCACATATACCAGGTAATTGTATTTTAACCGCTCATCTGCTCTAACGATACTAACTGCTTCCTGAAATGTGTTGTAAAACCTATCCTGCTCTTGTTTGGTCCAATGGGAGGCATGTAACTGGTAATTAAAAGCCAGTTGATTGGAGAGAAGAATACTAGCCTCTTTGCGATACGGATATTTTAAAGTGATTATTGAGTCGGCAGTGATGCGCTTCTGTTGCCACAACACATATAAATAATTCTGCATCTGCGTAGCCTGATCAAAGGTGGGTTTACGGAGTTTGTAGAAATAGGCCAGTGTATCTCTAACAAACGTATGCGCCTGTATGGTAACTTTCGCCTTCCGTTGTTCGTCCAGTTTTTTCTCCCACACCTGCAGTACTTCGGGTTTTTGCAGTTCTTCCTTGATTTTAGTTCGCTCCCACTGCCGCCAGTGCGAAAATCTGGAAGTAGTAATTTGCTTGTAAAATAAGTCCCAGTTTTCTCTGGCTTTTACCTGTAAAATGGTTGTGCTGTCTGTATAAGACATGATGTGGGAATAAATGGCAGAAGCCCGTTGGGTATGAAGCGTTGAATTCAAGTTTTCAAATCCCTCTACAGACGAAAAAGCCTCTACCTGCACGGTATCTATCTGGTAATTCCGGATCGAATCTTCAATGATATGCATGGAAAGTGTATCTGGTGTGATACTATTTCTGCGGAAGGGCACTTCAAATTCAAAACTTTTCTGGATGGTTTCAATCTGAATATCAGGCTTGTCAAATGCAGTTACCATCTGAAGTGTATCAGAAAAACCAAGGTCGCCGCATACATCGGTGTAAATTAAAGGGATGTGGATTACCCCATCATGAATCAGCAGGAAATTATAAGTATAAAAGTCGCCGCCTGTTGCCGGAAGTTTTTGAATAAAAGCCTGCCAGTATCCTGGTTCCCAAGTTGATGTTTTTACTTCTTCAAGTTCTAGTTTGGCTTCCTTCGTTGAAATTTTCTTCAGTTGCCGGATTCTTTGTTTTTTCTGTCTATAAAAGTTTTTCTCCTTTTGTTTCAGACGATATAATAATTCCTTTTTATACACCGGTTCAAATACTTCTCCGGATAAAGATGAATTAAGGTTTCGCCGGGCAGGATTGGTATAATAGGCCGGATTGCCACAATGGTAAGGCTCATACCCTACTCGTTCCAGGGCGATTCCATCGTGTTTATTTTTAAATGTTTTCAGGATTTCTTTGACATGCGTACTTACCGCAAACACCTGATTATTTTCAAACCGGGGTAAAATATCGAATCTATCGGTAAGTAATCCAGCACATTTGGCACAAGAGGCACTGGCTTTACTGTCCAGGGATTGCAAATTCCAGGGAAGTTTTTCCTTATCTCCAGCGGCTCTGAGTTGTTTGGTTTTGATGTCATATACCTGCTCTGTATCTGTGGAGTAGTTGAACATCTGTTTGTTTTCTGTGAAGCTATATTTCCATAACACTTTAGCAAATTTCTGCACCGCAATAATATTCCCGCTTTCCGGATGCCTGGCAATGGCCACCCCGGTAACCTGGTAGTCTGGTGTGATTATATTTTTATAATGTCCCGGTGAGTTTACCCAGCCTTTCACCATTTTCCTGGCTGTTGCGATATAAGTAGTTTCCAGGGAATATGAAAGTACATTCTCTCCAACCAGATATTGTTGGGCACCATAGAACTCGGCTCTGTTCTGTGGCGTACGTTTCTGCACACTATTCTGAAAGTGACTAATATCTTTTTCTGCTGACAGGTACGTGGCATGATCTTTTGCGGCTATATATAAGATACTATCATTCACCAGGTGCCGCAATCCATGCGCTTTTCTCACACTGTCTACCTGTGTTTTTATTAAATGCTCCAGAAACTGTATCTGCAACTGATGTTGATCCGGCTTGTCAGAAGTAGACTGGGCATAGGTATCTACACTAAACGCCAGGGGTATACTAGCAAGTAGCGTGAGGAATGAGAAAAGCTTAAACATGAAATAAAGTGAGGATATCCGAAATTTTACTATATTGATAAGATACATATTTTCATTCTGGAAAACTATTTATACAGCAAGTACCTATGGATTTTATAGGCTTAGCTATAAAATTGTGATAGCAACAATTACCACTATTTATAAGATGCAATAGATGAAAGTTTTGCACATAGGTTTATAAAAAAATGTACTTATTCGAAATCTAATGTATTTTTCTACCTTCTATTTTGATACGTTCAAAACTGTATGTTTAACAAACTACCCCACTATCCACTAAACTATTCGTCCTTACTCTGCCTTTGTGTGCTACCTATTATGCTGGCAGGCTGTAAAAAGTCAGCTGTTCCTAAAACTGAAGCAGAGGAAAAAGCACTGGCAAGCTTTCAGTTGGAACCTGGCTTTAAAATAGAATTACTTGCCAGTGAACCGCTCATTTCTGATCCGGTGGCGATGGAAATAGATGAGTATGGGCGGCTCTATGTGGTAGAAATGCATGGCTATCCGCTCGATAAAAGCGGCTCTGGAAAGATCAAATTGCTGACCGATACAGATGGCGATGGAAAAATGGATGAAAGCACCATCTTTGCTGAAAACCTCACGCTTCCCACTGGTATTATGCGCTGGAAGAAAGGTGTACTCATTACTGATCCTCCGCATGTGTGGTATTTGGAAGACACCAATAACGACGGCAAGGCAGACATTAAAAAAAGTATCCTCGAAGGATTTGCCCTGTCTAATCCACAACATAATGTGAATAATCCGCTCTATGGCCTTGACAACTGGATCTACCTGGGCCATGAAGCTGAAGTAACGGCAAAAGTGTACACAAAGGAATTTGGCGATACTGGCAAGGATATTATATACACCGACAAACCCAATGGCCCCAGGCTTCCCGATAATGCACAAGGACGTGGCGTACGGTTCAAACCGGATAGCTTTGGGCTTGAAATGACTTCCAGTGATACGCAATTCGGACATACTTTTGATGCCTGGGGTAACTGGTTTCTGGTCACCAATTACAACCATGTTTTTCATGAAGTCATTGCTGCCTCTTATCTGATGCGTAACCCGGATTTACTTATAAGTGATGCTACCCAATCGCTTTCCGACCATGCCAATGCTGCAGAAGTATTTCCGATTACACAAAATCCTCAGCACCAGTTGCTCACGGATTTAGGTGTGATTACCTCTGCCTGTGGAATCAATTATTATCAGGGTGGCGCTTTTCCTCCCGGATTTGATAGTGTCACTTTTGTGGCGGAACCAGTCAGCAACCTGATTCATGCCGACCGTATCCAACCCAAAGGAGCCAGTTTTACTGCCAGCCGCCTGCGTCCCAAACAGGAGTTCCTGGCTTCTACGGATGCCTGGTTTCGTCCGGTAAACCTATATACTGGTCCGGATGGGGCGATGTATGTGGTGGATTATTACCGGCAAATTATAGAACATCCGGAATGGATGGCCGAGGACGTAGTAAAATCTGGCGCTTTATATAATGGTACTGATAAGGGCCGCATTTACCGTATCTCTAAAAGAGATGCCAAACCAGCTGACTGGACCAAAGGACTTTCTCTGGGTGATGCTACCGATGATCAGTTGATAGAATATCTGGCCAGTTCCAATATCTGGTGGCGCAGGAATGCCCAGCGCCTGCTGATAGACCGTGGAAGTAAAAATACTATTACGGCTTTAACAAAAATGGCCCAACAGGCTAGCTCACCCCTTGGCCGTTTACATGCCTTATGGACCCTGGAAGGAATGGGAGAGTTACAGTCAGAACTCATTACGAAAGCTTTACAGGATGCTGTTCATGGTGTAAGAGTGAATGCGATTAAGCTGGCAGAACTTCACTTAGAAACTACGCCCACCTTAGCCGAACCACTTGTTGCTATGCAAACAGATACAGATGCCAAAGTAAGATATCAGTTGCTTTGCACACTCGGTTTTATCAATACACCAGAGGCAGATCAGGCCAGGCAAAAACTGTTGTTCCGGGATATAAATGATAACTGGGTTCAAATTGCAGCTCTCTCTGCCCCTGCTTCCCAGCAAAGCGGTTTGCTGGATGCGGTACTTAAGCAATTCAATCCGGATAATCCGGCGCATGCATCGCTTGTCAGCCGCTTAAGTGCCATGGCTGGTGCCAGTCAGAAAGCAGAACGGATACATCCTCTGATTGAAAAAGCGACGGCGCCGATGGGAGAAAAAGCCAGTATCTGGCAGGCTTCTATTCTGGAAGGGCTCGCGAAAGGGCTCAAAAGCAAAGAAACAAAAGCTGGTTTCTGGCAAGAAGAGAAAAAACTTTTAACTAAAACCTGTGTGAATCATCCTTCTATTGGGGTCCGCAAAGGGTCATTGGCCATGCTCAAGGTAATTGGCCTTCCGGAAAAAGCACAAACTCAAATGGCTATGCAACAAGCCTTGAAACAGGCAGGCAACCACCAGCTTCCGGAGGAAGAAAGGGCACAAGCCATCCTTTTTCTGTCCCTTATTAATCCTGAGCCATATTTTTCCTTTCTTACCACCTGCATTAGTCCTGAAGAACCATTGCCGGTTCAATCTGCCGCCTTAGAGGCCATGAGTACTATTCCCGGTCAGAAGGTAGGCCATTATGTGATTGAGCAATGGACTTCTCTTACCCCAGATATGCGGGATATGGCCATCAATACCTTTATGTCTGATCCGGAGCGGATTCAATTGCTACTGGATGCACTGGAAAAAGGGCAAATTCAGTCTTCCAGTCTAGGCTGGCGCAGAAGTGTACACCTAATGTCCTATGAAGACGAGAAATTACGCAACCGGGCAAGAATGTTATTAACCAAACAGGATAGTTCCAAACCAGAAGTAATTAGTCAGTATCAGGCGGCACTTACCATGACAGGGAAGGCGGAACAAGGCAAACTTGTATTTCAAAAAAATTGCACAGTTTGCCACCAGATGGAAGGAAATGGTACTGCATTTGGCCCGGAACTGAGTTCAATTAAAAACCGGCCACCAGCTTCCATTATGAATGATATCTTGAATCCCAATGCTTCAATAGCAGATGGCTATGATCTCTGGACAGTGGAATTAAAAAATGGAGAATCCCTGCAAGGAATTATTGCCACGGAAACGCCTACAGCCATCACCCTTCGAAATGCAGGTGGTCAGGAAAATACAGTAGCCCGTCAGGATATTAAAAGTTTAACAGCTCTTACTATATCCGCCATGCCTGCTGGCTTAGAAAAGCAAATCAACCAGCAGGATATGGCTGACTTACTAGCGTACATCCGGCAGATAAAGTAACTTTAATGATATTCGATCTTTCAAACTACCACTCATGCAAACCGCTTCAAAATTTATCCTGTTCACTCTCCTTCTACTTCAAACCATTTACAGTGCCGCCCAGCAAAAAACAACCGTTTCCTGGCCAGAAAGCAAACGAATGGCTTTAAGTTTGAGCTTTGATGATGGCCGGATGAGCCAGGTGGACAAAGGTACAGCGCTCCTCGATGAATATGGCGTAAAAGCTACTTTTTATGTAGTGCCATCCGCTGTACAGCAGCGTTTAGAAGGCTGGAAAAAAGCGGTTGCCAGCGGACATGAAATCGGCAACCATTCACTCAACCATCCCTGTACCGGCAACTTTGCCTGGTCGAGGCAAAAAGCATTGGAAGAGTATAGCCTTGAAAAGATGCGGAGTGAACTGATAGAAGCCAACCGGATGATTAAAAGCCTGATAGGAGTTACGCCAGCTGTTTTTGCCTATCCCTGCGGCCAGACTTTCGTTGGAAGAGGTACTCAAACCAAAAGCTATGTTCCGGTAATAGCAGAATTATTCTCCTCCGGAAGATTATGGCTAAGTGAGGGCCCAAATGAACCACTGTTTTGCGATATGGCACAACTCACAGGTATGGAAATGGATGGCAAGAACTTCGACCAGATCCGCCCTTTACTCGAACGGGCTAGAGAAACTGGTCAATGGGTGGTACTGGCTGGCCATGAAATGAATGATTCCGGCGACCAGACGACTAAGTTAGCTATGTTACGGGAACTGATCGCTTATGCCCAGAACCCGGCAAATGGCATCTGGCTGGCACCAGTAGGCACTGTTTCGGGCTATATTCAGAAGACTAAAGGAAATAAATAGTTTATACATAAAAATCATCAAACATCATAATTTCCCTGTTATTCAAAAAGACGGATATAGAATATCTGCCAAATACCGGCTTTGTAATTAATGAAAATATAGTTCGGTGGGGAACACAAAGAGGGATAGTCCGCAAATTATTAAACAATCGACATAGCGAACAGCTTTACCAGAAACGGGATATTTATGAGAACTACCATAAGTCGGATAGTTATTTCTTTTTGAATTATAATGAACAGAATTATTTACAAGAATTGGAAGTACATTGGGGTTTGAGTGTTGTCGTAAACAACGTAATTATCATTTTTGACGCAGAGATCCACAAAACTTTAAAAGTCCTGCAAGCAAATTCTTTTCAATACAAAGAACTGAGTACAGGAGAGTATTTTTTTGACTCATTTAAAGATGGTGCTGGCGACGAATGAAAAAATAGGAGGGGAAGGAGAAGGCATGTCTTATTTTTATGCTTCTGTAAATGTAGATCATCTAAAAGATCATTAATTCTGAAAAAAACAATTGGCAAAATACTAATCTCAATAATCTTAAGTAACACTGTAATTGTTGCGTAAGCTTAGGTGTAAGATTACAAAAAATAATCTCAAACAAATCCATACATTGGCTGTTCCGCATCCATTTCCTTGAAGCTACCTGAACGCTACTTCAAGCCGGTTGCTTTAAGCTATGAAAACAATATTTTTACTTTTGTTGCTTGCCTTTGCCTGCCCTTGTTTCGCCCAGATTCAAAATCTGTATTTCAACAGCACTTCCAACATTGTCCGGCTTGATTTCTCAACACCCTCTCCCTCTCCTGTATACACTGGCATTGGTTCTGGAGCCAGTATCGGAGAAGGCATAGCCCATGCTGAAGACAGACAGGGTAATATTATCATCTGGGTGAATGCCAGTGGTGTGTATGATAAGAACGGAACGTTGATGCCAGGTTCTGCAGGTATTCTGGCTCATCCTTCATCTTCTGAAATAGTACTTTGTCCGTTTCCAGCCGATCCAACAAAGTATTATATTTTCTATAATAGTGAATTCTGTTCCAGCCTTTATTATGCGGTAGTGGATATGAAATTACGGGCGGGTTTGGGAAAAGTGATCAGTATAAACAATGTGATAGAAGCCGGAAGCAATTTTGCCGAAGGATTAGAGATTATACGGATTCCCTGTAGCAATACCTACTGGCTGCTCAGCTACCAGTGTTACAGTGGTTTCAAACGGTTCAGAATAGATGCAAACGGAATCTCAGCCGGTACGCTTATTCAAGCCTTCAATGCTGAAAGTCACAATGGCCGGGGAGAACTGGATTACCACAATGGAAGGCTGGGATATGCGGTTACTTATAAAAACAGAATATTTCTGGCTGATTTCGACCCCATCACCGGACAGCTTAGTAATGATAGGACGATAAACTTTGCAGCAACCAATGGCATCTACGGGCTGGAGTTCTCACCGGATGCCTCCAAGGTATATGCCACCGACTGGCACAACCGCAACTACTTTGGTGATATCTCCTCGTCAAACTTATTCAGATACGATTTTACCTCTAATACTTCTACTTCCTGGACAATTGCTTACAATACATCTAAGTGTAGTAACACAACTGTGGAAGGTTTAGGACAAATTGAGTTAGGCAAAGACGGAAAACTATACATTCCACATGTGAATGGGTGCCAGATCACCATTGTGGATAATCCCAATGAAGCCAATCCTACTTTTAGTGTGATGGATGTGAACACCATTCTTTCTACCGGAGTATCCGATCATATCCAGTCGGAGTTTTTACAAACCATTCAAATTTCAGCCGACCAGACCATTTGTGCTGGGGAAAGTGTACAACTACATATTCAGGGAGGAAGCAATTATACATGGGCGCCTGCTGCTGGAATGAATAATGCTGGTTCTTCTACGCCTACCGTTTCTCCCGCAGTTACCACTATATACAAGGTATATGCTGAAAATATCTACGGCTGCCGGGATTCCCTGCAAACAACTGTGTATGTAATTCCCAAACCACAAGTGAACATTACTTCTGCACAGGGAACTATCATTTGTGGAGAAAGTACGCTAAAACTAAAAACTTCCGCCGGATTTGCTTCTTATCAGTGGTATTATAATGGTGAGTTGCTCAATGATATTTCTGGAGATTCTTTGCTTATAAGTGAAGCAGGAAAGTATTATGTTGTAGTACAGGAATCGCAGAAGAATTGTGCAGGAACCTCCCAGGAAATTATCATCAGTAAATCACCGGCTGTAACAGCAACTGTGAGTATTGATGGCAAAGCAAAAATCTGTTCCGGAGAAACTACCCTTCTCACATCTACGCAACATAACGGATATTCCTACCAGTGGTATAAAAACAATCAGCTTTTAACTGGCGAAACCTCTTCTCAATTGCTTGTTAAGAATGAGGGGAACTATGCGGTGCAGATTACAAATAGCCAGCAATGCTCCGCCCTTTCACAGCCGGTTGCGATACAGGTAGTTGAGTATCCTCAGGTTTTATTACCCTCCGATACATTGGTTTGCGGAAACACACCGCTCATTCTCTATGCCGGTAATCCGGTTAATGGCTACAGCTATTTGTGGCAAGATAACAGCACAGAAAATACCTTAACAGTAACCCAGAGCGGCGAATACACCGTGCAGGTAAGCAACAGCACTTGTACAAGCACCGGCAAGATACAGGTACAGATGCTTAATCCGGATCTGGTAGAAATCCCCAATGTGATTACGCCGAACAAGGATCAGTCCAATGAGTTTTTTGTCGTCAAAAACGGATTCGGCAAGATTCACCTGACCATCTACAACCGCTGGGGAAAGGAAGTATACCACAGCAACGATTACCAGAATAACTGGAATGCCGCAGGCTTAACCAACGGCGCTTACTTCTACCAGATTTCCGGAGATTCTCCCTGTTTTGGCACCTGGAAGGGAATCATCAGTGTGTTGAGGTAAAGGTTTACTTTCCAAAATACTAATCCATCTATCTTAAAATATGGTTTTTCTATTTTTACAGTTTATATGATAAGACATCTACAAATTCTTTTCTTTATCTGCTTATCCTACTTATTTACTCCCCTTCAAGCCCAGGAACAGGATACTACCCTATGGGTGGTGGATGGTCAGGTCAGTGCTGCTGCTAATGATGAAAACAATCTCTACCTGGGAGGCGCATTCAAATACATGGGGCAACTTACCGGAGGCGGCGCCATGCTGAACACGTCTGACGGACAGCTAGTTAATAATCGGTCGTTGCGGATAAAAGGGACAGTGTCTGCTGCTGTATCTGATGGTAAAGGAGGCTGGTTTATCGGAGGTGATTTTACGGAAATTCTGGGGGTAAAACGAAACGGGATGGCACATATATTACCGGATAATTCCCTGGACATGAACTGGAATCTGGATATTACTTACCGGAATAATCCTTATATCACGCTTTTATTTACTTATGGTAATCAGCTCTATATTGTTGGAAGTTTCCATGAAATGGGCGGAAAAGATAGAAACGATCTGGCAGCAGTTGATCTTACAACAGGCGAGGTAACAGAATGGAATCCACAGGTTACCGGAGCTGTCAATACAATAATCGCTTCAAATAATTTACTTTATGTAGGTGGAAGCTTTGTAGCTATTGGCGGAAAACTCAAAAATAATTTAGCCGCCTTAGATCCCATAACAGGCATAGCAACCGACTGGGCTCCCACTATCGATGGCTCAGTATATAGTATTGTTATACTAAAAAACACCCTTTATCTGGCCGGAGACTTTGAAAAAGTTGAAAACACGGATAGGCGCCGCCTGGCTGCCATCGATTTAACTAATAATCAGATTTCAAGCTGGAATCCATGGATGGGTGCATATGCACGTGTATTGCTGGCCCAGGATAACACCATTTTTGTAGGGGGATTGTTTAGTCAAATAGCCGGGCATCCGAGAGAAAATCTGGTAGCCCTGGATGCTATTACCGGTGAAGTTACTCCCTGGCACCCTAAAGATATTCCGGATCTTGGGAAAAATAGTATTCAACTTTTCAACAATCAGCTTTACATAGGTGGTGGAACCAGAGATGGAAACATTATAGAATATTTAGCAGCCATAGATATTTTTACCGGCCAACAAACAGAATGGGATCCTGGCGTAGATGGATGGGTGAATCTCGTGGCTGTGTCTGAAAATTCAGTATTTGTGGGAGGTGAGTTTAACAGTGCCGGAGGAAAATTCCGGAATAATATTGCAGCCATTGATACCAGATCAGGAAGAATTACCAACTGGAATCCTGACATTAAAAACCGCAATGGCGTTGTAAACAGCATAGTAGTTTCGGATGGACTAGTTTATGTAGCCGGATCATTTTCTACTATTGGTGGTAAAGACAGAAAGGGTATCGCCGCCATTGATCCTGTTACAGGTATTCCTACTGATTGGAATCCCGACATTAAAATGGTTTTTAATAGTGGATTGGAAGTTGATGGAAGTGTCAACACAGTCGCTCTAGCAAATGGAGCAGTTTATTTAGGAGGTAACTTCAACAGAGTAAATGGTGCGGTAAGGAACAACGCAGCAGCGGTAAGTCCTGTCACCGGCAAAGAAAATGCCTGGAACCCCAACGCAAATTATACTGTTGGCCAGCTTATTGCCGTCCGTGATTTAATCTATATAGGGGGTGCTTTTGACACCATTGCCGGAAAACCCAGAGTAGGACTTGCAGTCGTAAATAGTACGACTGGACAACCTACTCCCTGGAACCCAAACTTAGAATCCAAGCCTTATAAAGGCGGTTGCTATGCACTGAGATTGGCTAACTCGCATTTATATATAAGCGGAAACTTTACACATATTGCCAATCAGAAAAGGCCTGGCCTTGCAGCCATAAATATATTTACAGGACGGGTTATTCCATGGGAGGCTGAGACTGAATATTACTACTCGGGTTCTATAGGCATAAAAGATAGCATTATTTACCCTGTGTTGGGTTCGTATATCATCCCAGTTAATGGCACAACAGGCCAACCTGCCACTTGGAATATAAAGCCGATTCCACTTTTTGCTGCAACAGCAACCATCGTACTAGATACCGATAATTTTATCTATTCACAAGGAAAAATGGAAAGCCCGGGAAGTACGTTTCACAGTTCGCAAGTGAATGCTTTCACTTATCACCCGTATACTAAAATTGATATTACTGAGCAAACGAGTAACAGGATTGAGGGGCAAATTTTTGAGGACAAAAACAAAAATTGTCTGTTAGATGAAGAGGATATTCCTCAAAAGGATATCGTAGTTATTGCAGAACCTGGACTTTATTACGGCATAACAGATAGCCTGGGATTTTATTCTATCATTGTAGATACGGGTGCTTACCGAATAAGACAACTCCTGCCTGAAGAAAAGAGCACCCTAATTAAACAAATATGCCCTTCTAATACAGTTTCACATGATGCTACATTCAGTACTTACGGCAATACACTAAAAGATAAGGATTTTGCTAACCAGGTTACATATATGCCCTATTTATCAGCTAGCATCGCCTCTGATCGTAGGCGCAGGTGCTTTACCAATACCACTACGATTTCTTACTGCAATGAAGGAAGTGCCGTGGCGAGTGATGTAAAAGTCCACCTGCAATTACCTCAACATGTGGTTTTAGTAAGTGCAAACGCTGGTTACACAATGGACGAAGACAAGAACTATGTATTTTCTATTGGAGCAGTACAAGCAGGAAGTTGTGGTATGATTCAAATCAAAGATTCAGTAGCCTGTAATAATCCAGATATCAGAGGGCTCACCCAGTGTACCAAAGTATGGATTTCTCCGGCAAATCCTTCCAATCCTTCTCCAGACTGGGACGGTTCTGATATTACGCTGCAAGCGAAATGTCTCGACAATGGGAGAGTAAAGCTAGGTATTTATAACAATGGTTCGGGAAATATGGCAGACAGTAGTGCCTACCGGATTCTGCTGGATGCTCAAGTTATTTTCGCTGCTAAATACAAGCTCACTGTAGGAGATAGTTTGATTTTGCAAGTACCTGCCAATGGTCAAACACTAAGATTGGAAGCTGATCAATCGCCTTTTCATCCTACCAAACAACAAACCAATATCAGCATTGAAGCATGCGGCGTAAATAGTGGAGGTAAAATCAGTACTGGGTATGTAGCCCAATTACCACAAGACGATGCAGAGCCGGAAGTAGCTATTGAATGTTTACCTATCATTGATTCCTATGATCCGAATGATAAACTCGTATCGCCTGTAGGCGTTACAGAAAACCATTACACGCCTACCAACAGAGCTTTAGATTATACCATCCGCTTCCAGAATACAGGTACTGATTATGCTTACAAAGTGGTCGTGGTAGATACCTTATCAGAATACCTGGATATCAGCACTTTAAAAATGGGTGCTGCCTCTCATGGGTATCAGTTAAATGTTTCCGGAAAAGGCCGCCCTGTCCTTACTTTCACGTTTGATAATATTCTTTTACCAGACAGTACCACTGATCAGGAGGGCAGCAATGGATATGTTAAGTTCAGCATTAAACCCCTGGCAGGTATTGCTGAGAAGACAATAATAGAAAACTTGGCTGATATCTTCTTTGATTATAATGAGCCAGTCAGGACCAATACAGTATTTAATACTATTTACGATGTACCTCTGCCTGCTACTAATGCTACTCGAATCGGGTTTTGCAATACCAATCAGCCGCCTTCTATTTCCTTACTCTACCGGGAAGACCTGGTATGCGACCTGGAAGCAGATACCTATCAATGGTTCTTAAATGGCAATCCATTATCATTTTCATCCAAAAGCATAAAGGTTAGTCAAGAGGGCACTTATACAGTACAGGTAGATACGAAAGGATGTCTTTCACCTCTATCACAAGGTTTCAACTATACTTTTCCTCCTCCGTTAATTCGTAGTTCTTTTGAAATTTATCCTAATCCCAATAATGGAGCCTTCACCATATATATGATTGCTCCTGCCGGTAAAACGATAGAAGCAACACTTTGGGATGCTTTGGGAAGACAGGTGTGGAATAAATCATTTGCAATACCTCAAACCAATACTATTAGGGAAGAAGTGATATTGCCCAAACTGAGAACAGGTATGTATATTCTGAAAACTACAGTAGATACACCCCAGGGCGGTACCACAAAAAGAATATTTATTAAATAATTCCATATATCCCTCTTGACAAAAAGTATTTGAAAGCCATCACGAGCACTTTGCCTGGAATGGAACAGGCGCTTCTACCTAAGGTATATTACTACATGGTTTCCTACAGCGGATTTACTTATTCAGGTACGGTGAGTGTGTTGTATTAAGCAATATTTTGAAACAATAATAAAATCAAGCTTTATCATTTTTCAAACAGCTATTAATTGTTATAAACTAAATTTTATGAATAAATATCTACGTTTTTTATTACCCATCATTACAGTTATTGGAATTTCATTCCAGTCGCTGCAAGCACAATATAAGTATGAATGGGAAATGGGGTCTGATGCCCTTGGACTTACACAATTACATTCGCCGCAACAAATTACCATTGATGGTGCAGGCAATATGTATGTAATTGATGGCAATAATTATAGGATTCTGAAATATAATTCAGCCGGACAATTTTTACTTAAGTTTGGCAGTCTGGGTACTGCAGATGGGCAGTTTTCTTCCCCTAGTGATATAGCCGCTGATGCCGAAGGAAATGTATATGTTACAGATGCATCTAAACATCTTGTCCAGAAGTTTTCTGCCAATGGCCAGTTTTTGTCAAAAATTGGAAGTGGCGGTACAGCAGATGGCCAGTTTCAATCTCCTGTTGGAATAGCCACAGATGTGCAGGGGAATATATATGTGGCCGATACAGTAAAAAAATGCATTCAGAAATTTAATACAAATGGACAGTTTTTACTAAAATTCGGAAGCAAGGGTACAGCCAATGGCCAGTTTACGACAATTAAAGACATGGCAATGGATACACAGGGAAATATTTATATTCCTGATCATAGCAACAATCGTGTTCAAAAGTTTACCACCAACGGACAGTTTTTATCTACAATCCTTATCAATGATATCATCAGCACAGATAATTCCATAGCTGTAGATGGGGAAGGAAACCTCTATATGCCGGTTACTAACGACCAGGATGAGATGCCATCTATACGGAAATATTCTTCCAGTGGGCAGTATCTTTTTGAATATTGTAAATATGGCTTAGAAGAAGGGCAGATAGAAGCTCTGGGGGGTATAGCCGTTGATGCACAGGGGAATGTATACATTTCTGATTTTTTTAGTAATACTGTTTACAAGCGCTCTTCTGATGGTCAAATTATCTGGCAAATTGACCCTTTGGCCAATGGGCAATTTACATATCCTACTAAAATAGCGGTTTCTGAACAAGGAAATGTATATGTATTGGATGCCCGTAATAACCGGGTTCAGATACTTTCCCCAACCGGGCAATTTCTTTTCAAATTTGGCTCGAAAGGCATTGGAGATAATCAAATATGGTTTCCTACAGACGTAGATGTAGATGAAGAAGGCAGTATTTATGTACTTGACAGAGGCTATGTAAAAAAATTCAATGCCCAGGGAGAATTTGTAAGAAAGTTTGGGAGTGATGAGTATGGAGGAGAAGGATATTTTTTTGATGCTGACGCAGTTACTGTAGATAAAAATGGAGATATGTATGTATTTTGTGGCATTAACTCTCTCCAGATGGGTCTGCTGAAGTTTTCCCCTACCGGGCAATTTTTAATGAAACTGAACTTAAATGAAATACAAGAAGGTCAGCCACTTGTGCTCAATGATATAGCTTTAGATGAACAAGGAAACATATATTTATCCGCTGAAGAGCCTATGATTGAAAAAAGTTGCGTTGTAAAACTTTCCTCAGACTTGCAACTCCTTTCTAAATTTGCCAGAGAAGGCAATGAGAATTATCAGCTTAATTTTCCTGATGCCATTCATGTCGATAAAAGTGGAAATATTTATCTGGCTGATGTAAAAAATATATTTGAAGACTTCCGCATCCGGAAATTTTCCCCGGAAGGGCAGCTTTTGTCTACCACTGTATCACCTGGTAATTTTTCTGGAATAGCAATAGATGCAGAAGAAAACCTATACATTACAGAGTCAGAAAAGCATCGCGTCCTAAAATATTCTTATGCAACTGATGTAAAATCTTACAATTATATCCAGGGCACCATCTACGAAGACACCAATCAGGACTGCGTGCCGGATGCAACCGAGCACCGGGTGGCAGGCGCTGCGGTGATCGCCCAGCCCGGCCCTTACTATGGCCTTACAGATAGTTTAGGTAATTATTCGATCCGGGTGGGCACAGGCAGCTATATCGTGAGCCAGATACCACCGGCAGATAGCGCCATCAAACAAACCTGTCCACCTGATAACGAACCGTATAGGGTTACTTTCAAGGATTATGGTGACACCATCCAGGGGAACAATTTCAACCGGAAACTTGTAGCCCCTTACAACTATATCCAGGGCACTATCTACGAAGATACCAATCAGAATTGTGTGCCGGATAGTAGCGAGCGCCGGGTGGCAGGCGCTGCGGTAATCGCCCAGCCCGGATCATACTATGGCCTTACAGATAGTTTAGGTAATTATTCCATTCAGGTGGGTAAAGGCAGCTATATCGTGAGCCAGATATTACCGGTAGATAGTTTCATCAAACAAACCTGCCCTCCTGATAATGAACCGTATGGGGTTACATTCAAGGATTATAGTGACACCATCCGGGGAAATGATTTTAGCAGGGAACTTACTTTTTTAACGCTTTTATCAACGAGTGTCAGTTCCGACCGCAGAAGAAGGTGTGCTACCAGTAATACCACCATCTCTTATCAGAATTCAGGAAATGCTATAGCCAATGATGTAAGAGTACACCTACAGTTACCAGAACATGTCGTTCTTGTCAGCGCTAACATGCCTTTTGCAGTGGATCAAAACAAAAATTATGTTTTTTCAATCGGTGATCTAAGTCCACAAGCAAGGGGTAAAATCTCAATAGTTGATTCTGTGGTATGCAACAATCCCAACATTCGAGGTCTTACCCAATGCACCAAAGTATGGATCACACCAGCCAATAACAAAACACCCTCCCCGGATTGGGATAAATCAGATATTACCCTTAAAGCCAGATGTACGGACAATGGATTTGTCAAACTGAGTATTCACAATACTGGCACAGGGCATATGGCGGACAGCAGCAGTTTCCGGATTTATTTAGATGCACAGCAAGTTTTTCAACATAGGTATAAGCTTAACGCAGGCGATAGTTTATCCTTACAGGTTCCTGCCAATGGCCAAACTTTAAGATTAGAGGCAGATCAACGGCCTTATCATCCGACCAAAACACAAACCAACATCAGCATTGAAGCCTGTGGAGTAACCAGTGCAGGTAAGGTCAGCACTGGCTTTGTAGCTCAGTTGCCGCAAGATGATGAAGAGCTGGAAGTGGCCATAGAATGTTTGCCTATTATTGATTCCTACGATCCCAATGATAAATTGGTATTACCTCAAGGCGTTACAGAAAACCACTATACACCTACCAACACAGCTTTAGATTATACCATCCGTTTTCAGAATACAGGTACTGATTATGCTTACAAAGTGGTCGTGGTAGATACCTTATCCGAACACCTGGATATGAGTACTTTTCAAATCGGTACTGCTTCTCATGCCTATAAACTCAATATAACCGGCAAAGGCCGCCCTATTCTTACCTGGACTTTTGATAATATCAATCTGCCAGACAGTACTAGAGACCAGCTTGGCAGCAATGGATTTATCAAATTCAGCATCAAACCGCTGGCTACAATTGCAGAGAAAACAGTGATAGAGAACTTTGCCGACATCTTCTTTGACTTTAACGAACCAGTCCGTACCAATACTGTATTTAACTCCATTTATGATGTACCTGCTCCTGTTGTAAACAATGAAAAGGTGATCATTTGCCAGACAAATACTGTTGCTTTTGCCGGTAATAATCGTTCTTTCTGTGAGCAGCATATGCTCAATCTGCAAGCCAGTGCTCCTGCGGCTGGCAAAGGTAAATGGAAGATTCTAAAAGGTGCAGCTACTATTCAGGATCTGACCAATCCTGCTTCCTCAGTAACTAATTTAGCATATGGAGAAAATATCTTTGAATGGAAAGTGCCGACTAATTCCTGCTCAACTGATTCCACTTCAAGTACGGTCACCATCTATAGGAAACCTGCGCCTGGTACACCTGTTATTACCCAAATAGGAACGGATAGCTTGTTTTGCAGCATAAGCGCTACCAGTTATGAATGGTACAGAGATGGAATAAAGATAGTGGGTAAAAATCAGCAAATTAAGGTGAGTGACAGCGGAAAATATACTGTAAAAGTTAGTATGGATGAATGTAGCTCTCCTCTGTCAGAAGCATTCACTTACCAGAAAACTCCAACCGGCCTGGAGGAATACGGCGCACAGATAAAAGTATATCCCAATCCGGCAACAAGCTCCGTATTTATTGAACTGCCGGCAGACTGGCAGGCAACCCTAACACTGTCAGATGCCATGGGAAGAGCAGTAAAAGAAAGTATGCTTACCAGAGGAGAATCCAAAGTTGAGCTACTGCTTACAGGTATTAAAGCAGGCATATATATTCTGCATATCACAACAAAAGATGGCACCATTGTAAAAAAACTTATAATCCGATGAGTAAGCAACTCAAATGAAAAAGAAAAAGCTCTTAATTACTAAAATTAAGAGCTTTTTCTTTTTCATTTCATCGTTTATACTATCACTAAATCTTTGACATACGTTAATAAATTCTGAAATATTGAAGCGTGATTATATTTCATACACGTTATATTTTTATGGCTGCTTCTTGCCCGGCTGGTTGTTTAAACCGATATAAATACGGAGCTTTATGGGCGCCTCCTGTAAATTTTTTTTCCAGCCTTTCCAGAATATCCAGGCTTAGTATTTTGCGCTGAAAACTGGTCCGGTTTAGTCTCTCTCCCAGAATGGTTTCATAGAGGCTTTGTAAATCTCCCATCGTAAACAAGTCAGGCAGTAAATTAAATCCGATCAGTTTGCGGTCAAGGTTAGCCCTAAGGGTTTCCAGGGCTTTATCCACCATCGTTTTATGATCAAGCATCAAGGGAGGCAAACTATTTAGATCATACCACTCGCAACGGTCGGAGAGCAGATCTGGTTTGGGTACGGCTTTGGTAAAATCAATCAGGGCATAAAATCCCACCGAAACAAAGCGGCCTAGCAACCAATGATTTTCTGGAGGATTTGAACCGCTAGCTATGAGAATAGTCCGGAGTGGCCTAGAATCATGCCTCGACAAGTCGCCAAATACATAATATTGTTCCAGGTAGATATCGTGCAGACCTGTGCGTTCAGTCAAAGACCTTCTGGCCGCATCATTCAGGTTTTCTTTCGCTTTGATAAACCCAGCAGGCAAGGCAAACAAACTGGTATTCACATATTCCAGAAGTAATACTTTTAATTGTTTCTCATGAAATCCAAAAATAACCAGATCAAGTGCCAGGTTAGGCAGAAAGCCAGTACCTTCCGGCTGACCGGCGTCTGGTTGCTCAACATTTGTAGGCTGATTGCTCATTTGTACACGTTCAAAATGAAGGTTGTCTCCCTTCCTTTCCTATCAATTCAATTTTATTGTTGTAAAATACAAAAGTATCCTTGCATATTCCTAATTTATTAGCTATTATTGTTACAAATTGCGACAATATAAAACTAATTAGCTTTGTACGATTGATTTAACTTACCATTAACCCTGAACTTATCTGCTCACATCTATGAAAATGCTTATTTTATTTCTGCTCCTAACCGCCCAGATAGTGCCGTTGGCAGTAGCTCAATCCAAAAAAGAATCTGCCAATACCGTAAAAACAGCCAATGGAACGCTGGAAGGAGTTACTGAAAAAAGTGGCATCCGTTCTTTTAAAGGGATTCCCTTTGCTGCGCCACCGGTAGGGAATTTACGCTGGCGGGAACCGCAACCGGCTAAAAACTGGCAAGGCGTACGCAAAGCCGATAAATTTGGTCCGCGGGCCATGCAGCGGGCTGTTTTTGGCGATATGGGATTCCGTTCCAATGGCATGAGCGAAGATTGTTTATACCTGAATGTGTGGACACCTGCCAAATTAGGGAATGAAAAGCTGCCAGTACTGGTCTATTTTTACGGCGGCGGTTTTGTAGCCGGCGATGGCTCAGAAGCCCGCTATGATGGTGAAAGTATGGCACAGAAAGGGATTGTTGCTCTTACCGTGAATTACCGTTTAGGTGCCTTTGGCTTTATGGCACATCCGGAACTCACCAAAGAATCTCCCAATAAAGCCTCCGGAAATTATGGCCTGATGGACCAGGCAGCAGCTTTACAATGGGTACAGAAAAACATAGCCGCTTTTGGTGGAGATCCTAAAAAAGTAACCATTGCCGGTGAATCAGCAGGTTCTTTTTCGGTATGCGCCCAGATGGCAACTCCCTTAGCTAAAAATCTGATTGCCGGTGCCATTGGCGAAAGTGGCTCCATGCTAAGTTTACAGCCGACCACTCCTTTGGCTCAGGGAGAAGAAGCAGGTGTAAACTTTGCAAAAGCAGCAGGCGCCAGTTCTCTGGCTGACTTAAGAGCCATACCGGCTGAACAATTACTGGAAGTTACGGCGAAACCTGGCGTTCCCTGGTTCTGGCCTGTGGTAGATGGCTATTTCTTCCCTAAATCTCCTACTGAAATATTTGCTTCTGGCGAACAAGCCAAAGTTCCCCTGCTTGCCGGATGGAATTCTGAAGAAATGAATTACCGGGCTATTCTCGGACAAGAAGCACCTACACCTGAAAATTATCAGAAAGCCGTGCAAAAACTCTATGGAGATAAAGCTTCAGAAGTTTTAAAGGCTTATCCAGCTTCTACGGAAGAAGAAGTATTACAGGCAGCAACCGACCTGGCTGGAGACCGCTTTATCGGATACAGTACCTGGAAATGGATAGATGTACATAGCAAAACAAGTGGAAAACCCACCTACCGCTACTATTATAGCCGTCCCCGTCCGGCCATGACAGCGGAGATGGGAGATGCCGCACCTGGGTTAGCCGGTGGTGTGGTAAAAGGCAAAGATGCCAGTGCCATGAAAGTACCACAGGCCAGAGGAGCTGCCCATTCAGCAGAAATTGAATATGCGATGGGTAACCTGCCTTACAATAAAGTTTATGCCTGGACGGATGATGATTATAAAGTATCGGAAACGATGCAAGCTTATTTTGCCAACTTCATTAAGACATTAAATCCCAATGGAAATGGTTTGCCACAATGGGAAGCCATCACGAATGGAAAACCGGTACAAGTCATGCATATTGATGTAAAGACCGAGGCTAAACCAGACCAGAATAGTGCCCGCTATCTGATTCTTGAGCAATCGCCAAGCAAGTAACTAATTCATCAGAATTTAAAAAAAGCAAACCTGCCGGATTGTATGTGTATCAGCAGGTTTGCTTTTTACCCTATATTTTTTCCTGCATCTTTATTACCCATTCTCAAAAATGAAGTTGTTCCGATTATTTTTTCTATTTGTGTTAATAAGCTCTTTCACCCATTCATTTGCGGCCAGAGTAGATACCCTGACTATTCCCAGTGCGGCCATGAAGAAAAATTACCGGGCTGCTATAGTATTACCAGATTCGTATGCAAAAAGCAAATCCGCTTATCCGGTATTATATCTCTTACATGGCGGCGGCGGACAGTTCAGCGACTGGCTCAAACAAACCCCGGATAAACAGCTTTTGCACAAACTGGCCGATCAATATCAGATGATAATTATAACGCCGGAAGGTGAAAAACTGAGTGGCTACCTGGATAGCCCTGTGCAAAAAGACAACCTGTTTGAAACCTATATTACCAAAGAAGTTATCTCCAAGATTGATGAAAGCTACCGTACCATCCGCAACCGCAATGGCCGAGTAATTACTGGATTGTCGATGGGCGGACATGGCGCTTTGTATCTGGCTACCCGTCATCCTGATCTTTTTTGTGCGGCTGGCAGCATGAGTGGGGCCCTGGATTTGAGTCCGGCCAACTGGCGAATTGATCCTCAGTTTGCCGAACGGATCAAACCTGGATTTGAGCGGATTTTAGGCCCTTATAACAGTAAACCAGATTATTATGCAGCAAATTCGGTTGTAAACATGACGGACCAGATGAAAATTAATGACGTGAAGCTGATTATTGACTGTGGGGTAGATGATTTTCTGATCGAGCCGAACCGGGAACTACACCGCAGGCTGGTCTACAACAAAGTGGTACATGATTATACGGAACGTCCTGGCGGACACACCTGGGACTATTGGGAAAATTCTCTGCCCTACCATGTGCTGTTCTTCAGCAAAATTTTAAAAACCAATGGTGTAGCAATTCCTTAAATTGGCTCTTATTCCTATGAATCTATTGAAAAACTGGCTCCTCGTATGCTGTATAGCTATAGCCTTGCCTTCAGTTGCGGCAAAAGTAGATACCCTGGATATAGCCAGTACCGTAATGCAGAAGAATATCCGGGCGGCTGTGGTAGTGCCAGATGGTTATAAAAATCGAAAAAACCTTTTCCGGTATTATACCTCTTGCATGGCGGTACCGGTAGTTTCCGGGACTGGCTTACCAAAACACCAGATAAAACCTTATTACACCGGCTGTCTGATCAATACCAGCTCATTATTGTAACGCCAGATGGCGGACCAACCAGTTATTATTTCGATAGTCCCCTGGATAGAACCAGCCAGTATGAAACATTTATTTCCAAAGAGCTTTTAGAAAAGATAGAAGGCACCTATCGTACGATTAAAGACCGCAAAGGCCGGATGATTGCTGGCTTATCAATGGGAGGGCATGGGGCGATGTATATTTCTACCAGGCACCCGGAAATTTACTGTGCAGCCGGAAGTATGAGCGGGGTGATGAACATAAATACGGCTACCTGGAAAGTACCAGCCGATTTTGCCAAGTTACGGTCAGAAAATTTTGCCCGTCTGCTGGGGCCTCCACAAGATGCCTCTAACCCTTATCCGGAATATACAGCTGTAGGCAGAGTCAACGAATTTAAAGCGAGCGGCCTTAAACTGATTTTTGATTGTGGGGTAGATGATTTCCTGATCGATACCAACCGGGATTTACACCAACGTCTGGTAGCCAGCCAGATTCCGCATGATTATATTGAGCGGCCAGGCGCACATACCTGGGAATACTGGGAAAATGCCCTTCCCTATCAGGTTCTGTTTTTCCACAAAGTACTACTGGCAAATGGTGTTGCCATTCAATAGTTTAATACATGCATACTCAAGTAATCAACAAATTTATCTATTTGAGACAATCGCTTTACTAATGACCAATGACTTCTGACCTAATATTAAACCTCTAATAAAATATGACTCATAAACTTTCTCTCTTCACTTTACTTCTCCTGTTTCCTATTCTGGCCTGGAGCCAGAATAAAGCCCAATCAACTGCTTCTGCACAGGGGGTAGTGGCCGGAAAGGATGTAGCCGTTGTACAAACCAATTCTGGCAAAGTACGAGGCTATATTCACAATGGAACCCATACTTTCAAAGGCATTCCTTATGCCAAAGCGGATCGGTTTATGGGTCCTTCCAAACCAGATTCCTGGGAAGGCATCCGCAGTTCGATGACCTATGGCCCTGTTTGCCCCACTGATCCGACCACTACGGTGAATGACGAAATTGAATTTTCTTTCCAGCACAACTGGGGCTATACCAATGAAAACTGCCTGACGCTGAATGTCTGGACACCTAAAGTGAACGATAACAAAAAACGGCCGGTGATGGTATGGTTTCATGGCGGCGGTTTTTCGGCTGGATCTTCTGTAGAATTGCCTTCTTATGATGGGGAACGTCTGACGAAAAAAGATGTGGTGGTAGTAACTGTTAATCACCGCCTGAACGTACTCGGTTTTCTGGACCTTTCCGGCTATGGCGATAAATATAAGTCTTCTGCCAATGCCGGTTTAATGGATCTGGTGGCTTCCCTGGAATGGGTGAAACAAAATATCAACAATTTTGGTGGCGATCCTAATAATGTAACCATATTCGGCCAGTCTGGGGGCGGCGGCAAAGTTACTTCCCTGATGAATGCTCCTTCTGCCAAAGGATTATTCCATAAGGCTATTGTGCAAAGCGGAAGCTATATTACCAGTTTTACCGATCCTTCTGTTTCAAAACTGGTAGGAGCAGCAATACTGGCAGAGTTAAAACTACAGCCTTCCCAAATTGATTCTCTCCAGAAAATATCCTATGAACAATTGAATGCGGCCGGCAAAAAAGCCCTGCGTAAAGTAAATGATGACCTGAAAGCACAAGGAAAATCAGTACCAGGTTTCGGCGTAGGCTGGAGTGCTGTACTAGACGGGACTTTCCTGCCCTATCAACCGACTGAGCCAGCCGCTATTGAGTTATCTAAAAATATTCCGCTGCTAGTTGGTTCTACCAAAACAGAATTTGGTCCCTTCAATCCTACCGTAAGAAATTTATCTTCGATGGATGCGCTTAAAACAGATTTACAAAAGCGCTATAACAGCAACACAGATGCTTATATAACAGCCGTAAAGAAAGCCTATCCGGAAACTACTTCCCCTGCCGACTATGCAAATATCGATATCAACTTCCGTTCCCTAGCTATTAAACAGGCCAATGAAAAAGCGGCGATACCTGGCGCTGCGCCGGTGTACATGTATCTGTTCACCTGGGCATCTCCGGTAAATGATGGCATATACAAATCAATGCACTGCATGGAACTGCCTTTCGTGTTCGATAATATTGCCCGCTGCGAAGAAATGACCGGAGGTGGTAAAGAAGCCTATGCCCTGGCAGAAAAGATGAGCAGTGCATGGGTCAACTTTGCCAGAACTGGCGATCCTAATCATAAAGGTTTACCCACCTGGCCTAAATTTACGGCTCAAAATGGCGCCAACATGATTTTTGATAACCAGTGCCAGGTAAAAAATAATCATGATCAGGAATTACTGCAATTAGCTTCTGGCAATAAATTGTAGTAAACTGGTAACCAAAAGAACTCATCCATAGGAAACTATTGGTGAGTTCAATATTTATTTGTCCACCAATCTATTGATATGATGCTACGCTCCTTTCTGTTACTCACGCTGGGTTTCGTATGTGTGATGGCTTTACTCTCCTTTACGCCTCCAATTGCCGATCTTTCTACAGTTAAAACAGAGGCAGGCCTGGTATCCGGCACCAAAAACGCAGCCGGTGATATACAGATTTTCAGAGGAATCCCTTTTGCTGCTCCGCCCCTGGAAGAGTTACGCTGGAAAGCACCACAGCCGGTAAAATCCTGGACCGGTGTAAAAAAGTGTGAAACCTTTGGTCCCAGTCCGATGCAGGGAGAGCCTAAACCGTTTAGTATGTGGTCAGAAGAGTTTCTCATACCCAAAGAGCCTATCAGCGAAGATTGCTTGTATCTGAATGTGTGGACTGGAGCCAAATCAGCTACAGAAAAACGTCCGGTGCTGGTGTGGATTTATGGAGGCGGTTTTTCAAGCGGTGGAACGGCCGTGCCTATTTATGACGGAGAGGCACTGGCTAAAAAAGGAGTGGTATTCGTTAGTATTAATTACCGAGTAGGCATATTCGGCTTTTTCGCTCATCCAGAACTGACTAAAGGATCCGTAAAGAATGCTTCCGGAAACTACGGATTGATGGATCAGATTGCTGGGTTACAGTGGGTACAAAAAAATATTGCTGCCTTCGGAGGCGATCCTAAAAATGTCACCATTGCCGGACAGTCTGCTGGCTCGATGAGTGTAAATGCGCTGGTTGCTTCGCCTCTGGCTAAGAATCTTTTCCAGAAAGCCATTGCCCAAAGTGGGGCTAATTTTTCGAGAGGCAGTGCAAGCCTGCAACAAGCAGAAGCTGAAGGTGAGAAAATTGCAAAAGCCCTGAATGTGGCTTCGCTTTCCGAACTCAGAAATAAGCCTGCAGAAGAATTGATGAAACAAGCACAGGGATTACGGGGACCCATTATTGATGGATATGTATTGCCGGAAACCATTGCCAGCATCTTTGCGGCAGGCAAACAAAATAAAGTCGCTCTACTTACCGGCTGGAATGAAAACGAAGGATTAATGTTTGGCCCAATGAAAAATGCTGCTGATTTCCGCAAGAATGCTGAAGAACAGTATGGAACCCAGGCAAGTACTTTCCTCCAGTTGTATCCGGCTACCAGCGACTCTGTTGCGGCTGCATCACAGTTGAATTTGTCCAGAGACATGATTTTTGGGGTACAGAATTATACCTGGGCCAATGTGCAAAACAAACAGGGTAATGCAAATGTGTATGTATACCGTTTCACCAGAAAAGTACCGGCAACCGGCGAGTATGTAAAATATGGCGCTTTCCATACCGGTGAAGTTCCCTATGCCTATGATAATCTTAAATTTGTAAACCGTCCCTGGCAACCGGTAGATCATGAACTGGCCAGAGTGATGTCGTCGTACTGGGTGAATTTTATCACTTCTGGTAATCCCAACGGCAAAGGTTTGCCTAATTGGCCAGCTTATACGGTTCAAGGAAAACAGATTATGCTGTTGGGCGACAAACCAGTGGCGGCTCCTCTACCAGATGCTGCCAACTTAGATTTCATTCAAGCGAGTATGAATAAATAGTAGTGCGGCAAGGAAAGTAATAGTACAATTATCGTGAAGTTTTCAATTATTAAGTACTGTGATTTACTTACGCCGTCCTTACTTTCTTTGTCATTGCTACAAAGAAAGTAAGCAAAGAAAGATCTAGAAAAAACAATGCTTCCCCGCTCAAGGCCTACGCATTGCCCGCTGTTTTTTCAGGCCATCACGCATGGAATTTTTGTTTGATTTTTTATTAAACAACAATATATACCCTTAATTATAACTATAGGCAAAGAAAGAGTGCGGCTGATGGTGCAGCAACAGTGTGGCCGGTTTTGGCCTGTGCGATGGCCGGAGGTTTGAGCGATGATTTTATCTGGTGTAAAACAGGCTTTGTTGGTGCGGCCACAACTGAGTTGGTTCTCTTCGCATTCACATGCTCGAGAATCTTTTGTTACTTTTATTTTGGGCAAGCAAAATAAAAGTAAGACGGCGTAAGAGATGATGTCGCCAAATTTAATTCACAAATATAACTTGCTGAATCTTCGAATTCACATTAAAATTTAATATCTACACAATTCCATATAAGCAACCTCATTTCTATGTATATTCAATTTGTTTAGACTTCTACACTACCTATGAAAACCACAACCTTAAACCGGAGAGATTTTTTAAAACAAACAGGCATAGGAATAGCCGGACTCAGTCTGGTTACCTGGTTTCCGGGCGCTTACGCCCATGACCTGAAAAAAACCAGTGGACTTGCCCGGAGTATACCAGAGTTACAAGGACTTTCTTCTGCGCAAATTCTATCATTTATTGAAGCGGTAGAAAAAGCCAATCTGGGATTACATAGCCTGATGATTGTGCGGCATGGCAAAGTGATTGCCGAAGGCTGGTGGGACCCTTACCGAGCCGATCTTAAACATACGCTATTTTCTCTGAGCAAAAGCTTTACCTCCACAGCCATTGGCTTTGCCGTAGCAGAAGGAAAGTTAACAGTAGAAGACAAAGTAGTCTCATTTTTTCCGGAAGAAAAACCAGAAACCGTGAGTGAAAACCTGGCTGCCATGCGCATTAAAGATTTGCTCACCATGTCTACTGGCCATGAGAAAGATACATTGGGTCCTTTGCTGGGCGAAACGCAGTGTTGCTGGGTAAAACGTTTTCTTTCGCTGCCAGTAGAACGCAAACCGGGTACCCACTTTTTATATAACACTGGCGCCACTTATATGCTGTCGGCCATCCTGCAGAAAGTGACCAACACGCATTTATTAGACTACCTGATACCCCGATTATTTAAACCGCTAGGCATACAGGGTGCTGACTGGGAGAAAGACCCGGATGGAATCGATACCGGAGGGTTTGGGCTTCGCCTTGCCACAGAAGATATTGCCAAATTTGGCCAGTTATATCTGCAAAAAGGCATCTGGAATGGCAAACAACTATTACCGGCAACATGGATTGAGGAGGCTACTTCTTTCCAGGTAGATAATGCGCCACCTACCGGAAAAACCACCGAGCACGACTGGAACCAGGGATATGGATACCAGTTCTGGCGGTGCCGGCACAATGCTTACCGGGGTGACGGAGCTATGGGCCAGTACTGCATTGTAATGCAAGAGCAGGACGCGGTAATTGCCATCACCAGTGAGACACATGACATGCAGGCTGTTATGGACAAGGTTTGGGAGATTCTATTGCCCAACATGAAGAATACAGCGCTTCCGCAGGATAGCAAGGCATATGATATTCTCAAACAAAAACTGGCCTCTCTTACTTTACTCCCGGCAAGCACGAATACCACTTCCCCACTCATTGCGGCTATTTCCGGAAAAAGATACAAGATGAAAGAAAATACGCTTCATACGGATGCGGTTTCATTCACCTTTCAAAAGAATAACTGCACGTTCAAATTAAAAGATGCACAGGGAGAACATACGATTGTATGTGGCTTGAATCAGTGGATAAAGGCAGAAACTATGATGCCTGGCGATCCGCCAAAACTGGTGCCCTTAAAAAATAAAATGGATACGAGCAAAGTGAAAGTGGCTGCCGTAGGTTCCTGGATAGATGCCGATACGTTCATGATGACCTGGAACTTTTACGAAACACCTCATTCAGATGTAGTTACTTGCCATTTCAGCAACGATACGTTGCGGATGGAGTTTATCAATAGTGTAGATTCTAAAGCCAGAAATAAAAAAGAACCCAGACTCATACTGGAAGGACAGATGGAAGCAATGAAAGGTTAAAGGTTTTCCCATTCAATTATAGAATTCATACATAGCACTGATCATTTTTTGTAGAAGATATATTCCCATAATCTAAGTTGATATGCTTGCTTTTCTGGGTCTTTTGACCATTGTTCTGCTGTTAATTCTGGTGATGGGGAAATTTATGTCACCTGTAGTGGCTTTAATTGTCGTTCCTATCGCAACAGCACTCATGGGAGGCTTTACAGCGGAGATTCTGACGTTTATTACAGACGGCATAAAAACGATCTCCACTACAGCCGTTATGTTCATCTTTGCTATCTTGTTTTTTGGGGTATTGATGGATGCCGGCACCTTCAATCCCATTATTTCCAGGCTCTTAAAAATAGCAGGCAATGATCCTACCAGAATTACAGTAGTTACGGCCATCCTCGCTATGATTGTACACCTGGATGGATCTGGCGCTGTTACCTTCCTGGTAACCATACCTGCGTTGCTTCCTTTGTATGATGCGCTCAGCATGAGACGAACGACGCTGGCTACTATTGTGGCACTGTCGGCAGGAACGATGAATATTTTGCCCTGGGGCGGACCTACCATCCGGGCGGCAACAGCTTTGGAGGTTCAGGTTACACAACTGTTCAACCCTTTACTGGTACCAGTTTTTGTTGGTCTGCTTACGGTTCTGGGTATTTCTTATTTTTTAGGGGTAAAAGAAAGAAAATATGTAAAGGTGCCGGAAGGGAATAGTTCAGAAACCTCAATTAAGGCAGCATCAAAACTTAATACTTTAGTGCGTCCTAAATTATTGTGGTTTAATATAGGGGTGATTATATTATCAATTGCCGTACTGATCTCTGCTGTGGCTCCGCCGCATATTATTTTCATGATCGCCTTTGCTATTGCTATCAGTGTAAATTATCCGAATCTGAACGACCAGCGGGAACGGATAGATGCACATGCGAAAGCAGCCTTGTTGATGGCAAGTATATTATTCGCTGCTGGTTGTTTCACGGGCATCCTGAAAGGTTCTGGGATGATTGATGCCATGGCCACTTCTGCTGTAAAAGTCATCCCTGAAGTTGTAGGGAATCACCTTGCCTTGGTTACAGGTTTACTTTCGATGCCGGCCAGTCTGCTGTTCGACCCGGATTCTTTTTATTTTGGGGTCTTGCCATTGTTAGGCACTACGGCTGCTCATTTTGGAGGTGAAAGTATAGAAGTAGGCCGGGCAGCTATTATTGGTCAAATGACCACTGGTTTTCCGGTAAGTCCTCTCACTGGCTCTACCTTTCTGCTGATCGGGCTTACCGGCGTAGATTTGGGAGAACATCAGCGCAAAACCATTCCTTACGCTTTTGTTGTTACCATGGTGATGCTATTTTTCTCGCTTTTGCTGGGCGTTATTCGTTTTTGACCTATGAAAGATAAACTCAGAATCGGGTGCGGCGCAGGTTTTTCGGGCGATAGATTAGAACCTGCCATTATTCTTGCCGAAAAGGGAGATCTGGATTATCTGGTGCTGGAATGTCTGGCAGAACGGACGATTGCCCTGGCGCAAAAACGGAAATTACAAGATATAAGTAAGGGTTATGATCCTTTGCTGGAACGCAGGATAGAATCCTTATTACTCATTCTTAAACGAAATAATGTTAGGTTAATCACGAATATGGGAGCGGCCAATCCGATAGTAGCTGCCCAGGTTATTTGCCAGATTGCCAGTCGTTTGGGTATTTCTGTACGTGTGGCTGCGATTACCGGCGATGATGTATTTTCGCAACTGACCGGAGAAGAAACCGCTTTGGAAACAGGCAAACCACTCAAAGCATCTGGCTCGTTAATTTCAGCGAATGCCTATTTGGGAATTGATGCCTTGGTGCCAGCCTTGTCTACAGATGCAGATATAATTATTACTGGCCGGGTGGCCGATCCATCTTTATTTGTCGCTCCTTTGGTACATGAGTTTGGATGGTCTCAACAGGATTATGAAAAGCTTGGGCAAGGAACGGTAATTGGGCATTTACTTGAATGTGCCGGACAGTTAACCGGTGGCTATTTTGCTGATCCCAGTAAAAAAGATGTTCCGGATTTTGCTCAGTTAGGTCATCCGATTGCAGAAGTTTCCCCGGATGGAACAGCAATTTTTAGCAAAGTAGCAGGAACTGGTGGTTTACTTACGACCGCTACTGCCAAAGAACAATTATTATATGAAGTAATGGACCCTGGCCAGTATATCACGCCAGATGTTGTAGCTGATTTTACAGGCGTATATATCCAGGGAGCAGGTGTTAACCAGATCAAAGCATGGGGTGGAAGTGGCAAACAGCAACCATCTACCTTAAAAGTAAGTGTAGGCTATGCAGCAGGTTTTGTGGGAGAAGGCGAAATTTCTTATGCCGGTTCCAATGCCCTAGGCCGGGCACAGTTAGCCGGTGAAGTGATTAAACAAAGGCTCAAAGATTCATTTCCTGACTTACGGATAGATTATATCGGGAGCACTTCCGTTCACCGGAAAACATTTGGCGAACATTTGGCACCCTATGAAGTTCGTTTACGGGTGGCCGGAAAGGCAAGTACAGCAGCACAGGCTGCACTCATCGGTGAGGAAGTAGAAGCGTTGTATACAAACGGCCCAGCCGGTGGTGGAGGTGCCAGAAAATATATTAATGAAGTAGTGGGAATAGTTTCTACCCTGATTGCCCGTGAGAAAGTTCATCCCACTGTTACCTTACTGCACACATGAAAACGAAATTGTACGAGATTGCCCACAGCCGGGCAGGCGATAAAGGCAATACACTCACCTTGTCGCTTATCCCATATCAGGCGGAAGATTATCCACTGCTGCAACAAAAAGTTACAACTGAGGCTGTGAAAAGACACTTACAGGATATAGTAGCCGGAGAAGTGACCAGATATGAACTACCGAATCTACCTGCGCTGCATTTTGTTTGTACACAAGCCCTGATGGGAGGTGTTACCACTTCGTTAACTATGGACACCCACGGAAAAAGTTTGAGTTTTGCCCTGTTAGAAATGGAAATCGAAAGATAACAGCGATAATATGATGTTTCTACACCGAAAATCTGGACAGATTTTCTCTCAACCTATTAGATCTCTACATAGTTATTAATTTACCGGCTACTGCTTTTTTGTGTACTGGCGGCTTTTTGTGGAGCTGTTTTTACGACAACCGGATCAGCAATTCCATTCAGGTCGTATACTACTTTACCTGACCGGATGGTCATTTCACACTCGAACTTCTTTTTACCTTCTATTTTATAGCCGGTCTTGTCAAAAAATCCAAAAGTTCCCTCCCGTATATTCAAAATTGTTACATCTGCCACCGTTCCTACTGACAGATGACCTAGTTCTTCCCGTTTGATGACTTGTGCCGGATTCCAGGTACTGGCTTTAATTACACTGGCTTCGTCCATTCCCATCACCAGAAACTTAGACATAATAGTGAGCATGTCTTTCATAGAGCCATTCATGCTGCCGGTATGCAGGTCGGTACTGATTGTATTGGGATAAAAGCCGCTTTTTACGGCTGGTATGGCCTGGCTAAAATTGAAACTGGTTCCTCCATATCCCACATCGAAAATAATTCCCCGTTTCTGCGCTTCCCACACAAAGGGTTTTACTTTTTTGCTTGCCTCATCTACAATCGGTTCCCGGGCATTGCTTTCAAACTGGGCAAAAGCATGGGTGTATATATCTCCAGGACGGAGGCGCTTCATGAATAACTCTTCAATAGACAAGGGAGGATTGCTACTGCCAAAATCAATGATGACCGGCATATCAGCAAGTTTGCCAGCTTCTACGGCACGGTCTACCGGTGTCCATTCGGGGCCTTCAAAGTGAGCCACTTTAAAACCAACCACATACTCTTTATTCTGCTTAGCCACCATTGCCGCCATTTTTGCATTCATGTCATCGGTATCCTGCTCGTACACCCCTCCTATCATCCCTTCGCCCACAACGTTTAAAAAGGAAAGTACCCTGGTTTGAGAATGGTCGATGATATTATTCTTAAATGTGGCAAAATTTTTCCATCCGGCTCCTCCGCAATCTACAATGGTGGTTACGCCTACCCGGAATGTAAAGCCATCCGGCGAAACAGCCGACAATCCATTACTCAGATAATGATTAGATTCGGTGCCAAAAAAAACGTGTCCATGAATATCAATCAAGCCCGGAGTTACATACATTCCTTTCGCATTCACCACCTGAACTGCCTGTCTGGCATCTATATTTTTGGCTACCTGCACTATTTTCCCATCACTAATGGCTACGTCCATCAGGCCATTGATATTATTTTTAGGATCAATCACATGCCCGTCTTTAATAACAAGGGTATAGGTTTGTGCCTGAGCAGGCCATGAAAAAAAAGTATAAAAAAAGCAAGCAGTACCGATCTTTGCATAAGATATTTGATAAAATTTAAACTAAGGATAAAATCCAGCCATATAACACTCTTTATAAGCGCTTCTCTCAGCAGCCATTTATGCACACGAAGCCAATTTTGGGCTTTTCTTGTTTGGTCTTTCACATACAAACCCTAAGATTGACATAATTCATTGGTTTGTCAAGACCAACCCATCTAATATATCATTTTAGTCTTTCCAGTTTTTCCGGCAGAGGTACTTTCTTATACTATTGATCAGAGGCAGAAAACAGGATTATGTTATTAAAAATCCGAACATACCATTCTGTGAATACTCATTTGTAAATGGGCAAGCACAATACTGCCACTACAATTTCCTGTTAACGATAATCTAACTAATACTTTATCGCAGAAAAAATAGAATTAATCTTGGAATTTTGAATATTACCCATAAATTGTGCATTTGTTATGTTACCGTTAATCTGTTTTGTTTATCCACTTAAACCCTTTTAACTATTTGAATAAAATTCAACGCACACATCTATAGAATTTCAGTCTCTTTTTAGAAACCACATTGGTTTGCCCCTGCATCATCAGTTAACTGATTTTCATTAAGAAACCTATATTTTTGAACTTAAAATAGGAATATTCTAATAAATTCTAATAAAATACCAGCTTTTATATTTTTCAGTGACAAATTAAAAAGTAACAGCAAAGCCTTTAAGATAAATATGGATTTAAAAGGAAAGGAGGTATTTTATCAAATAATTTTATTTTAATGAACAGCCGATTAGCTCAGTGAAAAACATTAAATGCTCATTAACCTAAATTGGAAAAATTTAATACGTGAGATGTAACAAATTACCAAATAGTAAAAAAACAACTATGAAAAAATGTATATATAATTTTACCATATTCATACTCTTTCTCTGCTGCAGCCACCTTGCTTTGGCACAGCAAACGATTACAGGAAAGGTAGTCGACAATACTCAGCAAGCATTACCCGGTGTAAACGTAATCGTTAAAGGCACTACCAGAGGTACAGCTACTGGTGTAAACGGAGATTATTCTATTAGTGCTTCCAGTGGCGAAATACTGGTATTCAGCTATTTAGGGTTTGCCAATACAGAAGTACCAGTAGGCAACCAGTCGGTAGTGAATGTAACCCTGGAAGCAGAAGCCCGCCAATTGAGCGAAGTCGTGGTTACTGCCCTGGGTGTGGAAAGAGAAACAAAAGCGTTAGGGTATACCATCACCGAAGTAGCAGGTGCTAACCTTACCCAGGCGCGTGAAAATAACCTGGCCAATGCCCTGGCAGGAAGAGTAGCCGGGGTGAATGTAAGTGGAGTAGCTTCTGGCCCTGCTGGTTCGTCTCGTGTCGTAATCAGGGGAAATAAATCGCTACAAGGGCAAAACCAACCACTCTATGTAATAGATGGTATTCCGATGGATAACTCTAATTTTGGACAAGCCGGTGTTTGGGGCGGTTCCGATAAAGGCGATGGGATGGCCAGTATCAACCCGGATGATATCGAGTCTATTACTGTATTAAAAGGTGCAAGTGCAGCAGCCTTATACGGAGCCAGAGCTGCGAACGGAGTTATCAACATCACTACTAAAAAAGGCACTGCCAGAAAGGGAATTGGCGTTGAATTTAATTCTAACTATGTATTTGAACGCATAAATAACCAGACTGATTTACAGGAAGAATTTGGCAGCGGCTCTTACCAGCGTTCTATTCCCAATGATAATACTTCGCCGTTTATTGCAGTAAAGCCTACTACCGTCCGGCAAGCCTATGACTGGGGAGGTGACTCCTGGGGTCCCAGATTTGATGGAAGCCCTGTGATGGGTTTTGACGGGGTGACAAGGCCTTATTCTCATACCGGCAACAACTGGAATAGATTTTACGAAACCGGCACCACCTGGACCAATACATTAGCTTTAACCGGAGGTGGTGAAAATCAAACTTTCCGCTTTGCCGTTTCCGATTTACGAAGCAAAGCAGTAGTACCGAATTCTGGGTTTGACAGGTTTAACGTGTCTCTGGCTACCAATGGAAAATTTGGCAAAAAGCTTACCTTTAGTGCAAAGGTATTATACTCACACGAAAAAGCAGATAACCGCCCCTCCCTGTCCGACTCACCCAATAATGCTTTTCAGTCGATCTACCGGATGCCAGGAGATCATAATGTACTGGATTACAAAGGTGACCCAAATAAGCTAGGCGCTATTCCTGCCGGAACAGAACAAGCGCTATTGGATGTATATGGTAAAATTCCCGGTGAAGAATATCAGCAGATTAATAATAACTGGAACCAGAATCCTTACTGGGCAGCTTATCAATATTCAGTAGATGATGAGAGAGACCGGATTATCCCTTCAGCACAAGTAAGATATAATATTACCGACTTTCTGTATGTTTCCGGAAGGGCTGGTATGGACTGGTTCACCAGAAGAGACCAGCAGATTACTCCACAAGGCACAGGACACACACGGGGAGGTGCTATGAATGAAGGAGAAGACCGGGTACGGGAAATTAACCTGGAAACTTCCCTGGGATTTAACAAAACCTTTGGTAAATTTTCTGTGAATGGTTTTGTTGGTGCTAACCGGATGCGCAGAAAAACAGAGCGGCTTAACCTGAACGGAAATGCATTTAACGTACCTTTCTTTGAGGCCATCAACAATTCGGTAACCCGTACTTTTGATTTTGGTTATACAGAATCTGGCATCAACTCAATATTTGGTTCTGCTGAAATTGGGTATGGCGGGTTTGTATACATAACTGCAACCGCCAGAAAAGACTGGTTCTCTGTATTAAATCCGGATATTAACGACATTACTTATCCTTCTATCGGTGGTAGCTTTGTGTTTACCGAAGCCTTTAATACAATGCCCGCCTGGTTGAGTTTTGGTAAGGTAAGAGCTAGCTGGGCGCAGGTAGGTGCAGCTAATTCAGTTGCTCCTTATCAAACCCAGAATACCTATTCCCTTTTAGGAGCTACCCACCTGGGCGTACCTATGGGCTCTTTTTCAACCGCAGGGGGTAATAACGGAACTATTCCTAACCGAAATTTAATTCCTTATACCTCCACTGAAGTTGAGTTTGGTGCAGATCTACGGTTCCTGGAAGACAGAATAGGCCTTGAGGTTACGTACTATAGTCAAAAGACTACAGATGACATTCTGAATGCCACTATTTCCAGGGCTTCCGGTTTTGGTTCTACTTTAGTGAACGTGGGTGAGCTGACAAATAAAGGTGTTGAAATATTAATAAATGCTACTCCAGTAAAAGGTGCTTTTTCCTGGGATGTATCGCTGAACTTCGCCAAAAACGTGAATAAAGTAGTTAAATTAATTGAAGGAAACAAGGAGTTAATTGTAGAAGAACCCAGAACCAGAACTGTGTTTGTAAAACACATTGTAGGCCAGCCTTTTGGTGTGATCACTGGTATCGTACAACAATTATCTCCGGATGGCCAGCCAGTATTCGAAGCAAACGGCGCACCCATCGGAGTACCGGCTGATAAAATGCAGGTACTAGGAAATGGTTTACCAGATTGGACTGGTGGTATCAATAACTCATTTACCTTTAAGAATTTCCACCTCGATTTCCTGGTAGACTTTAAATTAGGAGGGGAGATCTATTCTGGTACCAACGTACGCTTAACTCAATTCGGACTTCATAAACAGACACTTCAAGGACGTGAAGGGTATGAGCCTATCACTGTAAATGGTGTTATCCAGACTGGTACTGACGCTAACAGAAATCCGATTTATGAGCCGTTTAGCAAAACACTTACGCCACAAGAAGCAAGAAATTACTGGGCTCAAACCGGAGAAAGAAGGCAAGATCTTTTTACCTATGATGCTTCATTTGCAAAACTGCGACAGCTTACTTTTGGGTATACTTTCCCCAATAGTATGCTAAATAAAACACCTTTCTCAAATCTGCGCTTATCTTTCGTAGCACGTAACCTGGCTATACTCTGGAAAAATACAGACAATATCGATCCGGAGTCAAGTTATTCAAGCGGCAACGGACAGGGTCTGGATTATTTTGCTATGCCTCGTACCCGTAGCTTTGGATTTAACTTAGGAGTAGGATTTTAATTAATTAAACAATAATGAACCCAATGCAGCCTATAAATAGTACCGCAAGATACAATGTAGGCTTCATGAAGTCATTAAAAAATCATATACTGATGAGATATATAAATAAACTTGTTTTGTGTGCACTGGTGCTGGTGATCCCGATAGCCGGATGCGATACAGATGATCTGCATAAATTAAATATTAATCCGCAGGCAGTTAATCAAATTGATCTGAATTACCTTTTCTCCGCAGCTGAATTAGGGATTGCCTCTAATGGATCAGCCGGAGATAACCGCTATATTGACTGGCGTACTAACATAGGTATGGCCTCCTATGCTATACAGCAACTGGCTGTTGCAGGTGGCGGGATAGCACCAGGTGATAAGTATCAGGAAAACTTTGAAACTGCGGCTGCACCCTTCGAATTCACCTACAATGACCAGTTAAAAAATATTGCAGAGATTTTGAAGCAGACCAGCACTGGTGGATATGCGGAAGGTAAGTATGTGAATATGAGAAATGCCGCCCGTATTATACGAGCTTTCAGTTTTCACAGAATAACAGATTTCTATGGGGCTATTCCTTATACTGAAGCCAATAAAGGAATGGAAGGAATTTTCTTTCCGAAATATGATAAGCAATCTGCTGTTTACGCCGACCTGTTGAAAGAACTGGATGAAGCTTCCGCAGCGTTAAGTGCCTCTAATCCGGATGAAGGTTTTAAAAAAGCTGATTTTATTTATGGCGGAGATATTGCCAAATGGAAAAAATGGGGATATTCTTTGATGCTCCGGCTGGCTATGCGGGTTTCCAATGTAGACCAGGCTATGGCTACCCAATATGTAACCAAAGCGGCTGCCGGTGGGGTATTTACCAGCAATGAAGATAACGTATGGGTTAAGATGGGAGTAGGGCCAAGTGAATGGATCAATCAAAATGGTATTTCCCGTGCATTCAATCCCGGGGATGGAGGCCAGCCTTCATATCTGAGTAAAACTCTGGTAGATTTCCTGAAAGGCACAGATCCTGCTACAGCCGCCGATGATGATCCCAGATTAATGGTTCTTAGTGGGGGAATTGGTATCTGGACGGCTACTACCTGGACTCCTACAAATACGGATCCGGTAGCTCAGCGAGGTTTACCTAATGGATTTGATCAGGGAATGCTTGATGGACTAGAAGGAAAAGCTGTAGACCAGGCGGCAACTTTTTCGAGAATTAATACCTTAATGTTGCAGGATGACGATCCTTATATAATCATGAATCATGCGGAAGTAGAGTTCCTGATGGCTGAAGCCCTGGAAAGAGGTATAGGTACCGGAATTTCAGGCACTGCCGCAGATCATTACAGTGCTGGCGTAAAATCTGCCATGCAAATGTATACGCCTTTTGATGCTTCTCTTACTGTATCTGATGCTCAGGTTGCTAACTATCTGACCACCTATCCATATGGTGTAGCTAAACCGGCTTTAGAAATGGTATATGATCAATTGTGGGTAAGCAAATTCTTTAACTGGTGGGAAGCCTGGTCTGACTGGAGAAGAACCGGCTATCCTGTATTAACGCCTACCAATTATCCTGGTAATATAACTGGAGGCACCATACCTGTACGGCTTAAGTACCCTGCTACTGAGGCAGCAAGTAATCCGAATTTTTCTGCAGGTGCTACCCAACCTGACCTGTATACCACTAAAGTATGGTGGGATGGCGGAACGGAATAAGTAGTTTTTTCACTATAAACAAAAAATCCTTGAAGTAATTCAAGGATTTTTTGTTTATCCTGGTCATCTAAACTAAAATAAACCCTGATTAAGTATCTAAAAATAGATATCGTTTTAACCAACAACCAATACGTATTACTTAAGTTCAATGGTTCTTTCTTCTACATTAATCACTCCCTCAGCCTTGGTTTCTTTAGTTTCCAGGCTGTAAATAATCCAGCCGCTTCCTGCATGAATTTGCGAAGTTGTCCAGGTTTCATTGGTTAATAAGGGAAATTTATCTTTGGCAGGCATTGGTTTCCCTGCAGGAGCTACCGTCTTCAAATACGCATACGTAGCATCGGTAAGTTGCTGCGAATCTACTTGCTGATACATTCTGATTAAAGCAATATCATTTTCCTGGTCAATTTCATCCAGGCTTACAGTTAATTCAGTATCGAAGGGTTTTCCGCCAAAATTATTCATCAGTTGCATTTTTCCGGTTAGCTTTTCGCCAAGGGTATATTTGGCACCATGAAATGTATAGAATTGCTGGGCATCTTTTATGGCATTGGCCTCTATCGACTCTTTGCTCATGTACATATTCATTACCTGGGTAATAATCTGCTGCCCATTCGGAAAGCCTTTTAATTCTTTTTCCAGGAGTTTCCCTGTTTTTTGCATATACTCCCGAACTTCTTTCCAGTTAACTACCTCCTGTATGGTGCCCATTTCGTTTGTTTTAAGAATAACCGTGATGTCCTGGGCAAGAGCGCCAATCTTTTTTACAAGCTGGTTATCTGACTGGATTTTATAGTTTTTATATGCCCATTCAACCGTATAGCCTTTTTCTGTAGAATCGGTAATAGTAATATCCACCTGGTATCTGATCATTTCCCTGGCTGAAGTATCTGTATTGATCACTTTGTATTTTTCATGGGTAAAATCGTAGGATTGTTTTTCTTTGTTTTGCCAGTAGCCTATGATCTGGGCGGTTGAATCTGCGGGATTAATCTGGCCGTACATGTTCAAGGACATACACAGTATGCCTGTCAGGGTAAAAAGTTTGTACATACTTAACTGTTAGTTTTTTGTAAAGTGAATAAAATCAGAATATACGTTCTTAAGAGGTTACTATTTTTAAAAGTGGCAGGGATGCCAATGTATCGGTTTTGGGAAGTCAGGCGAATATACATGGTTATTGCTTGCAAAAAAATCGAATTGCAGGAAAAACATATACTTCTCTCATGTAGGAAAATGAGTTGACCAGAAATACAGTAGATACCATAATTATTTCTGTACGATCTGATCTGCTACCGGAAATATGCCATCCCCTCTGGAACCCATATAGGCCCCCATAGCGGCTCCTTCCTCATTTTCACTGGCGTATCAATCCGTTTCATCCGCATACCCAGAAAAGAGAGCAAATCGGAATGGCTAAAATACTGGCAATGTACAATATCCAGGTAGCCATCGCCATCTATATCGCCCAGCCAGGGGGTAGAGAATATATTTTTAAATCCTTTCGTCTGGTCGATGGGACTTACGGATTGTTTGTTAAAATCAATTGCCAGCAGCTTATTTTCTACCGTAAACGAAGATTTATCAATTAAATTCCGGTTACAATCGTATTCATTAATACTGATGATGGCCTCGTCCCGTCCGTCGTTATTCAGGTCGTATACCACGGGCGAAGAAAATCCGGAACAACCCAGGTTATTCTGATAAGCAATGTGTCCATCTTTGCCATCCAGTAAAATCTGTAAGGTGCCGGTATTTGCCGGCCAAACGCCTTTGCTCACGAAAGTAAAAAAATCAGGCACTTTGTCGTTCGTGAAATAACCCACCGCAAAACTATTACTCGATTCAGTACCAGGAATATTCCGTTGCCACAATAGTTTATGATTCCGGCCATTAATGGCAAACGCCGTACTGCCATGCGAAATAGCCACAATATCGTAAAAGCCATCGCCTGAAATATCGGCCAGTACAGGCGGGGCAACAAATCCATGCCCTTTTTCAGTGGCGAGTATGGTAGCGGCTGACAATTTTCTTTGCATCAGGTCGGAAAGTCTGGCCATATACAAGCTTCCGGAGATAGTTTCTCCCCCAGTACCAAAAATAATATGATACTCCTGGCTGCCAGGCTGGGCAAAACACATAGGAGACATATACGATTCCTTCCCATCGGGCATGGTATCAGCGGCAAGCACCAGTCCGGTTTTTGAGTCGAGCACCATCAGTACGCCGGGAAAACGGTTTTCTTCAGAATTAGGCTCGGCTTTGGCATTACCTCCATTCAGGGTGAGCAGTTCAGGAAATCCATCTTTATTCTGATCGGGTACCAGTGCCAGGTTGTAAAAATTATAGCGGGCATACTGTAATATAGAATCATTCTCAAACTGATATTTGTATTCCCATAACACTTTTCCGGTTTTTCCATCCAGGGCTTTCAAATGCGGAGAACGTCCACCAATAAAAACATCCTGTACACCATCGCCTGAAATATCGTAAAATGTGGCCGTTCCATATACCTGATCGGACGCAGTTTGTTGCCATAATATATCGCCTGTTTTTCCATTCAGGGCAATAATACCCTGCTCACTTTCCTGGAACTCATTTTTTCCGGCACCTATCACCATATCCAACACCCCATCGTCATTCAAATCTGCTGCCCTCGGTGAGGATTGGGAGCCAATGATGAAAAAGTTTTTATCCCATACCAGCTGGCTTTTTTTACCGGTACATTGCAGACAGCCTAGCAAAACCATAATACAAGCCGGAAACAACATAACTCTATACCTGAACATAGACTCTCAACCTATTGATTATTTCAATAATAGCAAATACCAGCCTCAATACATAAACTGTTGTTTTAAAATTTATTAAACATTCCTTGCTATCTTTGAAGTTTTGCATTTTGGAAGTAATACAGGTATATTTGATTATGTACTCTCCTAAACAGATTTATTGGCTGGGCTGCCTTGTTTGTCTCTTTCTGGGACATATTTCCCTCGCTCAGTTCACTTTACTAACCTCTCAAGAAACGGGTGTCAGGTTTGTAAACAGGCTGGTAGAAACAGAAAAACAAAATGTACTGGAATATGAGTATTTTTATAATGGCGGTGGCGTAGCCGTAGGAGATATCAACAACGATGGCCTGGCAGATCTTTACTTTACCGGCAACATGGTACCCGACCGCCTGTACCTGAACCTGGGCAATCTGCAATTTAAAGATATAACCCAGGACGCTGGCATCAGCTTTGGAACTGGCTGGAAAACTGGCGTTGCCATGGTAGATATAAATAACGATGGCTGGCTCGATATCTATGTCTGCTACTCAGGAAATGGAGATCCCGATGAACGCCACAATAAATTATATATTAACAACAAAAAGCTGAAGTTTACTGATCAAGCCGCCCGTTATAAATTAGACCTACCCACCCACAGCACCCAGGCTTCCTTTTTCGATTATGACAAAGACGGCGACCTGGATTGTTACCTGATGAACCATAATATTAAGGATTTTAAACGTTTTGATGCCGCCGCAGTAAAAGCCATGCGTGACGAATTTGCCGGCGACAGGCTGCTGCGTAACGACGATGGCAAGTTTACGGACGTAAGTGCAAAGGCTGGTATAAAAGGCAATCCGATCGGTTTTGGGTTAGGTATTGCGATTGGTGATGTAAATCATGATACCTGGCCCGATATTTATATTTCCAACGACTATATTGAGCAAGACTATCTCTACATAAATAATGGCAACGGCACCTTCACGGATAAACTGGAGGAATCGATTGGCCATGTGAGCTATTTCTCTATGGGAAACGAAATGGCAGATATCAATAACGACGGCTTCCCTGATATTTTTACCCTGGATATGTTGCCGGAAGATCACCACCGGCAGAAATTGCTGTACGGGCCAGAAAACTATGAGGTGTACCAGAATATGCTCAAGAACAGATTCCATCACCAGATTATGCGCAATATGCTGCAACTCAATAATGGCGATGGCACTTTCAGCGAAATAGGGCAACTGGCAGGCATTTCTAATACCGACTGGAGCTGGGCACCTCTCATAGCCGACTTTGATAATGATGGCTGGAAAGATTTGTTTATCACCAATGGCTATCTGCGGGATTATACCAACATGGACTTTATGAAGTTTTATGCGGACAAGCAATTGAAAGCCGCTCAGGGCAGTCCCACCACAATAATGGATATTGTCAGAGAAATGCCTTCTACCCAGACAAAAAACTATATTTTCCGCAACAATGGCCGCCTGCAATTTGAAAACAAAGGGACACAATGGGGATTTGATCAGCAGTTTCTTTCCAATGGAGCCGTATATGCCGATCTGGATAATGACGGTGACCTGGAAATTATTACCAATAATGTAAATGCGGAAGCTGCCATTTATCGCAACGATCAGGCAACTGCCGGTAATAATTATCTGCAAGTACAATTAGGAAATAGTATGTCGGCCGGAGCATATGGAGCTAAGGTATGGGTCTATACCAGAGAAACTAAACAGTATCAGGAATATTACCCCTCCCGTGGTTTTCAGTCGAGCATGAATACGCCGCTGCATTTTGGTCTGGGGAAAGCCACATCTGTAGATACCCTTAAAATTGAATGGCCTAATGGCAAATTTGAATTACTGTGTAATATACCTGCCAGACAGAAACTGGTGGTTGATCCGCAAAAAGCAGATAAAACGACTAGTCCAGAAAAAACCAGTCTACCGCTATTTACTGCGCTAAACTCCGATACACTTCCTTTCCAGCACAAAGAAGACGATTTCAATGATTTTAAACGCCAGTCGCTGATGCCTACTATGCTTTCCTACCAGGGTCCGCATTTAGCCCAGGCAGATGTAAATAACGATGGCTTTGCCGATATCTATGCTGGGGGTGCTAAAGGACAGCCAGGTACGTTGCTGCTCGGACAAAAAAATGGTTCCTGGCAACTTTCTCCACAAGCCGATTTTCAGAAAGACCAGTTATATGAAGATACCGGAGCGCTGTTTTTTGATGCCGATAAAGATGGAGACATGGATCTGTATGTGGTGAGTGGCGGTTATGCTTTTTTAGAGAAAGATGTACTCTTGCAGGATAGACTATATCTCAACAATGGCAAAGGCAAATTTACCCGTGCCGATCAGAATCTTCCTATCGAACGAAGCAGCGATGCCTGCGCTGTAACCCTGGATATTGATAAAGATGGTGACCTGGATCTATTTGTCGGTGGCAGAGTAATTCCCGGGCGTTATCCGGAACCAGCCAGCAGCCGCATTTTGCTCAACAATGGCAAAGGTATATTTACTGATGGTACTGCTACACATGCGCCATTCTTTGAAAAAATAGGTTTAGTGTCCAGTGCCGTTGCGATGGATGCCAATAAAGACGGATGGGAGGATCTTGTGATTGCCGGAGAATGGATGCCTGTTACTGTTTTAGTGAACCAGCAAGGCAAACTCCAGAAAAATCACTCAGCCACTCAATCACTCAATCACACCTCCGGTTGGTGGAACCGCCTGGCTATAGCTGATCTGGACAATGATGGAGACATGGATATTGTAGCTGGAAATACCGGATGGAACTGCCAGATGAAACCTACAGAAAAGGAACCAGTAACGGTCGTATACAACGACTTTGATGAAAATGAGGCCATTGATCCCTTTGTCTGTTATTACATTGACGGAAAATCCTATCCACTGGTGAACCGGGACGAAGCATTAAATCAGGTGTTCGCTTTGCGCAGGAAATTTACTACGTATGCTTCCTATGCTGATGCCAGCCTGCCCGATATGTTTACCCCGGAACAACTGCAAGCAGCGACCACTTTACAAGCCACTACTTTTAGTTCTGTTGTACTGGAGAATAAAGGAGATGGCAGTTTCGCATCTCACGAACTTCCCGCTGAAGCCCAGTTTTCTCCTGTATATGCCATTGCTTTTTTAGATATTGATAAGGATGGTTTGAAAGACCTGGTTTTGGGTGGCAACCAGTCCTATACCAGAATTAAATTGGCCAGAATGGATGCGAATTATGGCATGGTATTCCGCAATGAAGGCAAGTGTCAGTTTAAGTATATTCCCCAATGGAAAAGCGGATTGCAGGTAAAAGGCGATGTGCGGGACATCAGTATTGTGCAAAAAGGCAATCAAACGCTCCTGTTATTTGGCCGCAATAATGATTCTGTCAAGGGATATATATTAAATCGTTAATTTTCCAGACTACACAATGAAGTATTTTTTTTCTCTTCTATTTTTAATATGCTTAACAGCTCAGGTAATTGGAAAAACTGCGTCTAACCTTCCCTCCTACCAGGCAAATGCCCAGGCCTATGTACAGACGCTGAAAAAGCTGACAGATGTAATGGTAGGTGATGTAACCGGCCCTTGTGCGGCCGCCAGGTATTATGCCTATGCGAATGTGGCAGCCTACCAGGTCATGTACCAGCATAGCCAGCCTGCTTCGTATATTTCGTTTGCCGGTTTATTAAAAGACTATCCCGACTTTTCTGTTATAAAGCCTACAGGAACGATTGATGCAAACTTTGCCAGTGTATATACACTGCTTAGGATGGGAGAAGAACTATTGCCTTCCGGCTATTCCTTGGCAGATGCCAGGAACCAACTAGTTACAGAAGCTACGGCAGCACTTGGCCAGCCGGTAATCGAAGCTTCGCAGGCCTATGCTGAAAACGTGGTGAAAGCAATGGTAAAATATGCAGCCAAAGATGGATATGTAAAAACAAGCGGCTACATGCGCTATACTCCTCTGAAAGAATCTGGTTCCTGGCAGCCAACGCCACCTGGGTATATGGAAGCCTATGAGCCACACTGGGGAAGTTTACGTACTTTTGTAACCGATAACGCTGCACAATTCCGCCCTCAGCCTGCAGTTTCTTACAGCCAGCAAAAGAACTCCAGATTCTATACACTCGCCAAAGAAGTAGTGGAAGTAACCCGCAAACTCACCACCGAACAAACCCACATCGCTAATTTCTGGGATTGTAATCCTTTTTTCCTGAATCAGAAAGGCCACATTAGCTTTGGCACCAAGAAAATCTCTCCGGGCGGACATTGGATGGGTATTACCGGCATTGCCTGTATACAAAAACAATTGTCTCTGGAAGAAACCATTCGCTGGCATGCGTTGGTTGGTATTACTATGTCGGAAGCGTTTATTTCATGCTGGAACGAAAAATTCAACAGCAACCGCATCCGCCCGGAAACTTATATTAATGCACAGATCGATCCTAATTGGCGGCCATTATTGCAAACCCCTCCCTTTCCTGAATACACAAGCGGCCATAGTGTAGTTTCTGCTGCCGTTTCTACCATGCTGACGGCTTTGGCCGGGGACAATTTTGCCTATACCGATGTAACGGAAATAGAGTTTGGTGTACCTGCCCGTTCATTTACATCTTTTAAACAAGCGGCTAAAGAAGCTGCCGTTTCCCGTTTATATGGCGGTATTCACTTCCGGGATGCCATTGACAATGGTTTTACCCAGGGCGAACAAATCGGGCAATATGTAGTGCAGAAATTAAAATTGAAGCAGTAGTCTTATAAAAATATCAAGTAGTGAGTACTAAGTATGAATTACGCAAAGTGCTTGCTGCTAAATGTGTATATAGCTCAAACACTATTATTTCCGCATACTCTCTAAAATAGTTGTAGTGAGTACCAAGCTAAGGTTTACAAACAAGCTAGGTGTAACCATGCTCCCAGCAGCAATAGATCTGTTAACCTCCTGGTTTTTATTTTTTCAACTTAGAAAATATATTACGCATAGTATCTGTATCTAATGCCTTCATATCTATAAGCTTTAATGATTTTACCATATTAAGCGTGGTAGTTTTATATTTCTGAAAATGCGGGGTTTTTAAATGAGACTTATACGCTTCTTTGTTCGCATATATTTCCAGAATTCTGATCTGGTTCGGGTTTTCCTGCTGATACATGGGGAATATGGAAATAACACCAGGTTCTAACCGCAAGGATGCTTCAGCTTCCTCCTGGAGAATTTTAGTATACTCTTCCAGGTAAGTCGAGTGAATCTCTATTTCTGCAATACGAATCATCATATCAGATTTCTGAGCAAATACACTGATACTTGGCAACAGCATTATTAAAAAAATCAGAATATACCTCATAATATTAGATTCTTCTGTTTTCGGATTTATAGTAGATGGTATAGAAATAGATCTTGTTTCAGCGCTGCCTCCAGACTACTCCCTGCGACATACCATAGTAATTCTAGAGAAAGCAAACTAGGTGCACATAATTTAGCATAATTAAAAACTATGCTTAGCAATTGAAGCAATGTGGGTATTCGTTACTATTTTTTATTTTACCTCAGGTAATTTTTCATTTGGGTCATAGATAGCATCTAACCGTTTGGCATTTTCTTCTACAGTTAAATCAAATCCGGCTTCTTTACGGAGTTGATTCACTTTTGATGGATTCTGAACTGGCCAGATAGCCCCTCTTCCATCCGTTCTTAAGCGACTGGTGGCTTGGGTGCCATAAATTTGTTTCTTCCCCTCATACATCAGTAATCGGTCTTCCATCATGGCAGCATGTGTCGTTCTGGCTTCCTTTTGCCTGGCAAGCTTTTTCAATGCAGGAAAATATTGCCTGATCAACTCCATATCTGCATGTTGAACCACATAGAAGATAGCATCAGCGGCCTTTTCCCCCACTTTATTTTGTGGAAGCCAGCCATATTTGTATAGAATAGATTTTATGGCAACCTGATTTGCTGAATCTATCTTTTGCATTTGAAAAATAATCTTCCCTAACTCGTCTCCCTGAGCCGAACTCATTTTTTCTCTTATCCCCTGATCTGTGTCATAAATGCCTTCTAATACTTGCCTCAACGAATCATAAGGGATTGAAATCTGAGGTCTATATTGCCAACTTCTTGCCTGAGTAATACCTTTTGTAAATACTAAGAGCAAAACCAGAGATAGAATTGAAAATGGTTGCATGTATTTTTTATAGAATATCACCTGGTATAGAAATAACTTTATAGCAAACTACTGTTTCGGCTCCAATACCTTCTTAATCAGTGCTTGCACTTCATGATTCTGGTCGGAGTGCTCCATTTTTTCCAAGCGTTGTTGCAGGCTTTGCAGGGTTTTAACAGATTCCGCATTGTTGAGAGCCGCTACCCGCTGAATGGTAAAGGGCAATACCTGCGGCACTTTTGCCTTCATAGCCAGTTCAACTGCCCGGTTTATATCTATAGGCACTGTGGGTTCGAAGGCATACCAGAGCATCAAAGGCAGGTTATGATCGTCTTTGTCTTCGGCACGCTCAAGAAGTGCTTCCAGGGTAGGCCATCTTTTTTCCGGTGCCGTCCGCTGGATGGCAGAACTCAGATATAAACGTACCAGGGCTGAGTTATCAGTTTTGGCTAATTCTGCAAAACGGGTAAGGGCTGCATCCGAAGCATTGTTGTCTTCAGATAAAAGTTGAATCGCCCAGCTGCGCATATATTCATTTTGGTGAGCTAATAATGGTAGCAGATCTTTCTCAGTCAATCCTTTCGTCACATGCAGTGTCCACAGTGCCCGGAGTTGTCTGGTCACATCCGGATTTTCGTTCAATATCTTCTTTAAGGCTTTGTGGACTTTCTTATTGCCACCCCGTTCCTGCAAAATAAGTCTGGAATTCCGTACGTACCATTCGTTGGGATACAATTGATAGTTGACCAGTTCCATATCAGAGGCTTTGGTCAGATCCACTTGCACCCATTTATCCGTTTCATGGCTGATCTTAAAAATGCGGCCCATGGTTTTCTGGTGCACATCCGGATTAGGACTATGACACTGGTTTTTATCGTACCAGTCGATGGCAAATACAGAACCACTGCCATCATAACGGAAGTTGAGCCACTGCGACCAGGTATCGTTAGTCAATAGGAAATCCTCCCCATGGCTAACCAGATAGCCGGAACCTTTGCGGTTGGGCAGATCTACATTCACCCGGCTTCCGTGGATATTGTTCATAAAAATATGATTGCGGTACTCCTTAGGCCAGTTTTCGCTGCCCAGATAGATCATGGCACCGGCATGGGCGTGGCCACCGCCTTTTGAGTTAGACCGGAAATTACCGGCATGTGGTCCTCTGTCGCCGATCCAGTGTACATGATCACCCGATTGTTTGATATCATCATAGGTATAGGGATTAAAATGCTTGCCTGCCTGACGATGGTACCTGGCTCCCTGAATCACATGGAACATATGCGGAATCACACACACGGTGATAAAGGGATGGCCATAGTCATTAAAGTCGATACCCCATGGATTGCTGGTTCCTTCGGCAAACAATTCAAACTTTTTAGTGGTGGGATGATAGCGCCATACACCGGCATTGAGTTTGGTACGCTCAGCATCCGGGGCTCCTGGTTTTCCTACATTGGAATGGGTAAATACCCCATGCGTTCCATACAACCAGCCATCTGGCCCCCAGCGGAAATTATTAAGCATTTCATGGGTGTCTTCATAGCCCCATCCATCCAGCAGGATCTGCGGCGGACCAGCCGGTTTATCGCCGGATTTATCAATCGGAATAAACAGCAGATGGGGTGCCGAACCCAACCACACCCCTCCCATGCCTACTTCGATGGCACTGATCAGGTTGAGTCCTTCTGTAAAAACAATCCGTTTGTCTAAGCTGCCATCCCCATTGGTATCTTCAAAGATCAGAATGCGGTCTTTGCCTTTCCCTTCTGCAGCGCGGATGGGATAGGTATGCGCCTCCACCACCCAAAGCCTTCCTTTGGCATCTATGGTAAAACTAATGGGACGGATCACATCCGGTTCAGCAGCTGCCAGCTTTACAGAAAAGCCTTTTTGTGTGGTCATGCTCTTAGCGGCTTCTGTTCCGGAAAGCCCGGAATGCACAATGGGATCAAGGGGAGGAAGAATAATAATATCTGTCTGCTTAAGCTCGTTCGGGAAATTGGGGCGGGTGGAATAAAACTGAAAATCATCGAAATTGATGTGCGCAAATTTATCATCTCCAATATAAGGAATCTGCGAAATACCGGTTTCATTATCAACCAGCCGGATAAAAATTTCCTTGTTTTGCAAGTCAGATAAATCCACTACTACCGGCTGCAAGGTAGCCCGTCCGGAACCGGTGATCTGGAAGAAAACTTCATTATTATCTGTTCTCACCAGTTCTACCCTGGTATCCTGCAGGGCCCCTCCGGAAACTTTGAAAGCGGCAAAGGGATGCGTAACTGTAAAAGGAACGGAAGAGAGTGTACCGGTTCTTTTGTAATTTTTTGTACCGCCGCTGGTAATAAAATACTTCCCCGACATATTGATCCGCTGATCGTTTTCATGTACCGGAGAAGGATCAGTTGATATTAAAGCCTCCGTAAAGGCATCTCCTGTGGCTGTCCAGTCATTAGTTGTCCCATTTTCAAAACCAAGATTTAAGGCTTTGTTATTCTTTTTGGGGATAAATCCAGCGATCACAACTTCTGTAATAATGGCTCCTTCTACTATTTCAAATTTGCCTACCATCCCGGCAGCCCTATGTCCTGGAATGGAGCAGAAATAGGTATCACTCTGATCGGCTTTGAATACAATGCTGGTGGTGTCTCCTTTCTGGGCAAGGGTTTTGCTTTTCAGTCCCATATTTTCCAGGGCAATATCGTGGGTCATGTTTTCACCATTCACAATCCGGATGCGTACCATATCGCCCTTGTTGGCCTGCAATACCGGATTTCGTTTACCATCCGGGCCGAAATATCCGAGCATAGTCGCTTGCAGAGTATATTCCCTGTTGGCAGCAACTTTTCCGTATCTGGCAACATCAGGACCAGGAGTTGAGCTATAGGCAGTTGAATACAGAAAAACAGTAAATAAAAAAAAGGTGAACAAACGGGGTAAGGTCATCATATCAGTGGTTTGTTGGAATTCAAATTAATGATCAATTCAGCATTGAAAACATTTAGTAAAAAGCAGACTTTCTCTTTTGTCCATTGTAGTGAATACGCTCAGAAAGTGCGGATAAATATAATAAAAAATGTATAAAGTTTGATTAAAAGAAGAGATTCCTTGCTTGCACTCTTATTTCTGATTTCCCACTGCATTATATTTACCAGCCATTGATGTTTGATCAAAAGCACTGTAAATTAGCTTATTGAAATTAGCTCATATCCCGGCTGGTAACTATGGCCATTTATACATTCAGGTTGAAGCAACTCACAGAGAAAAGTCCGTATCACCCGGATGTGCCACTGTTTCTGGTGCTGATCCCTTGCATAAGTGCATTTAATTATTATCTCACTTATTCAAAAATTGCCTTCAACTGGTATCTGTTGCTCACTTTTACGATTGATACCGTCCAAGGCTATCTGGCCTGGCTTGGGGCGAGGGCGGTTATTCTGTATTTAGACAAGAAATTTCCGTATGAAAATAATCCTGCTCAACGGATCTTAATTCAGATAGCCAGTACCTGTGTCATCAGTTTATCTATCATTAGTATACTTACTGAACTGGTCAGCTGGATTGTAAGAGGCAGGCCGGCGCTATTGAATTTTTATACCAACGATTTATTTATCATCAGCATCTGGTTCCTGGTGATTAATGGCATTTATATCGGGCTGTATTATTACCGGCAGCTACAGAAGTCGGAAGATCAACGTAAGGAAGAAAGCCGCATTATTGCGCAAGGGTTTTCGGTAAAAGTGGGCAAGCAAAACATATGGCTCAATTTTGATGACCTGACTGGCTTTTATGTGGACGAAAACTATGTAATGGCCAGCCACAAACAAGGACAGAAATATTGCCTGGAGCAATCACTCGATAAACTCGAAAAAACCTTACCAACTACATTCTTCTTCCGGCTCAACCGCCAGTTTATTATCCACCGCCAGATCATTTCTGGCTTCAAACGTTCCGACAATGGAAAGATATTGGTGCTGCTCAATGGGGGCGAAAGCTTTCCTGCCGAAGTACCGGTAAGCCGTACCAAAGCACCTGCCTTTAAAACCTGGTTCGAGCCAGCCTGAACACCTACAGTTCGCCTGCCAAATTGCTACATTTCGCCAATAAACCTACCTATTGGCGAAGCAGAAGGGTATTTCCATGTATAATATTGCCTAACAAAACTTCCGCATATGAAAAAGAAATTAATTGGATTAGTAATGGCCTGCTGCCTGACATTTTGCCTGCTGGCCCAAACAGACTCTGGAAAAAGTTACCATAATTTTCCAATCATTGTGACGTTACAGTTCCACTCCCTAACCCTCCCTTTCAAGGATATTAAAACTAACTTTGCCAACATTGGTATTGGACTTGGAACCGAGGTAAGCTTAAATGGCAAACCCAACTGGGTACAACAATTACAAGTGTTATGGTTCCGCAATAAGGCGGCAGGAAATGGTATATTTTTTTACACCCAAACGGCCTGGCGGCCTGCCATGGCATCGTATGTATACAGCGAACTCAAAGCAGGCGCTGGCTATATGCTGGCGTTCCATCCGGTAGAATCCTATAAGCCGGTGAATGGAAAATGGGAACCAGTAGGGCGTATTGGAAAAGGTATGCTGGCATTCCCGGTAGGCGTATCCGTAGGATATCACGATTCTTCTTCCCAAACAAATGTTTCGCCCTTTGCCAGTTATCAATTTTTACTGCTCACAGATTATAATAAAAGTATTACCCTGATTCCACAAACCCTGGTGCAGGTAGGCACCAGAATTCATCCCAATTATTAAACCTTGCCCTGCCTTGCAGAGATTGCAGTTCTTCCACCTGATAAATTATAAACTCATTTATCCATGAAACGCTTTTTTACATTGTCTTTCCATTTATGCTTAATCCTCGGCAGTTGTGCGCCTTACTTAAAAGATCTGCCGGTAAAAACTTGTGAGGAGTCTTCTGAAACCATCAATCCCAATTTTCCGGGAGCCAATGAAATGCAACAAGCATTACAGGAATTAGTCAGCAATGGGATTCCTGGCGTATCCTTGGCGGTTTATTCACCCGATGGCTGGTGGGCTTCCGCAGCAGGATTGGCAAAAATCGAAGATAATACGCTAATGCAGCCTTGCCATCTGCAATACACACAGAGTGTGTCGAAAACCTATATGGCAGTAGCTGTGCTGAAATTAGTAGAACAAGGCAAAATCAGTCTGGGTGATCCCATTACCAAACATCTACCGGCCAGATACAGCCGCTATATTACCAGTGCAGATAAAATAACCGTACAAATGCTACTCAACCATACGTCTGGCATTCCGGAATACAACTTCACACCTGCCTATGTAACGTATTTCCTGCAACATCCCACGCATTATTTCTCTGCCGAGGATTACCTGAAATATATCGAAGGCAAAGATTTAGATTTTACGCCTGGCAGTAAATATTCCTATCGAAACACCAATTATGTCATTCTGTCTCTCATGGCTGATGCGATTACTGGCGACCATGCGAAGTTTATCACTGAAACCATTATTACTCCATTAGGGCTTACCCAAACATTTTACAGAAATCAAAGCGGATATCCCAACTATCCGCATATTACCAATTCCTACTGGGACCGGTATAGCAACGGAATTGTAGAGAACATTTCACAGATGCAACTCACCAATGTGGCCTCTATGGTGGGCGACGATGGTATTGTGGTATCTCCGGGAGATGCAGTGAAATTTCTCAGAGGTTTAATGGAAGGAAAACTATTATCAGCAGCTACGATGGAAAAAATGCAAACCTGGGTACTCAACAGCAAAGGGGAACCGGCCTATGGACTAGGATTAGCTCATGCCAAAGTGAATGGATACACGGCTTATGGGCATTCCGGCGGCGGAATCGGAGCAGGTTGCCAGTTGTATTATTTTCCGGAGAAAAACTTGTATATGTATATCGCTATCAATCTGGGAACCGTTACAAACAGCCCTTTACATCAACATGTAGGAACAACACTCGATACAATTTTTACGGCTTTACTGAAGTAGATTGTTTGCCTACAATTAAGGCGTATTGTCAATTTATATCCCTTTCGTAGAACAGGAGAATTCTTTTTTCATAAGCAGCTTATTCTATTTCCTCAAAATGTTTACAGAAAATGCAATCAAAATAGCTGTCTGTACGTATGTGCAGGAAGTGTAAGCAGTTCCTGTAATGCCACCTGCACTGTGTAAAAGATTTGCACATATTGTTATCCACTGGAAGATGTTAAAGGATACAGGACAAATTTGAAAGTAATACCTAAACAGAAAGGATTTTTATGCTAGCTATGAATTACCGGGGGCCGCAGCGGGTCCGGATTGACCACAAACCCATCCCTGAAATACTACACCCTCAGGATGCGATTGTTAAGGTTACCCGTTCGTGTATCTGCGGGTCTGATTTGCATTTGTACAATGGGAATGTACCCGATACTCGTGTCGGCATGACCTTCGGGCATGAATTTATCGGCATTGTAGAAGAAATAGGTTCAGATGTACAGAAATTGAAAGTAGGCGATCATGTAATCGTACCTTTTAACATTTCCTGCGGAAAATGCGCTTTTTGTAAACAAGGTTTGTATGGAAATTGCCATGAGTCTAATCCGCAGGCTACAGCTGTAGGAGGTATTTTTGGTTATTCCCACACTGCAGGAGGCTACGATGGTGGCCAGGCAGAATATGTACGGGTACCCTACGCCGATGTGGGACCAACTGTGATTCCTCCAGGTATGGACCTGGACGATGCTGTATTGTTAACTGATGTAGTGCCAACTGGTTACCAGGCAGCAGAAATGGGCGGTATTCAACCTGGCGATACGGTAGTGGTTTTCGGAGCCGGACCAGTTGGAATTATGGCCGCCAGGTGTTCCTGGTTGTTTGGAGCCGGACGGGTTATTGTACTCGACCATATAGATTATCGCCTGGAATTTGTAAAAAACTATGCCAACTGTGAGGCTTATAACTTCAAAGAAGACATGAATGACCCAGTGGTGTTTATAAAGAAAACCACCGACTGGATGGGAGCCGATGTGTGTATTGATGCTGTAGGTGCCGAAGCAGCCGGAAACGCCATGCAGACCATTACCGGCCGGAAAATGCTATTACAGGCTGGTTCTGCTACTGCTGTGCACTGGGCGATTAATTCTGTAAAAAAAGGCGGTATTGTATCCATCGTAGGTGTGTATGGACCAACGGATAACCTGGTTCCAATAGGAAATGTCGTAAACAAAGGACTTACCATACGGGCAAATCAAGCATCAGTTAAACGCTTGTTGCCCAGACTGATTTCCCATGTTCAGAATGGTATTCTTAATCCCAAAGCCTTAATTACCCACCGGGTGCCTTTGGAAGAAGTATCTGATGCTTACCGAATATTTTCAGACAAGCTGGATAATTGTATCAAACCAGTTCTTATTCCACCATCAGCCAGATCTTAAACTTTACAGACATGCAAAACGCAGCACATCAATATTCTCATATTAAAGGCTGGGGCGTAGACATAGATCCTAAAAACGATCCTACCTATCCCATCAAACACCGCACCGACGAAGAACAGAAAGGTTATAGCTGGGACAGACCCACTCAGCAACCTGCAAGTGTAGAAGTACTTCATTCCAATGAACGTCCGAACATAAGCGCTGTATTTGGCACTTCCACACCCCTTCCGGCCTGAGTGGAATGATCCGCCGCTTTGCTTTCCGCTACAGCGAATCCAGTTATGGACACTGGCTGCCGCTGTTGCTAGCCGACCGGGTGAATGTAGTAGAAGGGATTGTAGATGACCTCAGCCGGGGCCATGTTCCCAATATATTTGCCGAAAAAGGCTGGAAAGCCGAATGGCAGCACAACCGGAAAGGGTTAGTCACCAAAGTAGTAGTTAGTGTACTGGTTACTACGGCAGTGGTAGTTTTGCTTTCCCGAAAAAACAAAGATTCCCGCGAGGATTAAATACTCTTAAGCAGGATTTCTCTTAAAGAAATAGCCTATAGACACTTGTTCTGTAGGCTATTTCTGTTTAATTGCTGTCTGAATTAATTCCCGATAGCAAGAACTAGCCTATTGTATGAAGAACCTCCTCCACTTATGCCTTATTTTCCTGATATACAGTGTAACCTGCTTTGGCCAGGAAAACAAAGTAAGCAATCCTTTTTTTGTATTCAACAATGGAATCAGTGATACAGCTGCCTACAAAACGCCCACAGCACAAGTACAACTGGCGGCACAAATGGGTTTTGAGGGTGTAGAGAAAAACGGTCTGGCTGATTTTGATGCCTTTTACCAGGCTGTCAAAGAAAATAATCTGAAGCTCTATATGATGTATGTAGAAGTAAATCTGGATAATGAGCAACAACCTTACGATCGTCGCCTGGAAGAGGTATTCCGGAAAGTACAGGGAACAGAAGCAATGCCCTGGCTCTATATTACCAGTAAGAAATACAAACCTTCCTCTGCTGAACAGGATGTAGTTGCTGTACCCATTTTGCAGGAAATTGCTGATCTGGCAAAACAATATAACCTTAAAGTAGCCTTATATCCGCATACCTGGTTCTGGCTGGAAACGGTAGCAGATGCCATCCGGGTGGCCGGAAAAGTAAATCGTCCTAATTTTGGAATATCTTTTAATTTGCCGCATTTTCTGGCTACACAGTATTATGCCGGAGAAAGTCCGATACATAATTTCCAGTCTTGGGCAGAAAAAGCCAGACCTTATTTATTTGCGGTAAGTGTGAACGGAGCCGATTATCCGCCTGCCGCTGCCGACCGCAGCAAGCTCTGGGATAGCCTCATTCAACCGCTGGGAGATGGAAATTATGATACTTATCAATACCTGAAAACTTTCTGGGATATGGAATTTACCGGCCCGGTTGGCCTGCAATGTTATAACATTAAAGAAGAGAAAACCACCCATCTCAAAAAATCAGTGCGTACCTGGCAAGCATATAAGAAAAGGTATGCATCCGGAAAGTAAGCTCGCAAAGCAGGAGAAGGAAAAATCAAAACTGCCTTAACAACTGATTTTACTGATAAACATTCATTTTCTTACTTTCTGTAATTCCGTCCATACACAGCTTCGCTTCTGGCTTTAAACTAATTCCCTATCTTAGCTTTTTCCATGGCACAGGGTTTGCCTATCCGAGATAATAAATGCTCATCTTATGAAAAATGCTTACCAGGTAATTCTGTATTTTTCCCTTTGGACGGCCAGTTCACTCTCTCTACTGGCCCAGAATAACCAACCGATTTCAGCGCAACTCAAACACGTTACTGTTTTTCGTGACAAAGCCCAGATTACCAGTTCTGCTACAGCTAGTCTGCCAGAAGGAGTTACGCAATTGCAGATTGAAGGATTGCCGGCCCAGATTGATAAGCAAAGTATTAATGTAACAGCCAAAGGCAATATTATTATTCTGGGCGTAAAACACCAGGTGAACTATACCCGGCCACAGAAGAAATCAGTCAGGCTTATTCAACTGGAAGATTCCCTCACCTTGTATACGTCCCGGCTGGAAAGATATACCTATACCAAAGATGTGTTAACTAAAGAACAACAGATGCTGATGAGCAATCAGGCCATTGGCGGCACACAAACTGGTGTATCAGTTGAAAAGCTCAAACAAATGGCTGATTTTTTCAGAACCAGGCTCACCGAGATCAACGAAAAACTAATAGAAAATGAGCGTAATCTCCGGGAGGCACAAACACAGGTTGCCCGGATGCAAAATCAGTTAAATGAGCTTACCAACAAACGGAACCAGCCCAGCAGCGAAATTATTGTTTCGGTATCCGCTAAAAACAACAATACCCCGGCCGAACTTGAACTGGACTATATCGTTCCGAATGCCGGATGGGTGCCGGTTTATGATATAAGGGCGAGTGAGGGAAAAAACCAGGTACAATTAAGTTACAAAGCCAATGTATTTCAACGTACCGGCGTAGACTGGAACAACACCCGTATCACATTATCTACCGCCAACCCTTCACAAGGCGGCACACAGCCCACACTCAATCCCATGTTTGCAAGCCTTTATCAACCGGAGATAATGTATGGTGCATCAAATGCAAGAAAAAAGTATAAAGCAGGTGCAGCGCCATCTATTGCGGACGATCTGCAGGGAAGAGTACCTGGAGTGGCAGTAGAAGAATCGGAGACTGTAGCAGATTATACACAGGTGCAAGAAACAGGCTTATCCGTTGAATTTGATATTGCCTTGCCCTATACCATTATTTCCGGGGGTAGTCCGCAACTGGTAGATATACAGGCCCATGAATTACCAGCAAGTTATTCGTACCTGGCTGTTCCCAAACTGGATGGAGATGCCTTCCTGACTGCCCTGGTGAGCGGGTGGGAAAAGTATAACCTGATCTCCGGCAATGCCAATATTTATTTCGGCGGAACCTTTGTAGGAGAATCCTTCCTGGATGCCCGTCAGACTGGCGATACTTTGCGCCTTTCCCTGGGCCGTGATAAAAAGCTACTGATCAAGCGTGAAAAGATAAATGAGTTCAGCAGCAAGAAAACTATAGGTTCGTCCGGGAAACACTTACTTACCGCATTACTGTGCGCAATACCAAAAAAGAATCTATCCGTTTAACCTTGCAAGACCAGATTCCTGTTTCCACGGACAGCCAGATTGAAGTAGAATTACAGGAGGCCAAAAATGCCGCTTTTACTAAGGAAACCGGAATGCTCAGCTGGGAATTAACGCTGGCACCTGCCCAAAGCCAGACCATCGACATCAGGTACATGGTTAAATATCCCAAAGACAAACAGATTACCGGTATCCAGTAGACTGGTTCAATTTGTAAGCCTAATTTAAGTTTGGTATTGCGTATTTGCTTGTATATACAAGCAAATACGCAATAGTATACTCACAACCAGCAACGAACAACTAACAACGATTGAGTATAAGTTGAAGCAGGTTACTGATCAGATTATTTTTTCGTACAGCGCTTTTTCTATGGCTTCTGATTTAGAATGAACTTCCAGCTTGTAGTAAATATTTTTAATGTGTGTCCGTACGGTTTCTTTGTCGATGAATAAGTGATCTGCAATGGAATGATACGTTTTCCCTTTGGCCAGCAAGGCCAGTACCTGAACCTCACGGGAAGTTAAACCGGAAGACGTATTTTTATGGAAAGAAGCGACTACACTTCTGGCAATTGCCGGACTCAAAGGTGCACCTCCTTCATATACTTCCTGGATAGCTTCCAGTAATTTCACCGGGGGAATACCTTTGGTCAAATATCCATCTGCCCCGGCTTTTAGCACTTCAAACACTACATCCGTGTTTTCGGTATGCGTAAATACAATAATTTTCGACCTGGGCGATAGGTTTTTAATCTTGCTTATATTTTTGATGCACGCTGTTTCAACATCTTCCACATTCAAACAGTCGGTTCCGATCAATATCACATGGGGCATTTCATGAGAAACCTTAAGCATTAATTCTGTGCAGGTAGCGTACGTACTGATCACATGGTAGCCAAAGGTACTGTTAATCATGGCAGCAAATCCTTCCCTGGCGGTTTGCTCGCATTCAACCAGGGTTACTTTAATATATTCTCTTTTTAACATAGCTTTTGTGAACAATAAATCGGGTAAATATGAAAGGCTATCCGGTAATTCTATACTGATATTATCTGGACTGCCATGATATTTATGTGGAGGCTGAAAATAAAGGTATGGGCGGTACAGGCTGGAAAATTTCCATATAAAACAGTGCCTAGCCGCATTTTTAGTAGTTTCAAACAATGCTGGCGATCGCTTCTGCAAAAGCCATCACATTTGCTGTCGTATCTCCCAGAAACAAAGCAGGCTCTACCAGTTCAAGTTCCATCAGAAGAAAAACTCCATTGACTTCAATGCCATCGACACGTGCATACAAAAGCGGCTGGCCGATCGTATCAATGATGTGTTGCGCCTGTTTTCGTATGAACTCTGGAGGAGTACAAGCGGAAGTGGTACCGCCATATTCCTGTTGTACCCTGAAATCATTCGTTCTGGTACGCTTCAGTACGGCATGGCTGAACCCTTTATTGAAAAATATAAGTGACCATTCGCCTTTGGTTTGCACTTCTTCAATGAATGCCTGAACCATTACGCCACCAGTGTTGAGCATCACATCCAGCCTGGACTGATCCTGTAAAGCTGTTTCGCTGGAAGTGAGCCAGGTTTGATAAGCCGAAGCTGATACTGTTGGTTTTACTACCGCTTGTTGCCAGTTTTTTTCAGCTAACAGATTTTGCAGGTGTACTACCTCTCCTCTTTTCAGCCAATGCGTAGCTGGAATAGGAATGCCAGCTGATGAAAGCACTTGCAGATAGGTTTTGTCCATATTCCAGGCAATTATCTGTGAAGAATTAAACAAACGCCTGTTTTGTTTTTCCATCTGCTTAATCCATGATTTAAAGGCACTTTCGTACAGGTGATAATTCCAGCAGGACCGTAACACAATCCCTTCAAACTGTGCCCAGTCTATGTGAGGTGTATCCCAGCAAACTGCCTCTACCTGTATATTCCGCTGCGACAATAGACTGGCAACCCTGGCATCATCGGCTGTTAGTTTTGGGGAATTTGAATACGTAACAAAAGCTATTTCTCGCATATAGTACCAGTATTAAGTAGTAAGTTTAAAGTATGAAGCCAGGTATGAGCAAATACGCCTTCTATAAATTGGTAAGACTTGTTATTTACTCACATCCACACATAATACCATTTGCAGATTGCAGTCCACCTTCTACCGGATAGCCATCCCGTTTCCACCAGTCTATACCGCCCAGCAATTCTTTGGTGCGGAAGCCAAGCGAAGCCAGCTTAAAAGCACCTTTGGTAGACGCATTGCAGCCGATGCCATCACAGTACACCACCATTACTTTATCTTTTGGAAGCGAAGCAGTGGTAAGATCATTCATCTGGCGATGGGGCAAATTAATAGCACCGGGAATATGCTCCAGAGCATAACTTTCAGCCGAACGGGCATCAATCACAACAAAATCTGTTATGCCATCCTGCATGTCGGCATATACATCGTAGGCATCGGTTTCAAACGATAATTTGGTGTAGAAATGAGAGAGGGTCGCTGCTGTTTCCCCTGGTAAATAGCGCAATACCCTGGAAACCGGTTTCTGGCTGTCAACCTGAGTTGGTTTATTTTGAGTTTGTGTTTCCATAAAGTTTAATAATTGATTACCCAAAATTATTCATAGATTGGATGGTATAAAAGATCCATTTTGTACTATTTTTACCATACCAATTTGTTATTGAAAATTTGAGAATAGAGTTAGAAAACAGATAGCAATAAGCCTAAACAGACGAACAAAGTACTTGGTTGCTCTTCATTCCTTATTCGGCATCCAAAATTCAGCCAATCAAATCCCAACCTTTTATCTTCCAGTATCCATCTTCTAACTTCCAGAAAACAATGGCAAAAATTGCATCTGATCTATCCCTGGCAGGCTTAAAAGTTGACAAGCAGGCAGATTCCTCACTGCACGTACAACTGTATGAAAACATTAGGGAAGCCATACTAACCGGCCGATTGAGTCCCGGACAAAAATTACCAGCCAGCCGTGCCTTGGCCGATGAATTAGCTATTTCACGGAATACTGTTACCCTGGCTTTTGAACAACTTACTATTGAAGGGTATTTAACTGCCAAAACCGGAGCGGGTACATTTGTGGCAACGCCCATTCCCGAAAAACTCCTGTATAGCAAAAAAGCCTCCATACAAAAACAGGCAATAGAAAACACTGGTATTCAGCCTATTCATCCAAGGTATGGCCTGAGCCAGCATCTGCTGGACCGGAATAAATTTTATGAGCGCATTATTCCCTTTCAAACGGCCATTCCGGCATTCGATGCCTTTCCTTTCCAGATCTGGTCTAAAATAGCAGCAAAAGTATACCGGAACCTGTCTTCTCTTCCTTTAGGATATGGGGATGCCGCCGGGTATAGGCCTTTGCGGGAAGCCATTGCAGGCTACCTGAGAGCTGCCAGAGCAGTAAATTGTCAGGCTGATAATATTCTAATTGTAAATGGTTCGCAACAGGGTTTACAACTGGTGGCTAAACTATTATTACAGCCTGGCTCAAAAGTCTGGATGGAAGACCCAGGTTATCATGGAGCCAGAGCGGCTTTGCAGGAGGCTGGTTCAGTAATTTGTCCTATACCAGTAGGAAAAGAGGGCTTGCAACTGGATTATGCCATAGCGCATCATCCGCAGGCAAAACTAGTTTATCTAACCCCTTCGCATCAATATCCTTTAGGTGGCACCATGCCCCTGCCCCAGCGCCTGCGATTGCTGGAATATGCCCGTAAAGAACATATGTGGATTCTGGAAGACGATTATGATAGCGAGCTCCGCTTTGTCGGCAGGCCGCTGGCTTCTCTCCAGGGACTTGATCAGGCCAGACGGGTGATTTATGTAGGCACATTCAGTAAAGTATTATTTCCGGCACTTCGCCTGGCCTATTTAGTAATACCTTCCGCTCAATTAATGGATGCCTTTACCTCTGCCAAAGCCATGGCCGACCGGCAAAATCCGGTAACTGAACAAGCTATTCTGGCTGAATTTATTGCAGAAGGGCATTTTGCCAGACACCTGAGAAGAATGCGGGTGTTATACCAGCAACGGCAAGAGGTTGTATTAAGAGCTGCACAAACCAGACTGGCAGGTTTACTGGAAGTAGAACCTGCCGCAGCCGGCATGCATGTAGTAGGCTGGCTTCCAGAAGGGATAGATGAAAAGGCGGTAGTAGCCAGAACGGTCGAATATGGCCTAATCACTCATCTCATTTCTGATTATGCCATTTACCACAAAACTAAACCAGGATTGTTACTGGGCTATACTTCCTTTGACAATGATACGCTGACAGAAGGTATTTCTACCCTGGAAAAAGCACTACGTTCGCTTCAGTATTGAGTCTTTACCAGAAAGCCGGTTATTTTGTATGAGGGAAACCTATATTTGTTAAAAAATGAGTATTCAATGGGATGCTATTTTCAATTTTTTTCATTCAGGTATACTTTAAAAGTGGAACCTATGCCTACTTCACTCTCCACTTCTATTTTGCCCCCCATTGCTTCTATCTGGCTTTTTGTGATATATAGGCCAAATCCCCGGGCATCTTCATTGTGATGGAATTTTTTATACATGCCAAATAACTGGCTGCCATGCCTTTTTAAATCCAGGCCTAGTCCGTTATCGCTTACCGACAGTATGGTGTACTTACCCTTTGACTCTGCCTGAATGTGTATATATGTCGGTCTGTGAGTAGCCCGGTATTTAATGGCATTGCTGATCAGGTTAAGTAAAATGCTATCTAAATAGGCAGGTATTACATAAACCTCTACATCTTCACTTACCAAAACCTGTACATCAATCGTATATTTCATAATAGCGCCATTCAATATCTGCAGGGTTTTTTCTATCTCATTTTTCAAATACCTGCGTTCTCTGGGTTTGGATACATTTTCCTGTACGGCAATGATCTCATTTAAATTACGGATGGTTTGCTCTAATTGATCTGCGCTTGATTTCAGCATTTTTGTATACACCATCTTTTCATTTTCATCTTCTGATTCATTCAGCAAAGAAAGTAAGCCACTGAAATTAGCCGCATGCGACCGTATATTGTGCGAAATGATGTAGGCAAAGCTCTGAAGTCTTACGTTCTGCTCGCTGCTCACTTCCAGCAGATGCCGTGTTTTCTCCAGGTTTTCCAGCTGTTCGGTAATATCAAAACCTACGCAAAGTATTTCACCTACCTTTCCTTCCTGATCCAAGATGCCTTTCAGCTCCCACTTTCCACCCAGTATCTGCCCATCTTGCCTTCTTTTTCTGAAGATAACCTGATGAGGTATTTCTGGCTGCTCGAGGCATTTCTCACCAGCAGCAATACAGGCAGGCAAGTCTTCCGGCAGTATATTTTCCAAAGCATTTCTACCTACCAGATCACCCGTAAATCCAAATTCGCGTAGATAGTAATCGTTTACATAGGAATACCTTCCGGAATTATCAATTTTTATAATATACACCGACTGACTGTCCAGAATAAATTTGTAGTGCCTGGCGAGTTGCAGCGCTTTCTGTTCTGACTCTTTCAGGGCATCGGCGGCTTTCTTTTTTTCGGTAATGTCCATAAGTTGTACCACAAAATGCCTGGGAGAGCCATCCTTATGTTTAATGAGGGAAATGCTCAGATATGCCCAAACCATATTCCCTTTTTTAGTCAGATAGCGTTTCTCCTCCTGAAAAGATTTAATTTTATCAGCTATCAAATGCTCAAAACAAGCCATACTTGACTCCAGATCTTCCGGATAGATAATATCACGTATCGTGAATTGCAGCAAATCTTTATCAGAGTAGCCAAGTAGTTGGCACAAACTTTTGTTTACCCTGAAAATCTCTCCATCGATATTGATCAGCATCATTCCAATAGGCGCATATTCAAAAGCGGAACTAAATTCTGCTTCGGCCAGGCGTGTTTCGTCGAGTGCCTGCTGAAGTTTATGCTGGGTTTCGAGCAGCTTATTTTCCTCCCGGTTATTAATCGTTAACATAGAATCAGCCGTTTTTAAGGATGCTGTGCGGGGTAATTTTTCCTGGCCCTCTTTTTCTTTCTTTTCCATATAAAGCTGATCTTATATGTCTCATTGATTAATTTCTGAATATGTATTTCTCCGGAATTCTGGCAGTTTCCAGTGATATTTCTTCCAAATGTTTAGACCAGTCTGGAATGCCCGATTTTCTTCAATGAGGATCAACGGCCCGGGAATGCTTCCGATGGATTCAGCAGGAATGATTAGCATAAAAAATGTCCCGTTTTAGTGTACCAGCCTATTAATATAATAGTAGCATTATTGATTCATACTATTATCCCGTGCAAGAATTGAATTTAAACAATTTATTTTTGGAATGTTACCCTTTATCATATTTATTTTTACATAATCAGACCAATTACAACTGCTTTTTGCATAAAAATTAGCTTTATACTTTTTCTCAACCGATTAATAACCAGGGTAATTATTTAAGGTGTGGAGGGTTGATAAAAGAACAGGCAGATTATTCGAAACGGTAGTTTTTACCCAGCAACAGGTAGAGAAAAAAAGGAACACCCACAAATGAAGTAACAATGCCAATAGGCAGACCGGCAGGCGGATACACCAGTCTGGAGAGCAGGTCGCAGGATTGCATGAATAATCCCCCCACCCATACAGAAAACAGCGTATTGTATCTTCCGGTAGCTCCAAACAAGCCCCTTACCAGGTGCGGAATAATCAGGCCCACAAAGCCGATCGTACCACAAGTAGCTACTGCAATTCCGGTAAGCAGGGATGTACTCCCCAGAATGATCCATTTCAGCAAACTGGTATTCACGCCTAATTGAGAAGCCCGGTTTTCGCCCAGCAGCAGAATATTAATCTGTTTGTGCAAAAACGAAAAAAACAGGGTAAACAAAATCACTATAACCAGCAGCAAGGGTATATCCGACCATTGTGCCCGCTCAAAGCTACCCATTGTCCAGAAAATGATGCTGCGGAGTTTATCTTCCGAATCAGACAGAAAGGTGATTAGGCTGGTAATGGCGGTAAGTAAGGACGAAAGTGCTACTCCCCCCAACAAAAGCTGCGTAGAGATAATCTGGCCTTTTTTGTAGGCAATGCTGATAGCCATAAAGGTTACCAATAATGCCCCCAGAAACGCAAATACCGGAGGCAGATAAATACCGGCTACCTGGATGGGAAGCAATCCAAAAAATACAATATTGGCTCCCAAAGCCGCTCCGGAAGCTGTACCCAGAATGTAAGGATCAGCCAGCGGATTGTTTACCAGCGCCTGAATCAGATATCCTACACTAGCCAGGGCACCACCAGCCAGAAAAGCCAGTATTAACCTGGGTAAGCGCAATTGAAGAATCACATACTGCGAAGTGTCGGCAGGATCATACTGTGTAAGCAACTGGTATATGGTAGCCCAGCTGGTTTCAAAACTTCCCACAAACAAGCCTGTAAGTCCAATGCCTACGGTTAAAACGAGCAATACAATGACAAGCAGGTATATTCTCACAGGTTCTTTTTGCAGCCAGGAATGCACCAATATAAAATTAATTTATGTAATACCTGGAAGTGATAGTATCTGGCAGGCAAATTAAGCAGGCTGAGGATAGAACAAAAATGGAGGGCAGAAAAATATAAATCTACACGAAACTGAATCTAAATGTCCTTCACAAAATGGAAGAAGAAACCTTTTTCCAGCTGTTTATTTATGGAGGCATCTATCCGGAAGACGGTATTGTAAAACGTAACAATATCCAGACCTACGCCACCTCCATACAACATGGTATTGGATAATCTGTTATTTTCAATATTATACGTATTATCTACTACATATCCTGCATCGCCATATACTTTTAAATAAATCGCGATAGGTATGGTTTGAAATTGCCGGAGAGGCATCAGGTGCGGAATATGCTTTTGTACATTGAGTAATTCACGCTTCAGGGTGAGCTTTGCCAGGCCATAATGCTGCCCATCGACTACATAATACTCATATCCCCGCACATAATCCTGCCCATAGCCAAAGCCCCGGTAGTTAAAATAGGGTTGTTTGCCTGGAGAAGAGGTTTTTCCCCGTAAACTGGCTGTCCAATAGAACTTCTTAGCAATAGGCCTGTACACAGAAATATCAGTATACAAGGCAGTCAGGTGTACATCTTCTTTTTTTGTAAAACCGGCCCGGGAAATATTTACATTGAATAAGTGCCCTTTCAAAGGATACGCCGCAATGTCTCTGCGGTCGATGGAAAGGTTATATCCGAGGCGGAAATATTGCTGCCTGGTGCGGCCTTCCAGAAAGTAGTTAGGATTTAGCAGCGCAAGGGTATCGGCGATGGTATTGTAATTATATTTTGCTTCGATGGTATGGAAAGAATAATACCTGTTCCGCCTGGTAAACCGTACGCCAGTACTAAATCTGGTCCGTAACACCGACTCTGAATCAGTATATTGAAGCTTGTGCCCGCTGGTTTCGAATGCAACAGATTTATTCTGGGCGTAGGAAATATCGAAACCCATTCCATGTTTCTGGGCGAGGTCTAAATAGGGTATGCTGTAGGCCAGGTCGAATCGTTTGGTAAACCCAAACTGGGCAGTAGCCCGGAGTTGCTCGCCCCGCCCCCTGAAATTTTTATGTGCAATCCGAAGGCCATACTGGGTACGGCTCAGACTTCTGCCCCGCTCAAACCACCATTCGTTAAAATTACGGTCGGCGAGCTCAAAAATGATCATCGGGAAAATATACCAGCGTTCGGTAACCCGGATCAGCAGATAGGCACTGGTTTTATCAATCGTCTGTACGCTGAGATCAACAGTTACAAACAGGTGTGTATTGAATATTTTATTCCTGTTCCGTAGTAAAGCTGCTTCTTTCTGCAAGGATTTGAGGGTATCGCCTGCGGTAATATCCAGCTCCCGCAGAATCATCTGTTCTTTGGTTTTCAGGTTGCCTTCAATAATAATATGGTTTACGATTACGTAAGGCGCAGCCGTTGTATCATTGGTGATAATTGCAGAGCCGGGCAACATATTCAGCAGCACGGATAACACTAACGCTAACATTCTAAATTCTATAAATTATATAGTATCAGACAATTTCGATGCCTGTTTATATGAAATAGGATGTACAAGTTACACAATTTCCGGAAATTCCATATTCTATTTAAGAAGGGAGAACAGCATAGATATGCTATAAAACAAAAAACCTGCGTTGGAGGCAGGTTTTTTATAAAAATCAATACGGAAAATGTTTATACCACTTCTTTGGCAATGGCATTATTCAGTTTTTGTGCCAGTACATTTTTAGGAACAACACCTACTTGTTTATCGACCAGCTGGCCATTTTTAAAAACAAGAAGCGTAGGTATATTTCTGACACCGAATTTCATTGGAATTTGTGCATTTTCCTGAACATCCAGCTTGCCTACCACTGCTTTGCCTTCAAAATCGCCGGCTAATTCTTCTACGATAGGGCCTATCATCTTACAAGGCCCGCACCATTCTGCCCAGAAGTCTACAAGTACCGGCTTATCGCTGGCTATAATTTGTTCAAAATTGGCATCTGTAATTTCGATTGCTTTTCCCATGATTGTTTTGTGTTTTAAATTTTAATGTTTTGCTTCGAGCCGTCAGTAGGGAGCATAAGTATGGGCGAACACTCAAAGCTGATGGCCTTTCAAATAGTAAAGATATTTTGCGAGAAAATAGTTCCGGAACTTTTCATCCAACTCTATAGGACAAAAAAAGAAAGTTACAGGAGGAAAAAAGTAATAAAAAACAGCAGAATCCGGTACAGAGTTAGCATACTATATATGCCCATAATCATCGCCGTAGCCCGCCATATACTACCTGCCCTGGTACAGGCATAGAAATTCCGTTCTCCGGTATAGAGAAAATAAAAATTTGTACCGGCAGAGATAAAAGAGAAAAGGCGATCGTTGAGGAAAAATCCCGGATTTGCTTGTACGGCTTCTGCTATATACACCACAATGGCTGCCAGTGTACTCAAAGCAATGGTATTCACAAGCAAATTAAAAGTAACCGTTTCGAAGGCGAATGTAATGTGGCCAGAAATATAGGGCTGCTTGCGGAAATTGATTAAGCCAATGGGTAAACTGGTGAGCATGACCAGGGCAATCAGGAGCAGTTTGGCTGTTTCCGTAGATTTTGCTTCATACATCTTCCGGAATTCCTGTTCATTCAGCTGGTGCTTTTCCAGATATTCATTTACCATTTCCAATGCTATTTTGCTATGGGGCAATAAATGAGTCTGGGTATGAAGACTTGAATTGAAAGTTTCAAAATAAGGGATGAGAAAATAGATCAGGTTAGCGAGGAAGAATATGGAAACTGGTGTCAGGTATTGTATTCTTCTGCCTTCCATATAATAACGGCTCAACGTACCCGGAGACATCAGGATCACCTTTAGTGTTCGCCATAATTTATGATCGGTAGAGGTAAGTGCCTGAAAAATGCTCGACACATAATGCCAGATGCTCAGATCAGCAGGTTCTATGCGCTTTTCGCCACAAGAGTTACAGTACTTGCCTGCAAATATATTTCCGCAGCTTTTGCAGGTGTGGCTTACGTGCATGTGGCTTTCAAAGATTTTTAAACTAAAGAAGTAATATATTTAACTTTAGAGCAGTGAGATTATAGACATGAACCAATAGCAAAACTTATAGATAGCATTATTATTATGTTGTACTAATTCTGTTTAATAACCCTACTCTATTTTCAATTCTTACAGTTCTATTTCTTCTATTAAAATCCAGATCATACACAGATTTCATAATCTTTCTGATAATATCTTCACCAAATAAGGGAATATCCTGCTCAGCAAAGCTCATGAGTAAAACTTCAAACTGTAGATTCACTTCATTTTCTAAACCGAGCATAACTTTAGCCTTATAATCTTCACCTTTATAGCAGTAATGTTCTTCGGTCCATCCATAATAACAGGGTATTTTTAGAAAAGCGGTTAATAATTTCTGGTTAGGTTCATTAAAATTAACTCATACTGTTCACCATATTCTCCAAAATAAGAAGTTTGAAGAAAGGTAACCTGATAGGGCCTGCTTTTATCTAACACACCCTTTATATAATTACAATTAAATGGTCTCTCTTGGTTTATTGTTACTTGATAACTACCAAACTCAAGCTTAACAATCTTTTCTTTTGTTTTATCAAGTTCAAATTCAAGGTAAATACTATTAGCCGTTACCGTAAGATAAAATCCATTTTTCAACTCTTGTTTCGTAACTTCTTTGAAGTTGCTCTGTGTAAAAAAATCCTCTACAAAACTTTCCCAATTGCCAGGTGTCTTCATATTTATATTATAGCACCTATTTTTTCCTCACCAAATCAACTTGTACGAAAGTCCATCTAAGGCGGCGAGTTGACCGATGAGCTCATTGCTGGGTTGTATGCGAAACTTGCGGGAAGTGGTTTCTACCTGGATTTTGTCTTCCACATCATGCAGTACAATCTTCAGGAAACAATCCCCTGGCTGCGACTGGGCAATTTTAGCCAGTTCTTCTACTACTTTGGTATTTACCCTGGCCAGATCCAGGTTAACATGCAGCCCTTTGCAAAGTTTTTTGCGCATTTCGCCCAGCAGTTGAATTTGCTTAGGCCGCAATTCCCATTGATCGGTGGAGTTATAGCGAAGTTCGTACTTGCCTTTGATGTAGATAAACTGTCCTTCGGTGATGTATTTAGACATACTCATGTAATCTTCACCGAAGAGAGCCATATCCAGAGAAGCATTATAATCTTCAATGGTGAACAAGGCAAAGGGATTTCCGTTTTTCCCTTGTCGCACAATGCTTTTGGTCACAATGCCTGCAATACAGACTTCCTTGTTTTTGTAATTCTCCAGGTTATCGATGGTATCCGAACAGAAGTTTTCAATCTCCAGCCGGAATTGATCCAGCGGATGGCCGGAAATATAGAAGCCTACTACATCTTTCTCGTACTTCAATTTTTCAATCTCACTCCAGGGCTCACATACCGGAACTCTGGGCACCGGCACATCTACGTTGCCTGCGGTAGCAAACAGAGAAACCTGCGAAGCACCTTTGGCCTGCAAATAACTGTTGCCATATTTGATGAGTTTTTCGATCAGGTTGGCACCATCAGCATCATAAAAATACTGCGCCCGGTGAATATTCTCAAAGCTATCAAAGGCACCGGAATAGGCTAAACTTTCAAACGTACGCTTGTTAACCGCCCGCAGGTTCACTCGTCTGGCTACTTCGTAAATGTCTTTAAAAAAGCCGCTCTTTTGCCGTTCTTCAATAATATTATCAACTGCCGCATCACCAGTTCCTTTAATGGCACCTAGTCCGAATCGGATTTTGCCTTGCTTGTTTACGTCGAAGAAGCGGGAACTTTCATTGATATCCGGGCCTAATACCGGAATATTCTGCCGGCGGCATTCATCCATAAAGAAAGTGATCTTTTCGATATTACCCATCCAGTGCGTGAGTACCGAAGCCATGTATTCAGAAGGATAATTGGCTTTCAGATACGCCGTTTGATAGGCTACTACCGAATAAGCTGCTGAGTGTGAACGGTTAAATCCGTATTCCGCAAATTTTTCCATCACGTCAAATACTTCTTCGGCTTTCTTTTCGGGAATACCATGTATCTCTTTTGCGCCTTTTACAAATTTTACCCGTTCCTTGGCCATTTTCTCCTTGTCCTTCTTACCCATCGCTCTCCGGAGCAAATCGGCACCACCCAGGGTATAACCAGCCAGAATCTGGGCCGTTTGCATGATCTGTTCCTGGTACACCATAATGCCATAGGTATAATTCAGAATGGGCTCAAGTAAGGCGTGCGGATAAATTACCTCTTCTTTGCCATGTTTCCGGTTGATAAAGTTAGGAATGAACTGCATCGGACCTGGGCGGTACAAGGCGTTCATGGCAATCAGGTCTTCAATGTTGGTAGGTTTGAGGTCTTTCAGGTACATGCGCATCCCCTCGGACTCGAACTGGAATGTACCAACAGTATCACCTTTCTGATATAACTCAAAAGTCTTAGGATCATCCATCGGAATGGCATCAATGTCAATGTCTACCCCATGGTTCTTTTTAATCATAGACAGGGCATCTTTGATGATAGTGAGGGTTTTGAGACCCAGAAAGTCCATCTTCAGCATACCGGCATCTTCAATGTGCTTGCCGTCGAACTGGGTTACAAACAGTTCGGAATCTTTGGAGGTAAATACGGGAATATAATCGGTAAGGTCGTCGGGTGCGATAATCACTCCGGCTGCATGGATACCTGTATTCCGCACTGAGCCTTCCAGTTTTTCAGCCAGTTCGAGTACCTGCCCGTTTATATCCTTCATTCGCCTTAATTCCTGTAATTCGGGCACTTCCGAAAATGCTTTGGGCAAAGTCATTCCTACCACCGTAGGAACCAGGTTGGCCAGTTTATTGGATTGCGGCAAAGGCAGATCGAGTACCCTGGCTACGTCTTTGATAGATGATTTGGCCGCCATCGTACCGAAAGTAACAATCTGGGCTACCTGGTTTTTGCCATATTTATCTACCACATAATCAATTACCTGCTGCCGGCCCTGGTCGTCAAAGTCAATATCAATATCAGGCATGGATACCCGTTCCGGATTGAGGAAACGCTCGAAAAGCAGGCTGTATTTAATCGGATCAATATTGGTGATACCGATACAATAGGCAGCGGCTGAACCAGCGGCTGAACCCCTTCCCGGACCTACAGCTACGCCTAATCTTCGTCCGGCTGCGATAAAATCCTGCACAATCAGGAAGTAGCCGGCAAATCCCATTGTTTTAATGATCCGCAGTTCATGTTCCAGCCGTTCTACCACCTCACTGGGCAAGGTTAAACCAGACGTATCTTCATGGGTAAGCGGCAAGCCATTGTAGCGTTTTTTCGCTCCTTCAAATGTTAAGTGATACAGGTAATCGTCGGCCGTAGCAAATTGAGGAGGCAATGGAAAATTAGGCAGCAGAATATCCCGCTTGAGTTTGGGCGGGGTAATCTTGTCTACAATTTCATTGGTATTATCCAGTGCCTGAGGCAGGTCATGAAACAGCTTAGCCATTTCATCGGTAGTTTTGAAATAGAACTGGTCATTTGGGAAACCAAAGCGGTAATCCCGGCCACCAAATCCATCTCCCTTCCAGACCGGCTTGCTCTGCAACTCGCCAGTATTTACACACAGCAGAATATCATGGGCATTGTAATCGTCCTGGTTCACATAATGCGAATCATTAGAAGCAATTACTTTTACATTGTATTTCTTGGCAAACTTGAGCAGGACTGCATTTACTTTCTCCTGCTGCTCCATTTTGTGGCGCTGCAACTCTACATAATAATCTTCTCCAAACAGATCCAGCCACCATTGAAATAATTTTTCTGCTTCTTCTTCTCCCTGGTTCAAAATCGCCTGCGGCACCTCTGCCCCAATACAGCAGGTAGTAGCTATCAAGCCTTCCTTATATTTTAACAGAATTTCCTTGTCAATCCTGGGCCATTTGCTGTACATCCCTTCGATATAACCCAGCGAACACAGTTTAGCGAGGTTTTTATAGCCGTTCTGGTCTTTGGCCAGCAGTAACTGATGATGGCGGTTATCTTTGGAATCTTTGTTGAAGTTTTTTTTATGCCGGTCTTCCACCAGGTAAAATTCGCAGCCTACAATCGGTTTTACATTGTATTTATTGGCTTCGGCTACAAATTTAAAGGCACCAAACATATTTCCATGATCGGTAAGGGCAACCGCTGGCATCCCATCTTTCTGGGCTTTTTTCATCAAATCCGAAATATTGGCGGCTCCGTCGAGCAAAGAAAACTGGGTATGGCAATGCAGGTGGCTGAATGTAGGCATAGGTTATTGATTACGAATGAGTAATGACGAATTACTAAAATTGGTTCGCTGGCAGCGAGGAATAGATAGGTAAAGTTATTGATTTTGAGAGTAGCAGGAAAGAAGGATTTTGAACGATTTGCTAACTGGCTGTTTAGCAGGGAGAAATTTTTTGAGAAGAATAAGTTACAATTCAGATTGTCTTGACACCAGATAAAAACTTTGTTTTAGATAAAATAAGTGATTTACACAATTTTTAACAAAGTAGTCAACTAACGAACAGGGCTTTGTGCAGGTTGGAAATTAGCATTCTGTCTGCCAATAATCGCTGCTGAGTAAAGATAAAAAGATGATAATATACACATAGCTTAACAGATAATGTCTTAAACTGGATATGTAGCTGAGCAAAATTACGGGAGGTGAAACACACTTCCGTCAGCCTGTATTTTGACAATACTTATGTTGTCTATAGTTTTTACTCGTCATTCGTATCTTATATCGGATTAGTAAATGCTATTGCGTTCGTCATCCTACTTTTATTTCCTGATTGGTCATACAATTGAAAGGAAACTTCAAAATTGCCTCCAATGTCAATATTAAAAGCACCTGAACACATTCCTCGTCCCACTTTTACAGAGCCATTTTCTATACTCAAAATATATGTAGTTATTTTTCCTGTCGCTTTGTTCTTAACATATGTTCTCACAAATAATTCTGATTTGTCTTGTCCTGCCATGTTAAAGTAAACCCAGCTTTCAGGTCCGCAACCCAAAAGCTTTAATGTTTTCTTTTGCTCTCTAGGTGTACTTTTAAAAACTGGAATGTCGTTATCAACTGATTGGCTTATTTTAAATGTTAATTCTTCCCATTTGTTGGATGAATAATTATAGCGTGCCGGCTTTCGCTCATATTTGGGTAAGTTGTCAATTTGAAGGGAATAAATTTCGTTAACTATTAGCTCTGATACCGGCTTTAATATAATTTGTGTCTCATTCATTTCTCCCTTTAAAGTCTCGATGACAGCAAGTTGGACTTTGTCTTGTGTTGACTTTAAATAAACTGGGTATTTTTTGTTTAAGTCAGGAATCAGAAGTTGACTTGCAGAATAGAACTCCAGAATGATGATCCCATTTTTATTAAGTATTGGGCTTTTTGATAAACAATAAATGCCATTGTTTTCACATTTTGCAGAAGCAATGGCCGTAATAAAAAATGTCAGAATAATTAGTGTAATGTGTCTCCTAAAACTATAGGCAACCAGAAAAGGCTTTATACAGGTTGGATACTTGAAAAACTTAGGATTAGTCTTTGTTCTGAGGCTGATTAATGTTTTCATCTTGGCTGTTTTCATGAATGATGCAAAATCATTCACTTTCCATAAGATTTTATAAATAATATTTATCTTATGAGTGTGAGGGAAGAATGAATAAAGTTTTGTAGTAGGTTGAAGTATTGCCACACCTATTCAAGCACAGATGGAAACTTTGCTTAACCATTCACACATATACCAAGAGATGTATTGCTAGCTTAATTTACAGAATCGAGAAAAGTATCATTAAAAACAACACGATACTTTCCAGCATCAAAACATATTTTAGTTTGCCTAGTTTGATCATGGTTTAAATTTTTAGCTATTAATGTAAGAGGATTTGATTTACTGTAGCCATTTATCAATTTCCGGACGGAGCAGCAATTGCATTTCCGGCGTTTGCATATTTTCTTTTGTTACCATCTGTACACCTGTATCAATTCTTTTGTCTACTTTTTCGCCTTTTACGAGCTGAGTGGCTGTTTTTACGGTCATATAGCCCATTTTAAACGGATCTTGCAGTGCTATTCCGTGAATATGATCTTTCTCGAGGGCTGTGATAAAGGATTCATTGGCATCAAAACCGATCAGTTTCACTTTGCCAGCTTTATTAGCCGTCTGCAGTGCCCGTAGCATTCCTTGCGTCACAATCTCATTCGGGCAAAATACACCATTCACATCCGGGAAACGATTCAGCAGATTCTGGGATGCCTGAAAGGCTTTCTCTATGGTAACGCCTGCAAACTGATTGGAAGAGATCACTTCTATTCCTTTTCCGGATTTTTTCATCTCTTCCAGAAAACCTTCTTCCCGGTGGGTATTACTGGCAGAACCTTCCAGGTAACGCAGTAAAATCACTTTGCCTTTTCCGCCCAGTACTTCAATCAGCCGTTTTGCGCTTAACCGGCCACCTTCCCGGTTATCAGTAGCCACAAAACTTTCATAATCCTCAGAAGCCAGGTCAGAATCGAAAATCACCACCGGAATATTGCGGCTTCTGGCCGTTTTTACGGAAGGAATCAAGGCCCGTGCATCCAGGGGAGCCAGTGCTATGGCATCTACGCCCCGGCTGATAAAATTCTGAATGGTCTGGATTTGTACCTGGCGATCGTCTTCTTTTAAGGGGCCTTGCCAGTAGATTTGTACGCCCAGCTCTTTGGCAGCTTTGGCGGCACCGGCATGTACACTATTCCAGAAAATATGAGTAGTTCCTTTAGGGATGAGGGCAATTTCTATTTGTTCGGTTTCTGAATTTTGATCTGTTGCTTCCTTATTCTGACTTTGTTTATTACACGACATTATCATCAAACAGATCAGGATACTACATAAAGCATGTATAAATTTTCTACGCATATAGGTTAACTTGTAATTTGTTTACATAAAGGTAGTCAGAGTTAAATTATTTACCAGCTAATTTTTTCAGTGGTTATGCAACTTCTGTAAATCCTTTTAAAGAGAACGGCAGCAAGTTCTATCTTTTATACTTAAGAGAACCAAAAACAGAAAAACTGGAAGTATTGTTTCCTTAATTTCTCGCTATTATCGGCAACACCATTACTATTTCGATTATCTGAGGTCTGCTTTATTTTAATTGTTTAAAGCAAGATCACAATCACCTGCTGATACAACCAACATATCTTTATCTTTTTCCAGAACAGTTGTAAGCGCCTGATCATATTTCTGCCACATGCGTTGCCGGTTGTAAAGTTTTATTCCCAGGTTATAAGAATTTCTCCTAAGCAGCTTAGCTAATTTTTTATCTGTAATCAATCTTTCCATATGATCGGCAAATTCTTTCTCATCCAGGTATTTCATTCCATTTTTATGTAAAGCGATGGTAAGTTTCAAGGTATCGTATTCATGTGTGAATAATTCGTCTAAACCATCTACCCCGCTTACAATAAGGGGCAACTGGTGTAAGCGCATTTCTATAGCCGTAAAACTACACTGCTCGTGTAAAGAAGGAATTACACCTATATCGGCTAACCGGTAAAAGTCCCTTACCTGTTCTGGCGGGAGTTCTCCGGTATAAATTATTTTACTCCAGTGTGGATTTACCATAGAAATAAACTCAGAAAAATGCCCGGCACCCATTACAACCAGTTTTAATTTTTCCATTCTTCCAGCAAGTAAGCTAAAAGCCCGGAGTAAATCCGGAATCCCTTTATCCTTGGTAACCCGTCCGGAAAATAACACGATCTTATCATTCCTGGCAAACCCGTATTTCTTTCTCAACACCTGCTTGCTCTCGTTTTTGTTTGTGGGAACAGGCATTCCATTGTAAATGGTAACTACTTTAGAAGCGGGAATATGGAGTACCTCTATAAAAAAATTCCTGGCATGGTTGGTCACTGTGATCGTAATATCTGACAATAAGGCTATTTCCTGTTGATACCTTGTCATTTCGAAAGCCTTTGGATGAAAGCCATCGTTGCCTGTTTGCCATTCCTGGATAAATGTACGATCGGGAACATTGATAAAGTATTTCCAGCTAAAGGAATGGTGCACATACATCAGTTTACACTCCGTAAATACTTGTTTTAATTCATAAGACACATTTAGATAATCGATACTGTTTACCCAGAATAGCAGGTTAGGTTTATCCTTCAGAAACGGGTAAATAATGCCTATGATCTGCTGTGCATACGCCTTTTGAACCGGATGATTTTCACCAGTGAGCATAGGAATATTGGGTAAATGGGGGATGGCCAGTATGTTCATTCCCTCCTCTACATAGGAGAATACGGCTGAAATTCCGTCACAATCTGTTTTAATGAGTGTAATGCTGGTGTTGGCTTTCGTTTTAAAATAGGGAAGCAGGCTGTTTACAAAAGCCCCCTGTCCGAAATGCCCTGACCTTAATCCGCAGTAGAAGAGTACGAGATTTGTTTGTGCCACCACTGTTTTTATCTAATTTATTTTAAAGCTTCTATGTTGCTTTACGGTCCTGTTTTAGCTGAATAACCAGCCTCTCAACGCTCCTGGAAAAACATCGGAATAGGTTTTTATACCTGCAACGGCTTAACCAAAGGCAGGCAGTAGCCTATCCAAGCCCCAGGGGATGAGTACCATTAAGGCGAAACTCGATAGCAAGGGTGAGAATGGACTTACGCATCAGCAACTTGTATTTTTCATCGGACATATTTTTATCTATCGGAATACTTTCAATGCGTCGTAGTAGATATTTCATCAGAAAGTAATATGGAAGAAATGCCAGAAATCCACAGAGAACTTTAATAATAAAATTGTCTTTCACTATTGGCGAAACAGGAATCCCTGCCTTATACTGGAGAATGGCAATTAGTGTCCAGAATGCAATATAATAGCCACAATGGAATACTATAAACCGAAACGCATAACCTTGCTCGGCATAGGCTTCACCCCATCGCTTCTTTAGCATGACATAGCAGAAATCTCTTAGATCTACTAAGTGTTTAATCATTCAATGTTTACTTACCAGATGATTCATATTGTATAGAGGAATTGACGATGGGCGGTATCAGTTTGTTAAAGCTCAATGGTATGATAAATAATAAAGCCGCACCGGTTGCCAGCATTAGATATGTTATTTTTACAAGCTTCTTATATTTTTCAATCGGTATTTGTTTATTGATGGGATAAACGGCCATCCGTCGGAACAGGTAGAGAAATAGTAAGATGTAGGGAACAAAAAATAACACGCCGGTGAATAAGACCATCAATAAATTTTGTAAATAAAAGATAGATGGTAGACCTATGCCTGTCCTGTTCATAAAAATACCAATCAGCATCAAAAAAGCTATATAATAAAGTACGAAAAAACCCATGAGTTGTGGCTTATACCACCATTTGGCCATTGTTTCCCCCTCGTGCTTTTCTAATCTCACGTAGCAAAAGTCGTGTAAATCCACTAGCTGTTTTAACATCATGTATTGAATTAGAACACATAAAACTATAATCCATTTCTATTATTTCTTTGGGACTTGTAACTGTACCACTGCAAACAATACCAATCCAAATAACGCAACACCAATTAAAACAATAAGAATAGTTTTAAGTCTTAGCCTTTTAAACTTTTCGGCAGACATGTTTTTATCTATTGGATATTTAGCTGCTTTTCGGAAAAGATATTTGAAAAGAACGAAATAGGGAATAAACAGTAAAATTCCAACCAGTAATTTAACTGAGAATGTAATTGGAATTGTAATTGGTGGGGCATCTGTCCTATTCAAAATAAGGGCAATTATTACCACAAATGTAAAATTATAGCATGCACACAATGCCATTACCTGGAATTGATACCGAGATTCTGCCTCCTGTTCGCCATCGCGTTTTTTTTAACCACACATAGCAAAAATCCCTTAGATCGATTATGTGTTTCACCGATTAAAATCTTCTTTAAATGTGCGGGCACGCCCTCCTTCATTGATTATCAAATTAAAGAGATGTATTTCCCTTCCTCGCAAATAGGCTATAAGATACATACCTACACCAATAGCCAGAAGCCATCCAAGTAGAAAGCCTCCCCAGAATATCCAGCTGTACTTACGGTATTGTTGAGGACTATATTCAATAGGAATAGGTATATGTTCAACTCTTTTCAGTACATATCGCTTCACTAAAAACAAAGGTAAAAGGAATATTACGCCCCCTGCCAACACCTTCATCCACCAAGGATCGGTTTTACCTACTGGCATGTGCCTTATGCCCATCCCAAAATAAGACAGGGCCTGAACAACAGTAAAAAGTAATGTAGCCAGATAACCAGAAAGAAATACTATGACTTTATTTTTATACTCTGAGGCTGCACTTTCCTCATCATATTGCTTAACTGACCAGTGATAGCCAAAGTCACGAATGTTAATTATTAACTGCCAGAATGGTTTCATTTTGCGCTAGCTGACTTTATTTCCCATTTGGTGTGGACTCTTTCAATTCATATTAAAATGAGGGTAAAAGCCTGTCTAAACTCCATGGAACTAGTACAATTAATACTATACCTATCATAAAAATAAAGAAAAGAGTGAGCCTGGCTTTTTTTAGCTTTTCTGGCGCTATATCCATATTTATAGGTATGGGCGCTAGTTTTTTTAAAATTAATTTTATTATTAGGTAATAAGGACTAAACATAATTAGACCAACAAGCACCTTACCAAAAAAACTTTCAATTAAAAAGGAAGGTATTGGCAATCCAACCTTAAAATGAAAAACAGCTAGTAAAGCCAATAATGTACTATAGTAAAGCCCAAGGATTACCATAACAAGAAATTCGTATTCCTTTTCGGCATATTCTTTTCCATTCCGTGTCATTAATATTATATAACAATAATCACGAACATTAATTAAAAATGTCTTTAACATAAGGTTGTTAAATATTTACATTTATAACTCTAATCATCTTTATTGCTGATTAGAGTTATAAATGTATTAGATTTGTTAATTATTAAGGACGGGTATATACTGCTATTCCAATAGAAATTCCACCAGCTACTACTGCCACCCATGGTGCCGCAAGTATAGTAGCAGCAGCCAAGGCGGTTCCTCCTAAAACTAACTGGGCTAAATTCCATCCATCTTGATTCCATTGCCATCCATTATCTGCAATTCCCATATATAGCTGAGTTCCGCTTACAAGAACACCAACAACACCAATACGTTTACCCAATGTGGAAGCCAGAGGGCAATAACTATTAACATTTCCTCCAACACATCGTGCTAAAGCTGTTGCTTTATCAAGGCTCCATCCTGTAATGGTAGTTGCAAGGCTGACTACGTAAAGAGTCCTTGTAACGTTTACATTCATATTTAGCCGATCTGTCCCATTTGTTGCAATTGCATTAGCCAGGTTAAAATTATAAAGCATATTTGTTGGGTAGACCCAACCGCCAGTTCCTCCGCCTCCACTACTCACCAAGGGATCATAATATGCGCCGCCGCCCGTGCCTCCACTACTACTCCCACTGCCACCCCCACTATCACCCCAACCACCATTACCACTCCCATCACATACAGTACTCCAGGCTGTGTGTGCTACTACAGTAAATACGCCATTATCTATATACCAGGTTTGGTAATTTACACTATAGTATGTGCAGTTTTCAATTCTTGCATTTTTGAAAGCATTATTTTCTGGGTTTATAAAACTTCCTACATTTTTCCCTTTGCTATACGAAGTACCATCTATTAGGATATCGTTCCAGTCAGTTCTTAGCAAGGTACCTGTAAATTTGTCTTTTTCCAGTTTGTACTCGTTTGCTTCCAGTTCAAAGGGATCATAGGCAATCTGGGCAAGAAAAGCCTTATTTTCATTTTTAACTTTAATTACAATAAGCCCTTCGATAACAGGTTGAAGAAAGTATTTATCTAACTCAAGCCTGTACTTAGTCTCTTCATCATACAAAACAACGCCTGGCCTAGCTGAATCCTCATAATCTATGGGTACCCATACCCAGCCCAGTTCTTTGTTTTTGGAATTTTTAGGCTTTTTAGCCCTACTCCAGGCTGCTTTCCTCCGGTGCTTTTTATCATCACTGGCCACCCTCAGTATGGATGCCTTGGGAAGATAAACATTATTAAACCACTTCTGGGCCTCTTCGATGGATAAATTTTCCAGAGCAGTTTCCTCTGGAATTACGATCTCCTCTAATAAGTCTGGGCTGCAGCTCACTACTGTCAGGCCGCCAGCGAAGGCGGCAATTGTTTTCAGGAAATGTTCTCTTTTCATAAGTTAATAAATTTGAGTGGATTGTTAAAAGCTGGAGAAAATAAAAAAGAGTAAAATTCATTTTTATACCCAATGGACATACCGATCCAGACACAGGAATGATGTCTGGTATAGTAAGGTAACTGTGTAAATTAAATCGCTTAAATGTATCCCAATGTAGTGATGAGCAGACGTGTAGCTATCTGTCTGCTGGTTACTGTCCGGATAGTAAGGCAAAAAGGTACATAATATAGCTTTGTGCCTGAGTATATGAGTATGTATTGAATAACAGGGATGTTGCTAGATAAATAACCAGCAACATCATCTAATGGGGGTATTTTCCAATGTATCGGGAACAGGGGCTTCTCAGGATATGACTGGTTATACCAAATAATCTAATTGAGAAATTCTCCTGGTATTTTTCTTTTGCTCTAAAGGTAGGATTGTTTTTACTTGAAGAGTCACTCTAAAATTTATATTCAAACACCTATAGTAATAATTTATTACCATAAGTTTTAAACGCTTGTACAATAGCTTCGCAGCTTAATTTATTTATTAATTTTTTTAACTATTTCCAGTTTCATTTGTTTTTTTTGTATTTTTCAACAGCTACGTTATCAAACCATCTATGAAAATAGGAAATAAAATAAGGAAGTTACGTGAACTGCGGAACTTCACGCAGGAGTATATGGCTGCTCAACTAAACCTATCACAAACGGCCTATTGTAAAATTGAGAAAGATGAAACCAAAGTTTCAATCGTACGCCTGGAGCAAATTGCAAAAATACTCTCAATCAGCGTAAAAGAGATACTTTCGTTCGATGAACAATCATTTTTTGGGAATATGTCCCCACACCCCAATACAGGCCATGGTATACCACATAGCGTAATACCAGAAGAGAAAAAGCTATATGAAAGCCGTATCCATCAATTGAAAGAAGAAAATAAGCATTTAAGAGACTTGATTTTATACCTGCAAAAGGGTAGCTGAACTTCTTACTTATGTATCATCTTATTCATCCGGATTTTTGATGCTTGTTTTCAAAACAGATCTATACGATTGGTGGGTCTGGAGTATCGGTTAGAAAACAAAACCGTATATAATTATTGGATTTATGAAGCATACAGCCATATTTTATACTAATAATAACATTAGTCTAAAAGCATTTCAGAAAGTATTATCCTGTTTTATAAAAGCAATTAATCATCCCTCTTTACCTTTTGATACCTTAGGCGTAATTGTAAGTGTATTTCCGGTACTCGATCTACTGGAAACTGACTATAAGAATATAAAAAATATAATAGCCTCTCAGGAAATTATTAACAAAGGCCATTTAAGTATTATTGAGAAAATTTCATTGGCGCTGGCATTATTCCCATCCGACTACGTATCTCTACATGAGCATGATGTATTATACCCGGAAGAATATCTGCTAACCCTTCAGAACATTCTGGAAGACATGAGTTCTGCTTTTGATTATTTGGCTTATAATAACATCATCGGCGTAAATAAAACCGGCTATCAACAACGCACCATTGTTGACCATCCCTTGAGTACGTTAGCATTCCCTTATCCAGTGATTAAAGATGTATTAGATCACAAGCGGAGGGAGTTTTCTCTGAATGGCAACTGGTGTTACCTGGAGCCTGGGTATGGAGGTTCCTATGGAACACATTTACGTCGGCTACAATTAGGCAATGGAGTTGAAAACCTGTGGTTCATATTAATATGAATCAAACCAATAATAATCATCACCTCACCAATCACTATTTAACGTATGAACCTATCTCCAAAAGTGGCTTTAACGAATGGCCAGGAGATTTGTCTTGTCTCTTTGAATAGCGCTTATCATTGAAATTTTCTATATAAGCACTTCATAGAAATTACTTCAGATCACTCTTGAATAAAAGCAGACTGTTTTCAGAAATCCTGTTCATCCTTTCCTATAAATCCTGGTTCGGGACTTTCTTTGTATTTATAAAACATAAACTTGTATTAATCAGTTATCCCATGTAAATTGTAGCCTGGTTATAATCTGATTGCAGGTACTGGCACCTTCAACTACTTAGTAATTCTCTGCCATTTTCTGCTTATCTGGTACTGTTCTATTTACAACTATTTATTCTTATAACACATTCATATGGACCGTAGAGAAGCCATCCGACGAGTAGCCTTCCTCATGGGAGGTACCATCTCCGCCCCTGCCCTTTCAGGCATGCTGGGCGGTTGTAAAACCAATACTAAAGAGAGTGCTGCCCTTGAATCTTTTACCCCGGAAGCCAAAAGCCTGGTAGCCGAAATTGCCGAAACAATAATTCCAGAAACCAGTACTCCAGGAGCCAAAGCAGCCAAAGTGGAAGAATTTATTGCGACCATGATTCAGGATTGCTATCCGGAAAAAGAACAGAAAGTATTCTTCAGCGGACTGGAAATGGTTAATAAAGAAAGCCAGAAGGCTTACGAACGTTCCTTTGTAGAACTACAACCCAATGAGCGCATAGAAATTTTGAAGAATGTGGAAAAAGAAGCCTTCGCCGCCCGCGACAAGCAAAAAGACCAGAAAGAAAAAGATCCAATTTTCTATTTCCAGTTTAAAGAACTCGCTTTACTCGGTTACTTTACATCCGAACCCGGGGCTACCAAAGCACTGGCATACGTACAGATTCCTGGTAAGTATGATGGCTGTGTACCTTTGAAATCCGGCCAGAAAGCCTGGGCTATGTAAATAATCTTTTTATAGGTTTGTGTCACAATGGCACCTACATGTTATTGTATTACAAGCAATTACCTGTTTTTCATCCCTATTAATACAATCTATTTATTGCATATTTTATGAATCTGAATATAAAAGCCAAAGAGCAAAATACTTATGATGCCATTGTGGTAGGGTCTGGGGTAAGTGGAGGCTGGGCAGCCAAAGAATTAACTGAGAAAGGGTTAAAAGTACTGATGCTGGAACGCGGTAAACCTCTGGAACACGTTACCGGCTATGAAACAGCCATGAAACATCCCTGGGAATTTGCTCACCGGGGGCGCATCACCGAAAAGCAAAAAGAAACCCATCCTTATCTCAAACGCGATTATCCCTACAACGAAACCAACGCCAGTTACTGGATCAATGATCTCGATTATCCCTATACGGAAGTGAAAGATAAGCGCTTCGACTGGTTTCGGGGAGATATTGTGGGCGGCAAATCCATTATGTGGGGCCGGCAATCCTACAGGCTGGGCGATACTGATTTTGAAGCCAACCTAAAAGATGGCATTGCCGTTGACTGGCCGGTCCGCTACAAAGACTTGGCGCCCTGGTACGATTATGTAGAAAAATTCGCCGGGATCAGTGGCCAGAAAGAGGGCCTGGAACAATTGCCAGACGGGCAGTTTTTGCCTCCTATGGAATTCAATTGTATAGAAAAGGAAGTGAAGAAAGGCATTGAATCTAATTTTAAAGGCCGCAAACTAACCATTGGCCGGGTAGCCAACCTTACCCAACCCATTCATGGCAGGGGTTCTTGCCAGTACCGCAACCTGTGCAGCCGGGGTTGTCCGTATGGTGCTTATTTTAGTACACAGGCTTCTACCCTGCCAGCGGCCATGAAAACCGGCAATCTTACGGTACGTCCTCATTCGGCAGTAAACTCTGTCATTTATGATGAGCAAAAAGGCAAAGCAACCGGTGTAAAAGTAATTGATACCCAATCCGGAGAAATGATGGAGTTTTATTCCAAGATCATTTTCCTGAATGCATCTACCTTAGGCACTACTTTCGTTCTGTTAAATTCTACGTCAAACCGCTTCCCCAATGGCTTGGGCAATTCCAGTGAACAGCTTGGCCATAACCTGATGGATCACCATTTCCGCATTGGCGCTGCCGGTGAGTACGATGGTTTCCAGGACCAGTATTATGATGGCCGCCGGGCAAACGGTATTTATATACCCCGGTATCGCAATCTTGGGGGTGAAAAACGGGATTATATCCGTGGTTTTGGGTATCAGGGTAGTGGCAGCAGGGAAAACTGGCAGCGGGGTGTGGCTGAAATGGGCTTTGGTGCTGATTTTAAAGATTCTCTCAGCCTGCCGGGAAAATGGCGCATGGGTATGACTGGTTTTGGTGAATGTTTGCCTTACTACGAAAACAAAGTAACGCTAAACAAAGAGGTGAAAGATAAATGGGGTCAGCCTACCTTAAGCATTGAATGTGAGTTTAAGGAAAATGAGAAAAAGATGCGGGTGGATATGATGAACGATGCTGCAGAGATGCTCGAAGCAGCCGGCCTAAAAAATGTACAAACCTATGATAATGGCTCTTATCCGGGTATGGCCATTCACGAACTGGGTACCGCCAGAATGGGCAGAGATCCGAAAACTTCCGTACTCAATGCATTTAATCAGATGCACGATGTAAAGAACGTGTTTGTTACGGATGGAGCCGCCATGACATCTGCTGCCTGCCAGAATCCATCTCTTACCTATATGGCCCTTACTGCCCGTGCTGCCGATTATGCCGTGAAAGAGCTTAAGCGCATGAATATTTCATAGAATATTTGAGTATCAAGTATTGAGTACTAACTATAGGAATATACATACTCACTACAGGTCAGATAAAATATACATGTTCTTATTCATACTTGAAAAGCCGGGTGATACCCGGCTTTTTACTTGATCGATTTATTTTTCAGAAAATCTTTATTTCATTCCAAATTATCCATACTTAATACTTACATGAGATAAGGATAGTCAAATATATTTCCTCTACGGGCAGGGGTGCAGCAACAGTGTGGCCGGTTTTGGCCTTGTGTGTAGGCCGGAGGCTGTGCGACTATCAGCCATTTCAAGCGTAAAACAGGCTTTGTTGGTGCTGCCCTTTTGTTTTGTTACTTTTATTTTGGGCATGCAAAATAAAAGTAAAGATGGCCTAATTAATCAAATACAGTGAAATCCAAATACATCGCAGTTGTAACACCTTCCATATCTCCGAACTCACGTTAATACTAAACATTATGAAGGTATACTAACAATACTACCTTTTACATTCCTGTACGCCAGTTTCCACCATAGCCATTCTACCGGGCCATGAGAGAAATATTGTAGCCATAAATTACTATACAGGACCTGAACTACATAAATCGCTATAGCAATCAAATAGGTTTCAGTTATAGTAATCTTACCAAAAAGTGCTGTTCCATGGGTCCAATAATAGAAAATAAGTAAACAGAAGATGGTTTGCATCAGATAATTGGTAAGCGTCATTTTTCCCACCGGAGCAAATATCATAAACAGTCTTTGCAAACGTGGGACCTGGAATAGCTTTACAAACAAGGAAATGTATAGCAAACTCTGAAACACTAGTCCTCCGGCAATAATAAATATCAGCCAGGCAGAAGATAATTCCAGTTCCAGCTGGCCAGTAGTAATCGCCCAGAAACCAACACTACTCGCAATACCAATGGTACTTCCAAGCCAGATCCACCAGTTCATCATACGATTAAATCGCTGCGGATGAGCAAAAAAATCAATCTGCCCAAGCCAGAAACCCAACAGTATCTTTCCAAAGCAGGAAACCAGCGTAATAGGCGAGTCCTGAATAAAGTTTACAAAGGGATCGATGGTAAAATTGTCATACAAGTAGCGCCAGTACGAAGGCGTTACATAAATTTCCGTAGCCAGAGAATAGTTATACGAATATTGCTGTATACCTAGTAGTTCATAAAATATAAGATGTCAGGTAAATTAGGTAATTTGATCAAAAAAGCCATGGTCATTTATCGAATTACCCTCAGTGCTGAAGAAAGAAGGATCTTAAGTAGTTGGATAAATAAAGGCAGCCGAAAGGCCAAAGATATTCAAAAAGCCTATGTGCTGTTAGCCAGCGATGAAACAACAGGCAGGCAAAGTGAGACTGAGTTGGCAGAAACTTATAAATTATCTACCAGAAGTGTGGAGCGTATCCGTAAGTGTTTTTGTGAGCAGGGCATGGGCATGTTTGATAAGAAAACAAGAAAATTAAGAAGCGACAAAAAGATAGATGGGAAGGTAGAAGCGCATCTGCTGGCATTAGTCTGTAGTGAGCCGCCTCAAGGACAGGCAAAATGGAAACTGCAACTGCTGGCAGACAGATTAGTAGAACTCAAGGTGATTGACTCCATTTCCCATACGAGTGTGGCAAGCCTGTTAAAAAAAATGAGCTTAAGCCTTGGCTGAGGCCCATGTGGGTGATCCCCCCTAAACAAAATGCAGGGTTTGTTTATCAAATGGAAAAAGTGATTTCAGTCTATGAAAGGCCATATGATGAAAAGCAGCTGCTGGTCACTTTGGATGAATCACCCAAACAACTTATTGAAAGCAAACACTTCATAGGCAAAGATGGAAAACAGTATCAGGACAGTATCTATACAAGACATGGAGTGCGTGATATCTATATGGTCTTTGAGCCATTAGCCGGTAAACGATATTGTTTTGTGGAGCAAAACCACAACCGTTTCACCTGGGTAAAGATTCTAAGCCGGTTGTTGGATACTACTTACAAAGCATGCGAGAAAATCACTTTAGTAGAGGATAACTTGTCGGCTCACAAACCAAGTGCTTTTTATGAACTTTATCAACCTGAGAAAGCTAAAGCGTATTTAGACAGGATAGAGTTTATCTTTACCCCGGCTCATGGCAGTTGGCTCAATATGGCAGAAATAGAGCTATCAGTGTTACAAAGAGATTGCCTTGACAGGCACATTGCCACAGAGGATGAGTTAATAAAACAGCTAAGCGCCTGGCAGGAGAGCAGAAATAACAAAGCAGTAAAAGCTAATTGGCAGTTCACCAATCAAGATGCCAGGGTTAAACTCAAAAAACTATACCCGACTATTTAATGTTTATAGACTACTAGCGCTTCATTTAAAATAAAAACAATCGCCGTAAGCGGACCTGCAAAAATAATAGCTGTCCATAAAATCCGCTTGAGCGGCCAGTGATATACCAGTAACAAGAGTAAGCCACAGATAGCGTAATCCCGGATAATATCGCCAAACCATAAAATATAGGCATGGATACAGCCAATAACAAACAAGAGCAGCATCCTGCGAACGAAATAGGACTTAAAAGCTACAGAAGTTGAACGCATCTTTTGTACCTGTACTGAAAACCCGAATCCGAAAAGAATGGAGAATATGGTTATAAATTTTTTGTCGATAAAAAAGCTGACCGCTGTCCGGAGAAACTGATCTGTTTGGGCAGAGCCAACCATCAGGCGGCTTTCTCTATAAATGCTGCTTATCTCGTTAGGATACGGAATATTTGCCAGAATAATACCGAGCAAAGCAAATCCCCGTAAGGCATCAATGAGCTGGAGGCGGGAGCTATTTTCTAAAGTAACAGATGGCGTCATAAATAGTACGTTGAATAAAAGTGCGTTTGTAGTAGCAGGATAAGACAAAAATAGGGTGCCTGTTGTGCCCATCCATACAGGAAGCCGTTTAAGAATGGCCAGGTATAGAAAAAAGAAGGTGAAGTATAGAAAAGGAAGGTTGAAGTAAGGTAGAAAAACTGCCCAGATCAGCCGTCGGCAAGTTCATCAGAAACAAATAATGGCCAGTCAGGAATTTTTTGAGGAGCTCTTGTTGTTTAAGGCATGAATCAATATCTACATCTTTGGAATCTGTTTTCTCACCTGCTACTCTTACCACCTCAACAATGCTGCCGCTGATGGAAGCTTTCTACACCATTCAGGGAGAAGGTTATTATCAGGGAAAAGCGGCTTATTTTATCCGTCTGGGAGGCTGCGATGTAGGCTGCCACTGGTGCGATGTAAAGGAATCCTGGAATATGGAAGCGCATCCCAAAGTGAATATTCAGGATATTGTAGCACAGGCTAAAACTTATCCCGGACGAATGGCTGTAATTACCGGCGGCGAGCCTTTAATGCATAACCTGGATGCACTCTGTAACCTGCTGCATGAACATGGATTTCAGACCAATATAGAAACCTCCGGTGCTTATCCCTTGTCAGGCAGCTGGGACTGGATCTGTTTTTCGCCCAAAAAGTTTAAAGCCCCTCACTCTGGCATTTATGCGCAGGCACATGAACTGAAAGTGATTATTTATAACAAGAGCGATTTTGCCTGGGCCGAAACCTTTGCTGCCAGCATGAATCCGGATTGCAAACTGTTTTTGCAGCCGGAATGGAGTCGTTCTTCTGAGATGCTGCCTATTATTATTGAGTATGTGAAAGCTAATCCGCGCTGGGAAGTTTCTCTCCAGATACATAAGTACATGAACATTCCTTAACCTACCACAAGACAATTCTCAGCCATTATTACTTTATATGCACACATATCTTTGTTGCACAGATAGCCGCTTTTTCGACCTTTAGAGAAAAATACCCAGAAGTAGGTATTTACTTTTGCAGATTTTGCGCTGATCTTTGAGTCATAAAAAGGGCTGATTGATGGTGGCTTATACATTCCTTATAAATGTATTTTCCATACTTTCACGTAGTCAGGGCTATGTTAGCGAATGCATGGCATAATTTTCACAACACTAAATACAACGAATGCCATTTACCTTAATTCCTTAACCTTTTTGATTATTCACTGGAAGATCTGCTTTGCATTGATACCTGTGGCCCATTATACTTTACCAATAGTTTAATCTCTGTTTAACAGGTGATACCCAGGGTTTTACCTTTATCCCATCGTTTTATAAGATCATCTCATGAAAAAACAATTTTTCCTAAATTTTTTCATAATCATAGGTTACCTGACTATGCATCTTCCATTAAAACACGTTCAGAGCAACATAGTCATTCAACTTACTTCTACCGCTGACTGACTTTTTAGCTGATATACTTCCTGAGCATGCTCATTCAGGCAGCACCTTCAATACTAGATTTCTAAATGCCACACAGCCACTCACTGGCTGAAACAGGCAAGATTACCAGATTGCCCTTTGTCGAATACCATTGCGTATTTCTATATTCCCAGTTTTAGTAAATGAATAAAGGGTGTACCACCCTGATGAATCTATATTACATTTTAGAAAGGAGGAAATTATAGTAAACACCATGATCAGCCTACATCACGAATATTAATTTCTTAATTGGCAACAGAATGCCAAAGCAGCAATGCTACGACCGATTCCCAAGATTCCTTCATACCAGCAGGAAAACGCCTTTCTCTTTAATTAAACTCTAATTTCAAAAGCTATGAAACCCAGCAGTACATGCGACCAGATCCGCATGCCAGATCCCTTATGTCAGCATACGAAAGAAAACGCCTTAATACCTTGTAAATCAATTACCTGTTTTATCAAAAACCAATAGAATCTACCTCACACTAAAATCGAATTTACATGAAAACCAAAATTTTTACCCTCTACTTTACCCTCATTTGCATTTCTGTTCTGGCACAGGGCAGTCAGGTGAACGGGCCTGAAGAATATGCGTATTACTCCAATGGGAAAAAGGTATCTCTGAAACCCATTCCAGGTGAGATCTTTGTTACGTTTGCCAAGAAAGTAGATGCTGCCAAAGGGAGTACTTATGCTACCCAGATGCAAAACCAGGTAAGCAAACCTACCAAAGAAGATATATTTAGCCCTTCTAATGCTGTTCGTTATAAAGTAGATCCTCGGCAGGCCAGCAGCCAGACTAGCCTTGCACAGGTTGAAAAGCAGTTTAAAAGCAATCCGGATGTAGTTACCGCTTATCCGGCTTTTATGGTCGGCAACGACAAAGTATATGTAGGTAAAAAACTGATGTTCAGCATTAAATCCGGTGCCGACAGCATACAGGTACATGCATTTCTGAAGAATAATCAGTCTGCTTTAACAGAAGTAATTGACCTGGGAGACAAAAAGATTTATGTAGCTGAAGTAAACAAAGGCGGCAGTGTATTCAAAGTAGCCAACGGCCTGTTTGAAAGCGGGATGGTAGAATATGCAGAACCTGATTTTACCTTTACTGCCCACCACGACTTGACACCCAATGATGGTTTTTATGGAACTCAATGGTTTTTACACCAAATCTCTGATGCCGACATTGATGCACCTGAAGCATGGGATATTTCTACAGGTTCTGCCTCAGTGGTTGTAGCAGTAATTGATGGCAATGGTTTTGACCTGGCTCATCCCGATCTGGCAGCTAAACTATTTAATTCCTATGACGCTGTAAATGATGACAACTTTCCCTGGCCCGAAAATGCATCTGCTAACCATGGTACACCTTGTGCCGGTTTGATAGGAGCAGCCACAAACAATACCACAGGAGTAGCCAGTGTTGGGTTTAATGTAAGGGTTCTTCCTATTTGTATGGGCTTCAATGCTTCTGGAGGCAGTTTTAGCACTAATTCTACTATTATTGCCAGAGCTGCAGCCAGAGTAGTAGCTACTCCAGGTGTGGTAGCCGTTAGCAATAGTTATTCATTTGGCTCATCCAGTTTTGCGGCATCCGTAGAAGCTAGTTATATCTCCATGCGTACCAACAGCCGGGGTGGCTTAGGTGCGGTAATTTTAGCTTCCACTGCTAATGATGGATTAAATAACCCTACTGTATATCCGGCAAGTTATAGCAATGTAGTAGGTGTAGGTGCTTCAACAAGCACTGATACGAGAGCCAGTTTCTCAAATTATGGTAACCTGGTTGATGTAGTAGCACCTGGTGTGAATACCTATACAGTAGACCGCAGTGGTGCCGATGGATATTCTGCCGGACCTTACACTTATTTCAGTGGTACTTCTGCTGCTTGTCCGGTAGCTGCAGGTGTTATAGGTTTAATGGCCTCTGTTAATACCGGTGCTAACTGGGCTACTTTAATGTCCTATCTGCTACAATCTACAGATAAAGTAGGCGGATATGTTTATACGGCTGGTTATTCGTATGGCAGCTGGAACAATGAAATGGGCTATGGGCGGGTAAATGCTTTTAAAGCTTTACAAAAGGTACTAGGCCCTCCAACTATCACTGCCTTTGCCCCGGTAGGTGGTCCTTCAGGTACAGCGGTTACCATTTACGGAAATAAATTCTTAGGTACCACTTCTGTTACATTTAATCTGGTAAGTGCTTCTTTCACAGTCGTGAGTGCCTATCAAATTACAGCATATGTTCCGGCAGGTGCTACTTCTGGTCCGATCCGGGTAACTAACTTTGCCGGTACAGCCACTAGTGCAAACTTCACCATCACACCTTATTGCGTAGGCTCTTATACCACCGGATGTACTTCTGGAGACTACATCAATAACTTTAGTATCAATACTTTAGTGAACAATAGTTCAGGATGTAATGGGCAGCCCGGCGGATATATCAATTATTCCCCAACAGGAAATTACACTACTACTTTGAAAAAAGGATCGACCTATACCGTCAGTATGCAGTCTGGTCCTAGTTTGGCACAAGGCTTTGGCGTATGGATAGACTATAATGATGACAAAGATTTTGCGGATGCCGGTGAATTTGTATATAGCTCTCCAACAGCTGGTACAGGAATTTATACTGGTTCTGTAACTATTCCTTCCAGTGTATCTACCGGTTTACGGAAAATGCGTGTCAGAGCTAAATATGCCTCTACATTCACAGCAGACCAGGCTTGTACGACCTTTACCTGGGGCGAAACTGAAGATTATACAGTGGCTATCGGTTATTGTGTGCCTGCCCTTATTGTAGCTTGCACTTCCGGAGACTACATCAATAACTTTAGTTTTAATACCTTAGTAAACAATGGATCAGGTTGCAATGGACAGTTGAGCAATTATATTAATTATGCTCCTGCCGGCACCAAAACCACTTCTGTTATCAAAGGCCAGAGCTATCCTATCAGTATGCAATCAGGAGCGATCGGTCAAGGCTTTGGAGTTTGGATTGATTATAACAATGATCAGGACTTTGAGGATGCCAATGAGTTTGTATATTCTTCTCCTTCAACAGGCACAGGTGTATACAGCAGTTCAGTTACCATTCCGGCAAGTGTTTCTACAGGCCAGAGAAGATTGAGAGTACGGGCAAAATGGAATGCTACCTTTATAAGTGGCCAGATGTGCGAAGCCAATACCTGGGGCGAAACTGAAGACTATACCATAACAATTAATGCTCCGGTCGTAGCTGCTTCTCAGTGGAACAAACGCTTTGGTGGCAGTGGTATAGATAATTTTAGTGTGGTGATTAAAACTTCAGATGGCGGTTATCTGCTGGGCGGGCACTCTACCTCAGGCATTTCCGGAGACAAATCACAAGCCTCTCAGGGTGCGGTAGACTATTGGATTGTAAAAACCGATGCCTCCGGCAACAAACAGTGGGACAAACGCTTTGGCGGTTCAGCCGGAGATTACCTGAATACCATGATCCGTACTTCTGATGGCGGATACCTGTTAGGTGGTAACTCTCTGTCTGGTGTAAGTGGCGACAAATCACAGGCTTCCCAAGGCGGACAAGATTTCTGGATCGTAAAAATCAACTCTGTAGGTGCTAAACTCTGGGATAAACGTTTCGGTGGCAGTGGCAGTGATGACCTGCGTACGATGCATCAATTACCATCCGGAGAATATGTCTTAATTGGCTATTCTACCTCAGGTATCTCAGGCGATAAAACTCAGGCTTCTCAGGGAAGTAATGATTATTGGGTAGTAAAAATCAATGCTGCCGGTGCTAAACTCTGGGATAAACGTTTCGGTGGTTCTGGTGATGATTGGGTGGAGTCATCTGTACTCAATGCTGATGGTACCATCATGTTAGGCGGCAGATCTGCTTCCGGCCTTTCAGGCGACAAGTCACAGGCTTCCCAAGGAGGCAGAGATTTCTGGGTAGTAAAAATCAATGCTGCCGGTGCTAAACTCTGGGATAAACGTTTCGGTGGTTCTGCGTATGATGAGCAATATGCTATGGCAACTACTTCAGATGGTGGATATTTGCTGGGTGGACTTTCTTTCTCAGGTGTAAGTGGTGATAAAACACAAGGCTCACAAGGGGGTAGTGATTTCTGGATCGTAAAAATCAACTCTGTAGGTGCCAAGTTATGGGATAAACGTTTTGGTGGCAGTTTAGCTGAAGATATGCGGTCAATGGTACGTACTACAGATGGAGGATTCCTGTTAGGCGGCAAATCTGATTCACCGATCTCCGGAGATAAAACTCAGGCTTCCCAAGGCGGACAGGATTACTGGAGTGTCAAGATCAACTCTGCCGGTACCAAGCAGTGGGACAAACGTTTCGGCGGTTCAGCGACTGAAGAGTTACGGACGGTATTACAGACTTCAGATGGAGGTTACTTGTTAGGTGGACGGTCTGACTCAGGCATCTCCGGCGACAGAACTCAATCTTCTCAAGGCAGTACCGATTACTGGTTAGTGAAACTTTCTTCCAGTGGTGGCGCCAGACTCGCATCTGAGCAGGAGCTAGCGGCAACCGAAGAAGACAGCACAGAAGCATTATTCAACCTGAGTGCTAATCCAAATCCGTTCACAGAAAAATTAACTGTAGGCTTCAAATTGCCACAAACCGAACAGGTGCGCTTGAAAGTATACAACAGCCAGGGCTTGGAGGTAACTACCTTATTCGAAGGCGAAGCCGAAAAAGACAGAGCCTATGAATTCGAGTGGAGAGCTGCTGGTCAAACACCAGGTATGTACATCATCCGTCTGGGCAGTGAAAGCAAAGTTGAAACCAAAAAAGTTATTCTCACCAGATAAAACAGTTTATTCCGGAATGTATCCGGGGTATAAAGATTAAAAAATACAACAGCGGGAATGTAGAGCATGTTCTACATTCCCGCTGTTGTATTTTTATCTGTGTTCTTGTAATTATGTATATTCAAAAAATGTAAACATATCAAGCGCTATAACAAACAATTAAATCTATATAAACACATCATTATCAAATGATTAATTTACATTCCAATACTATTTCTTATACAGTTTCCCTTGATAAAATTATCTCAAAAAATGTATAAAAAAGCCATTTAAACAGAACTATACCACCCAAATAGGCATTAACTATATAGAAGGTTTCCTGTCAATTAATTCAATCTATCCGGGTATAGCCTTCTGAAGTTTCAACACAAATAAGTCTTTCTAATACATATACATGGCCAAAGTTAAAACCTCTTTTTTTTGTCAGCATTGCGGACACCAGTCTCCCAAATGGCTGGGACGTTGTCCGGCTTGTGGCGAATGGAATACATACGTAGAAGAACTGGTACAAAAAGAAGACAAGGGTGACAAGGGAACCTGGCGGGTGAGCACCTCTCAGAAGGTAGCCAACAAACCCAGGGCGATTCCTGAAATTACCTATAGTGAACAGCACCGCACGATTACCAGAGATAAGGAATTAAACCGGGTATTAGGCGGAGGTATTGTTCCTGGTTCTATAGTATTGATCGGCGGCGAACCTGGTATTGGAAAATCTACCCTGATGTTACAAGTGGCCTTAAATCTGCCAGGTAAGGTGCTCTATGTTTCCGGAGAAGAAAGTGAACAACAAATAAAAATGCGTGCCGAACGGCTTTCTACCAAAGGCGAAAATTGCTTTATTCTTTCCGAAACTTCTACCCAGAATATATTCAAACAAATTGAAATGTTTGAGCCAGATGTACTCGTTATTGATTCCATTCAAACCCTGCAATCTTCATTTATTGAATCAGCCGCCGGAAGTGTATCGCAGGTGCGGGAATGTACGGCTGAGTTGTTAAAATATGCCAAAGAAAGCGGAACACCTGTTTTTCTGATCGGGCATATAACCAAAGAAGGTACGCTTGCCGGACCAAAAGTACTCGAACACATGGTAGACACTGTATTGCAGTTTGAGGGGGACCGCCACATGGCCTACCGGATCTTGCGCACCACCAAAAACCGCTTCGGCTCTACCTCTGAACTGGGTATTTACGAAATGCTGGGTACAGGTTTACGGGAAGTAAGCAATCCTTCAGAAATTTTAATCTCCCAGCGGGATGAAGATTTAAGTGGTATTACCATTGGAGCCATGCTGGAAGGCAACCGGCCGCTGATGATTGAGATTCAGTCGCTGGTAAGTCCGGCTACCTATGGAACTCCCCAGCGGAGCAGCACTGGTTTTGATGCCAAACGCCTGAATATGCTACTGGCTGTACTGGAAAAAAGAGGAGGTTACAAGCTCGGCGTACAAGACGTATTTTTGAATATTGCCGGTGGCTTAAAAGTAGAAGATCCTGCCATTGACCTGGCCGTTTGTGCCTCCATCATTTCTTCTTACGAAGACATTAGTATTCCGCATACCACCTGTTTTGCCGCAGAAGTAGGCCTTGGCGGAGAAGTACGCGCCGTAAACCGGATTGAAAGCCGCATTTCAGAAGCAGAGAAGCTGGGTTTTAAGGAAATCTATATTTCCAAGTACAATACCAAAGGTTTGAATTTTAAGCAATTCAACATAGGCATTCGTCCCGTAGCCAAGCTGGACGAAATATTTACAGGAATTTTGAGTAGCTAATCTATTGTCATTAGTAAAGCATTTGATCTACTTACGATGAAATATATATTAGTTAATCTGATCTTAGTACTTATAACTACAATATCCGGTTGCAAACAAAATGATTTACAGATGATATATTATCCTGACGGAACACTTAAAATGAAAATAGAAGTCAAAGATAAACTATACCATGGTAAAGCTTATGAATATTACGAAAGCGGCAAGCTAAAATTTGAAGCCAATTATAGGGATGGGTTACTGCAGGGAACGAGTCTTACCTATTATGAAAATGGAAATATAATGGAAGAAAAAAAATGGGTAAATGGAAAACTACATGGATTAACCACTGGATTTTACGAAGATGGCAAGGTTAAATCTAAAATATTATTTTCAAATAATAACAGAATAGATAATGCTAGGTTTTATCATGAGAATGGAAGATTGAAAGCTATAATACCTTATTCTGATGATAAAATAAAAGGAAAACTCATAGAATATCATGATAATGGAATGGTGAGTTTAGAAAATTATGTAGGAACAGTTGATACATTAACAGATGTGTCTCTGTGGAGCAAAAAATTTGACAGAAAAGGGGCGTTACTAGAAAAGTACCATATTGTGGAGATAATCTCTGCCAAAGAACCAAATACAGGGAGTTATAAAATAAATATAAAATTAGATGGAGCCCGCTATGAAAAGATTACAGTTTTTATAGGCAGCTTAGATGAAAATTATAGTTATACAGGAGGAAAGCAAGATACCATTTACAGCAATAACTTAGAAGCTACTTATATCTATAAACCTAAAAAAGCAGGCAAACATATTATTAGAGGTAAGATTCAAGATTATAAAGAAGGGCAGATTAGAAAAACAAAAACTTTAGATGATACATATGCCTATTTTACTTATGTACTAGATGTCAAATAAAATACAGATTTATAAATATGTATCAAGCTGAAATAGCCCTCACAGCATATACTAATGACTATTGACCAATAACTAACTTACCGCTGCACCATTACTTTCCTGGCAATCACATACTTTTTGAAGTGAATATACAGGATATACATACCAGGATTCAATTGCGATAGATTAAGCTCCTGAGTCGAAGATGGCTGGAATACCTGGCTTTTAACTTTCTTGCCTAATATATCATATACTTCTATTAGTGAAACCCCATCATCGTTCCAGGTCAGCCTTCCGGCAGTGGGATTCGGATACAATACAAAGTTTCTGGTTTCTTCATTTTCCGGCAGACCAACAGTAGTTACCCTGGCAAATACCGGCCGGATCATGGCGCTGCCTTGTATCTCTGTATTTTGCTCCCACAAACCTGAGATATTATAATATAGCTGCGAACTCGCATTTGTATTTTTATCCAATCCAATGGCCAGAATATCATCTGAACTTTGCTGCCATCCTACGTAAAATGTATCTGAAACCAATACATTAGGCAATAAAGGAAAATCAATAAACTTATTGAGGGTGTCACTGTAACGGATAGGAATACTTTTTTCATATAAAACCGAACTCCGGGCGGTATCAAGTTTACTCCAGATGCGCAGCACAAATGTCTGTCCTTTCAGGTCACTTTCCATTCTGGTAAAATACAGGCGGATAGAGGTAAGTGTATCTGGCGTATTTACATAAAACTTACAGGCAACTCTTCCTTGCCGCTGGCGAAGGCCTAATCCGTATTCTGCTGTGCCATCGTCGTACGCATAATAATTATGCAATACAGTAGTTCCGGAAATAGTATCATTCTGCTGCAAATTCACAGAAGGAATGGTGGCATTGTCGTCTCCGGTATTAAAACTAAAAGTATATTTCAACAACAGAGAATCTACTGCCGGAAGCAAAGCCGCCTGGTTCAACCGTACGCCTTTTAACTGCCTATTGAGAGAATTAATAGGGGAAGGATCTGGAAAAGCTGAGTTGATAAGTACCTGACTATTATAAATGTTCTCCACCTTGAAATTATAGGTAGTAAACACACCCCTGCTATGTGAATTATAAATACTGGTATAGACAGAATCTTTGAGCTGGGTAGGATCGGCTTGAAGCTGGACAAGCGGCATGGCTGTAAAATTTTTCAACAGGGAAGCTGGTTGATCCACGGTAGCCACATCCCTTACATACCTGTCCGTAGCATTGCGATTCCGGTCGAGGTATACATAATCTATATGCCAGGCATCATAAGGGCCAGCCGGGCGGCTGAATAAACGGAACCGGAACTGAAAGGAGGCATGACAATACAATGCCGGCACAGCTATTATTTCCTGTTTGAATTCTGCTGTATTCTGACCTGTTATCGTGAGAATACTATTCCAGGTAGTATCAGCCGTTTTAAATTCCAACAACAATGAATCTGTTGGATCTGGTAATTCTCCGATCCCGCGTGCCTGCCAGAAAAAGCTCAAATATACATTTGCCGCCTCTTGCCCCGCCAGATTAATAGGTCTGGAGGTAAGTGTATCAGTAGGGCTCTGGATAGTAGCGCGGCTGAAATCCCGGGGTGTGCCTGTAGAATCTAATCCATCAAAAGTAGCCACACCTTTAGAAGGCGGATTTACGGCAGCCGTGTTATTAATATATACACCTCCCCTCCCTTGCCAGCGAGCCGGATCTGGTTTTCCGTAAACGGTAGAAAAATCATCAAAAAAAGGAAGTGTTAATGGATCAGCCTGGGTGCGTGCCTGAGGTTTTGAAGTTGGTTGCAGTGCCTCTGTTGCCTTGTTTTGCAGCGGATATAGCTGGAGTTGTGCAGCAGCTGGAAAAGTAAAAAAACAGAGCATACTCCCGGCAAGCAAGATGGTGTTGAAAAACAACTTCCGGCAGATATGAATAACGCATGTTTGCAGACATGCGCTCCAATAACACAATAAGGCTACTTTATGATTCATGAATGAAAATTACCACACCCATAACGAAAAAGCTGGTTATTTCAGTATGGCAAATGTACAGTGAAAGAATGTCTGCTTTACACAGGCTGAATACCAATAATAAATACATTTGTTAGCTTACAGCCACAATTGAATTTATCTAAACAAACGATGAATAAGATCTATACCAGATAATTATTCATTGGTATCAGGTCCAGTTCCGGAAACCCATAAATCCACTACTTCGCCCACCCGGATATTGCTATCAGCCGCAGGATTTTGTTTGATCACTGTCCCGGTAGGCTCGCTGCTATTGCCATCATACAAGATACTTCCGATCACCAGGCTGGAACCTTCAATTACCACTTTAGCTTCTTCCAGGGTCATGCCAACTACATTTTGTAAAGTAAAATCATCTTTACCTACACCATCCCCTACGGTTAAATCAATTTTTGATCCCTTCGGAAGTTTAGTGCCTGGCGCAATTTCTTTTCCATTAAACTCCTGTTTCAATACCAGGTTCTGTGCCAGGTTAGGAACATACTTAATGCTTCCTTCCTGTAGCTCATAACTCTGCAACAGCATTTGTGCGCTTTTCAGCGAAATATCCACCAGTTTTGGCATTTCTACATTAGGCGGATTATTGGTAGTTACTGTAATATAGATCTTGCGGTTTTCCTTCACCTTCTCTCCTGCTTTTGGGTATTGTGTGAGTACGATGGAAGCAGGCTTGTTAGAAATAAAAGTAGAATCATTTATCTCATAACGCAGGTCCCTAGATTCCAGAAATTCTTCTACGGCATCTACTTTCATTCCCGATAGATCAGGTACAGTAATTGATTCGCCATGATTGGTGGTGGATGGCAAATAGATAAAAAAGAAGCTCAACACAATAATGGCCAGCAAACTCAGCATAATGCCAATATGTATCAGTACATCCTTCTTAGAACTTGTTTTTATATAGATCATAAAGTAAACTAAAATTATTCATCTAAATCAATACCGGCAGACTTTGTATAGTCAGGTTATCTCAATTATCCATTTTCTTTTCAAGCCAGATATCTATCTGCTCCCCTTCTCGTATACTTTTACCCTCACTACTACCAGGATTCTGCTTCACTACTTTACTTGTAGCATCCGGTGTAATACCTGCAGGCAATATACGACCAATTATCAAATTTGAACCTTTAATTACAATCTCCGCTTCAGAATAACTCATCCCTACCAGATCAGGAACAGGCAAAGTATTTGAACCTACGCCATCTCCTACAGTCAGATGAATGATAGAACCTTTAGGAATCTTTGTACCTGGCGCTACCTCCTTCCCATTCCATTCCTGCTTCAATACCAGGTTCTGTGCCAGATGAGGTATACGTTTACTTTCACCTAAGCGTAACTGATTGCTTTGTAGTAATAACTCAGCACTCTTGAGGGAAATATCTACGAGTTTAGGCATTTCCACATGAGGCGGAATACTGGTAGTAACGGTAATATAAATTTTACGATTTTCCTTCACTCTTTCTCCAGCTTTGGGATATTGTGTAAGCACGATAGAGGCAGGTTTATCCAAAATAAAGGTGGAATCACTTATTTCATACCTCAGGTTATACTCACCCAGGTACTTCTCCACTTCATGAATATGCTTGCCTGAAAGCTCAGGTACAGGAATTGATTCGCCATGATGGGTAGTAGAAGGCAGATAAATAAAAAAGAATCCCAGCACTACGATGGATACTAAACTTAGCATAATACCCAGATGAATCAGTACATCCTTTTTAGATCCTGTTTTTATTTGCAGCATATAAATAATGAACGAAGAAAACAGTCAACAGTGATCAAGCTTATTTTGAATCCCTGTTGACTGACGATAATGATCTAATGACTGATTGCCTTTCTCTTCATTCCAAAGTCCAGGATGGCATCAATAAAATGATAGGGCTTGTATCCATTGATGGCCGTCTGGTGGAAGATACAGGTAGCTGGTGTCATGCCGGGCAGTGAATTTACTTCAATAATAATGGTTTCTGCCTGATTATTCTCATATACCCGCACAAATGCATCAATCCGGGCATAGCCTTCAATCTGTAAAATTTTGGCTGTCTTTTCCAGTACTGCCCGAACCTGCGCAGAAATAGTTTTGTTGGCCTGTGGGTCACGGGAGAAACGGGCAGGTGTGATGTTTTGTCCTTCTCCGGCCAGGAATTTCTCTTCGAGTGAAAGTACTTCGCCTACGGCCAGTGTTTCGGAAGGCTCAAATACTTCATATACCAGGTTTCCAGACTCATCGAGCTTAGTTAATAATCCGCCGGTAACTTCCAGAAAGTGTCTGGCTCCATTGGCTGTAATTAAATCCTCAATCAGGAAATAATCTTTCTGAGGAAATTCTTCATTGCGCTTCAGGGAAAGTACCTGGATAGGACCAGATAAAAATTCTGGTAACTCCCGGAACATCATCTGGGCAAAAGCTTCCAGTTCCTGGCGGTTCTTTATCTTTTTAACAGCTGAGCTGCAACCATCGTCGGCAGGTTTGGCAATAATGGGATACCTGAACACTTTTTCAATATCGGCTATAGCCTGTGCGGGGTTTTGTACCCAGTCATTTTTATACACCAGGGCATGGTTGGCTACACTGATGCCATGATTGCGCAGAATCCGGTTCGTTTCGTACTTATTAATCGTAATGCGTGAGCTCTCTACACCAGATCCATTATAAGGCAATCCTACTTTTTCAAGCTCTGTCTGTACAGCGCCATCTTCACCCGGGCGTCCATGCAAGGCAATGAACACTTCATCTACCAGTTCTGCGAGTTCTGCATAGCTAATGGCATAGGGATATTCAAGCGCACTGCCTACATACTTGCTGGTGATATTTCCCGCCTCGGCTACAATCTTTTTGATTACCGGGTGCTTTTCTTTCTGGGCGTGTACTTTTTCTTTAATATCATCGGCATTGTCTTTCAGCATGATGTTAATCGGCATCACATATAGCTCATGGTTTCCTTCGCTGCCAGTGAGGAATACCGGAACAGGCTGGTATTTTACCGACGAACTGAGCTTCTCATAAATATTGCGGCCACTTTCCACCGAGATATGACGCTCCGAAGAAAATCCGCCCATAATCACTGCTACCTTGATCTTATCTACTGCGGCACTTTGCAGACGGATAATGTCCGCATCGAGTGTATTTAATTGATTTTGCAGATACAGGTTATTCTTGCCCGACTTAATTCTTTCATACAGGGAAGTCCGGATGATATAGGTCAGGAACTGGGATGGATTCAGGCCGATCTCTGCTGCCTGGTGGAAGAAGAAGGAAGAAGGCAGCATACCCGAGGTAGTATTGGGATCGTTCAGAAAAACTTCTCCTACGCTGTTAATAAACCCATCTATCCTAGCATATACATTAAACTGCAACTGTTCAAACAGGCGGCTGCATTCGCTGCGAATTTTCTCGATATGGGCTTCTGGTACATGTATGGGTGTAACCTTGCGGCTCATACCTGGCAAGTACTTGGAACGGTAATCAAATAATTCAGTGACTTTTACAATCTCCGTAGGTGGCAAAGCAATCGGTTTGCCTTGTTCGTCCTGCACCACAATACATGAAAATTCTTTCCCGGGAATAAAGGACTCTATCAGTATAGATTCTTCTCCATTTACATTCATTAAGGTTACTTGCTCCTCACGCGAATTATTGAGATAATTTAGCAAGGCTTCCGGATGATGGAGCAAAGTACCGTTGGCATACACAGGCAAGCCAATTCCTTCCCGTATATCGGCAAGTGAAGTAATAAAGCGTATTTTCTGTTCTTCTGAATAGGTTTTCCAGGTAGCGGTGTACACTTCCTGAATGAACAAGCTGCGGTTAACACCAGCTACGAACCTGGCATTGTCTTTCTCATTGAGTACAGATACCCCGATGGAAGAACCCTGGTTAGGCGCTTTTATCACAAAGGGCAATCCGATCTGGTGAATAAGCTTCTCCAGCAAGTCACCCTTGTACTCAGTGTTGAGCCATTCGGTGCGGGTAAAAGTTGTTGTACGGGGAGAAGCAAAACCAGCATTACGCATCAGGTCTTTTTGCACCTTCTTGTTGATTCCGATCGCAGAAGATAAAATACCGGAACCGGAATAGGGAATATTATACCACTCCAGCAAGCCCTGGATATTGCCATCTTCCCCAAACGGACCATGTAATGTAAGAAAAGCAAAATCAAAGTATTGCCTGAACTCTTCCGGACGTATACGTTTGCCTACCTTGTTGATAATGGCATCCTGTTCTGAAATGCTTAAATCTCCTAAGGATTCAATATAGATCTGAAAATTATAGGAAGAAGCCGGCAGGGCACTTACCGGAGGGTAAAAATCCCGGATGGTTCCTTTATAGATATATTCCCAGTTGAGTAAAATGAAATTGCCTAAGCTATCTACAAACACAGGTACAGCTTCAAACAAGCTTTTATTCAGATTGTCATAGACGGTTCTGCCACCGGCGAAGGAGATCTCCCGCTCACGCGACTGACCCCCGAAAAATATTCCTATTCTCATTAATGCAAATGTACAAACTATTTAAAAGAAAAATATGAGTAACAAAAGGATTGTATCTCTACACGTAAAAAGTGTGCTGTTATACATGTAAGGTAACAAAGTATATGCTGGTTAAATTCTTCCCGCTGATCTGACAGGATAGATCTTAGCTAAATTATCAAATCATTGATAAAGGTTACGGAAGATGAGTTCTGCCTTAGGCGGCCAGAGGTTTCTCTTCTTTACGGACTTTCCTGAGAAAAGAGATATCGAAATAATCTTTTACCTGGCCAGTCTGTTCGGCATTTTCCAGCAGAATATATAAGAGGTTCTTATATAATTGAATCGCCAGTGCTTTGCGCTTGGATTTACTCTCGCTTGAAATTCCTTTCAGACTCCCAATCGCCTGTAACTGTTCGGTCCGGCAGTTTACATATGCATCCATCAGGCTTTGCGCTTCTTTGGCAATATCTTTCCCGATCACAGCCGAGTGAGTCTGTGCAGCCTTCACAAAACGTTCTGCCACTACCTGTAAATTCTTTTTGGATGCATTCCGGTATTCACTTAAGCCCTGTGGGAAAAACTCCTGGTAAACCGGAGAATTTCTGGGAAACTTATCTGCAATCACTCCCTCTTTGCGTCCGATATAAGCCTTCAGGGCATTCAGGGTTTCGTTGGTGCGCATGGTTTTGCTCTCCTTGGTAGAACTGCTGCCGCTGCCTGTAAACAATGTACCTACAAAAGCCTGATATAAAGGTTCCGTTAATGTAATCAGGGCATCATACCGGTTACTGCTATTACCAGCTTTTAAACGCTCAATGTGCGTACTGGCCAGCTTACCGAAATTTGTATCGCTGATCTCAGCATTGAGGAAAGGATTTCTTAAATGATTGAGAAACATATGGATTGGGCTTATAAAATACGTATGAATCTATATAAGCTTACCGACCTGCACAACAGGAAGGAATAAAACCTGTAAAATCAGGGCAACCGGACAAGTCAGGATATAGCAAAAACAAAAAATTATACCCTCCGGCATTATCAGACCCTACTAAAAACTTACATTTATTCCATCCGGTGTAAAACGGACACCTTAAATCGTTGCAGGTATGGCATCCGAACAAGTACGGATATAGCAAATTCATAAATATGAAGCATCCGTTTTTGTCCGGATATAACAAATTCTTTTCATTGCAATGCCCGCAACAACCCGGATACCACTAATACAAAAATGTATACTACCCGGAACAATACGGATGCTATACATTAAAATATTCTAAAAAGCCGGTATCTGACAACAGGCTACAACAAATTTTTATATGAGTACAGCTCTGGTACACTGCCTCGCTATGTATGAATGCAGGCTTGCCTGGCAGGATAGTTCTTTTATATTACATCTTACATGTATCTCCCTATATGAAAAAATGAAACATTCTTCTTTAATTTGCTGCCTGATTCATTTACACCTACACTAATTATTAAGTATAACCCTATGAAAAAAGTATTGCATACTTTAGTTTTTGTTTTAATAGCTTGTTGTTGTATCACCGAAGGAGTACAGGCACAAATTAATATGCCGGCAGCTAGTCCATCGGCTACACTCACACAGCAAGTAGGACTTGGAGAAGTAAAGATCTCTTATTCCCGCCCCAGCATGAAGGGCCGGAAGATATTTGGCGGCTTAAAACCGTATGGTGAAGTATGGCGAACTGGTGCTAATGCAGCTACTACCATCACCTTCAGTGAAGAAGTTATGCTGGAGGGCAAAAAAGTTCCGGCTGGCACCTATGCTATTATGTCGATTCCCGGAGAAACAGAATGGGTAGTGATCTTAAGTAAAAACCTTAAGGTATCTGAAGGCGATTATAAACAATCGGATGACCAGGCCCGCTTTACGGTGAAGCCTGCTAAAACAGGGAGCCCCTACGAAACCCTTACTATTGATATTTCTGACCTTACGAACAGCACCGCACTAATCAATATTAAGTGGGAAAACACGAAGGTAAGCCTCAAGCTGGAAACCGAAGTAGATGCGAAGGTAATGGCCCAGATCAAGGATAGAATGGAACCTAATGCGAATGTATATTACCAGGCCGCTGTATATTATATGGAATCAGGCAAAGACCTGAAACAGGCCATGGAATGGATGAACAAAGCAACAGTGAAAGATGCACAGTTCTGGCAATTACACCAGAAAGCAAAGCTACAGGCGAAACTCAACGATAACAAAGGTGCTATTGAATCAGCCAAGAAGTCGATTGAGCTGGCTAAAATTGCCAAGAATAGTGATTATGTGCGTATGAACGAAAGCCTGATCGCTGAATTGCAGAAAGCAAAGTAAGCCCCCGGATGTATTTATTTGAATAATTTGCACTCATATATACAAAAAACCTTCCCCAATAAGAGGAAGGTTTTTTAGTCGTATTTAATCTATCCTTATTCAATTTTTACATAAGTACATCCGCAATTCAACGGATTTAATGCAGATTAATCTGGTAATACCTAGCTTTTACAAACTGGAATACGCCATACGCCGTTACACCAATCGCAACAACCAGGAGTATCCAGTGTCCATACGACATTTGCTGCAAAAAACTAAAAGCTCCCTGAGAACCTTGTACTTCACTGGCATCCGACTGCATACCTGCCCGGATAATAAAATATCCCACGATCAGCCATACAATGCCCCTGGCTGTGAAACCAATTTTCCCGATCCGGGTAATCCATTTCCGTGTTTCTGTTTGTACACCCTCCAGCCGGAGATGTTTTTTAAACTTGGCTTTGTAGGCTTTAATGAACTGTGCAATACCGGAAGCCACTATAATCAAACCTATGACGATCAGGATAAATGGTCCTGCCTCCATTTCCAGTAATTTGGCTGTCCAGGTTTGCTGGGAATTAGAGCTTCCACCACCGCTGCCAATTAGTTGTTTAATGATAGATACAGCAAATCCAGTATATAATAGTCCGCTAATAAAGTATCCGATTCTTTTCACCATGCCTTTACTATCCGAACCTGATCCCTGTGGATCCATAATGGCTTCTACAAAGCGCCAGATCACATACCCCGCAAGGCCAATTACCAGCAGAATAGCCAGAACACGTCCGAAGGGCTGTTCAAAAATAAGCTGAGCTACCCCATTTTTACTGGCCTCCTGCGTACTTCCCTGTCCTATGGCCGCCATTACGGCCATGATGCCTAACAATACATAAATAATCCCCTTGGCTACAAAGCCAAAACGTGCCAGTTTTTTTATCCATTCCTGGGATTCATGTCCTATATGAGAAGTTGAAAGTGAGTAGTTTGCCATAGTGTATGTATATAAAGTGTTTTGTGTTTTATACTATAAAGCCATGCACAGGGTTATGATTTTCTTGCAATGCCGATGACACATCAATCATGAAACTATAATTTATCTCTGTCGGCTGTTTCCGGCAGATTCTCAGGCAGCAGATTCATAACAATAAAGGGGTTGCTGTACTCATTTATTATAAAAGCCATTGATATACATTTCCCTTTTCTGATAAACTTTTCTATTGTATCAGCTCTGGAGCACCCGGCAAATTTTATATAGAATAATTGTATTTATTACAGATGTTTCTTTACTGTTTTACAGGGTTAAGTAATAATTGCTTCTAGCATCGGGTCTGGCCGGGTAATTAGCCATTAATAAGCTGTATTACAGGAATTAATGCGTATCTTATTACTTATCATATTTATTGCGCTCTGGCTTTTCCGGCCCTATTCTCCTGTAAAATCTACTAACCCATTCTTTTATTGATGTAATTCTAAGTTTCACTATTCCCTCTTCATTTAGCTGAATAAGCATAACATTTCGGCATTCTTACGTATACTACTTTCAGGCAGGTCGTGTCTTAGCGGAGGTGTGCATCTAGTATACCTAACTTGTAGACGATGGCAAGCAGCAGATAGCTGTCGGCTTTTTATAAGGTTAGCACAGCAGAATTATTAACAGCCCCCATTGCCGTTGCCAGCTTGCTGCCGGAATATTGAACAAACATTTTTTGCATGGATATAATAGATTTACCAAAAGACCAGCCGAAGAGAACAGATGTAGCATTATGGGGAGGAATAGAATGTACCTTCAACCGGGTACAAAATAGGTATTTCAATCAACTGGTCTTTAGCGGGCATGCCAGCCGCATCGAAGATCTTGATCAAATAGCCAGCCTGGGTATCCGCACACTGCGTTATCCAGTTTTATGGGAACAAGTAGCGCCTCAGAATATACACACCCCAGATTGGGCATGGACCGACGAAAGGCTAAACCGGCTGCAACAGCTGGGCATTGATCCCATTGCAGGCTTGTTGCATCATGGTAGTGGTCCTGCCTACACCCATCTGGCGCATCCTAATTTTGTAACCTTATTTACAAAGTATGCCCGTATGGTAAGCGAGCGTTATCCCTGGATTAGTCATTATACGCCAGTGAATGAGCCACTAACAACGGCACGGTTTAGTGGCCTGTATGGATTCTGGTATCCCCATAAAAAAGAGGGACTTGTGTTTGCCAAAGCCTTACTGAATCAATGCAAAGCTACGATACTGGCCATGCAGGCTATCCGGGAAGTAAATCCGCAGGCGAAACTGGTGCAGACTGAAGACCTGGGTAAAACGTATTCAACACCTTTACTGGCTTACCAGGCAGACCTTGAAAACGAACGCCGGTGGCTTTCGTTTGATCTGCTTTGCGGCAAATTGACACCGGATAAACCTATGTGGCATTTTCTGATCTCTGTTGGCATACGTGCGGAAGAACTGGAATGGTTCGTAGATCATCCTTGTCCGCCGGATATAATGGGCATTAATCACTATGTAACCAGTGAGCGTTTTCTGGATGAGAAGATCATGTACTATCCTTCCTGGACACATGGCGGAAATGAATACCATACCTATGCAGATATTGAAGCCGTACGGGTATTATCGGAAGGACTGGCAGGTCCGGGACGGTTGATGGAGGAAGCCTGGCAGCGGTATCACTTACCTCTGGCCATTACAGAAGCACATTTAAGTTGTACCCGTGAAGAGCAAATGCGCTGGCTAAACGACATGTGGCAAAGTGCTGTGCATTTACGGGAAAAAGGAGTAGATGTTCGGGCAGTTACCGCCTGGGCTTTACTAGGCTGTTACGACTGGCACAACCTGGTTACTGCGCCGGAAGGAAGATATGAATCTGGGGTATTCGATTTGAGAGCACCTCAACCCAGGCCAACAGCACTGGCTGACATGATCAGGACGTATACCAAGGGAAATTCGTATATGCATCCGCTACTGGAAGTGGCAGGATGGTGGCAGCGCCCCATACGGTTCTTATATCCTGAATCCGGGGAAGATACACATCCTGCCGGCAGCCGGGAAGCCTGTCCTTCACATTCTGCTGCGGAGATGGAAAATCTTTTCGAAACCCAGATGACTACCACCCATGTAGTGATATCCGGAAAAAATTCGCCCTTGACAATGATCATGGATAAGCACCTTAGCCAACAGACAGCTCCCTTGCTTATTGCCGATGGCACCTCCGATCCATTAGGTAATGCGTTTGCTAAAGCTTGTGAACTAAGGGGTATTCCTTACCGCTTGCTGAGTTTAGAAGTAACCGATGGCACGGATATAGATACACTGCTTTCCCTGTTGAAAACTATTAAGCCATGGGCTATTGTTAATACAGCCAGTTATGAACAAATCGATCAGGCCGAATTTGATCCAGATGCTTGTTTTGAACTGAACACCCAGTGGCCTGCCAGACTGGCGGCTGTTTGCGAGGCTTGCCATTTGCCTTTGCTTACGTTTTCTTCGCATCTGGTTTTTGATGGAAGGTCTAACCGGCCCTATACAGAAAGCAGTGAGGCCAGTCCGCTCAGTGTATATGGATCAAGTAAAGCAGAGGCGGAAAAGAAAATATTACAAGCAAACGCTCAATCACTCATCATTCGTATCGGTGAACTATTTGATCCCTGGGAAGATTCGGGTGCGTTTACAATGGCTTTGCAAACTATTGCGGAAGGAAAAACTTTTGTTAGCAGCCATCATCAGGTATTTTCAGTTTCTTATATTCCCGACCTCGTTCATGCCAGTTTAGATTTGTTGATAGATGGTTCAACAGGTATCTGGCACCTGACGAATGAAGGAGCTACTACTCAGGCGGCATGGCTTATACAGGCAGCTGAAATGCTTGGCTTAAATACAGACCTGATTAAAATCAGCCCGGCACACAACCTGATTAACCATGTAGTTTCCAGGCCAAAGTATAGTATTCTGAGCAGTGAACGGGGATATATAATGCCTTCTTTCGAACATGCACTCACCCGGTATAAGGATGAATTTATGGCCAGAATCAGGCAAGAAAAATAACATGAATAGAATCAATATACATAAAACACAAAACCCGGATCATGAATAATCCGGGTTTTGTGTTAAATAAGGTTCATGAGTGCATACGATGAATTTCTATACAAACTCGTTCCGCTCATTTTTCATTACAGCAGAGATAATCAGAGAAAGAATAAATCCGATAAATAACATAGTCAATATACTGATTACCAGTATCGTTCCCGGCCCTGAAAATTGCTCGGCAATCGCCATAGCCTGGTCAATCTGAGCATCATCCATTCCTTTTTCTTCCATTTGTTGCCGTTGCATATCCATTGCCTGCTTCATGGCAGAATTGTCGATAAAACTAACATAGATAGAAGAAAAGATACCGCTAATTAACCCAGATACAGCAGATGCCAAGGCTCCTAAGCCCAATCCCTGTCCATACGACATAAAGCCATCATTCTGGCTTTTAAAATCTTTAATGGCATATACAATTCCTACAACAAGAATCCCTGCAGAAATTACCATACCAATCATACCGGCCGTAGGATTATTGGCAAGTCCGGCGAGTTGGGAGATTAAGTAATAAATAATAAGTCCAAGTCCGATAAATAAACCGTATTTTAAAGCGATACGGGCAGTAGAAGGCGTAGCAGTGGTAGGCTCCATAAGGGTACGGTTTTAAAGTGAAAGGGTATGAATATTACAAATGATCGTTTGTAGAGATTTATTAAAAAATGACGACTGGCAAACTTTACTATATAAAGATAAAATTATACGAACGCTTGTATAAATACAAGCAGGCAGGGTTTAATTTTTGCGCAAAATGGCAGCAAGAAAGCCTGTACCCAGCAGGCAGACGAGAAATTTCTTTATGAATACATCTACGGCTACATGAACAGCCGTTGTACCGGAAATTCTGTCTAACGTATTTGTATAGGCTTCTTTGCCAAATCCTTCTTCTACCTGCTGTCTGGTCTGGATCATTAAATTTTTCAAATCTGCGATATGGCCAGTGAGTACTTCAGGTTCAATAAAAGCGATAAAAACGTAGATAATAAGGGTAGAAAGCAGCGTTGCCATCAGGTTGGTATACAATCCAATCAAAATTCCTTCCCAGAAATGCATTTTGCCGGCTTTCCATTTGTCGCGGTAATAGCCCATAGCAATGGCCATACAAATACATACAATAGCCATATCATACGAACTCATTCGCAGTAACGGACTTTTCCCCAGCCAGTAAAATACAAAGAAATACAGCGATACCAGCAACGCAGCTATCACTCCGGCAATAAGAGATATTTTTGTATAATCTTTGATAAGCATAGATAGCAAGGTTAATCTCTCCATGGTTGGAAAGCAGGCAAGTATAAAAGCATAATCTTTTATTCCCAACAAAGTTTACTAATTTGTAAAAATTCAATAGGAGTCTGGTAATTTAAATCAGAAGCAAATACGCTGAATATCCAGTATGCCAGGAAGGCGGCGAAGATTTATGGCCATCTATTCATACTGTCTTGCACAATTCTTTAGCTCAGCGAAACGTTTTTGAAACAGGCAAAGTTAATTAATCAGGTATCTGCTGATTGCCACGATATAACAGTTCTGCACGCCTTCTGTCTTCAGTGAATGACTTATTGCTGTAATAGATTGTGTAGCTGCATTAATTTAATTATTTTTGATAGTACATGAATTTCCTGTATCCTTCGTTTTTATTTGGTTTACTGGCAGTTGCCATTCCCATTGCCATACATCTGTTCAACTTCCGGCGGACCAGAAAGGTATATTTTACCAATGTGGCCTTCCTGAAGAATGTAGATACCTCAACTAGCTCTTTCCGAAGGCTCAAGCATGTACTTATTCTGGCTGCCCGTACTTTATTTGTAATTTTCCTGGTGCTTGCCTTTGCCCAGCCCTATATTCCCAGCCAGAATAACCGGGCAATTAATACAAGTAGCGGTGTTACCAGCCTGTATCTGGATAATTCACTCAGTATGCAGAATGAATCCGGTAAGAACCGTAACCTGGACGTAGCTACCGAGCAGATTGATCAGATTTTAAATGTACTGCCTAATACACCTTCCTTTCAGCTACTTACCAATGATTTTGAAAGCCGCGACCAGTTTGTAGCAGGGCGGGATAAACTTAAAGACCGGTTAACAGAAATTAATCTTTCCAATACTTCCCGTTCGCTGGAAGCCGTGCAAAGAAGGCAACTCAGTTTGCTCGAAAAATATTCTTCTTCTCCGCAAAATCAGGTATTCTGGTTTTCAGATTTTCAGAAAAGTACGGCTGGCGAACTAGGAAAGATAGCGTTAGATTCACTCAACCAGTATTTTCTGGTACCGGTGCAAGCTGAAGAATCTGGCAATATATTTATAGACTCTTTGTGGCTGGCTACTCCGTTTGTAAAAGAAATGGAAACCAATGAACTCAATGTACGCCTGGTGAATACAGGCAGCGAAGAAATTGAAAATTTACCAGTTAAACTTTTTATAGATAACAAACAGGTTTCTTCTTCTACCATTACCCTGGAAGGAAATGCTGCGGGGCAACTGGTATTCAATTTTACGGTACAGGAAAAAGGATTTCAGCGGGGACGCATTTCTTTTGAAGATTATCCGGTCACCTTCGATAACGAATACTATTTTGTAATTAATGCAGCGCCAGTTATTAATATATTGCACCTGTATGCCGGACAGCCTGCACCATATGTTCCTGGGGTATTTGGGAACGAATCTGTATTTTCGATTAAAAGTTATAACATTGCTAATGCTGACCTGGCACAGATTAAAACCTCCGATCTGGTAGTCATAGAAAATTTACCTGCGCTGGATGCTACCTTACGTAACCAGGTAGAAAGTTTTGTAAAAGACGGTGGCAGCGTACTGATATTTCCAGGTGCACAGGCAGATATTAGTTCTTACAGCCAGATGCTGGGTAATTTAGGTATACGTGGGGTTCAACGGTCAAGCTATCTGCCAGTAACGGCCGTAGCCAATACGAATACCTATGATACTTCGCCTGCCAATGTGCTGGCTCCCCCAGACATGCGGAATCCCTTCTTTGAATCTATTTTTGAAAATTCAGTGCAGAAAGGAACAATCAATATGCCATTTGCCAATCCGGTGATTGAGTGGAGCAATGGCGGTACTGCATTATTAAAATTCAGAAATAACCAGCCTTTCCTTAGCCAGTTTACTGCTCTGAAAGGGAAAGTATATCTGGCTGCCAGTCCGGTGGATATGGCCTATAGCAATTTTCCTAAACATGCGCTTTTTGTACCAGTGTTGTATAAAGTTGCTTCGCTAAGCAAATCGCAGGAACGTTTATCCTATTCTTTTCAGGAGCCCAGTATTGCCATCAAGGTAAATAATACTGGAACCGACCAGGTGTATAAATTAAAGAAAGATAAATTTGAGATTATTCCTCCGCAGCGGAAAGTGAGCAACCAGCTTATTTTTGAACTGCCACAGGTGAGCCAGGCGGCCAGTGAAATGCCCGAATCCGGTTATTATGAATTAGCCCTGAACGATACCACCGAATATATTCTGGCTTTCAATTACGATAAGCGTGAATCTCAGATGGATAGCTACAATGCTGATGAACTGAAAAAAATATTTGCCGGAAAAAAGAATGTACAGGTGTATGATTCGGTAAAAGAAGGTAATTTCGCCGACGATTTCAAAGCCCGCAACATTGGCCGTAATCTGTGGAAGTATTGCCTGATTGCTGCCTTGTTCTTTTTACTGACAGAAATCGCCTTGATCCGTCTGTTGTAAACTGGCTCTGAAATCGCTCAGAATATAGCCTAAACATACTGCTCCAGGTTTGGTAGCGGATTTTTACTTATGAAGATACATATCCCCTCTGCCCAGATTATTGACCCCAAATCTCCCTTTAACGGACAGCAAAAACAACTCTGGATTGAAAATGGCCTGATCGCCAGCATCACTGATGCAGCGGAAAAAGCTGGTAAAGAAGCAGACTATGTAGTAGATATTGCTGGGCTGAAAGTTTCTCCGGGCTGGGTAGATATGCGAGTGGCGGCCAAAGATCCGGGCTACGAACACCAGGAAGATTTATTTTCGGTACGGGAGGCTGCGGCAGCCGGTGGGTTCACTGAAATTGCTTTACTGCCCAATACCCATCCGGTGGTACAAACCAAAGAGGCTGTTACGTATGTGCAAACCAAGGGAAATACACATGCAGTAAAAGTGTATCCCATGGCGGCTGTTTCCATAGATATTAAAGGCAAAGAGCTCACAGAAATGATCGACCTTCACATGGCTGGAGCCATTGCATTTACTGATGGACTCAAACCGGTATGGCATTCCGATATTCTGGTAAAAACACTTCAATACCTTCAAACATTTGGTGGCCTGCTTATTAACCGTCCGGAAGATGTGCTGTTGACACAATTCGGGCAAATGCATGAAGGCGTTACCAGTACAATGCTTGGATTAAAAGGAATACCAGCTTTGGCCGAAGAAATGATGATTGCCAGAGATTTACGTTTTCTGCAATATGCCGGAGGAAAAATTCATTTTTCAGCCATATCCACGGCTACTTCTATAGAACTCATCCGGCAGGCTAAACGCCAGGGCTTACAGGTAACTTGTGACATGACTGCCCATCAGATCGCTTTTGACGATACGGCTTTATTGAATTTTGATACTAATTTGAAGGTAAATCCACCATTCCGCAGCCAGGCAGATATTGAAGCCCTCTGGCAAGGTTTAGCCGATGGAACTATAGATGCGATTGTATCTGATCATAATCCGCTTGATGAAGAGAGCAAAAAGCTGGAGTTTGATCTGGCTGAGTTCGGCATTATTGGCTTACAAACGGCTTTTGCTGTAATACATACCCATAATCAGCTTTTATCGCTGGAACAACTTATTGAGAAATTCACCATCCGTCCAAGAGAGATTCTGCAATTGCCGGCTGTACATATGGCAGAAGGTCAGCCTGCCAATCTTACGCTATTTACTACAGAGCAGGAATGGACGTTTACCGAAAAACAAATCCGTTCTAAATCCCGGAATACGCCTTTTATTGGACATACTTTTACAGGAAAGCCTGTAGGAATTATCAATAATGGGAAAGTTGTGTTGAGTGATGCGAGACCTGCGTACAGAAGATAAGTCAAGGTTTTAGTAAGGATTCTAAATACAAGAAAAGCTATTTTCCTCTTTCCATACACAAATTAGCTGCAATCCGGATCAGGGATGATTTATGATTATCACTCGCTATCGGACTGGTAGCCATCCATTTTTTGTAGGTTTCCCACACAATATATTCGGCATCTTCCACAGAACCATAAAAATTATAGGCAAGGTTAAAAACCAGTTTCTGATACAAAGTTGTAAAATTGTGCGCTCCCATAATCCTGTATTTTTAAACGGCCTGTAATTAGTAAAAATAATGATTCAAATATGTTTTTTGTGCTTTTGAATATAAGACAACCGAACTGACTTGTACCCCTATGTTATCCCAATAAAATATCATATTTTTAATGACGGATTACCTGTGATAATATTTTACATAAAAACATTATTGTAGGTAAGGATACATGGGTATAGTAAGCACTTAATAAAATGAAAAGCCTGATAAATAAGCATCACTTTCTGAGTACGCTTTTCATATTTACAATAATGTGGCTGGTATCAAAGATTCCACTACAATCTGAAATTTTAAATCCCGCCAAAGCCGCCTTTGCAGATTTTGAACTCACTGATATAGTCTTTTCAAAGCTACGGTCCGACAAGCCGAATGCGGATACTAATATTGTAATTGTGAATATTGGTAAATTAGACCGGGCAGGTATTGCAGCACAAATTACTACCCTCAATAAATTTAAACCGAAAATAATCGGGATTGATGCAGCCTTTCGCCGGCCAAAAGATCCGGAGGGAGACAGCGCTTTAGCAAAAGCATTTTCTGAAGTGGATAACCTGGTTTTGGTAAGTGGATTTGGTTCTCATCTACCCGATAAACAAACTAAGCAATTTGATACACTGGAAACATCCCATGCCATGTTCAACCAGCATGCGGTAACCGGATTTGCCAATATTATTATAGCTGAAAATGATGTATATAAGCCTGTCCGGAGTTTTAGCCCGAAGGAAATAGTGTACAACCGGACGGAATTCGCCTTTCCTGTTAAAATGGCTCAAATCTATAATCCGGAAGTAACTGAGCGTTTTTTGAAACGCAATAATGAGGTTGAGTTTATTAATTATAAGGGAAACATAACCAATGGCGCTTTTTATGCTTTGGATGTAGAAGATCTTTTTGACCCTGATATTGATCTGAGTTTTGTTAGTGGAAAAATTGTATTGATGGGCTTTATGGGGGAAAGTTTCTCCTCCCGTACGCTGGAAGACAAACTATATACCCCTCTGAACGAAATTTACATTGGCAAGGCTCATCCGGATATGTATGGCGTAGTTGTCCATGCCAATAGTATATCTATGATTTTGCGGGAAGAATACGTTGATGTAGCACCCGGACTTGTTGAGATCAGTGTTGCTGTGATTCTTTGTTTTTTGAATGTAGTACTATTTAGCTATCTCATGAAAATATCTGGTGATTGGTACGACAGCCTCACCATTTTGATTCAGCTGATTGAAACCTGCCTAATCATGTTTATTGTAGGTTTCCTATTTGATGTATTCACGGTAAAAATTAATTTAGGAGTGGCTTTGGCAGCAGTTTTGCTTTCCAGTAATGGACTGGAATTGTATCAGAATATTGTATTAAAAATTTACCAGAAGAGAAAAACGCTTAGAATTATTAAACTTAAAAAACAGGCTACATGAGAAAATTTATATTTATTTTTTTGCTTGCTATATTCGGTAACTATATAGTTCAGGCACAAACCACCCAGGAATATGTATTTAAAGTTCTGGCTAGTAGCGGGAATAATACCATAGGAAAAGAATCAGCTGCTGCAAAACCGCTAAAGACCGGCCAGAAAATTACGAAAGATGATAAAATCACCCTGGCTCCCAATAGTTTTCTGGGATTGGTACATAAAAGCGGAAGAACACTGGAACTGAAAACACCCGGTACCTATGCAGCGAATGATTTATCTGCCAAAATGGGGGCTTCCCAGGCAAGTTTTAATCAGAAATATGTAGATTTTGTGATTGGTGAAATGACTAAAGTTGAAAAAGAAGATGCCAACAAAAACCGCCACCAGAACATGGGCGTAGAGGGAAAAGTAGAAAGAGGAGAATACGATATTACCTTGTTTGTTGATAAAACTACCGATGCTCTGGTGATGGATACACAGCCACTTATTAAATGGCATGCACTTCCTGATACGAAACAGTATAAAGTGGTAATGGTAGATATGTTTGATGAGGTATTATTTTCAGCTACTACTGCCGATACATCCATAATAGTAGATTTAAATCAGGCCAATCTGAAAAACCAAACAGCTTATTTGCTGATAGTAAGTTCCGTAGAAAAGCCCAAATCAAGCTCTGATAAATACAGCCTTAAAAAACTGGATGCCAAAAGTGCTACCACGGTACACAAAAAACTGGCTGATATTACCAGCGGAACGGAAGAAACTTCTTTAAGTAAAATTATTCAGGCTTCACTATTGGAAGAAAACAAATTATACCTGGATGCCCTGAAAGCATATGAGCAAGCCATTGCTTTACAGCCTCAGGTGAAAGATTACCAGGTGGCCTATCAGCATTTTTTACAACGGCATAATTTAGGTAAATAATCATTTCCCCTTCTAAACAAAAGGCCTGTGTAGAGATACACAGGCCTTTTGTTTTTTTTATACCAGACTATTTTATTTTTTTGCAGGCTTGGCAGCAGGTTTTTCAGCTTTTGTGGCTTCTGCTTTACTGTCTGACTTACGTTTACGGCTGTTTCCAAAAGAACCATTGGAAAGTTTGCCTTTTTTTGATTTAATATCTCCCTTGCCCATAGATTTTAGTTAAAAATGTGTGCTAAAGTAATGGCTTAATCATGAATTGTCAAGTATTAACGCATAGATTTTGGTTTATTTATTCTGCATTAACCTTATTCAACCGGCTATTGCGGTAACTATAGGTAAAATAAATGACAAGCCCTATACCAAGGCAGGTCAGAAACCAGAGCCAGTTACTAATGCCTAACTCCGTCATCAGGTATAAATTAACAAGCAGTCCAAGCACCGGTATCAACGATAAGTTTCTTGTAAAGGAAAGATACGTCATCACCAGGCAAACAATTATAAAACCGATGAGCAGAATTTTGTGCTCCAGTGCCGTCCAGAAACCCTGGCTGGTATCAAGTGTAAAGAAATTAGAAACTGATTGAGGGTCGTTTGCGAGCAGCAGCCCCAAAATACCTATCAGTAAAACAGGCAGAATCCATTTGGCATTGTAATAAGGCACCCGGAACCTCCCCCGTGGCGTATTATTAGCATCCATCACCAGTACGCCTCCGCTTACAATTACAAATGCAAACAAAGTACCTATACTGGTCAGGTCGGTAACCACTGTTAAATTCATGAACAGGGCCGGAATGGCTACCACCAGGCCCGTAATAATGGTTGCAAAGGAAGGTGTTTTGAAGCGGGGGTGTATTCTGGAAAAAGCGGCAGGTAATAGGCCATCCCGGCTCATGCTCATCCAGATCCGGGGCTGCCCCAGTTGAAATACCAGCAATACACTCGATAAAGCGACTACTGCACTCACTGATATAATACCAGCCATGATATTCAAATCGAGTTTGTCGAAAACATATGCCAATGGGTCGCCAACTGCCAGTTCAGTATATGATACCATTCCTGTTAACACGAGGGTAATCAGAATATATAAAACCGTACATATCAGCAAAGTATACAGCATGGCCTTCGGCAAATCCCGTTGTGGGTTTTTACACTCCTCTGCCGTTGTAGAGATGGCATCAAAACCAATATAAGCAAAGAATACCGCTGAAACGCCCTTCAATACCCCAGAAACGCCATTAGGAGCAAACGGGCTCCAGTTATCCGGATTCACATAAAAAGCCCCTACGATGATTACCATAATAATCACCAGCACCTTTAATAGCACCAGAATATTACTCGCCGTTTTAGATTCCTGGATGCCTATGTATACAAGGGTTGTAATAATGGCAGTGATGCCCAAAGCTGGCAGATCTGCTACTAACTTCAATCCACCTCCTATGCTTGGTGCTTGGGTCCAGGCTTCATAGGCAAGTTGCTGGGCAGGCGTAGCCTGCTCTAATTGTCCGCCTGCACTCAAAAGTTCCATTACTGTATCATAGCCCTTGGAAGCTGTCAGAAAGTCCATCGTTAGGTAAGAGGGTATATTTAAGCCGATACCAGCCATCATACCTGTAAAATAATCCGACCAGGAGATAGCTACAGCAATGTTGCCTATGGCATATTCCATCAGCAGCACACAACCCATGATCCAGGCAACAATTTCCCCAAATGAAGCATAGGCATAGGTATAGGCGCTTCCGCTGATGGGAATAGTAGAGGCAAATTCTGCATAACACATGGCTGAAAACACGCAGGCAATAGCTGTAAAAATAAAAAGCAACGATACAGCAGGACCACCGGCAGCACTCGCATTACCGATTGTGCTAAAAATACCCGCACCAATAATCGCCGCAATCCCCATAGAGGTAAGGTCACGTAAGTTCAGGTTTCTGACCAGTTCACCGGAGGAATTCTCTTCCTGGTGTTTTACTTCTGCCAGAATTTGTGGGACAGACTTTGTCCTGAAAAGGGTGGAAAATTTCACGTAGCCGGTTTTTAGAACAGTAAAAATAAAGATTCTTCCTTAACTTCAAAGAGCCTGGTACTTTTCTGGGCATAAAATTACAGGGCGTTGTGGAACTATTCTTTTTTGGTTACCTTTAAACCTGCTAGTAACAGATCTGTATCTATTTTTGTTAATTCTTATGAAATATTTCCTTTTTATCCTTGTAGCTGCTTTCCTGTTTTCTGCTGATATTTCCTTAGCCCAAAGCAGCCAGGCTTATTCTGGTAGCAGCGCTTCTGCTTTTGCTCCCAAAGAAGGTAAATCCACCAAGAAAAGCCGGGTAAAACGCAGTAAAAAAACATACAAAGCTGCAGCTGGTCGGAATAAAGCCGGATTATTCGCTAAGAAGAAAAAATCTGATTGCGATTGCCCTGGCAGTCCTAAAGCGAAAAGAAAAAAGAGAAGATAAACTAGGTCTCTCAGAATTTATACCTGACTTGCACTTTAACTTCAGATTTGTGGGGCTGATTGATTTCCTCCAGGCCAGAGCTAATGGTTTTTTCATCTCGCAATGATGTACGGGCATACCGCAGCCAAAGGTCAAGTTTTTTATTTACCTGATATTGCAACAATACATAATTACGGGTACCTCTGTCGAAATAAGCCGGAATCGAAAACGCATATAAGACATCCTTCTCGTAGACATATTGCCGGTTATCGTAATTATCAGTCTCAAACAAAGCAAAACGGGTGCTTACCTTCAATTTACCTACATCCACAGTTATGTCCTGAATAATAGCATATCCGAATGTTGGGGCATTGCTTTGCCTGTAACTGCTGCCTTGTACCCTCGATTTTAAGGAAATAAACTTCGCTGCCGGATAATCTATATTAAACACATAATTACGTTTGATAGCTGGAACTGGAAAATCAATGGGTGTGGTATTATCGGCTTGGTTAAGTTCTTTCATTTCTTCCCGGTACTGGGCATACAACAAAATGGTTTTAGTGGGCTTATATGTGATACGGCCCATATATTCATATCCCTGAGAAGGGGCATCTACCCGGAATTTGAGCCAGGGAAAACTAAACCGGTCGTAATAGGCGCTTAGCAGTAGTTTTTTATGCGGTATGTATTTGATGCCCCAATACATACCTTTCTCATTGATATTTCGTGTATTCTCCCCAAAAGCATTGCCATACAATGAGTGAAAATTCCTGGCATAATTGCGATACACCATAGCCAGTTCTACTTTGGTGGTTAAACTTCCAATCAGCCCGGAAATAAACCCTATCCCTCCACTTTGAGAACGGGCCGCTTCGCCAAATAAATTAAAATTCTGCCACAGATAGCTATAGTGAATGCCAATATTTAAATTATTTCTGCCATTGAATTCAAACTGATTATAGGAAGTAGGTTTCCTCAAAAGCGGAACGCTGTACTGGGTAACTACCATAGTGCCTCCAACCTGCAGATTCTTCTCGGCAAGGTTATATACCACATTTCCTCCCAATACCTGTTCACCCAGATTTCCTTTGGCGCTTATTTCTTTGGGTGTTCTATGAAAACCACTCACCTGCAGGGATTGGGTATATTCGTCTGACTCAATAAGTGTATCACTACCGGTTATTACGTTTCCATCCCGGCTGGTACGTGAATAAAAGCCGGTTATATCGAATTTACCAGCTGAATAGGTTGCCGCAGCACCCCTGAAAAACCCAGATTCCAGTACAGAAGTATAAGGCCGTATACCCAGCTGATTGCGGCGCACAGTAGTTATCGTTTCAGCACCTTTCCCTACAGCAAATCCGGCAGATAGTAATAATCCCTGCCCTACCCCAATCTGATAATCGCCCAGCAGAATATTTTTCCACCGGCCTTTGTTTTGCAATTGAGCGTGAATGGAATAAAAATCCATGCCGTACCGCTTAGTTGATGGTTGCCAGATGAGTTGTTCACCAGCATCTTTTTCTACTGTAAAGCCAAAACTAAAATCCTGAATATGGCTCACCCGGTAGCGGACATATACTTGTTGTGGCGGTCCTGCATAACGCTGGCTTATCTCCCCGCTCGAACTGGTATCAGCAGGTGAATAGCCTTTTTTCTGTTCTAATACCTGGCTGTATCTAAGCAACAGATAATGGTTTGGTTCGGAAGCGATCCGTTTCCATAGGGAACGGCTGTCTGAATTTAACCCCAAATCATTTACATCTACAAAAGGCAATAGTTTATAAATAGTGGGTAGATCAAAGCCAGGAATTGCCTGCAACTCGTAAATGGATAATAATTTACCTGCTGTTTTCCGATAAGCAAAAAAATGATTGAGCTGCTCTTCAGATAAAACATAGGTGGCTGCCAGCTCATCCCTGGTTGCCGTATTCAGATTCAGCGGATGAGTATACAGTTGAAACAGTGATTCATATACATCTTCGTAATTAATATCTTCATCTTGCTGCCCGAAAATATCCTGGATGAAGTTCTCAATATCAATTTCTTTCCTCGGATAATCCTGACCCACTGCCTGTAGTGAAACAATCACAAATAGGCATACAAATATGCCTTTCAACCAGGGAGAATATGTAAAACAGAAATTATACACGTTTTTTCTCGAACCGGAAACCTATGGAGAGGTGGTGGGACATTCCTAAGACCGGATGGCTGCGTACAGAATAATCGAATTGAAGGCGCTTGGGGCTAAAACCAATTCCAAAATAGTTAATGAAAGGCTTGCTGCTCATACCAGTCCGCAGATACAAATTTTTAACAATCTGATATTCAATACCTGCTTTTACTACAGCCGGAAAATCTACGTCTTTCTCTGTTTCTACACTCAGTAATAGCTTATCAAAAGCTTTGTAGGAAATACCAGCTTTCATTACCGTAGGAATACGTTCATCCTGGTAATCAGCAAGTTTGGCCTGATTGAAATTATAGACATGTGCGCCAAAAAATAATTGAGAGGTAATTTCTGCAATGCCGCCAAATTCCAGAGCAACAGCGCCTTTAGATCCCAGATTATCTACGTGCACTTGTACATAATTTAACTTTGCGCCCAGCATCACCCGGCTCACCTTATGACTATAGGCTACTCCAACCAGATGCTCACTATATAAGTCATCGCCAAATCGGTGGATGCTCAATCCAACATTCCCATAACTGGAAGGATATACGACTCCGGTTGCCATACTCTGCATTCCTGGTAAACCATACCGGTTATCATACGATGCCAGCAAATGCACTTGAGTGACGCCGCTGATACCTGCCGGATTATTAAATAATGACCAGCTATCTGACAGGGTTACACTTGCATTTCCCAGTCCCCAGGCTCTGGCACCTGCCGGATTAGGATCGCCACTGGCAAACACAGCATGTACAGCCAACAGAAACCAAAGAGGCAAGCACCATTTTTTCATAGCTAAAATTAGCCAGCAACCGGCATTGGCTTTCAGCTAAATCAAGGCAAAACCACTTGTGTAATAAACTGTTATAATTTGACAGGGGATATGGCGTTTGAGGCAATCAGGTGAATGATTTGTTAGAAATTTTGGAAAGATAAAATATGGAAACATGAAGTGTAAACCCCCAAGTGGCTTATCCGTAAACACCTATATATAAAACTCTTAAAATCATGACTATCCTAAAAGTAATGTTTGCTGTAGCTATTGGCACTTATGTGGCTTATGAATTAACCATCCGAAACAGAAAAACTTTGTCTTCAGGCCATACGAAAAATAACCTGTCTTCAACCTATCAAAGAACGCCCTTAAACCTTGAATAGCCAGGTAGCATATTTTTAGTAACAAGCTTTTCAAATTTTTATTTTTCCTGAGAAAAGTACAGGCAGAAATGGTATATTTAAGCAAGCTCAAACCATTTCTGTAAACCTGTGCATAACATCTACCCTCTGCAGCTCAACGGGGCATTTATTTCTCTATTTCTTTTCCTTAGTATATTTTTGTCGGCCTGCCAGACATCTGTAAAAGAAAACTCCAGGAATACTTCTATCACCCTGGCGGTGGTAAATGCCCGGATATGGACCGGAAATCCATCAAAGCCCTGGGCAGAATCTATTGCCGTGAGTGCAGATAGTATTATAATGGTGGGAAGTGATGCAGAAGTAAAACCTATGCTCAGCACAACTACTCAGGTGATTGATGCAAAAGGACAGATGCTCACCCCTGGCTTTATCGATTCGCATGTGCATTTTGTAGAGGGCGGCTTCAACCTGGCTTCGGTACAATTGCGGGATGCCAGAACACCGCAGGAATTTATTACCCGTATTGCCGACTTTGCGAAAACAGCCGAACCGGGCACCTGGATCACCGGCGGCGACTGGGATCATACCTACTGGGGTGGAATCTTACCGGAAGCTGCCTGGATAGATTCCATTTCGAATGGTCATCCGATATGGTTACAACGGCTGGATGGACACATGGCACTGGCCAATACAGCAGCTATGCAGGCAGCAAAAATTTCTGCGGCTACCAAAGATATAGCTGGCGGCAATATGGTGCGAAAGAACGGCAAGCCTACCGGTATTTTTAAAGACAATGCTATGTCCTTGTTTGATGGAGTGGTGGCTGAGCCTTCCGTTTCTTTTAAAGACAAAGCCTTAGAAGCAGCTATGGAATATGTAGCTGCCAGAGGAGTAACCGCTGTACACCATATGGGAAGCTGGGATAACATAGCTACCTTCAAACGCGCACATCAGGCTGGCAAGCTCAATACTAGAATTTATGCAGCCGTACCGTTATCTTCCTGGCAACAATTGCGTGATACAGTACTTAAACAGGGCCGGGGAGATGAATGGCTGAAGATCGGAGGATTAAAAGGTTTTGCCGACGGTTCTCTGGGTTCACATACGGCCGCTCTGCTTGAGCCTTTCACCGACCTTCCTTCAGATACCGGCCTTCTGGTAACACCACCAAATGAGTTGTATCAATGGGTATCCGGTGCAGACAAGGCTGGTTTACATATAATGGTACATGCCATTGGTGACAGGGCGATCCGGCAGCAGCTGGATATCTTTGAAAAAGTAACGAAAGAAAATGGTGACCGTGACAGACGATTCCGTATAGAGCATTCCCAGCATATTGCCCCGGCAGATATTAAACGTTATGGCCAGTTACAGGTAATTGCCAGTATGCAACCCTATCATACCATAGATGATGGGCGCTGGGCAGAAAAACTGATTGGCCCTGAACGGATTAGAACTACCTATCCTTTCCGGGATTTACTCGATACCAAAGCCAGAATTGCTTTTGGAAGCGACTGGTTTGTTGCCCCTCCTACCCCACTGGAAGGAATATATGCTGCAGTAACCCGCCGCACTTTAGACGATAAGAATCCTGCCGGATGGGTGCCTGAACAAAAAATAAGTGTGGAAGAAGCCTTGCATGCCTATACTACCAGTGCTGCATTTGCAGGTTATGCAGAAAAACAAACCGGAAACCTGGAAGCTGGCAAACTGGCTGACTTTGTCCTTATCGACCGTGATCTAACCCGAATTCCTCCGGAACAGATACGGGAAGCTAAAATAATGCTGACAGTAGTGGGAGGAAAAGTGGTGTTTGATGCAGGAAAAATCACAACGCCTGCAGATGCTAATGAATAAAAGCTCAAATACTATCAGTAAACGGTCTCATTTCCGGATTCTTCCTTTGCATTATGACCGAAAATCCTAAATTTGAATCGAAACATAATCTGGCTTGATTTGTTTTGTTGCTGACCATCTACATAATTCTCCTAGCTCATGGATAAAATACTGCTGATTATACAACGTGAATACCTGGTACGTGTCAAGAAAAAGTCCTTTATCATTATGACTTTTCTGGGGCCTTTGCTCATAGGAGGGATATGGGGGGTATCGATCTGGCTATCGGTAAAGGATGATGAAAACAGAGTGATTGAGGTAATAGATGAAAGTGGCTTATTTTCTAATGCCTACGACAGCAAAGGGAACCTGACTTTTATTCCGGCAGGCACATCCCTTGAGCAAGCCAAACAGGATGTACGGGATGAAAGATATTATGCCTTGTTGTATATTCCTAAAATTGACATTGAAAACCCGGAAGGAATAAAATTGTACTCTAAAAAAGGCCTTAGTATAAGTGTAGAAGGAGCTGTAGAAAATAAGCTTAAAAAAGAGATTGAAGACAAAAAGCTGATACGAGCCGGAATTGATAAACAGATACTTGAAAAAATAGATACTGATGTATCCGTAAGTACGCTCAACCTGAGTGAAGGCGAAGGAGAAGAAGGCAGTAGTGCCGGAGTATCGTATATTGTTGGATTTGCCAGTGCGTTCATTATTTATTTATCTATTTTTATTTATGGCGTACAGGTAATGAGAGGAGTGATTGAGGAAAAAACCAACCGGATTATCGAGGTGATCATCTCTTCTGTCAAACCTTTTCAATTGATGCTGGGAAAAATCATTGGTATTGCTTTCGTGGGGCTCACCCAATTTCTGCTATGGATTATATTTGGGTTTATTGTCAGTTCGCTGGTCTTTTCAATTTCTGGCGCAGATAAACTCGCCGAACAGCAGGCTCAAACTCAGCTGGAACAACAGATTCCCAATACCATGAATAAAGCTAAACTGAACAGTGAAATTCAGGCAGCCCTGTCTACCATCAACTTTCCGCTCATTTTCGCTACTTTTTTGTTCTATTTTCTGGGAGGATATCTAATATATAGTGCCTTATTTGCTGCCGTTGGTGCAGCCTCAGATAGTGACACGGACGCTCAGCAATTTATGATGCCCATAACAATCCCACTGATTTTATCTTTTGTGCTGGCACAGGGTATCATCCGCGACCCGGATGGCTCACTGGCTTTCTGGCTTTCCATGATTCCGCTTACCTCCCCTATTATTATGATGGTACGGATTCCTTTCCATCCGCCTGTGTGGCAGATATTGCTTTCTATGAGCTTGCTTCTGCTTGGCTTTCTGGGGATTGTATGGATAGCAGCCCGTATTTACCGGGTAGGTATCCTGATGTATGGCAAAAAGGTAACCTATAAAGAATTAGGCAGGTGGCTATTCTACAAGTCATAAAAGCAAAAGGAAGGTTGTAAGAAGCCTTCCTTTTGCTTTTATAAAATAAACATGAGCTGCATTTCCTTGCAGAGCTATATATCTGCTACAGAATTCTGATTTACTTTCTCTTCTTCCGATTCTTTTTCAGCAAAAAACCTCCGTTGCATAATCAGAATAACCGCTACTCCTACAAAAATAGAAGCATCTGCCACATTGAAAATAGGCCATAAAGAATAGAACTCTCCCCCTATTACCGGAATCCATTCTGGCAGAATTCCTTCCCACACATCCAGGTAGAACATATCTATTACCTGTCCATGAAACCAGGGAGTTGGTGAATCTGCCGGCGCATTATGCAGAAATACCCCATAAAACGTACTGTCTATTACATTGCCGATAGCACCTCCGAGTATTAATGCTGTACACCACAACAAACCTTCATGAACGCCTTTTTTAACCAGTATGCGCAGATATAAGGCAATTCCCACCATAGCTGCCAGGCGGAATAAACTTAATACCAGCTTTCCGTATTCAGAACCAATTTGCAGGCCGAATGCCATTCCTGGATTAAGTGTATAATGGAGTTTAAACCAATCACCGAAAATAGGTATCTGGCCAATAGAACCAAGTTCCATATTAAAATGAACCAGCATTTTTACTGTCTGGTCCAGCAAAATCACTCCTAAGCTTAGCAGATAATATTTATAATACTTCATTTATTAATATCAAATAGACCTCACTTTTCAAAAATAAGGATTAAATCTGTAGTATAAAAAAAACTTAATGTCAATACAAAATTATCTTTCCCTTAGCAAATGGCCGGACATTCTGGTAGAATACATAGTTTTCCGCAAAGCATAGAAACTTAACCTAGGTTTTTAAAGTTCTAAAATAGAGAATTATGTATATTTGTAACGTATTTAAGAATTTTTATGGCAACTATATTATTAACAATCGGTATTCTGGCCTTGTTTTTTATTGGCTTATCGGTAAGACTGATATTTTTAAAGGATGGCGAATTTAAAGGTACCTGTGCCTCACAGAGCCCTGAGCTTCTGGCAAAAGGGGTTGACTGTGCCTGTGGAAAAAAGGTTGGTGAATGCCAGACTATACCTGTAAAGCAGGTTGGGGTTCATTCCTAATACAGCTACAAGAGATGTATGCACAACAACTTTTGCATTTTTACACATTTTGCTCAAATAAATAATCACGAGTGTCATTAATTAAATCAATTTCTGGAATTAGGGGAACCATTGGAGGTAAGCCAGGCGAATCGCTCACACCTTTGGATATTGTAAAGTTTACGGCTGCTTATGGAGCCTGGATTAAAGCGCATACAATTATTCAGACAACGGAAGCTCCCAAAGTTATTATAGGCCGTGATGCCAGAATTTCGGGTAGTATGGTAACCAGGCTGGTGGCTGCTACACTCCAGAGCGTTGGCATTGATGTAGTGGATATTGGCTTGTCTACTACGCCTACTGTAGAACTTGCCGTAACTGCCGAGAAAGCTTCAGGTGGTATCATTATTACAGCCAGCCATAACCCGGTTCAGTGGAATGCACTTAAACTTTTAAATGGGGATGGAGAATTTATTTCGGCGGCAGATGGAGAAGAAATCCTTAGCATTGCTGAAAATGAGACCTTTGAATTTGTAGAGGTAAAAAAGCTGGGGAAATATTTTACCGACGACACGTACCTGCAAAAACACATAGATGCCATCTTGCAACTTCCGCTGGTAAACCGGGAAGCCATTGCTGCTAAACAGTTTTATATTATGGTAGATGCCATTAATTCTACCGGTGGTGTGGTGGTGCCTATGTTATTGAAAGCATTAGGGGTAAAAAAAATTACTTTACTAAATGGAGAGCCTACCGGAAACTTTGCGCATAACCCAGAACCGTTGCCAGAAAACTTGCTTCAAATATCCGGAGAAATTCAGAGAAGCCGCTTTGACCTCGGAATTGTAGTAGACCCGGATGTAGACCGGCTGGCTTTTGTGTGTGAAGATGGTAGTATGTTTGGTGAAGAATATACCCTGGTTGCCGTAGCAGATTATATATTGAAACATAAAACCGGTAATACGGTATCCAATCTATCTTCGACCAGAGCTTTACGGGATGTAACTGAAAAAGCAGGAGGCACTTATTTTGCTTCTGCTGTGGGTGAGGTGAACGTAGTAACAGCGATGAAAGAAAATAAGGCTGTAATAGGTGGAGAAGGGAATGGAGGAATTATTTATCCTGATTTACATTTTGGCCGGGATGCCCTGGTAGGTATTGCTTTATTTTTGAGCCATCTGGCTGTTTCGGGTCATTCTATTTCCAGACTTCGTTCTGTGTATCCCAATTATTATATCTCTAAAAATAAAATTGAACTTACGCCCGAAATAGATGTAAATGAAGTATTAGAAACTATTCAGAAGAAATACGAGAAAAATCCTATTAACACAGTAGATGGCGTGAAAATAGAGTTCGAGAAAGAATGGGTACACCTTCGTAAATCCAACACGGAGCCCATTATCCGGATATACTCAGAATCTGCGACCCAGGCTACAGCTGAGTATTTAGCCAATAAAATTATTACCGATATAAAAGAGATTGTTTCTCAGAAAATCCGGGCTTAGTTTCCTTTTCAAATTAGTAAACTTACATTATATTAAGATTGCACTATATCAGTTAGCTGTATAAGCTGGCTGATTTTTGGGCCGTTTTTCAGCAGGGCAGAAATATATTTAAATTGTTATTTACCAGTGCATAGTCTTCCTATTTTTACACCTCTAATCTGTAATTCTACCTATGCGAATCTATTTAGATAATGCGGCTACTACCCCTCTGGATAAAGAAGTATTTGACACTATGGCTCCCCTGATGCTGGAAAACTTTGGCAACCCTTCTTCCATTCATTCGCATGGCCGGGAAGCTAGAACAGCCATTGAAAAAGCCAGGAAAACCATTGCCGCTTTACTAAATACTTCCCCTTCAGAACTATTTTTTACGTCAGGTGGTACAGAAGCCGATAATACGGCCATCCGCTGCTCAGTTGAAGCTTACAATATAAAACATGCCATTACCTCTCCTATTGAGCACCATGCGGTATTGCATACGCTGGAAGAACTGGAGAAAAAAGGACTAATAGAAGTCCACTTTGTCCGGCTGGATGAAAAAGGACATCTGGATTTGAATCATCTGTCGGAATTACTGGCCAATTATCCTGGCTCATTGGTGTCGCTCATGCATGCCAACAATGAAATAGGAAACCTGGCAAACATTCAAACTATTGGACAATTATGTAAGGAACACAGTGCCATCTTTCATTCAGATACCGTACAAACGGTGGGGCATTATAAGCACAACTTACAGGAGCTGAAACTTAATTTTATGGTGGGTGCCGCTCATAAATTTCATGGACCCAAAGGCGTTGGCTTTTTATATATAAATAATGCCTCAAAAATACATCCTTTTATTACCGGAGGCGCACAGGAAAGAAATATGCGGGGAGGTACTGAAAATGTGTATGGCATTGTGGGTTTAGCCAAAGCGTTAGAAATTGCCTATAGAGATATGGCCGAACATCAGGCGTATATCCAAAGTCTGAAATCCAGAATGATTGAAAAGCTAAAAACGGCGATAGAAGATGTTGCTTTTAATGGCGATTGCGAAAACCCGGAACGTAGTTTATATACTGTACTAAACGTTAGCCTGCCACCATCCGACCTGAGCGATATGCTGCTTTTCAACCTGGATATTCATAAAATATCTGCTTCCGGAGGTAGTGCCTGTTCCAGTGGTTCAAATATAGGTTCGCATGTATTACAAGCGTTAAACGTCAACCCTGATCGTCCATCAGTGCGGTTTTCATTCAGCAAGTACAATACTCCTCAGGAAATAGACCATACAGTAGATATACTGGCAGAAATGTATAAAAAAACGTTGGTCCCCAACCGGTAGTTTTCTAAAACTGCCTGCTGGAGACCAATCATTATCTGTTAAAATTATTTTTTATTCTCTACATTCATCATACCTATCACTTCCATATTGAAATTATCTTTCGTTTGAATATAGGCCACTTTAGGAATTACTGTCGCACCGAATTTCCTTTTCTCTATCGAAGCAGATAAGCCTAAATACACTTTTTTCACATCTAACTGACGGGCCCGCAATACGACCTGAAATAGTACCTGACGATATACATTATGCGATTCCAGGTATGCATAATCCATTCCAAGCAGTACAGGGCAATAATTATTACCATACCCCTTATAGGAAAAAATTACGGCCACAGGCGGTGTACTCTTGCCTTCGGCTGATTTTATTTTCAGAATAATAAACTCCCATTTAGGATTACTGGCCATCTGGGCAAATAAATTTTGGGGATATTCAAATACATTTAAATCAAAATTCCGGGCTTTTACCTGCTGGTATAATGTATAAAAATGAGCAATTTCTTCTTGGGTAACCGTTTCTTTTACTTCAACTTCAAATAACGACTCATATTTCAGGGCTTCTTTCCTAACATTAGCCCGGGCATTGGCAGAAAGTGTTTGCAGAAATTCCTCTGTATTGTTCCATGCCAGGTTCTCTATAATACATGTATCAGGCACATCAATCTTAAAATAGCCCTGGTCTATCAGAAAATCCTTCAGGTCTGTATCTGTTGCTTCAAAATCTCTCAGCACAATCATCGAAGCATTAGTCCTTTCCTGCTCAACACTTACAGCATCCAATACCTGAAGCATCGCTTTTTTCCACTGTGGATTGCTTTTATCTATAAATAAATGCTCTCCTTCCGTAAGTAATGAACCCATATTTACTACTGGCGAGGTAAGATGATAGGGATTCGTTTTCCTCTTTTCTTCCAGTTGCTGGGAAACAGAAGCCGGCGCCAGCATATCTTCTTTCCAGAGATTAATAGTGAAGAAAGTAGCCATTACTGGCTTTTGGTTACAATCTCTAACAATATAATAATGAAATTCCCAGTTATCCTCCGGCTTCTCCTGATTAGAAAAAACCTTTTCCATAAATTGTAATCCCTGCCAGTCAAAAGAGCCATTTCTGCCAAACAAGGAATCCCATTCTTTCTGGTCAACTGCTTCAATGCTAGTCAGGTGTTGAAGGGTAAGTGTAGTATCAACAGCAGTAGTAAGCAGTTTCTCCTGGATCAAGGGCAAGTTAAATGCCTTCCTTACCTGATTCTGGGTACGGTTTTCTTCGGCCAGAGCCTTGGGGTAGTGATATTTGATGGCATCTACCAGTTTTTCAATATCTTCTATTCTGTTGTGCCTGGAAATCGTAAAGCGCACCCCGGTATTTTTAACCGGAACTGCCGGAAAAACGCCCAGATTTACATAAAACCCTTCATTCATCAGACGACTTACAAAATTATAGCCGGTTGCCGGAAGTCCGGTGCCGATAAAAAATACCGGGCATTTATTTTCTTCTACCAGCGGCACATCGGTTTGCCGGAGTAATAAGTTACAATAATTAATTTTGGTAGCCAGTTCCTGCTGCATCGAATAAATCTCATCAGATAAATGGATTTTAGCAGATGCTAAAGCGGCAGCGACCATGGGTGGCTCAAGCTGGGCAGAAAAAGTTTGGGGTCCACCAAACGTTTTTACTTTCCGGTACAATTCCTCATCCGGAAAAACAATAATTCCCCCGCTTGCTCCAAACGATTTACTGAGGGTAGCCACCAGCACCATTTTGGGATGCAATTTTTTCACCTGACCCATTACATAGCCGGTGCCATGTTTGCCAGCCCAGCTCATGCCATGCACATCATCTACATACAAATGGAATTTGGGATATTTCTCTAATAATTGGATTAATTCTGGAATGGGTGCACAATCGCCATACATCGAATACACGCCATCCACCATATACCATATTTTATTATATTTATTACTAAATTCCTTAATTTTGTCTTCCAGCATTTGTAAATTACTGTGCCGGATCATATCTACATGAATGCCACGGGGTTTAAGTAATTGACAGGCATTCTGGGCGCTGGCATGTACCTGATGGTCTAAAATTACCGCATCTTCGTCACGGACGATGCTGGGAATAACTCCGATATGTGCAAGGGTGCTATTTTTTGAAACCAGTACTGGATGGCCATACATTTTAAACAGGCATTCTTCCAGTTCTTTATAAATGCCAAAAGATAAGTACGTTTTGGATAAAGGAAATTGAGTGCCATATTTGATAATAGCATCTATTGCCGCCTCTTTCAGTCGGATATCCTGTTCTAAGCCTAAATAACCGGTAGTACCAAAATGGTAGAGATCACGGCCATTTATTTGTACTTTCCGGCCTGTAAATGATTCATCTTCAGTATATAGATGAACAATGCCTTTGTTTTTAGCATCAGTGATGATTTCATCAATGGTGTCTAATAAATTGTTATGTCTGGTTTTGGCCATGAATTGTATAAAACTTATTTATGTTTAAAAAAAGGAAATTAGCACCAGACCAAAAAACAGAGCAGTAATTATTTATGTAATTAATGCGTATTTATATGATACATGGGTTGATAAAAGTAGGACAAATACTTTAACTGGTAAATAAAACGTATGAAAGAGAATTATTACAATGGAAATATACTTGAGCTTTGGTTAGAAGAGGGGATTTTACATGGTATCTACAAAGTAGATAAGGTAGATTTACAAACAGCTAAAATGGCTACTCAGGAGAGACTTTCGTTTACGCTTGAAAAAAGCTATCCTGTGCTTACAGACTATTCTAAAGTAAAGGATACGACAAAAGAAGCACGGGATTACTTATCGACGGAGGAGCCTTCGAAAGGCATTAAGGCCATTGCACTTATTATAGATTCTTCAGTAGGGAAAGTGATTTATAACTTTTTTATTGCTTTAAATAAACCTGACTATCCAATGCAGGTATTTAATGATCCACTTCAGGCCAAAGAATGGTTAAAAAAATATAGGTAACCGCTTATGTAATATTTTAATATATATTCAAAGAAACATTCCTTAATAAGATTTAAAAATTTTTACCTATTACGTCCTCGAATTTTGATCTATCGCAATTATTTATGGATTGATGTTGTTTGTGTAATGAATAGAACAAAAACACTAGTAAGGCTGTAATAGTTTTTGATAATATTACAGCAGAAAGCGATTCATGAGCATGAACAAAGAAAACCGGACAGAAGAAATAACAAAACTCATTATTGAGCTTGCTTCCGGTAATTTTGGATATAGGCTGCAAATTTCGGATAGCGATGATGAAATGGATGCCATTATCGCTGGTATTAATATGCTGGGAGAAGAATTACAAGCTTCCACCGTTTCCAGGGATTACCTGACCAGTATTTTTGAAGGAGTAGCTGATATATTAGTTGTACTCAATCCGGATGGCAGTATTCAGAACATAAATACAACCGCTGAAAAATTACTGGCTTATCATAAACGCGATTTACTCGGAAAACCATTTTCTTTACTTTTCGCAGACATTACTTCGCAGACGCTTGATGAATTAATTGGGCAAATACACCGGGAAGGGCACTGCTACAATATTGAAGCAAGCTTTTTGTCGTTACACAAAAAAATTATTCCTGTTTCCTGTTCTTTTTCCTTACTATATAACCAGCAGAAAAATATAAGCGGGATTTTATGTATTGCCAAAGATATTACCCAGCAGAAAGCAGCAGCCGAAGAACTTAAAAGAAGTAAAGAACTTTTTGAACTGGCTTTACAGGCAAGTAATGATGGCATCTGGGACTGGGACTTAACCACTAATCATATTTATTTTTCGCCCAGGTGGAAACATATGCTCGGGTATGCCGACCATGAGCTACCTAATTCTTTAGCCAGCTGGGAAAGAGTAATCTACCGGGAAGATTATAAGCTTGCACTCAGCCTGATCGAAGCTTATAACAAAGGCTTAATTCCTGAATTCAGAGTAATTCAGCGGTATCATCATAAAAGTGGTTCTCCGGTATATTTACTTTCCAGGGCTATTCACCACAAAAATGAGAGAGGTGAAGTAGTACGAATGATTTGGGCACATACGGACATTACAGCTCAGAAGCTTTCTGAGATAGAGTTGCAGAATGCCAAGGAGCAAGCGGAAACGGCAAACAGGTCAAAGAGCCGGTTTTTGTCGAACATGAGCCATGAAATCCGTACACCTTTGAATGGAATTTTAGGTTTTACTGAATTTCTGCTTCAAACTCCCTTGAATGCCGAGCAGACAGAATACCTTCAGCTGGTAAAAACCTCCGGGCAAAATCTATCAAAACTACTGAGTGATATTTTAGACCTTAATAAAATTGAAGAAGGCAAACTTAGCCTCGAAAACATAGATTTTAATTTCAGGGATGTTATCTCGGCCAATATTAAGCCCTACCGTTATATGGCAGAAGAGAAAAAGCTTGGTTTTTCTCTCACATTTGATCCCTTACTACCCTATTACGCTGTGAAAGGAGATCCCACAAGAATCAATCAGATTCTGGTAAACCTGCTGGGAAATGCCCTTAAGTTTACTCAGGAAGGTGGAATTGCTATTCATTTTGAATTGGTGCCGCAAAGCAATCAGCCAGGCGAAATCTATATCAAAGGAAGCGTAATAGATACAGGACCAGGCGTACCGGATGAAAAGCAGAAGGCTATTTTTGAAAGTTTTACCCAGGCCGACAATTCCATCACCCGGAAGTTTGGTGGTTCAGGCTTAGGTTTAACCATTGTAAAGCAATTAACAACACTAATGGGAGGACAAGCCGGTGTGGTAAGCCCAGTAGTAAATAAACCTTTTCATTCAACCTATCCAGGTTCAGCTTTCTGGTTTATATGCAAATTAAGTATAAGTACTACTCAACCAGTACCCACTGGTTCAACAAGTGAAAGTAAAAAGCTTTATTTCGAGGAGCCCTATGAAGTACTGATCGTAGAGGATAACCAGGTGAATCAGCTTATCGCTGCTAAAGTATTAAAAGACCTGGGTGCTCAGGTGAGCATTGTTGAAAACGGACAGGAAGCAGTTGAAAAAGCGGCTCAGGAAAATTTTGATATTATATTTATGGACATCCAGATGCCAGTAATGGATGGCTACACAGCCTCACGTACCCTTCGGGCTAAAGGATATCAGAAACCTATTATCGGCTTATCTGCCAATGTATATAAAGAAGATATAGATAAATGCCTGGAAGCTGGCATGAATGCACATATTGCCAAGCCTTTTACCAAACAGGAGATTTACACGATCGTAACTACTTTTGTGCCGTCAAAATAACTAATGAGCCTGCATTCCATTATAGAAATGAAATCTGCCGGCTTAACGCTTTCTTAAGTAAATCCATATATTCAGCCTGGGGAATTTCGATGGCTCCGTACCGTTGCACATTGTCATTAATAAACTGGGTGTCTAATAATTCAAATCCTTGTTTTTTAAGCTGTTCAATCAGATAATAGAAAGCAACCTTGGAAGCATTATTTTTGAGATGGAACATAGATTCACCAAAAAAAGCAGCGCCTAACGCTACTCCATATAACCCTCCGGCCAGTTCATTGCCGACAAATGCCTCTACACTATGGGCATATCCCAACTGGTGTAACTCTGTATAGGCCCGGACAATCTCTTCAGAAATCCAGGTATTATCGTCATTTTGCCGGGGTGCCGCACAGTACCGGATCACCTGTTCAAAACATGTATCAAACCGGATGTTAAAAATGCCCTGGTTGATTACCGGACGCAAGGAACGAGAAGGCTTATAGGAATAGATAGGAATAATAGCCCTAGGGTCAGAAGCATACCAATAGATCTTTCCATGCTTACCTTCGGCCATGGGAAATATTCCATTCACATAGCCATATAGTAACTGGTCGGCTGTAAGTATATGCTTATAAGACATAGGTTAATAGTCGTTAGTCTATAGTCATTCGTAATTGGTAATTCGTAATTAAACCTTCACCTCAGTACTTCTTTTAAATGATGTATTGCTGTGCCTGGCGGAATTTTTTCGTATAAGATCTGAAATACTGCTTCGGTAATAGGCATAGATACGCCTTGTTTTGCATTCATTTCGTGGATACTTTTTACAGCATAATACCCTTCAGCAATCATATTCATTTCCACTTGTGCCGATTTTACGCTATATCCCCGACCGATCATATTTCCGAAGGTACGGTTGCGGCTAAACTGAGAATAAGCGGTTACCAGTAAATCGCCCAGGTAAGCCGAACCACTCAAATCCCGGTGCTTAGGATAAATATGATCCAGGAAACGCTTAATTTCCTGCATCGCATTGGATACCAGCACAGCCTGAAAATTATCTCCATAATTCAATCCATGTGTGATACCACAAGCAAGGGCAATGATATTTTTCATCACCGCACAATATTCTACGCCATATACATCGTCAATAGCCGAAGCCTGTACAAACCGGCATGTCATTAGCCTGGCAAAAGCAGCAGCCTGTACTTCATCTTTTGAAGCAATGGTGAGATAGGATTGTTTTTCGAGCGCTACTTCTTCGGCATGGCAAGGGCCTGCAATTACACAGATATGATCAGGTGATACGCCATATTGCTGCTCTATCCAATCGGTTACGAGCAGGTTTTGTTCAGGAATCATTCCTTTAATAGCAGATACGACAACCTTTTGCTCCAGATGCATGGCAGATACTGGCTGCAAGGCTTGCTGAATGAATGCCGCTGGAACGGCCAGAATGATATAGGTAGCCTTACTGATTGTTTTTACAATATCGTTATATACTTTTACTTTCCGCAGGTTTATCTGTACATCACTCAGGTAATGCGAATTATGGCCATATGTTTGAATATAAGCAACATCATCGGCATTTCGTAGCCACCACCGGATTTTGACATCCGTTTCCGACAGGATTTTTACAATTGCCGTTGCCCAGCTTCCTCCTCCAATCACTGCTACTACCGGTAAGGATTCCGGGTTTATTTTTGTCTTCAATTGAAAGTGATTTTACATGGTTATACTACAAATATAGCAGGACGCATATAAAACCCGCAAGATTTTGAAAACTTGCGGGTTATTGTGTAAAATAAGATTATCGTTTATACCCTCATATATCGGCACCAGCCATTAACTACTCTTTGTTGCGGGAGAAATAGATCTGGAAGCCTATTCTTAAGTTCAACGCCCGGTTGGTATAAGAATTCTGGCGGTATAGATCGTAGGAAAGAAGAGATTCCAGCCCAATGGTAGGTGTAAGAAAGTATGCCAGCCCAAGGCCCAGACCACCATAGCCGGAATTTTGTCTATCCTTTCTCGTAGTTCCGTTTGGTTCTTTGTATTTACTCTGGTAATGATTCCATCCTCCTCTTGCTTCCAGAAAGGGAATAGCTTTACCAGCACCTAGATAATAACGGACAAATGGCCCAATACCAATGCTTCCACTTCTGAAAGAATTGACATCATAACTTGAATACCCCAAAGACACATTTGCTCCCAAAGCAAATTTATTAGCTACAAAAAATCCTACCTGCGGGTATATGGACACACCGAAAGATTTATTACTCATCTGAGAATTAAAGCTCATACTGGCATTGCCACCCAGCAGCAGCGTACCTTTTTCAGTTTGTGCATAGGCTGTTGGAAGAAAGAATAAGAGACAAAACAGGGAGCAAATAAGGGGTAATAGCATTCTGGTTGTTTTCATAGCTTTTAAAGGATAAGAGGAGAAAATCAAAAAGATATTTAATAACCCAGTGTATGCTAATCAGAGAGTGCAACAACTATTACGCCAGAGAAAATCTTGCTCGTAATTATTTAAATTAATCTTTTTCAGTAAGCATATGCTTACTGAAATCTACTCGCTCACTACCATTTTTCCCTCATTATATTTGTTTCTGCTGTCTTCTGCATCGGCATCGCCAAAGCCATGTGGATAGACAGTAAAGCTATTGGGGTCAGCACCAGTAAGGATAGTAGTTTTGTAAAATACATGCGTATGATCGCTGCCATATCCATGGCCTAATACTTTGAAACTATTTACATCCGCTTGCTTTACTTGTTTGTGCTGCCAGTATACCGAAGCTTTATCCCTGGCATAATAAAAATCCTGCGTGAGGGAATCATTAGCTGCATATAATTCAAAAGAAGTAACATCGACACCTGCTATTTTCTGAGTTTCGAAATAAACAGCGTTCTGGTCTTTGGAATAGCCGTTTTTCAATACCTGAAAGCTGGCAATATGTACCTGAGGCATCTTTTCATTTTCATAAACTACCTGATTATCATCTTTTGAAAAGGGATAGTCTAATACCTGAAAGGCAGCAGGGTTGCAAGGCAGGATATAAATATCCTCTTTTACTTCTCCAGGATGCCCATAAAAATATACCTGGGCTTTGTCTTTGGCGTAATGGTAATCAATCACTTCAAACGTTTTTCCATCGCTGCCTGCAATCGGTTTACGGTTAAAATACGCCTGCATCTGATCTCTGGAAAAATACCTGTCGATGCCTTCAAAAGTGGCGATGTCTTTTACAGGAAATGCTGTTCCTTCAAAATAAGCAAAGCGGCCATCCTTTGCATAGCCACCTCCCAGGCTTGTAAATGAATCAGCAATAGCTTTGTCAACAATAGTGATGGTTTTCCGTTTGGTTAAAAAGTAGTTCTGGCTTTCCCGGTATTCATCGCAATAATATACCCGGTTTTTGTCTTTGGCGTATTGCTCATCCAGGGCCTGAAAGGTTACTATATCGGCATCTGTAATTACTTGATCTTTGTAATAGATATAGGCCGAATCTTTGGCAAATACATCATTAAGCACTACAAAATTTTTATCCGTAATTTCCCGGCCGTTGAAGGTAATTTTGCCGTCCTTTTCTTTATAGCCTGAATTGCAGCGGAACACAGATACCAGACCAGTGAGAATGAAGATTGATTTAAATATCCATTTTACTAGTTTAACTAACGGCATAGATTTGAGAGCAAGAAATCAATATAGAAAAAATTATGGCCTATTGAATTCAATAGGCCATTGGTAAAAAGCAATTTATGATTCGCTTTAGTAAGTCAGTTTATATGCTACTACTTTGTTCTTCAGGAAAGTAGGCACCAGCACCAGGTTCTGGTCTTTGATATAATCAATATCAGCTGTATTGGAAGATTCTCCTTTGGTATCCAGCAACAAGTGTTCTTTGCCATCTTTTACTAGGTATATCTCACCTTGCCAGCGGCTGGCGATATAAGTATTGTCATCAATCACTACCAGGCCATCGCCTCCGGTTACTACTTCATTTACAAAGCTGCTTTTTTTATCCTGCATGTTATACTGTCCTAATCCTTTGCCATTCAGAAATAACATACCTCCTTTGTCATTAAAAGCAAGCCCGTTGATATTTTCGAGTCCTTCAGCAACAGTGCCTATCTGGGCATTTTCCAGCACATGTACTTTGCCGGTTTGCATATCCGTAAAATACACTTTGGTTCCGTCGGTGGCAGCATCATTGAGGAATTTAGCACCCTTTACCGGATAACGCTTCACAATTTTACCATCGGCTATGTTGATTTCTACCAGTTGGTCAACATCAGTTACATACAACTTATCGTTCAGGATGGCCATTCCTTTAGGTGCATTCAATCCGCTCACCCATTTTACCTTTTCAATGGTCCCATCGGGTTTGAGTTTAGAAATGGAGCCTTTCCCATCTTTTTCATTAGGACCACCTTCAATATTGCTCGTGTAAATTACACCAGACTTTGCATCATATAAGGTAGATTCCACAGTGGTGAGAACCGTATCAGTTTCCCATACTTTTTGTAATGAAGGCACAGTACTTTCGGGTTCAGCCGTAGTAGCAGTAGTGGTTGCTGTGGTATCAGCGGCCGTAGTGCTATCTGTTTTTTTTTCATCAGAGCAGGCACTTACAGCCATAGCAAACAAAGCTAGTATTAGAATCTTTTTCATAGGTTAAGAGGAGTTTGTCTTATAAAAACAGATAAAATTTTGGCACAAATTATAAAATAATTAACAGGAAGCAATACTGTGTATACTGATCTTATAACTAGATACTTCATATCGTACCAAATCTGCTGCTTTGTGGAAAGAACCTGTTAAGCATAGCTCCAGGAATAAATACAAACAAGTACCGATAGCCATATCCCATGACAGGTATATAATTGGGCTGTTAAGGACTGTATGCACTATCTAAATTGCGTATCTTGCCAGCCGGGATACAAATTGAATGGCTATAGTTTCTTACTTAATTCATGTTCCTATATTGCTGTTGCTTGCTTTCTGGCTGTACCGGAAATCAGCTGGTATGCCGCTGATCAATATATTCTGGCCAGGGTTTTTATTCAAAATGGCCGCCGGAATTGCCTTAGGATGGGTATATACCTCTTACTATAACTACCAGGCAGATACTATTCTGTATTTTGAAGATGCCAGTAAGCTAGCAGAATTAGCCTGGACAAAACCCTTGGCTTACTTCCATATTCTTTTTTTTAATCAGCCTGCGCCGGAAATCACCTTTGGATTATGGGAACAGCCGAGGGCTTTTTTTATGGCCAAACTGGTGAGTTTTTTTAATGTGTTTACCGGCAATACTTACTGGATTACCGGCTTGTATCTGTCATTATTGAGCTTTTATGCTTTCTGGCGGCTGGCTAATACATTAGTGATAATTTTTCCTACATCCCGCATCGCAGCAGCTATTGCGTTTCTGCTCTTTCCTTCTGTGGTTTTCTGGAGCAGCGGCCTGATCAAAGAAACGTTAGCTATGGCTTGTATTACCTGCAGCCTGCACTTGCTACTTTCTTATAATTTTGGCGTACAACTTCCTGTTTCTTCTCTAAGAAAAATTGGACACATCTTATTTCTTCTCCTATCGGTTTACCTGGTCTGGAAACTCAAATACTACTATCTGGCAGTGCTTCTACCAGTGTATCTGGCTTATTTTGCAGCGTTGTATCTGCATAAAAAGTGGCTTGCTCTTACAAAACCAGTTATCATCATAGCTCTATATCTGCTTCTGTTTACAGGCATTCTGATGCTTGCTACCATGCTGCATCCAAGTTTACAAATGAACGTTCTGATAGGTACTATCCTGGAAAATCATGAGGTAACTCTGGCGGCTTCTGCCCCTGAAGATGTGATCCAATTCAGGCAGTTACAACCTACTTTCATTAGTTTATCGAAAAATGCACCTCTGGCTGTAGTTTCCGGTTTATTCCGGCCGTTTATATGGGAAGCCGGTACATTTTTTCAGTACTTGACCGGCACGGAAAATCTATTCATTTTGCTTACAAGCCTGGCAGTTCTGTTCCGTTTGAGAAAACTGCCACTAGCTACACATCCCCAGGTATATTTATTATTAACAGCTACCCTTATCTATATACTCCTACTGGCAACTTTACTGGCATTTTCAGCGCCTAATTTCGGTGCATTAGCCAGATATAAGATAGGTTTTCTTCCCTTTCTACTCTACCTGATTATATGGGCTGTTTCTTTCAAAAAGGCAAATAGTCAACAATAGTGTGATACATAACGATTACTTACTATTTTACTTCTTCAGCAACTCATTTCCAGGCTTTTGTCCGGCCAACTGGCCGCCGTCGAGAATGAGAATCTGTCCGGTCATAAAACTACTTTCTTCACTGGCAAGAAACAGAAATGCAGGTGCTACCTCTTCTACACTGCCTGCTCTATTGAGCGGAATGTATTTATCTACAAATTGCTGGGTGAATTCAGGCGGATCTATCTCCATTGACATGGGCGTTTGTATGTACCCCGGACAAACTGCATTGACCCGGATGCCGATATGGGCAAATTCCAGGGCCATGGTTTTGGTGAGCATAATTACACCTCCCTTAGACGCATTATAATGGGCATAGCCATACTCGCCATCCAGGCCGTTTTTACTACCCATATTTACTACCACTCCTTTTTTGCGGCTGTACATATAGCGGCAAACGGCCTGCGCTACATAAAACATACCAGTCAGGTTTACATCCAGGATCTCTTTCCATTCCTTTTCGGTAATTTCCAGAAAAGGAGTTTCTCTGCCAATACCTGCATTATTTATCAGTACATCAATTGGAGCGGTAGCCTCTACTCTTTCCACCGCTTCCAGCACCTGCTGCCTGTTGGATACATCCACCTGATACGTATACACTTTGATGCCAGTAGCAGCTATTTTTTCAGCAGCAGCTGCAAGATTTTGCCGGTGGGTATCGAAAAGAGAAATGATGGCTTTTTCTCTGGCAAACTGGCTGGCGATTTCAAGACCAATTCCCCTGGCACCTCCGGTAATAAGTACATGTTTGCCGGCAAAGCGTACTCGATGGCTTTCTTCAGACATAGGTTATATTTTGCCTGCAAGTATACTATATAAGTGCTATCATTGTATAGCTACAGCCGGGAAATTAATCTGTAAATTATTGGCCGATTCCTTTGGTATCAGCTGAATTTTCGCACCAGATACAATATCAGGGAAACAAGTATACTGAGCAGAATGCTGGTAGCAAGCGGAAAATAGAAGGTAAAGTTTTCGCGCTTTACCAGAATGTCACCGGGTAATTTGCCTATGAATGGGATTCTGGAAGAAAAAAGAAAAAATAAGCCTGCCAGAATCAGTACAACGCCTGCAATAATCAATATCTTTCCAAGGCCCTGCATAGTTAATTGAGTAATGAGTATAAGAAATTAATTTTCTATTCAATTCTTGTTAGGTAACGTTTCCGTTTTAATTAAGTTTAAAGCTGAAAACAAACGTGTAAAGCCTGCCATTCCCATGCCTGAAAAAAAAGGAGTGCTATACCTGATTCCTACAGTCCTGGCGCCAGCTACTGCAGGCCAGGTATTATCTCCTCAGATCAAAGACGTTATTTCGCATATCAACCATTTTTTTGTAGAAAATGTGCGTACGGCCCGCCGGTTTATCAGTGAACTTCAGACCGGAAAATCCATAGAAAGCCTGCAATTTTATACCTTAGATAAAGATACACCTTCTGCAGAAGTGGCGCAATACATAAACGTTCTGCTCAATGGGGAAGATGCCGGTGTAATATCTGAGGCTGGTTGTCCTGGCATTGCAGATCCTGGAGCAATGGCCGTTCAACTGGCGCATAAAAAGGAAATCCAGGTAGTTCCACTGGTAGGGCCTTCTTCTATTTTGCTTGCTTTAATGGCTTCCGGATTTAGCGGACAATCATTCATTTTTCATGGATACCTGCCTATCGACAAAACCGAACGGGCAAAATCCATCCGCCAACTCGAAAAAGACAGCCTGCAGAAAAACCAGACCCAGATATGTATGGAAACCCCTTTCCGCAACAACCAGTTGCTGGATGATTTTTTGCAGACATGCCAGCCGGATACATTACTTTGTATTGCTACCCAGATTACGGCACCAGATGAACTGATCCGAACTTATAAAATTAAGGACTGGGCAAAGCATAAACCCGATCTGCACAAGAAGCCAACCATATTTTTGCTGTATAAATCCACGTTTTGAGCTATTTCCGATTCCTGCTTTCTAACCTATATCTTCCAATATATGATCCAGATTCAAACTTTCACTTTTAATCCACTTCAGGAAAATACTTATATATTGTATGATGAGACCAGAGCTTGTGTCATTATTGACCCCGGCTGTTATGAGAAGCAAGAAAAGCAAGCCCTGGAAGAATTCATTCAAACCAATAAACTTACCGTATCAAAGTTACTCAATACCCATGGACATATAGATCATGTGCTGGGCAATGCCTTTGTAAAACAAAAGTTTGGTGTGGAACTATATATTCACCCACTCGATGAAGCTACCTTACGGGCGGTAGAAACGTATGCTCCTAACTGGGGATTTATGCAATATGAACCGGCACAACCCGATCATTATCTGAATGAGGGCGACACTGTAACTTTTGGAAATACCACCCTGGAAGTATTATTTGTACCAGGTCATGCACCCGGACATATTGCTTTTTATAATTCCGCTCAACAACTATGTATTAGTGGCGATGTACTGTTTAGGGGCAGTATTGGCCGTACTGACTTGCCTGGCGGTAATTTTAATACGCTCATTGAAAGTATTCAAACCAAGCTTTTTCCGTTGGGAGATGAAGTTGTGGTATATCCAGGTCATGGGGGCACTACTACTATCGGCTATGAGAAAAAATATAATTCCTTCCTAACCTAAAGTAAAATCCCTTACTCTTTGGATATGGCTAAATACACTGTATTAAGATTAATAAATTGAGAGTAGTATAGCAGATTGAGCGTTAACCAGCTTTGCTTATCTGCGCAATTTTCAGAATTTTGCTTCCCATCCTTTTCTAATCTATGTTTCATATATATTCTACCTCAGAACAAGCAAGCCAGGCACTGGCTTCTTATTTTGCCGAAGCCGCAAAAGAGGCTGTACAAACACAGGGGCGCTTTACGGTTGCCCTTACTGGTGGCTCTTCTCCTAAACAACTATATCAAATTCTGGCAAATTCCCCTTACCGGGATAGTATTCCATGGAATAAAACTTTTGTATTTTGGGGTGATGAACGCAGTGTGCCTTTCAATGATTCACGCAATAATGCCAAAATGACTTTTGAAGCGCTATTAAATCATGTTCCGGTTCCTAAAGACCAGATATATCCCATGTCTGGTGAAATTCCTGCAGATGAATCGGCACGCCAATACGAAGGAATATTACAAAAGCACTTTGCTGGACAACCGCCACAATTTGATTTGATACTGCTTGGCTTAGGAGAGAACGGCCATACAGCTTCACTATTTCCCTATACGCCTGTACTGGAGGAAAAAGAGCGATGGGTAAAGGAAGTATATCTTACTGATCAGCAGATGTATAGGATTACACTAACTGCTCCCTTTATTAATCAGGCAAAAAAAATTGCATTTATCCTGTTTGGGAGCAGTAAAGCGCAGGTATTATATGATGTAGTAAAAGGAAAATACCAGCCAGACTTTTTACCTGCACAACTAATTAAGCCATCCTCTGGCAAACTGCACTGGTTTATAGATGAAGCGGCTGCACACCTGGTAAAGTAAATTACCCCTCTTCTTCAGAAAACAAAAGCGATGAATTGGTATCCATCGCTTTTGTTTTTTACAGCAACATACTTATAAATTTTAATCCAGCAGCGTGAGAATATCCTCTTTCGACAGGGATTTTACAAAGCTTTCTTCTGTGGTGATCAATTCGTCAGCAAGGCGTTTTTTATTCCGCTGTAAGGCCAGGATTTTCTCTTCTACCGTATTTTTCGTAATAAACTTATAGGTAAATACTTTCTGCTCTTGCCCTATACGGTGAGCACGGTCTACTGCCTGCGCTTCAATAGCAGGGTTCCACCAGGGATCGAGAATAAATACATAGTCGGCAGCCGTTAAGTTAAGGCCTAATCCACCTGCTTTCAGCGAAATAAGAAATACCTGTATATTTTTATCCTGCTGAAACAACTCTACCTGTGACTTCCGGTCTTTAGTACTGCCATCCAGGTAAGTATACGTTATGCGGGCTTCATCCAGATATTCTTTGAGTATAGCTAAATGTTTGACGAACTGGCTAAAAATCAAAATTTTATGATGCTCACCCACAGCAGTTTCCAGGCGATGTAGTACATCTTCCAGCTTTCCGGAACCACCCTTATAATCTGGATTCACCATTCTTGGATGATTGGCGATCTGGCGGAGCTTGGTTAAGCCTTGCAATAAAATCAGCTGTGACTTAGGCTTGCCTTTTTCATCCATCTGCTCCAGAATCTTATTCCGGAAGTAGGATTTTGCCTCTTCATATTCTTTCTCCTGCTCCACATCCATTTTGCAATACTGGATGTTCTCTACTTTTTCGGGAAGTTCGGTAGCTACCTGCGATTTATGCCGCCTCATAATAAAAGGCTTAATTATGGCATATAACCGCTGCATTTTAAGTTCATCGTTCTTTTTCTCAATGGGCAACAAAAACTCATTCCGGAAGAAACGTTCTGTACCCAGCAAACCAGGATTAATAAAACTCATCTGCGACCACAGATCCAGGGTGCTGTTCTCCAGAGGTGTACCCGTCAGGATAAGTCGGTGGCGGGCATTGAGTTGTACTACCGCTTTGGAAATATTGGAACCAGGATTTTTAATAGCCTGCGATTCGTCCAGAATAATATAGTTGAAATAAAATTCTTTCAGCATATCAATATCAATCCGGATAATACCATAGGAAGTGAGAACCAGGTCGTATCCTTCAAACTGAGCCAGATTTTTCTCCCGGTGGGTTCCGGTATATACAAAAATCCGGAGCTGTGGCGTAAATTTCCTGGCTTCCATTTCCCAGTTATATACCAGCGAAGTGGGCATCACCAGCAAAGAAGTCTGTTTGATTCCGGCTTCTTTCTGAGATTGCAGCAAAGCCAGCGTTTGTACAGTTTTCCCTAAGCCCATATCATCGGCCAGGCAACCACCAAATTTATATTTGTTCAAGAATTGCATCCAGTTATAGCCTGCTTTCTGGTACGGGCGTAAGCGGCCTACAAACTTCTGTGGCAAAACAAAGTCTTCTATTTTATCGAAATCACGTAATTTCTCCAGTTTATTATTGATAGTAACCTGTGCCAGATTCCCATTCTGTAAATCCTGTACCAGGGCTACATGGTATTTCTTCAACGTCAGCTCAGTAGAAGCATCTGTCTCCTCAGCAAAAGCAAACAATTCAGAGTATTGTCTTCGCCAGGCTTCTGGAATAATGGCTATTTCTCCATTGGGTAAGATAAACTCACGCTTATTGTGCAGAATCAGGTTGCGAAGCTGGATAAATGGAATTTCAAACTCTCCAAACCGGATTTTAGCAAAAATATCGAACCAGTCCCGATTTTCGGTGATCTCTACGTTAATCGAAGATTCGCCAACAAAATATCGTTTATGGTCAGAAATGTTTTGTTTCAGGATAAAACCTTCCTGTTTTAAAAAATCATTATGTTGATAGATCCAGGAAAACGCTGTTTCTTTATCAAGGCTAACTTTACCATTTTTGATTTCCAGACCTATTTTTTGCAAGGCTTGTATTTTGCGCCGTTCCTGGTCGAGCATCCGGCGAACTTTATAGAAAACATAGGAATCATCTGTCTTCTCTACACTCACACTGGAAGCGGTTGCATGGTCGGGCCGGAAGGAATATTTACCATATTCAAATGAAAGATCAAAAATGATTTTACTTTCTGTCGTAGGTTCCACCGTAAGCACATCTTCCTGACCGTTGCCGTTACTAAACAGATTTACGGGTACCGGTGACGAATGGGCTTCAGAGAAGGTTAATACGGCCGTCGGCTGATATGATTCTGAACGGATATCAAAACCTTTTGCATAAACATCAAAAGAAGCGACCAGAGGTGCTACAAATTTCTTATAATAGGTTTCTTCAACGTTTTTGGGAATTAGGATGAACTTCTTATTCAGGAAAGGCTTCAGTTTATTCCCATCTACATTTTTCTCAAAATTATATAGCTTGTTCTCCAGAATCATCCAGGCCGGGTCGTTGCAAATGATAATTGCCCCTTTATTCTGGAATTCCAGTTTTTGATGGGCATGCCTTACGGTTGGGAAATAATGCGTATTATCCTCATTGCGCCTGAAATGAAACAGGACTGTGGCTTTTTCCGGAATCCGGTAGATGCGTTGCCAGGCAGGATTTCCGTCGCTGCCCATGATAAACAGCATTTTTTCTCCGATCAGGTTCAAAATTTTCGCCTTCACCGATTCCACATATTTTTCAATCACTTCCTGTAGAAGTACGTCTCCCTTTTTGGGGTCATACACTTTGAGAAAGAAGTCAGCTACACTGATTTTCTTATTGTAGAATTTTTTAAGAATCACGTCCTGCTGAAGGCCATCCATAAGTTTTACCAGCTGGAAATCAGTTTCATCCAGGCCGGTAGAAAATTCAATAGCATTTTTTGATGAGATGTTCTGGTTTTTTAGCGTGAGTTGTCCCCGCTGGTCGAGTTCTACTACGAATGATTCGAAAAGATAACCCAGATACTCATGCTCATACAAAGAGTAAACAATTTGAAAAGGGTCTGCTGGTGATACGTTCATTTTTTTGGGAAATGAGAACTACAAATAAAGCGATTTACTGAAAAATTTCTCGCATCTTTATTTTAAAAATCTATAATTATAAATTAAAAAATCGTTAATCGCAACCTTTGCTATGTTGATACGTCCATTTTTTTTACAAGCGGGTGATACAGTAGGTGTAGTGGCTCCAGGAGGAAAAGTTTCATCTCCAGATATAGATAGAGCCATCCAGGTAATTGAAGGGTGGGGGTTGAAGGTTCAGTTAGGTAAACACGTATTTGCAGAGAACTTCCAGTTTGCTGGTATCGACGAGCAGCGCATTACCGATTTTCAACAAATGCTGGATGATACTCATATAAAAGCTATACTGTGTGCCAGAGGTGGATATGGTACTACCCGAATCATAGACCGGATTGATTTTTCTTCTTTTCTTAAACAACCCAAATGGATTGTCGGCTATAGTGATATTACAGCCCTGCATTGCCACCTGCACAGCAGAGGTGTACAAAGCATCCATGCTATTATGCCGCTTACATTTGGCAAAGAGGAAACTGCTGACTCTGTGGAAAGCCTCCGTAAAGTATTGTTTGGAGAAAATGTAGATTATCAGGCTAGGGAATATCCACTCAACCGAACCGGGGAAAGCATTGGTGAAATTATTGGTGGTAATCTGGCTTTACTGGCTTCGGTTACAGGTACTCCATCAGATATAGATACAACTTCTAAAATTCTATTTATAGAAGATATTAACGAATACCTGTACAATATCGACCGGATGATGATACAATTAAAACGTTCGGGTAAACTGGCTCACCTGGCAGGCTTGATTGTAGGGCATTTTTCGGATGTAAAAGATAACCAGACCCCTTTTGGCAAAACAGCTTATGAGATTGTAGCAGAGGCAGTGCAAGAGTATGATTATCCGGTATGTTATCAGTTTCCCATCGGGCACGAGCCTCAAAATATGGCGATTCCTTGTGGTAGCTTAGCCAGACTAATTGTAAGTAATACAGGCAGTTTCCTGACTTTTGATGAAGAAATGAGCGTTTAATGCAAAATAAAAGCCTCTGCTATCAACAGAGGCCTTTACGATATACACTTTTTGCATTATGTATCGCCTACATAATTTCTTTATTTACTTACGTAAAATGAATGTCTTTGGATGAAATTTTATATAAAATCTCAATATAATGCTAGAAACTATTGTTTCCCTTTCCTGAATTGAACGCTGGTTAGTATAAGTTTATTGAAATATATTCAATTTATTTTTTTTAAAAATATTATTTTCAGCTGTTTATGAATTAAAAAGTCATAATTACAGGAAGGGAAAGTAGCGTCATAGCTGTAAAAAGAATGCCATAAAAAATCGCAATTGATTTCCAGCTGTGTTTTTCTTTACGCCCCAATACAGAGCACATAAAATTGTTTAATACGTATGTCATGGTTAAATTATTTAATGGATTCAGTTACAATTTCTGAAAACATAAACTTGTAAATACATCAAATTACTTGTAGTTCTTACTCAAAAAAGGTTTTAAGTTATGATTGACAAAAACGCAGCAAAACTTCAATCTTTTTTTAATTTTTTTTTATAAAAGATGGTTTAATTTTGAAATTAAGCCGCATTTTAAGTTTCTATTGGCAATATTTACGTGTATTTTACAAATAAGTTTATGTAGTTTATCTCTACAGAATGCGCAAAAGTTATCCGATGTACTCAATTATTGAACAAGTTCTTGTTAAATTGAATACAAGATTACGCAGAAAAGTAAATGTTAGCGGGATTTCCAGAGAAAACTAATTGGTAGTTTGACGTTTATAGTAACCAAATTATACTTTTCATGAGGTCGTTTATATCGGTAGTTATATTAACATTGCTGCTTTCTGCAAATTTACCCAAAGTACCCCAGGTAAGATTGCGGGAAGCTTTTGTTAAACTCACTTTTGAAATGCCGGTAGAGTTTATAAGTCCGGCCGATGGAACCAGGCGACTCTTTGTAATTGCCCAGAAAGGAGTGATTCACGTTTTCCCAGACCAGTCAGATGTATCTCAAACAAAAAAATTCCTGGATATTACCAATAAAGTAATAAGTGGAGGAGAAAGAGGTTTATTAGGACTGGCTTTTCATCCGGATTTTAGACAGAATGGCTTTTTCTATGTGAACTATACCCGGGGTAGTTCATTAGAAACGGTTGTTTCCAGATTCCAGGTAAGTAAAACAAACCCAGATGTAGCCAATCCGGATAGTGAAGTAGTACTGTTAACCTATGATCAGCCCTATTCTAACCATAATGGTGGAAAAATCGCTTTTGGTAAAGATGGTTACCTGTATATATCTGCAGGAGACGGCGGTAGCGGCGGCGATCCGCAGAACCGTTCACAGAATCTTAAAGAACTGCTTGGTAAGATCATGCGGATTGATGTGGACTCTAAATATGGCAATCTTAACTATAGTATTCCCAAAGACAATCCCTTTGCCGGAAACAAAGAAGGCTACCGGGAAGAAATTTATGCCTATGGCCTTCGCAATGTATGGAAATTTAGTTTTGATAGTCAGACTGGTCAACTGTGGGCTGGTGATGTAGGCCAGAATGCAAGGGAAGAAATCGATATTATCGAAAAAGGAGGGAATTATGGCTGGAAAATTATGGAAGGAATGGACTGTTATGCCGGATGGAATAGTAATAAAGGCCGGAGTTGTCAAACAGAAGGTTTGGTTAAGCCAGTGTATGAATACCTGCACTCAGCTGGATTAGGCCAGTCGGTTACAGGTGGTTTTGTATACAGGGGTAAAAATTTACCACAGCTGGTGGGTAAGTATATTTTTGGAGATTATCAGAGTGGTAAGATCTGGGCGCTGTCCCAGAAAAAAGATGGCTCCTATGAAAGTGAGTTAGTAACTGAGCTGGATGGACTACTTTCTGCTTTTGGAGAAGATGCCGATCATGAATTATATGTTTGCTCACATAACAACGGCAAAATTTTCAAACTGATGGCCCATAAACTGTAATAGTAAGGCCAACGATCATTCTTTTAACTCCAACATATCAATTCCCGCAAAGGACTCGGCGTTTCTTTCGGCTAGAATCCATTTTCCGTCTGATGATACGGAATGTTGATTGTACGAATATTTTGGATCAGTAAGTATTTTCAGACCGCTGCCATCAGCATTCACTATATAAAGAGCGCTTCGTGATGGAATTCCGCCACGGTTGGATGCAAAGATAACACGCCCATCAGGCGTCCATGCTGGCCACCCATCGTAGGCAGGATTAGCAGACAAATTGATTTCACCAGAACCATCCAGATTCATTACAAATACCTCCGAATCTCTCTTAGATATTGACAAATCCCAATTGAATCCCGGTGTATTAATTACTCTTCTGAAAAGTAATTTAGTACCGTCCTGCGAAAGAGAACCATAGGTGCAAATGGTTTTGAAATTTGTTAGTTGCTTTACATCAGTGCCATCAAGCTTCATAGAAAATATTTCAAGCGTTTGCTTGCTCCATTCAACACTAAGGTCGGGTGATGTCCGGGCAGAATTAAAAATAATCCGTTGTCCATCGGAAGAGAACTTGGGATGACTGTCATCTCCCGGAGTGCTGGTCAATCTTTTTGTATTCTTGCCATCGGCGTCCATAATGTAGATGTCTCCCTCTTTATCGTCCCGGACAGACGTAAATGCAATCTTCGTTCCATCCGGCGACCAGACAGGACTATCATCATTGGCAGTATTAAAGGTTAATTGTTTGAGCTGGGTTCCATCCACATTCATATAATATAACTCAGAGTTACCGCTGCGGTCGGAGTCAAACAAGATTTTCTTTCCATCCGGAGAAAGAACCGGATATCCATCTACCGTAACCGTGATTCGCTTAACAGGTAAATAAGATTGCGCATAAACTACGCCGCCACCCAGGAGAGTTACAATAAGAAAAAGTATTTTCATGGATTTTCATTTTATCTTGTTACAAAGATGGATGAAGCGATCTTATGTTCGACCACAATGGCAGCTTATTATTCCAACAACCAGATTAGCATGGCAAACGGACACAGTCAATATTCTGCCCTTGTTATTAGCATAGGAAAAACTGCTGTTCGAATAAAATATTGAACGAGTCATTTTTTTTGAATATCTATGAATAAATGATGGAAATGAAGCGATTAAACGTTACCGGTGTTCATATACTATTATGGGTGGGATATATACTCCTATATGCGACCGTCTGGCGTGCGCCGGAAATTTCATTTGGAAATAGCTTGCTACGTGAACTTAGTTTTTTGCCTTTAAAAATCGTTCTGGTCTATACCTGTATTTTTTTCCTTGTTCCCCGGTATTTACAAAGTAAGCAATATGGCATGTTTATTTTTGCAACCGTGATGATAATCCTGGTTACGACTATACTCTACAATACGTACCTACAGACTGTGGTTCCGGCACTTTTTATCGAAATTAAACCTGACAAAGTATTTTTTGACTGGGAAAAGGTCAGCAAGCGAATGACCTTTCTTACTTCGCCCATGTTCTTTGGTCTTACGCTCACTATGGTACGTAACTGGTATGATCAAAGAGAACAAAACGCTATGATTATGCAGGAGAACCTGAATGCAAAATTGCATTTACTGAAACAACAGCTTCAACCTCATTTCTTTTTTAACACGCTCAACAGCCTTTATAGCCTGGCACTGCAAAAGTCAGATCAGACACCCGTGATGATACTAAAACTCTCTGAACTCATGCGTTATCTTTCCGACCATCAATCGAGTGACTGGGTAAGATTGAAAGATGAAATCTGCTTCCTTGAGAATTATTTATCCATTGAAGAAATCCGCTACCAGGACAAAGCAAGCGTAACAATAACTAATGCTATTGCTTCTTCCGAGAACATATACATTCCTCCCCTTGTGCTTTCAACTTTTGTTGAAAATGCTTTTAAACATGGAGTAAGTCCTAGCTTGAATCCGGCTTTTGTTGCCGTTGAGATCAACGAAGATGCCCAATATATATGTTATAAAGTGAGCAATAGTAAGGCTCCGTTGCCACACAAGCAAGCCGGAACAGGGCTGGCTAATCTTCATGCCCGTTTGAAGATCATCTACGGCAAAAATTTTAATATGGATATTGTTGAAAATGAGAACTTGTATAGTGCCGAGCTAAAACTAAAAAAGGAAATTGAAAATGTGTACATGCATAATAGCAGATGACGAAAAACTGGCGCGCGATGTCTTAAAGGCCTATATCTCCCGGATAGATGATCTGGATATAGTTGCTATATGCCGTGATGCATTAGAGGTCAGCCGTTTTCTGGAGCAAACCGGAGCGGATATTTTGTTTCTGGATATTGAAATGCCACAGCGGACTGGTCTGGAACTGATCCGGTCATTGAAACAACCGCCCAGAATTATCCTTACTACCGCTTACAAAGAGCATGCACTCGAAGCATTCGAACTCCACGTTACCGATTACCTGTTGAAGCCGTTCTCATTCGAAAGATTCACTATGGCTGTTGATAAAATACGTTCAATGCCTTCTGCCATAACCAGCCGCAATGATCAATTTATCGATTTGCGTGTAGAACGGAAGATGGTTAAGATTCCGGTCCATGAAATCCGGTATATTGAAGCTATTGGAAATTATATCAAAATATACATGGCAGAGAAAATGATCATCGCCTACAATACAATCCAGAATATGAACCATATTTTACCTGGCCATAAATTCCGGCAGATTCACCGTTCTTATATTGTTAATCTGGATAAAGTGCAGCAATACACAGCAACGACTATCTGTGTAGGTAAAGTGCAGCTACCTGTGGGAAGGCGATTCAAAAAAATGTAGGCTAAATCTTTCAACAGCAAAGAAGGGTTTTCTTTTTCTGCTTATTATAACTTAGCTACATTATTAACTTTATGTTACCTCTGTTGATGTTCACTATTTCTTATACACCTGCCCGTCTTTCATAACAAATTTTACTTTTTCAAGCAGTGTTACCTGCTCTAACGGATTTCCTTCTACCGCAATAATATCAGCGTATTTTCCGGCAGTAATGGAACCTAATCTCTCTTTTTCGCCTAGCAACTCTGCTGCCTGAATGGTAGCTGCTTGTATAGCTTGTATGGGGCTTAGTCCATATTTTACCATGTAAAAAAATTGTTTAGCATTATCGCCATGCGGATACACACCGGCATCTGTTCCAAATGCGATTTTTACGCCTGCTTTGGCTGCTTTCTGAAAATTTTCCCGTTGAAGCCGTCCTATCGTCCGCTCTTTTTCTATAATTTTTTCAGGGTATCCTAATCTGGTGAATTCCGACAGAATATAATCGTCGTTATATACATCAGACACCAGCCAAGTTCCTTTTTCCTTCATCAGCCGGATACCTTCCTCATCTATCAAACTTCCGTGTTCAATGGAATGTACACCTGCCCGGACAGCCATTTTAATACCTTCCGCTCCATGCGCATGTGCAGCTACTTTTTTGCCCCACATGGCGGCTTCGTCTACCATTGCTTTCATTTCTTCTGGTGAATATTGAGGCCCTCCTACCGATTCCTCTTCGGATAATACCCCGGCAGTAGCAATCATTTTAATCAGATCAGCCCCATATTTTATATTATGACGTACCTGCTTACGAACGGCATCCACCCCATCAGCTACGCCTGATTGTTGATTGAATTGCAAATAGGGAGAAAACCCTGATAGGTCGCCATGACCACCGGTAGCACCGATAGCCAAGCCTGAAACGAACAATCTGGGGCCTGGAATGGCGCCAGAATTAATCGCTCTTTTTAAAGCTACATCTACAAACTCAGGAGCACCTACATCCCGGCAGGCTGTAAAACCAGCCTCTAAAGTGTGCCTGGCATAAATATGAGCTGTAATGGCATTATCTATTGACGACTTGCGGAAAATATCTTCATAATAATTTTCTGGTTGCCCGGTGATATGGGTGTGGCAATCAATCAGGCCTGGCAATACAGTATAATTGCTTAGATCTATCACTTCTGCGCCGGAAGGAATTGTTACGCTGGGTCCTACTTCTTTAATCTTGTTTCCTTCAATGAGTATAACCTGATTGGTAAGCAGTTTTCCTGAAACTACATCTATTAACCGGCCAGCTTTTATCACTTTTATGGAAGTATTTTGTGCTAAAACGCTTATTGGTCCTGGAAAAACAACGCAAAATATCAACACCTGTTTTACCAGAAACCTTAGGAATGACTCAATCATACATATTTGAATTTTATAAAGAATGTATAGGCTTTAAAAAGGATAGATAAAAATAGTATTGAAATAGTAATATTTTAAAATTAATTTACTTATTCAAATGAAGCCACTTATTATGCATAAATTTTTATATCAGCTGCTGCTTTTTATTGTCCTTACGCAAGTAATGGGTTATTCCTGTACTTCTAAAAAAAAGGATACGAAAGCAAATACCGGTGCGGCAACCAACAAACCCATTGGAGCTGAAGTCTACATAGTAAAAGATACTACGCTTCAGGAAAAATTGAATGTACTGGGTAGCCTGGTAGCCAACGAACGGGTACAGATTGTAAGTGAAAGTGCCAGAAGGTTAATCAAAATTAATTTTCAAGAAGGCTCATACGTACAAAAAGGGCAATTACTGTTTAAACTGGATGATGCCGGCTTGCAGGCGCAACTCAAAAAATTATATGCCCAGCGAAAACTTGTTGCCAATGATGAACAGCGGACAGCGGCTTTGCTGAAACTGGAAGGAGTAAGTAAACAGGAATATGAAAGAGTAGCCGGTTCTATCGAAAGTATTGACGCTGATATTGAATATGTGAAAGTAGAAATCGCCCAAACAGAGATCAGAGCGCCATTCGGTGGAAAAACCGGGATACGCAAAGTAAGTGAAGGGGCTTTTGTAACGCAAAATATGCCCCTGGTAACGCTGGAAGACATTAACCTGATAAAAGTAGAATTTGCTGTACCAGAAAAATATGCCAATAGTATAGGGATCAATCAGCAGATAAATTTCCGGGTAGAGAACAGCGATAAACTATATCAGGCTACTGTTAAAGTAATTGAGCCTTATGTAGACCAGAACACCAGAAGTTTGTTTATCCGGGCGATTGCCAATAATGAAGACAAGAAATTGCTTCCCGGTTCTTCGGCAACAGTTGAAGTATCGTTAAATGAAATACGCAATACAGTGATGATTCCCAGCAAGGCTTTGATTCCGAGTTTGGAAGGCAACAGTGTACTTACGATTGAGAATGGAAAAGCAGCAAAAACCATTGTTGAAGTTGGCTTACGTACCAGTATGAGCGTTCAGATTACGAAAGGTTTGCAACCAGGCGATTCAGTCATGACTACTAATATTCTCCGGGCAAAACCTGGTATTGCTGTTCAGGCTATAGCAAGTAAGTAATATATGGTCAATAGTATTTAGCAGCAATTTGTAATGAGTCATTTGTAATTAACAGCTTCCCCCTATGAGCATATCAGAACTAAGCATCCGGAAACCAGTACTAGCGACCGTTATATCTATTCTGCTGGTTATTTTCGGAGCGGTTGGTTTTAGTTTTTTAGGCACCCGGGAATACCCGGCTGTAGACCCTCCCATTATTACTGTTACTACTTCTTATCCTGGTGCCAATCCGGATGTAATTGAATCACAAATAACTGAGCCCCTGGAACAAGCCATCAATGGTATTGCAGGGGTGCGTTTTATTTCTTCTACTTCCAGAGAACAAGTGAGTGTAATTAGTGTAGAATTTAATATTGATGTAGACCTGGAAGCTGCCGCCAATGATGTACGTAGCAAAGTTTCTCAGGCTATACGGAACCTTCCGCAAGATGCCGATCCGCCAGTTGTGGAGAAAGCAGATGCTAATTCACAATCAGTCGTATTTTTATCCGTACAAAGTGATACCCGAAGTTTGCTTGAACTAAGTGATTATGCCAATAATGTAATTAAAGAGCGAATGCAAACTATCCCTGGTGTAAGTGGCGCTTATATCAGGGGCGAACGCCGGTATTCCATGCGTTTGTGGATGGACCCGGTCCGGATGTCGGCCTACAAAATTATACCTGCTGATATACAAGCTGCTTTGCGCAGAGAGAATATAGATTTGCCTACTGGCCGTCTGGAAGGGAATGAAACAGAGATCACCCTGCGGACGGATAGTCGGCTGGTAACTCCGGAAGAATATAACCGGATGATCATCAAAACGGAAAACGGACGGATTGTCCGCTTTAGTGATGTAGGGTATGCCGAACTGGGTATTGAAAATGAGCGAAGCAGCATTCAGCGCAGCACCATTCCTGGTGTGTTGATTTCCATACAACCCCAACCCAATGCCAACGAAATTGCCATTGCCGATGAAGTATACAAACGACTGGAAGAACTAAAAGCCGAAGTACCCGAAGACATTAGACTCGAAATTGCCAACGACTATACCAAGCCTGTCCGGCGCTCTATTAAAGAAGTAGAAGAAACCCTCATTATTGCGTTCTTGCTGGTAGTAATCGTAATCTTCTTGTTCCTGCGCGACTGGCGATCTACGCTGATACCTGTAATCGCCATTCCTATTTCCATTATAGCTACTTTCTTTATTATGTACATTGCCGGTTTTTCTATCAATGTACTTACTCTGGTAGCCATTGTACTGGCCATTGGGCTAGTCTGCGATGATGCAATTGTGGTGCTGGAAAATATTTATGCGAAAGTGGAGAAAGGAATGAGCCCTTTTCAGGCGGCACTAGTGGGTTCTAAAGAAATCTACTTTGCCGTCATTTCCACTACTGTAACGCTTGCCTCTATATTTATTCCTATCATTTTCCTGCAAGGCTTAACCGGACGCTTATTCCTCGAATTTGGTGTAGTAATGGCCGGTTCTGTACTGATTTCTGCTCTGGTTGCCCTCACTCTTTCGCCTATGATGTGTGCTTATCTGCTGAAGCATCAGGATAAACCGAGTAGATTTTACCGGACAACAGAACAGTTTTATGAGGCGCTTACTAAAGGTTATAATAGGTCGCTCCAGGCATTTATGCGGATCCGCTGGAGTGCTGTTGTTATTTTGCTACTGATGTTTGTAGTCATTGGGATAATAGGTACAAGAATTCAGTCTGAGCTTGCACCACTAGAGGACAGAGGGATTATCCGGGTGAATGTAAAAGCACCAGAAGGAGTCTCATACGAGTATATGGAACGCTATATGAAGGAAATTGACCAGTATATCAACGATTCTGTTCCTGAATTATTTACATCTGTTGCCTTAACGGCAGTTATACCAGGAGGTGGTACATTTAGTCCGGTGAATGCTGGTCTGGAAAATGTATTTCTTGTCGATCCAGATCAACGTGAACGCACCCAGGATCAGATTTTTCAGCAACTCTCCAAAGGACTTGAGAATTTCACCGGGGTACGTACCTTTCCGGCTCAACCTCCTACAATTGGCTCCCGCTTTGGCGGACAGCCAGTGCAGTTTGTTATTCAGGCACCCGATTTACAAAGTTTATTAAAATCGTTACCTGTTTTCCTGGAAGAAGCCCAGCAACATCCTACTTTGCGTTTTGTAGATTCAGACCTGAAAGTAAATAAACCCGAGCTGGTATTAAGAATCAACCGTGAAAAAGCTTCTGAACTCAATGTATCGGTAGAGGAAATTGCCCGGACCTTACAGCTCTCTTACAGCGGACAACGATATGGCTATTTTTTAATGAATGGTAAACAATACCAGGTAATCGGCCAAATGCAGCGAAACGACCGGAATGAGCCTTTAGACCTGAAAAGTATATATATCCGCAATCAGAATGGCGATATGGTATCGCTGGATAACCTGATTACTTACGATGAAACTGTAAGTGCTGCGGCTATCTATCGCTATAACCGGTATATATCGGCCACTGTATCTGCCGGTTTAGCTGAAGGCAAAACATTGGGAGAAGGCATTGCAGCTATGAATGAAGTGGCAGCCAAAATATTACCTCCTACTTTCAAAACAGATCTGGCCGGCCAATCTAAAGAATATGCGGATAGTTCTTCCAGCTTGTTCTTTGCCTTTATACTGGCACTTGTGCTTATTTATCTCATTCTGGCCGCTCAGTTTGAAAGTTTTATTGATCCATTCATTATTCTACTTACTGTACCAACTTCGATTGCCGGTGCCTTGTTTACTTTGTATCTATTCGGGCAAACACTAAATATTTTCAGCCAGATTGGTATTATTATGCTGATTGGACTAGTAACGAAAAATGGGATTCTGATTGTAGAGTTTGCAAACCAAAGGAAATTAGCCGGGCTCAGCCGGATCGATGCGGTACTGGAAGCTGCTACCACTCGTTTCCGTCCCATTCTAATGACGAGTTTAGCTACGATTTTAGGTATTCTGCCCATTGCTTTATCCCTGGGCACTGCTGCCGGAAGCCGCCAGTCGCTGGGAATTGCTGTAGTTGGTGGTATGATCATATCCGGCTTTTTGACCTTATATATTGTACCAGCTATGTATTCATACTTATCCAGAAGCCGCAAATCTTTGGGTATTGCTACAGAAAAAGAGCTGGCTGTATAAACTAAGCTCACTTATTGAAACTTATCCAGGTTTACTCTCTGTAGTTACTAACAATAGAATTAAGTAATAAATGAAAGCCATTTATAATGGGGATGGTTACTTCATATGTTGTTTAATTCTTTAGATTTCTTATTCTTCTTTCCTACTGTAGTTTTCATTTTTTTCATATTACCTTATCAACATAGGTGGTGGTGGCTATTAATAGCGAGTTGCTATTTCTATATGGCGCTTATTCCAGTATATATACTGATACTGGGTTTCACAATTGTAATCGATTATTTTACAGGAATCTATATTGAAAAAGCGAACCAGAAAAGAAGTAAAAAAAGCAGATATTTATTAATTATCAGCTTAGTAGCCAACATTGGTATTCTCGGAATATTTAAATATTATAACTTTTTTAGCGAGAATATAAACTGGCTTCAGCAGCAATTTAACTTACAAAATACCATTCCTTACCTTTCAATCATATTACCTGTAGGGTTATCTTTTCATACTTTTCAGGCGATGAGCTATACGATAGAGGTATACCGTGGCAATCAGGCGGCTGAAAAACATTTTGGTAAGTATGCACTGTATGTGATGTTTTTTCCTCAATTAGTAGCAGGACCAATTGAACGTCCGCAAAACATACTACACCAATTCCACCAAAAACAAGATTTTGACTTTAGAAGGATAACAGCAGGACTACAGCTAATTGGATGGGGTTTATTTAAAAAAGTAGTAATTGCTGACCGGGTAGCTATTCTTGTGAATGAAGTATATACTCATCCATACAACTATCAAGGGATATCGCTCATTGTAGCAACGGTATTTTTCGCCTTCCAGATCTACTGTGACTTCTCGGGATATTCTGACATCGCCTTAGGCAGTGCACAGGTAATGGGATTTAACCTAATGCAAAATTTCAATCGTCCCTATTTTTCAACTTCTGTAGCTGAGTTCTGGAAAAGATGGCATATCTCGCTCTCTACATGGTTTAAAGATTATGTGTATATCCCATTGGGAGGAAATAGAAAAGGAAAATGGAAGTGGTATTTTAATCTGTTAATTATTTTCCTGATTAGTGGCTTCTGGCATGGCGCAAGCTGGACATTTATTATATGGGGAGCATTACATGGTTTTTATATGATTTCATCTGCAATAACACTGCCTATAAGAGGCAAGTTTGCTCAACTGATACATGTAGATACATATCCAAAAATTCATAAACTGATTCAAATACTTACAACATTCGCTCTGGTATGCTTTGCCTGGATTTTTTTCAGAGCAAATTCAATAACAGATGCTTATTATATAACAACCCACTTATTCACAGGAATTCAAGAAAATATACAAACAATTATTTTTAACGAAGATGGTTTAAGGGAAAAAGTATTATTTCTAGGTGATTCCTATTATTTTATATCAGGTGTACTGCTCATTATACTTTTAGTAATGATAGAAAAAATACAAAATAATGGGAGTATTCGCCTGATGCTATCTAATCAACCTCTGTTTGTGCGATGGAGTGTATACTATCTACTTATTCTTGCCATTATATTTTTAGGTATACATACAAAAGCTGACTTCATTTATTTTCAATTTTAACTACCATGTTAAATGCTCCTTTTATAAAATCAGTAGCTTTCATTTTTATACTGGTTGTAGTTCTATCTATTATTTCCTTTATTCTAAATTTTGGTGCCAGATATTCAAATGAGGGGCAAAGCGGAAAGATTAATCAACTCATGAGACATGAGCTCGACCCTGCAATTATGGTTTTTGGTTCTTCTGTAGCCTATAATCATTTTAATGCAGAACTTATTGAACAACAAACAGGGCTATCTTGCCTGAATATGGGATTGGATGGAGGTCCCTTTACTCATACAAATGGTTTTATGAGGGACTTTATCTCCTATTCGAAAGATTGTCAGTATATAGTAATAACCGAATCTTACTTCAGCTTTGCAAACTATCAGGAATTATATGAGCCATATAAGTATTATCCGCATGTAAGTAATGAACATGTGTATAATTGCCTGATTAAAATAGAGCCAGATGTGATCTGGAAAACTCGTTATATACCATTTTATAACTTAATACATTTTCAAAGCAAAGGCTATTTGAAAGAAGTTACAAGAGGCTGGATGAGAGCTATAGGCAAACCTATGTCTGAAAAAGACATAAAAGGATTCCATCCCAAGCATTTAAAATGGACCGATGAACAAGATAATTTAAATAAAGCTACAGCACCCTTTAGAGTGGATAATATAGTAAATGAAGAAATTTTCAGAGATTTTTTACATATGATCAATGAGATCAATCAGAGTGGCAAGAAAGTAATTTTTGTATTACCTCCTATACAAAAAGATGGACAAGAGAAATTATTGGGGCTAGATGGTTTAAGGAAAAAATACTTAAGCATTACATCTGAAAATGTGACATTTTTGGATTATACTAAACATCAGATTTGTAATAACAAATCATTATTCTATAATAATACGCATCTAAATGCTACAGGAGCTGATGTATTTTCAACTATGTTTGCCAAAGACATTCAAGAGCTTCACACTGGAAAGTCAACTAACTCATTGGCTAATATAGCTTTCTGATTTGAGGCTAAATAGAAATATTATTCAATAAATATTGCAAATTACTACAGCTTTATGTCTACATCATTAGCCGCTTTCCTGGCCGGGAAATAAGAGGCAAAAAATACAATGAGCATAATGGTACAGGCAGTTAAGGCAAAATCGCTGAAGCGCATTCTGACCGGATAGGCATCTACCACAGAAGTTTGCATACCCATAGAAACAATACCAAACGTTTGCTGAAGCCAGCAAATAATAAATCCCAATACAATGCCGGTAATAGCTCCAGTACAGGCAATAATAGCTCCTTCTGTCATAAATAAGCGGCGGATAAAACCTGAAGTGGCTCCCATGGCATACAATACGGATACATCTTTCTTTTTGTCAATCGCCAGCATAGTAAGCGAAAAGAAGATATTGAATGAAGCGATCGCCAGAATAAAAGAAAAGGTGATATACACAAAAAGCTTTTCAATCTGAATGGCCCGCAGCAAACTAGCATGTTGCTGGTCCCGGTTTTGTACGAGGAATTTATTACCTAACAACTTTTGTAAATCTGCCTGTACACGTTTAATACTGGAACCTGGAGTAGTTTTTATTTCAAGAGAAGTACGCTTATTGCCAGTCTGCATTAATTCCTGGGCAAAGGATAGTGGAACAAAAATATAGTTATTGTCATACTGTTGCTCAATGGCAAATACAGCACTAGGCCGGATATTTTTGCGCAAATAAGCATTAGGAGAATTGAGGTCTATCGTTTTTTTTGTGTTATTCGGATACCAAACCTGAATGGATTCAAAATTATCAGATAACGGTACCGATAGCATATTTTGTACACCAACGCCCATCACTGCATAATCTACATTTTTATCCTGCAACATGAGTTCCCCGGCAATAATGACTGAATCCAGCCCATTCTGATGCAAAAAGTTATCGCTTACTCCACGCATCTTTACTATTGTCTGGGCATCCCGGTAGGTAAGAAACGCATTATCTTCAATCACCTGGGCTACCGATTCTATACCGTCTACTTTCTCTATACCAGCAATTAAGCCAGGTGATAGTTCAAAAAATTTTCCTTCAGTTGCTTTAACCTGGATTTCAGCATTAAACTTTCCATATAAACCCCGGAACAAATCTTCTAGTCCGTTAAAAACTGAAAGCACAATAACCAGCGCCATTGTGCCTACACCCACCCCTACCATTGAGATGTTGGAAATAATATTTATGAAATTTTTCTTCTTCCGGGAAAAGAAGTAACGCCTGGCGATAAAAATCGATAAATTCAATTCAAAGACGTTTATGGATGAGTAAATGCTGCTTGTACACTATAAACGTAAAGAAAATTTATTTGATACTCAGCATTTTTTTCCAGAAAGGCCGGCTCCTTTTTTTGGCCATTAATTGAAACTGTTGCATAGCTTCCATATGTGCTATTCTTTGCTCCACTCTTGCCCCTTGTGCAGGTGTATTTATTACTTGTTTGCCTATTGGTTTAGTTTTATTTTCTTCTAGGTTGGCTTGCTCTTTCATATTTCTTCTTTGCTTAGTTATATTATTGTACGACAGCTTATTAACTTGACCTATAAAAATATCAAGTTCATTTTATTTATACAATTAAAACGGAAAATTAATATTCTGAGCTATAACATAACAAACAATTACTCTCTTCCTTCTAAAAACAGATTTCAAGTTTTCAGAAGTATCAAAGTCTATGATTCCGGAAGGGAATATTGTAGAGAGGATGATAATTCTATTTCCAGGCTTTTACCAGAATGCTGGTCCCGGTTTTATGCTGCCGGGTGACATCCAGGTAATTCAGCAGGAAGCATAAAGGAAATATCAGGAGATAATAAAAAGGCAACACGGTGTACATATACTTGGAAGTACCCAGCATCAGCATCGGATATTTAAGCGAAAGTAACCAGGAGCGGCTTCCCGGACGTCCATAGGTATATTTAATGTCTATTTTCTTAAAGCCAACCTTTTTGAGTTTCCGCTTCATTTCTTCAATACTATACCCGGTGCGGATGTGTTCTTCTATAAAAGGTTTCTCACCAGGTTTACTTACTCCTGATCCCCCTTTATCAGAAGGAACCGTCAGTAACAGCATACCATCTTCTTTCAGGGAAGCATGCATATTTTTAAGTACCTTACAATCTTCTTCAATGTATTCCATTACATCTACCGACAAAACCAGATCGAAAGTGTCCGGCTGCTGGAATGTTTTCAGATCTTCAGTTTTAAATAAAACGTTGCGCTTTTCAGTATGATGAAAGAAGCGGTTACAGTCACATACATGTTCTGTTTTTACATCTATACCTAGTACACTCCATTTAGGGCTCATTTTCGCCAGATAATAAGTATGCTGACCAAAGCCAGCACCAGCATCCAGAATGTGTACGTGTTTGTCTGTTTTTCCGATCGCCCAGCTTTTTATTTCGCGGTGTATGTGCCAGGCACGAAGTAAAAGCAGGTCCAGTACTTTGTAAAATAAAATTCGTAATAAGGATGATTTTCCAAAAAAGCGAGCTAATCGCTTTTTAACAGGTTCGTATCGCATGATTAGTTATACTTACAACATCTACTGCTACACCAGAAGGGATACAGTGATTTAAGCATTTTAAGATTTCCGTAATAATGAACACAGAGGCTATTAATTGCCTGTTTTGTTTTCATCTTCTTCGGTAGCTGGTGGAATGTGAATTTTTGATAAAAGATTATCAATTTTTGCGGCATATTCAAGACTTTCGTCCAGATAGAAGTGAAGCTCAGGTATGATTCTGGCCTGATTCTTTATTTTTACGGCTAGCATTTGCCGAATCGCTTTTCCTTTTTCTTTAATATCTTCTATAAGCGTATTTTTATTCTTTGCAAGCAAAAAACTCAAATACACTTTTGCAATGCTTAAATCAGGGCTTACTTTCACTTCTGTCACCGTAATGAAGGCCCCATTAAACATACTTTTTGCGTCCCTCTGGAAGATTTCACTCAGATCCTTCTGGATCAATCGTGCAAACTTCTGCTGTCTCTTACTTTCCATATATTTGAGTGCAAATATCAGTACTTATTTTGTAATTATTTCCAATATTGCAATAATTTTCGTCCAATTGCTCGTTTATGAAGGCGAAGGTACGTGTAGTATTATACTAATAATTTAAAGTTTTGGTCAATTTTTTTAAAACAAATCAATTATTCACAATAATAGCATCTATTCTGCTATTATTTGCCGTTTACCTTCCCCTTATAACAATAAGACCACCCTTGATTGTTCCTGAACTGCAATGGATGCTGGCTGGTGAACGGATGAGCAGAGGGTTTGTATTGTATACGCAAACCTGGACGGATGTAGGCCCTTTGGCAGGCTTATTTTACTGGCTGCTGGATGCCTTGTTTGGCAGAAGCCAGCTGGCTTATCAAATTACAGCTTTTCTACTGGTCATTCTTCAGGCAGTTTTTTTTAATTTCTCTCTACGCCGCAACAATATATATCCCGAAAGATCGAATATCCCTTTGCTCTTGTATGTATTGTGCATGGGTTTATTCTTCGATTTCTTTACGCTTTCGCCAATGCTCATGGGCGTTACTTTTTTGCTTCTGGCATTGGATGGCGCATTTATTCATATTAGCGAAACAGCCGGAAATGATGAAGTATTCTCCATTGGATTTTACATCGGAGTAGCTACCTTGTTTTATGCTCCTTTAGGTATATTTATTATATATATACTGGTCAGTTTTCTGCTGCTGGCGGCTACCGGAATACGCAAATATTTCCTGATGCTGTTTGGCTTTGCCTTTGCCATGGGATTAACAGGCTTATTTTTTTATATGATCAATGGCTTGCAGGAACTGTATTTCAGCTGGCTTTCACATTTGCTGGAGTTTAGGAAGATTTATTATATATCCATTATTGAATTTCTGCTGATTGCTTCTCCTTTACTTGCCCTGCTTACGATTGCCTCTTTACAATTAGTAGGCGGAGATACCCGGTTCATTCATTATCAGATCCGTTGCCAGCAGACTGTATTCCTCTGGCTGGTAGCCGCTGGCGTATGCTTGCTGATTGCTCCCGAGCTGGCTCCTTACCAACTTATCATTATTGTACCTGGGGTAGTCTTTTTTGGAACGCACTTTTTCCTATTGGTACGAAAAGGATGGATGGCAGATGTTGCCTTTGGAGTTTTATTCTGTGCTGTTTTGTTTATCAACTTCAGCAATATTTTTCCAATTGTCTCTACAAAAAGCTGGGTAGATCTATCCGATTTTACGATCACATCTGCTCCCGAAACAACAGCCGTAAAAGGGAAAAAAGTATTAGTTGCCGGAGATAATCCTGCTCCCTACTTATATAATACACCTGCCACACCCTACTTGCAATGGAAACTTGCCCAGCGGCACTTTAATAACCTGGATGATTACCAGATTGTAACAGAAATATATGAAAATTTCAGAAAAGACCTCCCCGATGTAATTGTGGACCAGCAAGGGAAAGTAAAAACCTTATTTAACCGTATTCCTGCGCTTGCGAGATATTATACCCAAGAAGGCGATTCCCTGATTTATACGAGAAGGAAAGCAAGTAGATAAATTTATCAATTTGGGAAAGTTAAAAAGACTGAGAATAATAAGTTTGTTTTCTTTCTTTTGTATGTTATTGATAAGCTGTAATGCTCATAATGAAGATTTTCAAGCTCAGTTTATATGGAGCCTAGCCTTTTAATTGTAGAATTATCCTACCATTACATGGGCATCAGGGTAATGATAGGCATTACTGATTACAGGCCGGCTGATGGCCAGCGCCAGGGTAACAGTTCCTACCCTTCCCAGAAACATAGAAAAGGTGATCAGTATTTTTCCGAATGGCGACAATTGTGGGGTAACGCCTGTACTCAATCCAACAGTGGCGAATGCAGAAACCTGCTCAAATAACAAATCTATGCCATTTTGTTTGGGTTCGGTAATAGAAAGTACAAATACGGCAAGTAAACAGTAGGCGGCGGCAAAAGTAATTACGGAGAAAGCTTTAAAAAGCAATTCCATAGGAATGGTACGCTTATCTATGGAAATGATTTTTTTGCCTCGAATGGTAGAGATAACAGATACCGCTATGAGCAGAAAAGTAGTTGTTTTAATACCCCCACCAGTAGATCCAGGCGATGCTCCAATAAACATTAAAAATATGATCATAATGAGCGTAGGGTCCAGTAGTTTGGTAAAATCTACTGTATTAAATCCAGCTGTCCGGGTGATTACAGACTGAAAGAAAGCGGTAATAACAGCTTCCGTAAAATTAAGGCCTGAGAGGGAATTTTTCCTTTCTAACAAATAATATCCTACTGTACCAAAAACGATGAGTATAATAGCCATATAGATAGCTATTTTTGAATTCAATTTCCAGTCTTTCCAGGGCATCATTAGTCTTTCACGCAAAGCTTTTGGAGAAAAAACATCCATAATGGGTGAAAATCCCAGGCCACCCATTACTACAAGTAAAGCGATTACTATATGCAGAATATAAGCAGTCCGGACAGGAAGTTCATACAAGTTATTAGTATATAAACTAAATCCGGCATTACAAAAGGCTGCAATAGAATGAAAAAGAGAAAAAAAGAGTTTCTCGCCTAAACTTTCAAATTGTGCTTCTGGCCCCCAGGTCATAAAAATGGCTACAAATCCTATTCCTTCTATCAATAGCGTTAGCCAGATTACTTGCCTGAGCAAACCCTGGGAGGAAAACAGAGATTCGCTGCTCATAAAATCGTGAATAATAGACTGATGCTTGAGCCCCATCCCTTCTTTCAGAAGGGCTGCAAAAAAAGTTGCAAAACTGATAATACCTATTCCACCCAGCTGGATCAGAAACAAAATAATAAGCTGTCCTTTAAATGTAAAATAAGTAGCTGTATCTACCACAATCAAACCGGTAACACAGGCAGCACTGGCCGACGTAAACAGGGCATCGATAAAAGGCATTCCATTGGGTGTATTGGTCATGGCTGGCAACATTAATAAACCGGCACCCGCAAAAACCAAGAGAATAAAACTACCAATAAAACTTGAGGCTGGTTTGAGTTTTACTGCAGAAATCCGGATACTGGCCTTACTGGTTTCCAGACCTATTAATACTATTAGAAATATAGTAGATACAACTTCATAGAAAGAAGTATAATTTTTAAACTCAAGCCAGTTGGAAAGAAAATAGAGTACTTTGAAACCAAAAATATAATTCACTATACCATTGGCAATCAGAAGCGCCATAATAAATGCTTCCGTACCAGTGCGCTTGATAAATTCCTGTCGATGAAAGGAATATAAAACTCTGATCAGATATACAAGTACAAAAGATCCAAAAATAACATCGAGCCACCCAAAAACCATGGATACCGCTTCATGCGTCAGGTTAAATCCATATCCATAAATGAGCAGGGCAATGGCTAGTAATGAGTTGAACAAGGTAATATACCGGAGCCAGGTATACACACGTTCCCGGCTATTGTACAAGCGGTTATTTAACCTTTCAACAGTGAGCATATAATGTAAAGAAATTATGCTTTAAAGCTTCTTGCATCAAACTTTCCTTATGAATGGGCACAACTCCGGCATGTTCGCATACCAGGCCGCCACCCAGATTGGAAAGACCAGCAATTAACTGGGGCGAAAGTTGTAAAGCTACACAAAGGGCGGCAATACTTACTACCGTATCTCCTGCACCCGATACATCAGCGATCTGCCGGATATGAGCTGGCATCAGGTATTTATCTTGTTCATAATCAATGTACACGCCTTTTTCAGATAGTGTAACCAAAATAGCTACCAATTGTAATTTTTCTTTCAACTGGCTTACTACCTGTTTGAGTTCAGCGGAATGTGTAGGATCGAAATCAACTTTCAGGCCTTCTTTTAGTTCTTTCAGGTTGGGCTTGAATAGGGTAACGCCCCGGTAGTGCAAAAAATTACGTTTTTTAGGGTCTACTACCGTGGGAATGTTATGCTGGTTGGCAAAAGCAGTAACCTGCTCAATCAGTTCTTTACTCAATACGCCCTTGTCATAATCCTGAAAAATAATGACCTGGCAAGTGAGAGCTAATTGTTTGATTTTATCCAGCAACTGTTGTCTTTCGTTTGCAGTAATCAGATGATCCATTTCAGAATCAATTCTGAGCAGATGCTGAGTACCAGCAATGATGCGGTGTTTGATGGTAGTTGTGCGGGTTTCACTATCAATAATACCTTCCCTCGACAATCCGCTCGCAGAGAGAATATCCAGGAAATCCTGGCCATCTGCATCTTTCCCAATTACAGAACATAGGATAGGCACTGCACCCATTGCCTGCACATTTACAGCTACATTTGAAGCACCTCCCAGTCGTTTTTCCCGTTTCTGCACATGAACAATCGGTACAGGGGCTTCCGGAGAAATCCGGTCTACTTTTCCCCATAAATAAGAATCCACCATTACATCGCCAATGATGAGAACTCTTACCTGGTTAAATGCATCAAATATTTGCTCTAAGGAATCGTATTGCATGCGGATGGAGTTGATGTAAAGCATATGAGTAAACAGATAAGAAATAATAACTTCTACTCCATTTACTCATACGCTCATCTACTATTAATGTAACTGGGCCAGTGCATCTTTCATGCGGCGCAGCGCTTCAGTCAGGTTTTCGTCGGAAGCAGCGTAGGAAATACGGATACAGTTGGGTGCACCAAATGCTTCGCCTGTCACCAGAGATACATATACTTTATTGAGGATATACATACACAGGTCGTCAGCTGTATGTATGGTTGTTTCGCCATCAGTCTTTCCAAAATAATCGTTTACTTCCGGAAATACATAAAATGCGCCTTTCGGTGTAAACGTACGGATACCTGGAATTTCTTTTAATAACCCTAATACCAGATCCCGGCGACGCAAGTAGGCTTTCGCCATATCCTGAGTAGGTTTCATATCACCTTTTACAGCAGCCACAGCCGCTTTCTGGGATATAGAACAGGTTCCTGAAGTGATCTGCCCTTGCAGTTTATCACAAGCATCAGCTATCCATTTGGCAGCGGCCATATATCCCACACGCCAGCCAGTCATGGCAAAGCCTTTAGACATTCCATTGATGGTAATTACTCTTTCTTTGATAGAAGGAATAGAACCAAGGCTGAAATAATTTGGCTCATAATTGATATATTCATAAATCTCATCGGCAATCACGAAGATATTTTCATGTTTGGCAAGTACTTCCGCAATTTCCCTCAGTTCCTTCTCTGTAAATACCGAACCAGTAGGATTGCTGGGTGAAGAGTACATTACAACTTTAGTACGGGGAGTAATGGCTTTTTCTAATTGATCAGCCGTTACTTTAAAATCATTTTCAAATGGACCTTCCAGCAATACGGTTTCGCCTTCTGCCAGTTTCACCATTTCGCTATAGCTCACCCAATAAGGTGAAAAAATGATTACTTCATCGCCAGGATTTACCAGGCACATCAAAGCATTTGCCAGAGATTGTTTAGCTCCGGTAGATACTACTATATTGTCTGCTTTCCAGTCTATATTATTTTCCTTGCGTAACTTATCAGCAATGGCTTGCCGCAGTTCCAGAATGCCAGATACAGGGGTATAAAAAGAAAAACCTTCATCTATGGCTTTCTTGGCGGCATCCTTAATATGTTGAGGCGTTTGAAAATCAGGTTCACCAATACTCAGGTTAATTACCTGATGGCCTTTGGCAGCCAGTTCCCGGCTTTTTTTGGACATTGCCAGGGTTTGCGATTCAGACAAGGCATTGATTCTGTCTGACAGCAGGGTTAGATCTTTTGTTAAGGACATGGGGCTTATTTTTGAAACCCTCAAAATTACAGATTTGTGTAATCTTTACTAAGGTATTTCAATAATTTAATTGACAAGATTCAATAGGCTTTGTTTTTTGCAAAACTATTGATGCCTGTAGATCTGTTTTTATATGATTGGATTAACAAAAATTAAATTGAAATTACTGTTTAGACCGGATGATTACTGCGCCATGCCTGGCTTTTTCACCATACAATTCTAGTGCTTCTTCTCCAGGTATTACTTCAATAGATTCAATCCCTTTCTTCTTGAGGCGCTTAAATGCTTTGTCTTTTTTATGATCTTCTACAACCTTTCCATCAACAAAATGCAAGTATCGCTTATCCAGGTAATCGTAAATAGACTTACGTACAATACTCGGTCCCTTAAAATCTCCCAGCTCTTCCAAGGTATACGTAATGGGAGGCAGTATACTATCTGTTTCCGGATTATATGGCGTTACTGGTTTACGGGATATTGAGCGCTGAGGAGTAGAGGAACTGCAGGAGGAAACAGATACAAGCAAATAGCTTACAGACGCAATGCGCAGGAACAACATTAATTTCTTCTTCATCCCTATCTGGCTTCTTTTAATCTACCAAATACCTGTGTGGCTTTTACTTTGGGAAACTGGTTAGGTTTGGTACTCAGCAAGCTGCCGCAACCCAGATGCGTGAATTTATCGTCGAGGATATTAGCCCGGTGTCCAGGAGAGGTCATCCAGTCGGCAACGATGGCTTCGCCAAATGAACGGTAAGTATGCGGTTTAATTGGTTTTCCGGTTTTGCTATGCAAATACACTTGTCTATTATTCACTCTTTCGATTCTGAAAGGCTCTCTTGCCTGATAATCCATCAGAAAATACTCGGAAATATTTTCACCAGCTGCTGTGTATTTACCTGCACTTCCCGCACTTTCCAGGCGGTCTTTTAATGTTTTTAACTTCGCATTTGCGGGGTTCTGATGATCGAAGAAGTCATACTTCACCATTTGTGTAGACTGAGTAACCGCTGCATCCCTCAATAATGGATAAAAAGTAAAAGTTTTCTTTTTATGTAAAGCCCGCTGTTTGTTGCTGGCATAGAAAATTGATGCATTCAGCAACTCATAATCTATATTATTAAGGTCTATTTCCTGATTGGCTGCTGGTAGATTAGCAAACGTTTCGTAAGTATATTGATTATACAGACTATCTGAGAAATTATCGGTATTCCGCAAATTGAAGCTGGCAAAAAGAACGGCTATAAAAAAGATGGCGACTGCTTTCATATAAAGTTTCAATATTTGAAATCTGTCTTTGCAAAAAACATACTAAAAAACGGAATGGTTCTGGTTTTATGATAAGTTTACCAGCTGTTTGTAAAAATATAACCTTATTTGAATAACAGATAGCTAAATATTATATAAAAAGCAAAGCCTACCGTGAATTTACAGTAGGCTTTGCTTTCGGCAAAACATTGAATGCTAGGTTTTTTGCTTCTTTTTCTTAGCTGCCGGAAACAGAATATTATTGAGTATTAAGCGGTATCCCGCTGAATTAGGATGCAAGGTCAGATCGGTTGGCTCCTCTCCTACCGTATGCTGGTAATCTTCCGGATCATGGCCACCATAAAATGTCCATGTTCCTTTGGCAAACGTTCCATGGATATATTTTACTTCATTGGCAGATTTTGTTTCCCCTAATACCACTACTTCGGATTTAGTCAGGTTTTTCTTAAAACCGGTAGTCTGGCCAAGAAAGCCTTTGACTACAGTTTGATGATTCTGGGTAAGCATAGTAGGCACCGGATCCCATTTAGCTGAAAACTGGAATAAGGTAAAGAAATCATTATTTTCGCTTAACCCTCTTTCCAATGGCTGATTATCGATATTAGAGTATTCCGGCTCATAGGGGTCCATGCTGATGGTAAAATCTTTAAAAGCAAAGGTATTACTAAAGTTTAGCTTCTTCTGAGCAGCTGGGTCAGCTCCATCTCCATCATACATAGATTCGCAAATGTCTACACCGTCGGCCGCAAGGGCAATATCATAGGTATCAGCAGCCGAACACATAGCAAATAAAAATCCACCGCCAGCACAAAACTCTCTGATTTTCTTGACTACCGCTAATTTGAATGTAGATACTTTATTATAGCCATATTTTTTAGCTACCGTCTCAAACTCACGCTGCATTTCCTGATACCAGGGGGCTGTGCGGTAATACCGGTAAAATTTACCATACTGGCCTGTAAAGTCTTCATGATGTAGGTGCAGCCAGTCATACTTTGGCAGTTTACCGTCCATTACTTCTTCGTCGAATACTACATCATACGGAATTTCAGCATAGGAAAGAACCAAAGTTACGGCATCATCCCAGGGTTGTTTGGATTTAGGCGAATACACGGCTACCTTAGGTGGTTTATCCAGTTTCATCACATCCATATTTACATCCGGCTGGTTAATCTCATTAACGATCTGGGCAGACTGTGCATCAGAAATTACCTGGTAGCTGATTCCTCTTACCACCAGTTCATTTTCAAACTTCCGGTCGTATTTAAACATAAAACTTCCTCCCCTGTAATTAAGCAGCCAATCTACTTCCATTTCCTGTTGCAATACCCAGTACGCAATTCCATAGGCTTTCAGATGGTTAGTCTGGGTTTCGTCCATGGGCAGAAGAATAGAATTAGCGAAAAGGCGGTAGCCGGCCGTAAATAACAGCGCAGATACCAGTAAAATACGACGGATCATAACAGATAAACGGATTTTATGTAATTTCCTATACGGCAAGTCAAGAAATTAGATGTTAAATTTCAAATGAACGAAACTTTGATAAAGTTCAGGCAGGTAGTTTCTTGGTATAATTGTATTGAATTTCCTTTCGAATCGCCACTTAATTTACTATATTTCCTTACAAACTTTTTTAATTAAATATACACTTTTTTTTGTTAGTATAGCAGACAAAATGCCAATAATTTAGTAGATGCCATGAACTTAGTTGAAAACATAAAAGAGGGCATTCGCTCTATACAATCTAATATCCTCCGGTCAGTGCTCACAGCTATGATCATTGCCATTGGTATTATGTCATTGGTAGGTATTCTTACAGCTATTGAAAGTATCCGCAATTCGGTCGAAAGCAATTTTTCCCAGCTAGGAGCAAACACATTTGATATTGAGGGCACCCGTCCATGGCGTCGGCAAAATGCAGGGAAGGATGAAAAAGTGTATCCGCCTATTAAATTCAAGGAAGCCATGGCCTTTAAAGAACGCTTTAACTATCCTTCAGATATTAGTATGGTCGTTGGCATTACCGGAAATGCAGAAGCCAAATATCTTTCTAAGAAAACTAATCCGAATGTACGGGTGAATGGAATTAACGAAAATTTTATCATTATTAAAGGCTTAATTCTGGAAAGCGGCCGGAATTTTTCAAATATAGAAATGGAGAATGCGGCCAATGTAGCGATTATCGGACAAGAGATTAAAGAAAGCTTATTTGAAAAAACAGATCCTATTAATAAGTATGTAAATGTGATGGGCAGTAAGTATAAAGTGGTGGGAATTCTTAAAAAGATGGGCAGTATCATGGGTGGAGGCGGCAACGACAGAGCCATTATGATTCCTGTTACTACAGCCAGCCGCATTGCTACCAATAATGAACCTACCTATGATCTGACTATTTCCGTATGGAACCCGGCTGATCTTAATAATGCCGTAGGAGAAGCTACAGCCCTGATGCGCATTATCCGCAGAGATGAACTAGGCAGGCCAGATTCCTTTGATATTCTCCAGAATAATTCAGTAGCCGCTCGCCTGGACGATATTACCGGATATTTACAAATTGGTGGATTTGTTATTGGCTTTATCACTTTACTTGGTGCCTCCATCGGCCTTATGAACATTATGATGGTATCGGTTACGGAGCGAACCCGGGAAATCGGAATCCGCAAGGCTTTAGGTGCTACGCCTCTCCGCATCCGTCAGCAGTTTCTGATTGAAGCTATTGTTATTTGCCAGCTTGGTGGAATTGCAGGTGTTATATTTGGAATCCTGATTGGCAATTTTATTTCTACCTTCATCAGTTCGGGCGGTTTTGTAATTCCCTGGATGTGGATAATTATTGGCTTAACTATCTGTGTTGGAGTAGGTTTATTGTCTGGTTACTATCCTGCCTATAAAGCTTCTAAACTTGATCCAATTGAATCTTTGCGTTTTGAATAATGTAATATTTAAAAGATTCTGCAGGTTTTGCTGTTACTTTTGGTTTGTAATTACTATAAATATTACACAAATTTGTATGGCACCATCTTTGGAGTAACGCCATTGTCAATATATTTATAAATTATAAAAGCACGAATACGTGTATGCGAATAAAACAGTGGCTTCTTGCATTTTTCATTCTTTCCCACATATCTGGTTTTGCAGGAGAAATTGTTTTATCAGGTGTGTATCAGGGTAAAAATCTGTATGTACAAAATCCCTTTTCCTCTGATAAAAAGAGCTTTTGTACAGAAGAGGTTTTTGTGAATGGGGTGCAGAAAATGAGCCACATTAAAAGCAGTGCATTCGAAATTGATTTATCGTTTCTGGCTATAAATGATCCGGTAACTATAAAAATCACCTATAAGGATGAATGTATACCTAAAGTGCTTAATGCCTATGTTCTTCGTCCTAGTGCCACTTTCCAATTTAATGCATTCTCAGTAACAGCAAGCGATATGAACTGGACTACAACCGGAGAAAAAACGCAGTTTATGTATACAGTAGAACAGCTGGTAAATAATAACTGGCGACTTGTGACTACTGTACCTGCCAAAGGAGATGCTTCTGGTATATATACTATTCCAATTGCTCATCAATTTAAGGTTAATAAATACAGGATAAAAGCACAGGATCAGGAAAACCACCAGATCTTCTACAGCAAAGCTGTCGATTTTGTACTGGCACAAGAACCTGTAACTTTTTACCCAAAAAGCGTAAATACGAAGATCACTTTGTCGAGAGAAGCAGATTATGAAGTGCGAAGCCTGAAAGGAGAAGTAATCAAAAAAGGAAAGGGCACAGAAATTCCGTTGGCAGATCTTAAAACGGGTGTATACTATCTCAGTATTAATGACCGTACCGAACGGTTTTTTAAAAAATAAAATCCAAAATTAAATATTCTTAAAACAAGAAGGGATGCTAAATATGCATCCCTTCTTGTTTTATAGCAAGGATAAAGCTGTTTAATGATGAACTATCTCTGTTTCTGCTTCTTCTACTTCCATTAAGCCATTTGCATCGATTGAAGTGAGTCTTACTTTTTTTAATTCATTAATCAGCAAAGGATCATATTTTGCTTTCACCCGGACGTAATTTTCTGTAAAACCATGCATGTATCCATCTTCAATATCTTCTTCAAATAAAACAGTACCGATCTGGCCAATTTGCTGTTCATAAAAATGCCGTCGCTTTTTATCGGACAGAATATGAAGCATTTTAGAGCGTTTGCTACGGTCAGCTGTTGAAACTACGCCATCCATATGTTTAGCCGGCGTATTATCCCGCTCAGAATAGGTAAATACATGAAGATAAGAAATATCAAGGCTATTCAAAAACTGGTAGGTTTCCAGAAAATCTGCTTCTGTTTCGCCGGGAAAGCCTACAATTACATCTACGCCAATACAACAATGCGGCATCAGAGATTTAATAGTCGCAATACGGTCGGCATATAATTCTCTGAGGTAGCGCCTGCGCATCAGTTTCAAAACTTTATTATTACCCGATTGCAAAGGAATATGGAAATGCGGCACAAATTTTTCAGAGCTTGCCACAAAATTGATAATTTCATTGGTAAGCAGGTTAGGTTCTATGGATGAAATTCTAAACCGGCTGATGCCTTCGACCTGATCTAAGGCTTTCACCAGATCAGCAAAGCGTTCTTTTCTTAATCCATTCTGTAAACCAAAGTCTCCTATATTTACTCCTGTCAATACGACTTCTTTTACATTAGTCCCGGCAATTTTCTCAACAGAGACCAGAATATTAGCGATGCTGTCGCTGCGGCTTTCTCCTCTCGCTAAAGGAATGGTACAGAACGTACAAGAATAATTACAACCATCCTGCACTTTCAGAAAAGTACGGGTACGGTCGTTATGAGAATAGGCATGATTAAATTGCTTTACCTCCTGAATGGAAGAAGCCAGTACCTGTGGAATAGATTTTTTCTCAAAACCATCCAGTAATTCTACCAAACGGAATTTTTCAGCCGCTCCCAATACTGCATCTACTCCAGGTATTTCAGCTATTTCTTTGGGTTTTAACTGGGCGTAACAGCCTATAATAGCGATATAAGCCTCTGGAGAAATTTTTAGAGCTTCTTTTACAACCTTCCTGCATTTTTTATCCGCATTTTCGGTGACTGAGCAAGTATTGATAATAAAGATATCTGGTTTCTCATTGAAGTCTACTTTCAAATATCCTTTTTGTTCGAATAACCGGGAAATAGTAGATGTTTCTGAAAAATTCAGTTTACAGCCTAATGTATAAAAAGCAACTTTTTTCATTCTCGTCTAAAAGCCAAATTATTGGTCTGATTTATAAAGAAATGCAAAGGTAGGCAATTTCCAACTTTGATAAGTCTTTAAAGGAAACAATCCATTATTGGCTAAGAGATTTAATAGAAAAGTCATCACCACAACCAGACATGCTATTATTTTTCCCCGTTAAGTTTGATATTACTTCGGGTTTACCACACTGCTTTTGCGTATGCTAATTGATAAAAATCTTTCGTATGCAGTTAGATGAATATTTTATCTCGATTTGATATAAAAGTGTACTGATTGGGATACCTAATGTAACTGGTTAAGCGTAACAGCGGGAGCATTAAAATCGACTGTACCAGTTTTTAAATTGGAAAGGGTAATTCTGAATATAGTGCCTTTATTCACTTTGCTTTCTACACTGATTGTACCTGCAATACGCTCAAGGGTTTGTTTTACAATATATAAGCCCAATCCACTGCCATCTGACTGTTGAGTTCCCCTGAAAAACATATCAAAAATCTTGTGCATATACAACTCTTCAATACCTTGCCCATTGTCTTCTACCGTGATGAAAGCACTTTGCTCAGAGCTGGCAATATCAAATTTCATGTAGCTTTTATCTACACTGGGATTGCGGTACTTAACGGCATTAGAAATGAGGTTTTTAAACAGAATATTTACCCGTAGTTCATCACTATAAAAATCACCTTCCGTAGTAATGTGGAAAATAAAGTCCATTTTTTCCAGGTTAGGCAGATACCTAAGTTCCTCAATACAAGTATCTATAATTTTTCTAAAGTCGATAGCCACCGGATTGATCTCGGAATTGAGGATACGGGAGTGATTGAGCACAGATTTAATAAATTCATCTGACTTATTTACCCGGTTTTCAATTAGCGATAAATAATGTTTAATGGCACTAATGTCGTTGTCGAGTTTGGTCAGGTTAACAAGGCCCAGAATAGAAGCCAAGGGCGCCCGTAAATCGTGTGAAACTTTATATACATAATTGTCAAGCTCATGGTTTCTGGTCTGGAGCTCTTTCAGCGCCTGATCCAATTTTTCAGTACGTTCCCTTACCCTGAATTCCAGATCTGTTTTTATCTGTTCCAGCTCGTTGTAAGCCAGTTTCAACTTATCCTCATATTCTTTCCGGAGGGAAATATCCCTGGAGACAGAAAGCACTTCAGTAATTTTTCCAGTTCTTGGGTCTTTGAAGGCCTTACTTACCGTTTCAAACCAGATGTATCCCCCATCTTTTTTGCGGAATCTATGTTCTACACTACTGATATCTGGCATTTCCAGCAGTGTCATATAATATAACCTGATACTTTCTACATCATCCGGATGGAAAAGATCATAAATAGACTTTCCTTTCATTTCTTCCGGAGAATAGCCTAGTAAACGTTCGCAGCTGGGAGAAACATAAAAATACCTGCCTTGAACATCATGACGGGAGAGCATATCCGTAATATTTTCAGCCATAACCCGGTAGTTTTGTTCACTTTCTACCAGTTTCTGCTGCATTTTCCTTTGCTCTGTAATATCAAAAATAGTAGCATGGGTTTTCAGGAAATTCCCATTTTCGTCTTTCACATATGTTACATTGGCTAAAATCGGAAAAACGCTGCCATCTTTCCGTATCATTTCCGACTCCAGGTTATTAAGATAACCTTTTTCAATAAATTCCTGATATGTATCATTAATATTTATTCCGCCTTTAGGAGATATCAATTCATGTAATTTCATTTTGCCAATCACTTCTTCCCTGCTATAGCCCAGCCACTTCAGTTCTGTATCGTTGATGTTTAAAATTACCGCATCTTCATCTGTGGAATGATATCCACAGGGCGCATTATTGTATAACTCTTTGATTTCTTCTGCATAACGCTCCAGCATTTCATTGCTGATATTCAACTGATCCGTTGTGATCTGAAGTTCTTCATTATTGGTGGAAAGCTCTTCATTCGCAGCAGTGAGTTCTTCATTGTAAGCATTCATTTCCTCATTGGACATAGTAATTTCCTGATTGAGGCGGTAAAGCTCTTTCTCGTAGGCCTCATTTTTTGCGACCTGTTTTTTAATATATATAAATGAAAATACCGCAACAAAAAAAGCGCCTGCTATTGTAAGCCCGATCAACCATAATAGCACTACAAGATTGGTATCATATGACTTTACCCGTTCTGTCATCAGGCGGTTTTCTTCTTGCTGAATAGCCAACGTAATAGCCCGTATCTCATCCATTAATTCTTTACCTGCTTTTGGAAACATTAATGTAATTTGCTGAACTGTATTACTGCTATTTTTGAGGGAGATGGTATATTTTAATATGGCTGCTTTGGCACTTATCTTTTTCTGCAAAGAATCAACACGAACATGCTGAGACTGATTATCATTTGTAAGCCTGCGGAGTTCTTTCAGGTAATGGCCCATAGCATCCACTCCACTCACATAAGGAGTCAGATATGTACTATCACCGGTAATAAAGTATCCACGCTGGCCGGTTTCAGCATCTTTGATGGCTGAGATAAGCTTTTCGGAGGCATAGCTTACTTCCTGAGTATGCAGTACCCAGTCAGCCTTCTTCACAAAGGAATCAAAACTTATGTAGATAATCACGCCTACTACTGATAAAAGAAGTAATCCGGCTAAAAAGGCTGTATTTATGAATCTGTTTAACTTCATCTACATCTTACTTAACGATGTATTTAAGTTTCCTTATAAAAAAGCAACTAAATAATACAAAATTGTAAATAATTTATTTAAATGAATGGTTTGTTTAATAATTTCTCAAAATTAACTGAAAAAAGGGCATCTATCCAAGAAACCAGTAGGATTATCTTAATACTACCTGATTTAGGTGATACTTTCCGGTGGATTTAATTTTAATTTTTACAATTAATCAAAATGCGAAGGGCCTGATACCAGCTTTAACATTCTTCAGGTATGAAAAATGAAAGCATGAAGAAAAGATACTAAAAATATTTAAATTTTAAACAGTTTAGATACTATTTATCTAAATAATCCTGATATGAAATCTGCAAGTATGATTTGCCAAGGGCAATATCCTCTTCATAGCTATCGGTAGTATGCATAAGTACGCGCTTGCCTACATTATCAAATACTACTTGTTTTCCGGGCTGGATCAAGCCAAACCCATCATTAAATACATAATAAGCAAATGGCTTGGCAGAAGGATGAAAAATATCATGTCCCCATTTATAGTGCTGATAGGGCATATTCAGTTGAGACAAAAGGGTTGGAACTAAATCTGTCTGGGAAGATACCTGATCTATAATAATACCTTTCTCTTTCAAAGCACCTCCCAGCCATAACATCGGGATATGAAATTCCTGCGATTTATCATCTGTATTTAATTCAGGCAGCCGGTGGCCATGGTCAGCAATCACAATTACAAGCGTATTGTTCCACCAGGATTGTTTTTTGGCTGCTTCAATAAAATTACCCAAGCTTTCGTCCGAATAGTGCATGGCATTCAAAAACAGACTTTGTTCATCTTCTCCTGGTATGGCTGTAGCTACTGGTACTTCAAAAGGTTCATGGCTACTCAAGGTAAACATGGTATGGAAAAAAGGCTGTGGTGTCTGATTCAGGTCTGAAAGCAGTTTTTCGTATACGACATGGTCATGAGCGCCCCATTTAGAATTCCAGTCTTCCTGATTGAAAGCTTCTTTGCCAATTACCTTTTCAAAAGATCCTTTCAATAAATAAGACTTAATGTTAGCAAACTCTAATTCGCCCCCATAATAGAAACCTGTATGATAACCTTTCTTCTTTAGATCTGCACTTATATAAGGCAAATGTGCCGTTTTGTTAGGAATAGTGATAATAGAATTTTTAGGCTGCGCTGGAAAGGCACTTAAAATGGCAACTATTCCTTTATCACTGCGATTTCCACTGGCATATATATTGGTAAAGAGCACTCCTTCTTTAGAGAGCCTGCTGAACTGAGGTGTAATCCCGGTGAGTCCACCAAGAGGCTCAATTACTTTCGCGGTCAGGCTTTCCCAGATAATAACCAGCACATTGGGATTTGGCGTATTGAGCAAGTATTTAGATGGTGTGGCTTGCTGAGAGACTGGATACAGCGATTGAACTTTACTGACAGCTTCTTCAGCATCGAAATAGGTATATGGATTTATTTTTTCGTAGGTTCTATTTACCAGGGAATTTGAAAAATTCCACATGGCATTAATGGCTGCATGATTAGCAAAATCGCTGGATGAAAAATATACACTACTCTGGTTAACCGGAGCTAACTGAAAACCTCCCCGGATAGGAATAATCAGGCTAACGGCAAGTATAAATATCAGACCAACCGTGATAAAATTGGATTTCTGAAATGATGCTATGTAGGGAAATAAAAATTTGATACATATAAATATTGCGCCACCCAATAGCAGGGCAAATATCATTAGCAGAACTAATATGGGCGAAGCGGCAGCAGAAGCAACCATTTCCTGCGGCGTGTTGATATACATAAGTGGCGTTACATCCAGACGAAAATGCCAGGCTCTGTATAATTCAAGGTCAACTGTAACCATAAAAGTTACTACACATAAAACCGCCAGTGTAAATATTTTTAGAATATTACTGGTAATTCGGTTTGGCACGTACGCTGAAGTAGCTATTACCAGAAAAGGCAGCAAGCTGATATATCCGGCAAAGGAAATATCCAGCTTGAACCCTTTAATGAAAATGAAAGCAAGGGTTGGAAAATCTAATACAGACGTGAGGGAATAGTGATACAGTAAAAAAACAAACTTAGCTACTATAAAATATGCAATCCAGAAAGCAAGATAAAAAAATGAGAAAAGCACTCTTTGTTTCATATTGCAAAGTTTAACAATTTGTTAATCCTAAGCAACTTTACGAAACATTTGGATAATATTAAACAAATAATACAGATGTAATATGGATGGTCTTTTTGATGGGTGAGCGGATAAAAATAATTATAATCTGGAATGCTTTATCTAGTCAATAAATCAAATATAGTACAGTAGCAATTCTACCAATCCTGAGCAGGAGTACGTGTTTTTTCGGTAGCAGTTACCTGCTTTTGCACAGTGGGTATTCTGGTAGCAGCAACAACTAATTGGTTAATGTGCATTTGTACTCTGCTGAGCGTAGTTCTTTTGTGATTTTCCCATAGAGATTGCCAGCCTTGTGCCTTTTCATCCTCCATAGGTTTTCTCTTTCCCGAAGGAACCATTGTATAGTTACGGCCTTCTTTATAATATGAAAATACAAAGTCGGTAAAGAAGTACCTGTACTTATTATCCTTAACTTCTATAGTAAGTTTATAGCTGATTTTTCCATGAATTTTTTTGGAGACATATCCACGGGCATACACCGGAAATTCTGAACTGGCAATTAGTTTTTGTGTAGTTGAGTCATTCGAAACTGACTGCAAAGAATATTGAGTAGCAAGCAACCATGTATTAATATTTTCATTCAATATTTCCTTTTTCATATTTTCGGCTTTTACCACATCCGTAAATGCTACTTTATTAGCGGCATCCACAGGTAAAATCTGTTGGGAGTTGGCAATCAGTCCAACAAAAAGCAGAAGAATAGCCAGTACATATCTCATCTGAAAAGGATTTAAGAATTGAGAAAAGAGCTACCAGCTTTCTGATAGCTCTTTATAAAGGTTAGGTTTATTAAATTAAGCGAGGGTGCTTTTTGGTTGCATCACCCGGCTGGCAGAACGAGATACAGGTTCGCTGTACTCTTCTTCTTCTACATTCTCCAGCAAGCTTTCGTTATGCTGGCTCAAATCCAGACCAAGTTTCTCATCAGTTTCGGATACTCTCAGTGGAAGGATCATGTCAGTTACTTTCAACAATACGAAAGAAAGGCCGAAAGCAAATATAGAAACCAATACTAAGGCGATCATGTGGTTTACAAACAAGGTAGTAGTACCGAAATATAAACCTTCATCTACCACGGCACCATTAATGGCTTTAGATGCAAAAATACCTGTCATGATCATACCTACTATACCACCTACGCCATGGCAAGGGAATACGTCTAAGGTATCATCTAATTTAGATTTTGAACGCAGATGTGCTACCATATTGCTCACAATACCAGCTACTGTACCAATAAAAATACTTACAGGCACGGTTACAAATCCGGCGGCAGGTGTAATAGCAACCAAACCAACTACAGCGCCAATACAGAAGCCTAGTGCAGAAGGTTTTCTGCCTTTAGACCAATCGAACAATATCCAGGACAAACCAGCAGCAGCAGCAGCAGTATTAGTAGTTGCGAAGGCAATGGCAGCCAGGGGAGTTGCACCTACAGCAGAACCTCCATTGAAGCCAAACCATCCAAACCATAACAAACCTGTTCCTAATAATACAAATGGAATATTGGCCGGAGGAAGCGTTACATTAGACTCATGTGTTTTTCTGCGTTTTAAGTATAAAGCAGCAGCCAGTGCAGCCCATCCTGCCGACATGTGAACAACAGTACCACCAGCGAAATCCAGAACGCCTAATTTAAACAGAAATCCTTCCGGATGCCATGTCCAGTGTGCAATTGGAGCATACACAAATAAGCTGAACAGACCTATAAATAAAATATACGATTTAAAGTTAATTCTCTCAGCAAAAGAACCGGTAATCAAGGCAGGTGTGATGATAGCAAATTTCAACTGGAAGAAAGCAAACAGCACAAGTGGGATGGTAGGTGCCAAGGACCAGGGCTTTCCGTCTACTACTCCGTTAAACATAAAGAATGTACCTGGATTTCCGATAATGCCACCAATACTATCGCCAAAGGCAAGGCTAAAACCAACGGCTACCCACAATACACTCATAATACCCATGGCAATAAAGCTTTGTAACATGGTAGAAATTACGTTTTTGTGGTTTACCATACCTCCATAGAAATAAGCCAGTCCGGGAGTCATCAGCAATACCATTGCTGCAGCTGTGATCATCCAGGCAATATCACCTGAGTTTAGCCCTTCGGTTACAATTGTTGAAGGTACAGCAGGTAGAAGAACAGCCGTTATGCTCAGTATAAGCAGCACGATCAAGGGTAAATAATTAGGTTTATGCATACAATTAAGGTTTGGATTTTTATAAATTATATTTAGTTAAAAGGTTAGATTTAAATAAGTAATGGACAAAATGAGTATGATCAGAATTTATAGATAGCAGCTACACCAAAGGTTGTCTGAGAGTTTTTAGTGAAGTTTCCATCGGAGTCCATAAATTGCTGGGAGGCTATTTCTGAATCACCTTCCAGTTTTTTGAAGTTATCAAAACGTAGTTCTGGTTTTAATAATAAGTGGCCTTCCGCTAGAGTAAATGTTCCGGTAAGGGTGTAAGTAGTTACACTCGTTCCATGACCATTCCCAAAAGAATCAATATTTCTTAGCCCTCTGGCACCAGAAGTATTATCGAAAAGTTCGCCTCTAAAACCTAAGCTGAATAAATCGGAGAAGGAATACACGGCATATAGATTAGCGCCTCCCCAGGTTTTCGTTTCACCGGTATTTCCATCCGCTGGCGTGAATGTTCCCGGAGCACCTACTTGTCCTTTCTGGCTACCTAACATCACCCAAAAAGCCATCATGAATTTATCTGTAAACTGATAGGTTCCGTTTACATCATATACCGTAAAATTACCATCCGGAGTTTTACCTAAAGAGTCAGTATTTGCTTCATTAGAATGTATATAATTGAAATAAACATTGAAACCATCAGCAGGTGAAACAAATAATTGTCCGATAATAGCTTTAGCACGGTTGTTATCAAATATATAGTCAAACCCATTAGCAACTCCCAGCATCAATCCTACTTTATCGCTAAATGAGTAAGAACCTTTTAGTCCTGTGTGGTAAAAAGGAATCCCGCTATTGAAAGTATGGTTAATGGAGTAGTGATAATTAAGGGGGCATCTATTAATTCGTACCCGATATGCGTACCAAACTGTCCGGCTGTGAACGACAATTTATCAGTAGCATTATATTTAAAATAGGCTTGCTTAATTATAACACCAGAATAAACATCATTTCCAACAGCATATCCATAGGCAGGACTTAATACCGGTACGTTGCCATAGTTACCATATTGTGCATTAGGTCCAAAGGCCAGGTCAGCTACCATTTCAGACTTACGGTTGGTATATTTAAAAAGAGTCTGAACCATACCTAATGAAAATTGATCTACTCTTCTGTCGAAGCCTCTGCCTACACCCGACTGCCCCATATTATCTCTGGAAGCTGGTCTGTTAAAATTAGTGAAGTAGTACGAATCAATGTAGCCAGAAATACTGAACTGCCCGGTATCGGTGGAGTCTTTGCTCTGCGCATGAGAAAGCAAAGGCAGAATAAAAATGATTGCCACAAAGTAAATTGTTTTTTTCATAGAAAAGGTTTTAGTTAAAAAAAGAATGAATAGCCTAAAAACGAATATCAAAATTATATGTAAAAATGATATTTGCAAGAAATGACCTAATAATTTTATGCTGTTTTTAAAAAAAAGTTAATATTTCATAAAAATACCCTTAAAAATAAAGGCTTTTATAAAAATACTCCTATATTTATTAAGCATGCATATAAAATTATCATATTGCACTTTTTGTATATTTTTTATGCATTTAGCAATATATGGCAATAAGACAGGGGCGTTGGGTTATTCAGGTGAAAAATATGGAAAATACTACTTGTGCTATATATCAAAGTAAAATGTGCAGACAATAGTATTTTAAAAGCATATCTTTGAACAATTACAAGAAAAAAGAGTATAAAGGAATAAGAGCGAACTTTTTATGGTAAAAAATATATTTTGTAACAAAAACTGATATACCTTTGTAAGGTGATGAGAAGTACCCAGACAAACAGTTTGAAGAGTGTAGCATTAATAATGCTATGCTGCCTGTTTACAGGTTGGTTATTCTCATTGCCAATTCCGGAATTCAAGCCCTCCAGTAGATACCTCTCAAATAATACATCTTTAGCTTTATTTGATAATGGAGGAGCCCGGCAGCTTAAAACCAATGATGTTGGAATTACTTCAACAGCTGCCAGATTCAATGCTGTTCCGGAATTGAGGGAAGTAGTTCAGCAGGAACGTGCGACGCTGAGTTTTTTATTTAACCTTAAGTATTTCACTTACTTTCATACCCGGCTTTTTTATAACAGCCTCAGTTTTATAAATTGCCGGAATTCTATTCATCCCCCAGGTTTTTTTATTTTATTCCGAAAGCTTCGCTTATAGCCTTATTACTTTAGGCTGGTACCATACTTATAACTTACTGTTTATATTAATAGCTATTGCTTTTAAATGAATCATCTTGTTTTGATTTATATTATTAAGCAGTTTAACACTTTTCATTCATACTACTATGTATAATGATAATCTTGTAGCTGTTTCATAGTAAGTTAGATTATAGTAACCTCTGTGTGAAAAAATATAGCATAATTGATTTGAATAAGTATTAATACTTATTCAAATCAATTATATACCTATATTATTATTGCAGCACTCTGCCTTCCCTATTCCTTATTTACTAATCTGATTGCTCAAGGATAACGCTTTGTTAGTGCTCCTTTGTGGCTATACATGTGAACGTATTACTGAAAAGCATCAGATGTTTTACACTATTCCCGTCATGTAAACTTTTTACCCTTTTATGATGAACTATCGTTCAGCGATTTTCTTCTTGTGTTTTATAACTTTCACCCATTTTGTAAAAGCTCAGTCAACACAGGATACAACAAAACAAGTACTTGTACTGACTTATGATGAAGCAAAAGCCCAAATGCTCAAAGAGAACCTGCGTTTGATTGCTGCTTATTATGATATCAATATGGCTGAAGCCAGAACGATTCAAGCCAAAGTATGGAATAACCCCTATCTGGTTTGGAACCAGGGCGTATACAGTGTCGAAGGCAATGATTATTTTAATGCACAGCGGCAAGCCTTAATACAATTCGAACAGATTTTTTCTATTGCTGGTAAGCACAGAAATAACGTAAAGCTTGCTAAAATGAGTGTGGAGATGAACAAGCTCATTGTAGAAGACATACTCCGCAGCCTGATGTTAGAACTGAGTAATACTTATACTTCTCTAAATTCCCTGCAACAACAGGATACGCTATATGAAGCAGTTCTTAACAATGTAGGTCAGTTGATTGCTGCTTCCGAACAGCAACTCAGAACGGGTGCCATCGCAGGGAATGAAGTAGTGAGATTACGGTCAGAATTAATTGCTATACAGGCCCAGGCACTGCAAAACAGAAATGCCATTGAAGAGCAAATGAAAAACATGAGGATTCTGCTTAATCTGCCTGCTAACAATTATGTACGCACCAGTGAAAAAGTAACCCTGATAGATTCATTACAAGCTCTACCTCAGCTTATAAGCTATGCGCTTGAATCCAGGCCAGATTACAGGCTTAAAAGGCGGAGTATCGATTATGAAAAAAGGAATTTAAAACTCCAGAAATCTACCAGTGTACCAGATATTAAGTTCGCTTATCAGCCTTTTGACAGAGGGAGTAACTACGTTCGTCCATATGAAGGTTTTAACATAGAATTGCCCATTCCCTTATTTGACCGCAACCAGGGACGTATTAAAGAATCAAAAATACGGGTAAAGCAGGCAGAAACAGGTTTTAAACAACAGGAAAATATAGTAGTAAACGAAATTACGAACGCGTATTATCAACTCATTAACACACAAAAAGGGCTATCTAATTACTCTGCTCAGTTTATTCAGCAACTGGAAGAATTGAATACAAATGCTACTACAAACTATAACAGGCGAAATATCAGCATCCTCGAATACATAGATCAGCAACGCATTTATATACAAACCAAAATCCAGGAAATTGAATTACGGAACAATTATAACCGTTCGGCTAATCAATTGAATTTCAGTATAGGAAAAGAATTATTATAAAACATTAATAGATATCAATCATGAAAAAAATATTATTAATACCAATCATAACCTTTGCAGTACTACTATCATCCTGCAATAAGGAAAAACCTGCTGAACAGTCAACAGAAAGCAAAAAAGGTGAGGGCGTTACCTTACCCGATGAAAGTCTGAACTATACAAAAGTAGATACTGTGGAAATGATTCCAGATAGTGATGAATTCACCGTAGTAGGAGAAGTAAGCTTTGATGAAGATAATGTAGTACGCGTATTTCCTATTGTGAGTGGTAGTGTAGAAGGCGTAAATGTCTCTCTAGGCGATTATGTACAAAAAGGACAATTGCTGGCTACTATTTTGAGTACAGACATTAGTACCTATCAGGGCGATTACAATATTGCCAAGTCAAATTTTGAGGTAGCCGACAAAAACCTTAAACGTGCCAAAGAATTGTTTGCCACGAATGTAATTTCCGAAAGAGACCTTGCACAAGCACAGAATGACTTTAATAATGCACAATCTGAGTTTAAAAAAAGAAAGCAAATTCTGGAGCTATATGGCGGTTCTTCGCAGAATCTGGATGCTTTATATAAAGTATATGCACCCAATAGCGGCTACATTGTTGAAAGAAACATTAACCAGGGAATGCAGATCCGGACAGATAATGCCTCTACCATGTTTACAATCTCTGATTTAAAAACGGTATGGGTATGGGCCAATGTATATGAAAGCGATCTTTCTAAAATACATGAAGGAGACGAAGTACAAGTAAGAACCATTGCTTACCCTGACAAGATTTTTACCGGCCAGATTAAAAAAATAGGTACCATGCTTGATCCTGCTTCCAGAGTAATTAAAGTGCGTACTGAGCTTGATAACAGAGAAGGATTGCTCAAACCTGAAATGTTTGCTACAGTTATTATCTCTCCAAAAAAAACCAATGAAGTACTAGCTATTCCTACTTCAGCTTTGGTGATTGAAAACAATGCTTTCTGGGTGATGAAAGAAATTAAGGAAAATACATTTACCAAAGTAAAAATCAAGCCTGGCAAAACCATTAGAAATTACACGGAAATACATGAGGGATTAGCCGCCGGAGATAAAATTGTAACCGAAGGAGCGCTTTTTCTCACCACCTCTTATAACAACCAGTTATAGAAAATATTATTAATCATAGTGTGTGGCACTTTTCAACTACTACGATTGATCATATATCTCAATTAGTTTATATCCATAATATCTTTTCGTCGAGTCTATGAATAAATTTATAGGAAAGATTATCTCTTTCTCATTAAAAAACAAAGCCTTTATTATCGTAGCTACGCTCATTGTAGTGGGCTTAGGAATACGGGCATTCTTGAACACCCCTATAGAAGCTTTCCCGGATGTAATTAACACTCGGGTAGTTATTATTACTCAGTGGCCTGGCCGTAGCGCCGAAGAACTGGAGAAGTTTGTAACTATTCCGATAGAAACTGAAATGAATGTAGTTCCCAGGAAAACCAGCCTGCGTTCCATTTCGCTCTATGGGCTTTCAGTAGTAACAATGATTTTTGATGACGGTGTAGAAGATTTCTATGCCCGGCAGATGGTTTCCAATCAGTTACGAAGTGTGTACCTGCCAGATGGTGCCGAACCCGAGGTACAACCGCCTTCAGGCCCAACTGGCGAGATATTCAGATATACGCTGGATGGAAAAGGTAAAACAGTACGGGAACTGAAGGAAATTCAAGACTGGGTAATCGACAAACGTTTGAAAGCCGTTCCTGGTGTAGCCGATGTGATTAGTTTTGGCGGAGAAGTGAAAACTTTTGAAGTAACCTTAGACCCCAATAAACTCATCGCTTTCAATTTTACCCCCGAAGATATTTTTGCGAGTTTACACGCCAATAATGCTAACGTAGGAGGTGACGTAATTGAAAAAAGTGCGCAAGCCTACTTGGTACGGGGAATCGGAATGGTAAAAAATGTACAGGATATCCGCAATATTATTGTTAAAAATATCAATGGTACGCCGATCTTTATCAAAGATGTAGCGGATGTACAAATGTCATTCAGGCCCAGAATGGGTAAAGTAGGGCGTGATGGAAAGTTAGATGTAGTAGAAGGTATTGTGCTGCTGAGAAAAGGGGAAAACCCAAGTCAGGTTCTAAAAGACCTTAATACAAGAATATCTGATCTAAACGAAAGGATATTGCCTGAAGGCGTAAAGATTAATACATTTTACGACCGTACTACATTGGTTAACCACACAACACATACCGTGATGGAAAACCTTATAATGGGTGTATTGCTGGTAACTTTTATTCTATCTATATTCCTGGCCGACTGGCGTACTACGTTCATTGTTGCGATCATCATTCCGCTTGCCTTGTTATTTGCCTTTATCTGTATGGAAATAAAAGGCATGTCAGCAAACCTGCTTTCAATTGGTGCCATAGATTTCGGAATTATTGTAGATGGCGCAGTGGTAATGGTAGAAGGCATCTTTGTGTATCTGGCCCATAAGCAGCACGAAATGGGCAAAGAGCGCTATAACCTCATTTCAAAAATGGGCCTTGTAAAAAAAGTATCCATAGAAATGGGAAAGCCCATCTTCTTTTCTAAGCTTATTATCATTACAGCCTTAATACCCATATTCGCTTTTCAAAAAGTAGAGGGTAAAATGTTTTCGCCCCTTGCCTATACGATTGGGTTTGCCTTGCTAGGCGCACTTATTTTTACGCTTACCTTGGTTCCGCTGTTGTGTAATATGTTGTTGAGCAAAAATGTGCGGGAAAAAGACAATCCTCTGGTTAAATTCCTGGAAAACGTCTACCGCCCATCTCTAGACTGGGCGATGCGGAAGCCAAAATTAAGTGTTGGTTTATCTGTAGGCGTGTTAGCTATCAGTCTGATAATCGCTGCCGGCTTAGGTACCGAATTTTTGCCACAACTCAACGAAGGCTCTATTTATGTTCGGGCCAGCATGCCGCAAAGTATTTCTTTCTCCAAAGCCAATGCACTCTCTGAAGAAATGCGCCAGATTTTCCGGCCATATCCGGAAGTGAGAGGAGTTATTTCTCAGAACGGACGCCCCAATGATGGTACCGATCCTACAGGATTTTTCAATGTGGAATTTTTTGTGGATTTGCTTCCAAAAGATGAGTGGGAAAGAGATGTAACCAAAGACGAACTGATTACTGATATGCAAACCAAGCTGGAAAAGCGTTTTCCAGGGGTAATTTTCGGCTTCTCTCAACCTATTTCAGATAATGTGCAAGAAGCTGTATCTGGTGTAAAAGGAGAAATGGCTATTAAAGTATTTGGTGACGACTTTACCGTACTGGAACGGAAAGCGGACTCCATCAGAACTATTATGAGCAAGATTGAAGGAGTAAAAGACCTGGGTATTTTCAAAAGCCTGGGTCAACCAGAACTTCGTATTGAACTCGATCATATTAAGATGGCCCGTTATGGCGCTAATATTTCTGATGCAGAAGATATTATAGAAATGGCTGTAGGTGGAAAAGCTGCCTCTATCATGTATGAAGGAGAAAGAAGATTTGACATTAGAGTACGTTTTTCGCCTGAATACCGGAATTCTGAACAAGAGATAGGAAAACTATTAATTCCTTGTACCAATGGCACCAAAATACCACTTCGCGAATTAGCTCAAATCAAACTCACAACTGGCCCTGCTTTTGTTTACCGCGAAGGAAATCAGCGATTTGTTCCTATCAAGTTTTCGGTGCGTGAACGTGACCTGGGAGGTACGATTAAAGAGGCGCAGGATAAAGTAAGCCAGGCAATAAAACTGGACAAAGGCTACGATATTACCTGGAATGGTGAATTTGAAAACCAGGTACGGGCAACCAATCAGCTTAAAATTGTAGTGCCTATTTCTATCGCACTCATCTTTGTCTGGTTGTTCATTATGTTTAACTCTGCTAAAGATGCCGGGATTGTACTAATGAACGTTCCTTTTGCGCTCATCGGCGGTATTTTAGGCTTGTATCTCACCGGAATCAACTTCAGTATTTCAGCAGGCGTGGGCTTTATCGCTTTATTCGGGGTCTGTGTACAGAATGGGGTAATTCTGGTTGCGATATTTAACAAAAACCGGGAAGAAGGTATGGACTTGTTACCTGCTATCCGCGAAGGTGCCTTAACCCGGGTACGTCCGGTTGTAATGACTGCTTTAATGGCTGGGTTAGGGTTGCTTCCGGCAGCACTTTCTACAGGTATTGGTTCTGAAACCCAACGGCCTCTGGCAGTAGTAGTAATTGGTGGATTGATCTCAGCTACGATCCTTACTTTATTGATCTTGCCTGTTATTTATAAGGCATTCTATAAAAATACTGCCATAAAGCACAAGAAAAAGAAATCAGGTTCCACAGACGAAGTACATCCATCCATCGCTCTATAAAAATTTCATACCAACCCCAACAGCTGTTTGGGGTTGGTTATAATTAATCATCCTATGAAAAAACATATAATAGTATTGATTGCATGCAGCTTATTTATAGCTATGCAAAATAGTTATGCCCAGTTAGATAGCTTAAACAAACGAGAAATTCAATTTAAGAAATTTTATTGGGGCATACAGTTAAATAACTTATGGTCGAGTGTAGAAGGGAATACGCCCGAATATTTTTATAAACCTAGCTTGGGTTATTTTATTAAAGGAGAATATTATTTTACCCCATTTTTAGGAATAAGTGTTGGCGCAGGCTATCAGCAACGGGGTACGGGTGTTATCAATAGAAATAAAGAGGAGGTCGTATTAGGCACTCCGGATTCTACCTATCGGGAAAGATTAAGGTTTAATTACCTGGACATTCCTATTCTATTGATCTTACGAACTCCAAAACCCATTGCCGGAGGGGATGTACGATTGGTGGGTTCGTTTGGAATTATCCCCCAGAAACTGATTAGTGCAAGAGATTATTTCCATAGTGTAGAGGATGGTTTCCACAAGATTACTGAGGTAACAGAAAATATTCAAAAGAATGATATGGCACTTACAGCTAGCGTTGGCGCCGAACTGTATGCTGGCTCTAACCTGTTTCAAGTACGGCTTGTAGGCCAGTGGGGAACTAAGAGTGTCTATAATAATGCTACTCTCTATCCGGGATACAGTGGAAAAAACCGTGTGTATGGCGTGCAGATAGCCTTTATGTTCTAAGGCAAAGTATAATTCTGACACAATTATACTTATTATATCAATAACTATATTTTCACAATTGCCGGGTTATCAGATTCATTCTTATTGCCCGGCAATTTAGCTAAAACTTAAATCTGGAATGGAAAAAGGATGTTTTACGGCTATCATCCTCGGGCTTGTGTTTAGTAGTACTATCCAGGCACAAGATAAAGCACAGGCAGATTCAACGCATGTCCGTCATAAAAACCTCATTCCTACCCTCACCATTGACCGGCCTGATCAAACGGATTCTCCTTATGTAATTCCGGTTGGTTTTTTCCAGATAGAAACCGGTATACAACACCATTGGGACCGTTATCAGGAAGATAGTTTACAGTATTCTTACCGGTCTATCACGTATCCAAATCTATTGCTGAGGTATGGCCTGATGAAAGGGGTAGAAATCCGTTTAGAAGAAAATTATGGGGTAGAAAGAGTAAAACCTCAGGATAGGACACAAGATAAAACTACCGGATTATACCCGGCTTTACTGGCTGCAAAAATAAAACTTTTTGACCAGAAAGGGTTGCGCCCCAATATAGCTGTGCTGGTTAAAGTATTTACTCCTTTTCATACCCGGAAAGAATTAGACCTCACGCATAAGTTTACCCCAGGTCTGGTGGGTGCATTTTCTCACTCTATTTCCGATAGGTTTGTGCTGGATGGAAGCATAGGTGCCTACATAGACCAGACTACAGGTGATATTGTAAGCCATTATTCCCTTTCACAAGCGGTAGGTTTCACTGAAAAGCTTTCTATGTTTGCCGAAGTTTTCTGCATCAATATTCCAGGAGAACCTTCTCAATATGCAGCAGACACTGGTTTATTATATATGCTTAGACCCAATCTGCAACTGGATGTGTATGTGAGCAAATCTATTTCTTACCATGCCATAGATATTTACGCTGGTGCAGGTATAGGCATACGTTTTCCCAGGTAGCCCCTGCAAAATACCTCCGCAAACTTGTAAGTAGCCGCTACATGTATGTAAACTGACAGAACAGCTATGTAAGAGCGCAGAACATAACCGCTAGCTGACAGAACGATAGGGTATATAGCCAGAGCAAGGCCGTAAACTACCAGAACAGATGTGTTAAGTGCTACATATATCCGGTAAGTTGACAGAACAACTGCTTCAATTAACAAAGTGTTAGGATAAGGCGACTGATATTTTCACCTGGGTCAAGCATTATGGGAGAAAATGCAACAAAATTGGGTTACAGGCGTAAGGAAAATAAGCTGCCAATATTTGTGGCAAGTATCTTTCAACCAGCAACAATTAATATTATGAAGACTTTAGAAAATAAGAAAGTAGCGATTTTAGTTGAAAACGGATTTGAGCAGGTAGAACTCACGTCCCCCAGAAAAGCCCTGGATGAACAAGGTGCTCTTACACATATTATCTCTCCTCAGAAAAGCGAAGTAAAAGCCTGGGATGAAAAAGACTGGGGTGATAAGTTTAAGGTGGATGTGCCCTTAACCAGTGCCAGTGCAGATAACTACGATGCCTTGGTACTTCCCGGAGGCGTAATGAATCCGGATTACCTGAGAGTAAACCCACAGGCTATTGCTTTTATAAAAAGCTTTTTTGAAGCAGGAAAACCGGTTGCAGCGATTTGTCATGGTCCCTGGACGCTGGCAGAAGCTAACGTGATCCGGGGCAGGAAATTAACCTCCTTCCCATCCATCAAAACAGACTTGATCAATGCCGGTGCCAATTGGGTAGATGAGGAAGTTGTAACTGATCAGGGCCTGGTTACCAGCCGTAAGCCCGACGATTTGCCAGCTTTTAATAAAAAACTGATCGAAGAAATTAAAGAAGGTATTCACAACCGCCAGAAACAAATGACGGCATAAACTCTATTCATTACAAAACAAAAAGCCGGCAATTTTAAATAATTACCGGCTTTTTGTTTTGTATTTGTAATCCTACACAACTAATTCTCCCCGCAATATAATTACTGCCTGGCCTGTCAGAAAAACCCGGTCATCCGATACTTTCACCTTCACAATTCCTCCTCGTTTGGATGCCTGAAAAGCAGTAAAGGTATTTTTATTTAATTTTTGCTGCCAGTATGGTCCTAAACAACAATGCGCCGAGCCGGTTACTGGGTCTTCATCGATACCACTGGCTGGCCCAAAAAATCTGGAAACAAAATCGTATGCAGGATCAGCAGAAGCACTTGTTACTATAATACCTCTGGCTGGCACTGTTGCCAATAGTTTTAAATCTGGCTGTAGATTTCTAACTACTTCCTCAGATTCTACCTCTACGATGTAATCGAAGCGGTTTTTGCCTACAAACAAAGGTTTTACTTTCAATGCTTCCACTAAGCCTGCAGGTACTTCTGCTTCCTGAGCAGGTTCTGCCGGAAAGTTGAGTTCGATCCAGTTTTCTTTGCGTTTAGCTGTAAGCAAGCCGCTTTTGGTATGAAACCTGACTTCCTCATGTGCGGTAAGATAACTAATTTCCCAGAGTACATGGGCAGTTGCCAGGGTAGCATGGCCACACAGATCTACTTCAACGGTTGGAGTAAACCAGCGCAGGTTGTAGCCTCCATCAATCACCGGATAGATAAATGCTGTTTCTGCCAGATTCATTTCCTGTGCGATACTCTGCATCCAGGCTTCACTTTTGGATTGCGCCAGTAAACAAACCGCTGCCGGATTGCCGCCAAAAGGCTTGTCTGTAAAAGCATCTACTTTGAAAAGCTTCATTTATGTGTATATTTAGTAATAGTACCTTCGTTACTGATCTTAAGAGGCGCTTCCGGAAAATCGCTGGCAAGCAGCCGTTGCAATGTCTGAATCACTTTGTTTTCTGGATCTACCTGGGGGCCACCCTCTCCTACTTGTTTTGTTGCTGTAATTTCAGCCTTCAAAAACTCCCCTTCCTTATTAATGTATACTTTTACAATGGGAGCCAATCCATTTTCCCCTTTCAGATTAAAACGGGCGTAAGTACAAAAGTTTCCCATGCTGTAGATAATAAACCTGTTTTTATAATAATCCACCGAGCGGGTTACATGTGGTCCATGTCCAAATATTATATCGGCTCCAGCATCAATCATTTTATGGGCAAACTCATATACATTCCCCCGGTCTTCTTCATAAAAAATTTCTTTTTTCCTGGTTACATGCTGAAAGCGGCTCCCCTCTGCACCCCCATGAAAAGATACGATTACGATATCAACCATTTGGTCTAACTCTCTAATAATGCGCTGGGCTTCCGGAATATTACGGATGTCGCAGGTTCCCTCATTGGGTGCAAAAGCAGCTAGTCCATAGGTAATGCTATCTTTTACAAAGGTGGTTACCGGAGTAGTAAGCAAGCCAGCATATTTGATCTGCAAACTATCCAGCGTTTTCATGGTGCTCATTCTTCCTTCCGGCCCAAAATCTCCACTGTGATTATTGGCTAGGCTTACCATATCAAATCCTACATCCTGCAAATATTTCCCATAGCGGGTGGGTGAACGGAAGGCATAACAAATAGTAGTATCCTTACATGATTTTACTTTTCCGCCTGAATCCAGTAAGGTACCTTCCAGGTTCCCGAAGGTTACATCGGCATCCTGTAATATCTCTTTTACTGGTTCCAGCATAGCTGCGCCATCTTGCGGAGGTAAATATATCGGACTTGGAAAATTAGTACCGATCATAATATCACCTACACCAATTATGGTAAGGGTATCAGAAGATTGAGCAAATGTATGTGTAGAAAAAAGACATGCCAGCGCAGGAATCAGAAAATAGTTATATAGTAAATGTTGAAACTGTTTCATACAAAATGTAAGGTATACATTCAAATATAGAGAATACCCGGCTGTAGGCACGTAATTATCAGGCGCAAGGTATATAAACTCATGTAAATAATAATGCCATTCTATTGCAATAGAATGGCATTCATTAAAATAAATCGTAAAACTAACTTAAGCCGACAAACCAAGCTGTCTTTCCTCAGTGGCAGGTGGTTGCACTTGGTTCAAAACCGGTATGATTTTCTCTTCCAGACGCTTCCTCACAAATCCATTCGCCAAATGAGCCGGTAATTCAGCGATCATTTGCTGATAGGCTTCCAGACCCATAGCCTGCGCAATGTAACATTCGTGAATGCCATTCAGGTAATTTACAATCTCCAGCAACGACTGGTGAAACAGTTTAAAATCAATTTCAGCCTCCACAAAACGCTCAATTTCCCGGTGATTGGCAGAAATACGCAAACGTCCCAGTAGATCGAAGAAAGTAGTATAACCAACACGCCAGGTCAGCTGGTGCCAGTGGCTGTCGTTGAATTTCTGTAAAATTTCCCCGGTCCGCTTACTTCTCAATGCTGTAGTTGGATTGTTCTGTATCTGCTGACGAATACTCTGGGCTCGTAATCTACGGGTAGTCCGTAAAAACTGACCAATTTGTGCCTGTGCTTCCAGCTCTTTACCCGCCAGATTCAAACTTGGCTTGTATGCAGCTAATGGCAAACGGTGTACTTTAAAATCTCCATAATGACCAGCAGCATAAAATGCGACCGGCTGCGGATAATACCCTTTCACTACCAGTCGGCCGATTTCCCGGCGGATCAATTCTTCATTACTGCCAGTTACACCCAAAGTTTGTAGAAATGCCTGAACACCAGCAAATATGCTGTAATACGCCTGCGGAAAAGTCCAGTGAAGGGCATTACGCAGGTATTGCTCATCGCCAAGCTTTGCGGTAGAACGCAGCGCATATTCCGTACTCCAGCAATTGATTAAATGCTTTTTAATCTGGTCTGTATCCTTCTTGCTTAATTCAGGATGATGATTCAGAAAATATATGATCCGGTGAAGACCATACGCTTCTTCGGATTGTAAAATGTGATAGGTAATGCCAAAGAAATGATTCAGGAAAACCTGCGCCGGAATGGACTTTTTCCAGCTATCATCTCCCGGCTCCTGGTCGTGTTTCTCCACTTCCTGTGAAAAAAGCGACATTTGTTTGTTCTCAACTGATTCTTGCATACATTCTTAACGAATAATGCTTTAGAGGAGTTCAAATATTTATAACTTTTTTTGTATATATTTATTCAATTTTATATTTTTAATACAACATAATTTGTACAATTAAATCTGTTTTATTGTATATATAAAACACTAAAAATCAACAATATATATAATTAATTTATCTTACAAACTTAGTATATTCATATATTTTACAACAAATATAAAAAATTGCATTTTATCAATACAGGGGTTTTAGAATTTTGCCCCAACAATTACTCTTTCCTTAAAAAATTGCTTTTTTCCGCTGATATCAAAAAGGATGAAATGAATAATATATGCCCCTGTACGAACCTTTGCGCCTTGTTCATTGGTACCATCCCAGCTATAAAACCCTTCTGTGGCCAGTAACTGGTTTCGTGCTATTTTCTTTACTTCTCTCCCTTGTACGTCGAATATGCTAATGGTAGCCACATTGCCATGAAGATCGAATTTGTAGTTAAATGTGGTGAAATCATCCCGTCCATCTTCATCCGGGGTGAATACTTTTGGAAAGATATTGAAAGCAAAAACCGGCTGGGTAGTTGCCAGAAATTGTGAATTCTGGTATCCAGGTGTAGCATACCCTTCTGCACTGGCAGCAGAATGCCAGTTAGAGGACGTATTAGAAGCACCATCAGGATTAATACGCTCCAGAGAAATACCTTCCACGTCATCTATCAGACTAAAATGCATATCTTCAGCGTAATCAACTCTGTCAGTAATTTTGCCCAAATTGTTAAGTAGAATTACACTTCCGGCCTCATCTGTATAGGTAGGCAGCGTTTCCATCATCAGAAAATTTTCTTCAACCGCTTTAGGATAGTTTTCCCGGATGCTAGCTTTATTGCTGGTGAGAATCAGATAAGAATGTGGGGGCATAATAAAATCTATCTCAGCAACAGGCCTGGCATTAGATACACTATCCTCTTCCCAATCGGCCAGCTGCCAGTTTCGCAGATTAATATATTTGGATGATCGGTTGAAAATTTCCACAAAATCAGCACCGCCAGTATGGGGATTAAACAACACTTCATTAATGATGATATCCATCGAATCGCCTTGCTCTGGCATTGTAAAGGCATCGGAAAGAAGGGTACTGCTGATATTACCATTACAATCCATACTGTTTTTTACAGAGAGGGTATACATCACTTTTTTAACTAAAGGAGTAGCCAATTGTAGTTGCACTTCACGGAGAAATGGACTTACTGGTGTTGCAGATTGGATGGATATATCCTGTAAAGTATAGATGCCAGGTAAAGCTGCAGAAGCACTATCGAGTTTCTCATCGAAAAACAGATTTATATGTAAAGAATCTTTTACGATGACTTGTAACAATTTCGGCGCAGTAAGATCCGGTTTGGAAGCTTGCACAGAATTAGCTTTGCCAGGTGTACCACCGTTAATGGACTCAGATGCTGCCCAGTTCCCTTCATCCCCACATGGATTATGTATATCAATCATTTCCAATGACCAGCCACCATTTGCTTTTACCGGATCTCTGTACCAGTCTGAAGTATAATTAACCATATGAACCAGTGCACCCTGGGCATTTGTGAGTTTTAATAGCTCGCCAGAATTATTGAGAGAAAAGCCAGATACTGACAAAGTTCTTCCATAAGATTGGTAAACAGGAACGGCACTTGAGGCACAGAGAATAATATATTCTTCGGCTGCAATTACACCTCCATTCAGTTTAACAGCGCCATTTCCATCGCTAAAAGTGAGTTTGTCCAGAGAAAGTAACTTTCTGGTGGGGTTATAGAGTTCAATAAATTCTGCCTCCGGAAGGCCAACTTTAGGTGTTTCATCGGCCAGGATTTCTGTAATCAGTAATTCGTATGGCTGAGGTACAGCGCCTATTCCAAAAGGCATAGTAACTCTTACCAGTTTGTTTCCAGGACAATCTTGCAGCCCGTTTATAGTAAGCCAGTATACTTTTCCTGGTTCAACCATTTGGCTGAGGCTTAGCTGCACAGTAGAATAATCCGGAGCTATAACATTAGCGGCTGTTACTGTCAATCCCTGATCAATTGAATAAAATTGTGTATTCTTCAACAACACACTATCCATCGTTTTTGAGAAATTCAGTTGTAGTTCTGCGTCGCCATTGATCTGAACCGATTGCAATACAGGAGCAGCTATGTCTGGTTTCAGACTATACACTGAATTCTGTTTGCCAGGTGTCCCACCACTTTCATCAGTCGAAGCCGTCCAGTTACTTTTATCCGGGCAAGTGGCAGAAGGGTTAATCATTTCCAGCGACCAGCCTCCACCAGATTTTTGTGAATCAGTATACCAATCAGAAGAATAGGAAACGGCATGTATTATAACACCTTGTGCATTCATAAGCTTAAGCGGCTCACCGGAATTATTCAGGGAAAAACCAGAAACTGATATTGCCTGTCCATAGGACTTATATTGCGCTACCGCAACAGAAGCACATAAAATGATATATTCATGAGGAGCAATGATGCCTGCACTTAACTTTACTGCCCCATTTCCATCACTGAAAGTGAGGTTTTCCAGGGATAGCAGTTTGTTTGTAGGATTATATAGTTCAATAAACTCAGCTTCTGGCAAACCTATTTTCGGGCTTTCATCAGCCAAAATTTCAGTAATCAATAATTCATATGGTTGGGGAATAGCGCCTATTCCGAAAGTCATCGTCGAAGGATTTATTATATTTCCAGGGCAATCGCTCAATCCATTTACTGAAATGGTATATACCTCCCCGAGCTCAGGCGTTTGATGCAATGTGAGCTGCACAGTTGAATAATCCGGAGATAAGGCTCTGGCAGATATTACACTTAATCCTTTATTAACGGTATAATGCTGTATATCTTTCAGCAGCACACTGTCCATAGTTTCCGAAAAATGCAATTCTAATACTGTATTTCCATTCAATTGGGTTGAAAGTAAAGCCGGAGATAGCAGATCAGGTGCCTGGTTAAATACTGAATTTTGTTTACCAGGAGTACCGCCTGTTTCATCTGCGGAAGCAGTCCAGTTCTGGGCATTATTACAAGCTGTTTTTGGGTTGATCTGTTCCAGCGTCCATCCGCCATCGTCTTTTACCGCATCCTGATACCAGCTCAGGGCATATGTAACTTTATCTATCACCTTGCCAGATGGATTTTTTAGTGTAAGGGTTTCTCCACTATTATTGAGCGAAGGGAAATTACTGAGGCCAATGGTGGTTGTTATGGGTGTAAACAGTGCGGCATTATTGGTATTACAAATGATCAAATAACTATATGAGGCAAGCGTTATATTTCCGAAAGTGGCTGTGCTGCTGCCATCAGTAAATATATAGCCGGAAAGATTGATCGTCTGGTCAGTCGTATTATAAAGTTCCACAAACTCAGCTTCCGGCAGATCTACCGGAGGAGAAGGATCTGCAAAAATCTCGTTCATTACAATATCTCGGAATTGTGGCACAAAAGGCGCAACATAGGTAAAAGTTCCTTTTTCTGGAACTATGATCGCATTCTGGCTGGCATCTTCCACGCTGATTACCGAAATTTCATATGGCTGTTTACTCACCAAATCTGTGGCAAATGTGAGTACCACTTTTGTTGCATCTGTAGGGTTTATTCCATTGGTAAGCTTCGCTGTTGCCGGATTCCCTATTGCCGGACTTATTGTATAATTAGTCACATTTTCTGCTGAAGATTGCGTAAGTGTTTCTGAAAAAGTTAACTCCAGGGTATTGGCTGAAAGCACTTGAACGGCCTTAAGTGTAGGCGGAGTAACATCAATAGGTATAATTTGAAAGTTATCGAAAAAGTGCTTATTAAAAAAGCTGGAAGTAGATTGCTGCACTACTATGCCAAAATAGTGGCTTGAAGGAAGAGAAGCATCTGTAAGCGTTCCTTCACTAGTATAACTGGCACCTGTTCCGGAAGCATCTCTTTCCAGTTTCCATTCATAAGAGGCATTACAGGTAACTTTAATTTTCAGACTATTGCTGGAAGTATTGGTAATACCATCTGTACCATTGATGAGCAGCGTAGAAACACCAGCTACTTTTTTGTATAAAGAAATTTCATCTTTCGCACCACCTATCCGCACAAAATATCCGTTTGGCGTAGTTTTCAGATTCTCTGATTCTGAAGTAAGATACACATCGAGATAGTTAGTCCCGGAAGTATTGAAAGATAATTTTACGTAAAACTCCCATTGTGTTCCTGCCACCAGTTCTGAAGGTGTACTCAAATAAAAGGAAGAACTGGCAACCGATGAATTAGACCGCAACTGTCCACTAATAACCGTCCAGCTACCAAGATCACCGTTCCAGGCTGGATTATCAGAAAAACTACCGTCTGTAAAATCATCCTGAAGCTGGCCAAAAGAAAAAAGGGAAGAGAAAAGGCAAAAAATAGTGAGCAAATAACCGGTTTTCATGAATAAAACAATGTGCTATACAATTTATTTAGAGTCAGAAGGTGGGCATTTTGTATAATTCTGATGTATATAGGCTAATTACAGTAAAATCATGGCCCGATTTCATGTATTAAATTTAAAAATTGCGTTACTTTGCAGCTCTGGAACAAGCTGTAAATCATTACATCCGGAAGGAATTGGTTGCTTTTGAGCGTTTCTCAGGAAAACGGGTTTTCTGCAAACAGAGTAGCTATCCGGTTGGACTTTTATCTTTTGTTTATTAAATAAATTTTGAATTCATTTTTAATCTGTAATCTCTTATGAAAGTAGCAGTTGTAGGCGCTACCGGACTGGTAGGCGGCGAAATGTTGAAAGTATTAGAGGAAAGAAATTTTCCTGTTACCGAATTAATTCCGGTAGCTTCTGAAAAATCGGTTGGCAAAAAGATCTCCTGGAAGGGTAAGGACTATACCGTACACAGCATGCAGCAAGCCATAGATGCCCGTCCTGCGATTGCCGTTTTTTCTGCCGGCGGCTCCACTTCTTTAGAGTGGGCACCCAAATTTGCCGAAGTAGGTACTACGGTTATCGATAATTCTTCTGCCTGGCGCATGAATCCTGCCAATAAGCTGGTTGTACCAGAAGTAAATGCACATGTTTTAACTGCTGAAGACAAAGTTATTGCCAACCCTAACTGTTCTACTATTCAAATGGTAGTAGCCCTGGAACCTTTACATAAAAAATATAAAGTGAAACGGATTGTTGTTTCTACCTATCAGTCGGTAACCGGAACCGGTAAAAATGCTGTAGACCAGATGATGAACGAACGTGCTGGCAAAGAAGGCCAGAAAGTATACCCACATCAGATCGACCTGAATGTATTGCCGCACATTGATGTATTTTTAGATAACGGCTATACCAAGGAAGAAATGAAAATGGTGAATGAAACCAAAAAAATCATGGGTGACGACAGCATCCGGGTAACAGCGACTACGGTGCGTATTCCAGTAATAGGCGGCCATTCAGAAGCCGTAAATGTGGAGTTTGAAAATGAATTTGATCTGGAAGAAGTTCGCAACCTGCTGGAAAAAGCACCTGGCGTAATCGTGCATGATGATGTAAAAGCTTTTAAATATCCAATGCCGCTGCTTGCACATGGTAAAGATGAAGTATTTGTTGGCCGCCTGAGAAGAGATGAAACCCAGCCCAAAACCTTAAATATGTGGATTGTGGCTGATAACCTCCGCAAAGGAGCGGCGACTAATGCTGTTCAGATTGCCGAATACCTGATGGCAAACAAACTGATCAATCAGGAAGAAAATGTAGCGGTTTAAGCAAACCGTACATAGTTTGATACAATAAAAACGCAGTCAGAAATGGCTGCGTTTTTCATTTTGCATTTGGAGAAATTACTGTTATTTTGCTTCCAGCAACCTCAGTTGCATCACTCCTTGTTTTTACAAAAATTATACATTTTCGTGCCAGCTACGTCTATGAAAAAACTTTTACTATTCCTCACCATTTTCCTATTCAGTTATAACGCCTGGTGCCACACAATGTCCTATGGCTTCAAAGCAGGCTATGTTACCTATAACCACTTGTATGTTAACAGCTTTATTGAAGGGACCAACATTAGAGGAAGCCAACATTCAGGCAGTTTTATGGATGGATTTCGTTTTGCTGCACTTACACGTGTTGAACACAAGCGTTGGTCGGCGCAGGCAGAACTTGCCTATGCCTATAATATAGGAGGAAGTTCTATGGTAGTTGACAACTGGGATAATCCTTCAGATACTGAAAATTGGGCGGTGGGAGTTAGCACGCTTTTAAAACAAACAGAATTAAATTTATCTGCTGGATATAAGCCAGTAAAATGGCTACGTTTGTTTGCAGGGTTAAATGTCTGGAATGTAACCTATAAAAATAAATCGAGTTTAGTTCTGTATGATGAAACCCTTCCCGGATTTGAAGATGTAAGCAGATCCCGCAATGAGATGAACCGTTTCAGGTATGGAATACAAGAAAGCTATTTGCCCTAGGTATTGACCTAGCAACTGGGTATAGGATTTAAGATCAAAAGAAATTTTTCCCTGGATATAGCCTATGATAGAAATTTAACACCAGTAAGTAAATCCTTAAAATATAAAGACCAGAAATACGTTTTTAAACAAAAGACCGACCGGTTTGTGATATCTTTGGGTTACCGGTTCTATCAGTTGAAATTAAAATAAGCATTGTACGGTAAAAAAGCGAAAAGTAGGGAGTGTGGATATTAATATTTTCTGATTAGCTAGTTTCAGCAAAAAAAATGATCAGTTCACACCGTATTTTTCACGTTTCACTCATAAATACTTGTGAGCATCCAGTAAAAATTACAACTTGCATCAACAAACCAACACAACCGTGAAAGCCCTCTTTATTCTTCTCTTTACTATCCTGCTGCTAAGCGGAATAGCGATACATAAAAGGAGAACAGATACTACCTCCTCTATGACCAGCCAAGCAGCGCATGAATACGCTATGCGTAATCTTCAAACAGGACATTTACAATTCTACAGCCGCATTTCATTGAATACAATAAATGATGGCCCTTTGCAGCTTTGTCCGCAGGAACTGAAACAGCAAGCGTTGGCAAACCAGGAAGTGGTATTTGCCAGACAACTCGCCAGGGCGCTAAGCTATTATCACTCAAAACTCAGGTAAGGCAATAATTTATTTAAGGTTGTTTTGTCGAGTACCCGGATGTTATACAAATTTTCAGAAGAGGCGAATTTGCCATGTTGTTGCCGGTAAGCTACAATAATCTGGGCTATTTTTGGCGTAATATAAGGATGGGCATCTAATTCCTGCACAGTCGCTGTGTTCACATTCAGTTTGCGGAATGGTATGTTATCTTCCAGATAGCCATATTTTAATAATTCTTTCACCACAGTAGAATCCAGGCCATACACTTCCCCTATTTGTGCTGTATTTATAAAACCGCCGAGCAGATCGCGGTATTTAATAATCCGTTTGGATAATGCAGGTCCAATGCCCCGAACTTGGCTCAACTCTGCCGTATCGGCCTTATTGATATTAAATGAAAGTATTTTCTCTTCTTTTTTTGTAAACGGAGCAGGTTTACTTTTTTCCGCTAATACTGGTTTTTCTTCTTTCTCATATTTCCTCTCATATACAAGCGTATCCGGTAGCAAGATGTGGGAATATAATTGTTCGTAAAGCGCCGGAGGAAATCCATAAATCTTCAGCACATCTTTCTTTGTTTTGAATTTGCCCCCTTTGTCGCGGTATTTTATAATCCTTTCGGCTATGTATTTAGGCAAACCCAGAGACTGCCATTGGGTTGCATCAATTTCGTTAGGATTAAAATCAAACAGAAGTACCCCCTTTGAGATAGGCGGAATAGGCGTATTTACAGCCACAGGCGAAACAGATTGCTTTTCCAGCAAAGCCATTACACTATCCAGCATAACTTTATCTCTGGTAATACCGGAAGCAGGCTGAGATAAAAAAAGTGAATATAAAAATGGCAAAGCTAATAGCAACAGCATGAGCAAGGTAATAGTCCGGAAACCTTTGGTTTGCCGCTGGTCGAAGCCAAATACATTACGGATCCAATAGTTCACCTTCTTCATAGCTGCTGAAAAACAAGTGTTTGTATTGCCGGAATATATGCCAGGTAAGACTTATACCTTATCGTCGTCGGTATACGAATCTGGTTCCGCTTTAGGTTTAGTATTAAGTACCCGCCAGAAGAAATATACAGTAAAGCCAGTTACAATCAGTTCTGTAACCATCATCATTATTAATGCTTGTGAACTCATGAAAACCTCCCTTCGCGGATTCTTTTTTTGTACGCTAAATAAACTAAATATGCTGCTGCAGCAAACACAGCCAGTAATAAGAGTTTTGCCCCGTTGATATACGTAATTTTACGTTCTAGGGTAGCAATTACAGCCGGATCAGTAGCCGCTGCAATCTGTTCTTTCAGACCCTTATTCATAATCTGGGCTATAATAGAACCATTATCCAGCAACCATCCATTACCACTGCCCAGGCTACTAAAAGCTGCTCCCCAATCACCACCAGCCGGACCAATTAAGGAACCTATGAATACAAATAAAAGCAAAAACGGAGTCACCCATTTAATTACAAATTTATAAAAGTCAGGTACCTTGATATCTGCCCCATCTGTAATCTCCTTCCAGCCTTTCTTCATGCCAAATATCCAGGCAAACAATATAGTTTCTGCAAGGGCAAATACTACCAGCGAAACGGTACCAGCCCAATAATCATATTCATCAAATACGCCTTCATTAAAAAATAATACGGTGGGTGTGCCCAGAATAAGTACGATCACACCAAATGAAAAAGCCGCTTTTTCACGCGACCATTTAAATTCATCCTGTAAAAAGCCCATCCAGGGAGTACCCATGGCCAAAGAAGAAGTAATGCCTGCGAAGAATAGCAGTCCAAAGAAGGCTACACCTGCGAAAGCCCCCAGAAATACGCCCCATTGCTGAAACAGGTAAGGCATCGTGCGAAAACCTAATCCTAAACCACCGCTGGATGTCAATTCTACTACTTTATCAATGCCCAGATACCCTACAGAGATCGGAATCAGAATCGCACTTCCCAATACTACTTCTACAAATTCATTCATCCAGCCGGCCGACATGGCATTTAAGGCAATATCTTCTTTCCGGCTTACATACGAAGCATAACACTGGATCGTACCCATCCCAACAGACAGGGTAAAGAAAATTTGTCCGGCAGCTGCCAGCCATACTTTAGGGTTCCATAAGCTATCAAATTGGGGAGTCCAGAGAAAATTCAACCCTACTGAACCGCCGTATACGGCTCCTTCTTTACCAGATTGAAGAGTAATTCCTTTGTAGGCGAGAAACATACCGAATATAATCAGCAAAGGCATACCAATTTTAGAGGCTATTTCTACACCACCACTTAAGCCCCGGCTTAAGATGAATGTATTTAGTATTACGCAAAATATAAAAAATATAATCGCTTCAAAAGGAAGTCCTGTTGTAGTAGTCGTTATATCCACATAGTTTACAAAAAAGGCAGCCACCTGATTCTGGTCCATTCCCCGGAAAGTACCAACCAGTGAATGATATACATACGACATCGTCCAGCTTTCCAGGTAACAATAGTAAGCCGCTACGGCTATATTAGTAAAGATGCCAAACACCCCGATATATTTCCAGAACTTGCGTTTGTCCATAGTATCCAGGATGAAAGGAGTAGAGTGATTGCCAAACTTACCCCCAAACCTGCCCATGGCCCATTCGATCCACAACAAGGGAATACCCATGAGTAAGAAACAAACCAGATAGGGTATAATAAAAGCTCCTCCCCCATTTTGTACGGCCTGCACCGGAAACCGCAGAAAGTTTCCAAGTCCTACAGCGTTGCCTGCCATGGCCAGAATGAGTCCGACCCTGGAACCCCATGATTCCGTATTGGTAGAAGTGCTTGTAGTAGTTGTTGTATCGCTCATCTATTTTTATTTAAAACACACAAAAATGAAATATACCTATCTTAGGACAGAATGCAAAACTTGACAGCAATATTTGTAAAAGGGCTTTATAATGAAGCCCCTTTTTGAATTTGCCGGGCAAGTACATCAATTCCCTCTTCAAATGAATGGGGATTATAACCAACTCTTTCCCGTGCTTTGTCAATGATAAATCCAGTTCTGGCCGGACGTTTGGCAGGTTGCGTGAATGTACTGGAATCTGCCCGGTTGATAAAAGATTTATCTAAATTAAAGTAGTCTGCTGTTTGCAAAGCCATCTGGTAAGGGGTGAGCATATCTTTACCTGAAATATTATATATGCCTTCTGCCTCATGCTTTACAAGTAAATAACAGCCCATGGCCAGATCTTCGGCCAAGGTAGGGGTGCGCCACTGATCGTCTACTACTTGTATAGCTTTCTGACTTTCCAGAGACTTTTTTACCCACAAGATAATATTACTGCGGCTCATGTCATGGGCAATGCCATACACCAGAACTGTGCGGGCAATAGCCCAAGATATACTGCTGTTCAATAGCACCTGCTCAGCAGCCAGTTTACTTTCTCCATAAAAACTCAAGGGGCTGGCTTCTGCTGTTTCGTCATAAGGGCCATTCTGGCCATCGAAAATAAAGTCAGTAGACAAATGAAGCAGGTAATTGCCATTTTTTTTACTGGCTTCTGCCAGGTATTCCACAGCATTCACATTAAGCTGCCAGCAAGCTTCTTTTTCAGATTCACACTGGTCTACATTGGTCATAGCGGCTGTATGAATAATGTAATCTGGTTTCACTTTGCCTATTAATTCTTGTACTTGATTGCGGTCGGTAATGTCCAGTGAATGATAGGTATAATTTCCTGTTTGAGGCAGCCGGTTGGCTCCCCTGGCTGTGGCAATAATATCAAAATCTGCTGTTGTGGTGAGCAGAGAAACTAATTTTTGTCCCAGCAATCCATTAGAGCCGGTAATCAATATTTTCTTCATCGTATCATATATTGTCTGGAACCTGGATTACACAGATTTCAGAAATTTTTAGGATTTATTTTGATGTAAATTTTGGGTTTGGAAGCAGGGTTGAGAGAGTTAGAGGTAAGTCAAAAATCCAATAAATCCCTGAATCCTGAAAATCCTGGTTCAAGACAGGCATTAAAATGTATATCCAAATTCTTTTGTGATTTTTTTCTTCCGCATCTTTTTTACACTCACCTGCATAGGAATATCTTTATTAGGTCGGTCTCCTTCATTACGCGGTTGTTTGGCAATGGTGTCTATTATTTCCAGCCCTTTAATTACCTGGCCATACACGGTATAATTCTGGTCTAAATGCGGAATACCTCCGATGGTTTTATATACTTGCTTGTAATTTTCGGGTACTACCCGGCCGATACGCCGCTCTACCGCTTCAAAATCTTCTTCCTTGTACACTTTACCCTGCGCTATATAGAACTGACAGCCGCTGGAAGCTTTTTGCGGATTATTATCCCGGGCGGCAGCAATCACGCCCTTTTTATGAAACAATTTCTCATTGAATTCTGCTGGAATCGTGTATCCTACATCTCCATTGCCCAAAGGATCTCCTGGCTTGGCTGTTTTGGAATTAGGATCTCCTCCCTGAATCATAAAGCCATCAATAATGCGGTGAAAAAGGGTTCCGTTGTAAAAGCCATCTTCAGCAAGTTTGATAAAATTGGCTTTGTGTTTCGGCGTTTCATCAAATAGCACCAGGTACATGTTCCCATATTCTGTAGATAAGGTGACCAGATAATCCTTTTTGGATTTTTTTTGAGCAAAGGAAAGCTGGGTGAAAGCGAGGATGAATATAAGAATCAGAAGTTTCTTCATAAAAGAAGTCGAAGTTTCGGTTATGTGAAATTATACAATATCAACCCAGACGGATTTCTTTGAGTGTACTTTTAATATCATGCAGAATTTTATCGCCGCCAGCCCGTAATACTTCTTCTGCCAGCTGATTGCCTAATAAAGCAGCTTCCTGTGAGGTACGTTGAAAACTTTTCTGGATCAATTGTTTGCCATCCAGGCTGATGATACCCCCTCGTATACTCAGAATATGATTACTTAAAGTAGCCAGTGCAAAAACTGGAATACTACAACCTCCTTGCAACTTACTCAGATAGGCACGTTCTGCCAGCAAGCAGGCTTCTGTACTGGGATGATTACAGCTTTCCCGGATAATTTGCCGTTTATAAATATCTAAATGTCTGGCAGATTCTACGGCTACACTTCCTTGCCCAACAGCCGGGGTAAACTGGTCTAAAGACAGATGAGCTACAATATGTTCATCGTAATTCATGCGGTGTACGCCAGCATAAGCCAGTATAATGGCATCACATTGTTTTTCCTGTAATTTTCTCAACCGGGTTTGCAGATTCCCCCGCATGTCAACCGTTTTAATGTGAGGGAAAAAGTGCTTGAGCATGGCAATTCTTCGGGTGGAGGAAGTACCGATGATCCAGGGATTTCCGTCTGCCAGAGATACTTGTTTATTAAAACTGACCAGCACATCATTTGTCGTTTCCCTTTCGGTGAAAGCGATAATTTCAAGGTCTTCGGGCAGTTCAGATTGCAGATCTTTGGCACTGTGTACGGCAATATCTATACTTTTGTCCCGTAATCCTTCTTCGAGTTCGGCAGTAAATACGCCTTTGCTTCCGATCTTAGACAGGGATTTATCCAGGATTTTGTCGCCTTTGGTTTCAATGATGATGATCTCTGGTTGTAAGCCACCGGCTGTAATGAGGCTGGCAATATGATATGCCTGCCAGAGAGCAAGGGCGCTGCCGCGTGTTCCAATGCGTACGGTAGGTGTACTCAAGTTATTATAGATAGTTTATCACGCAAGTTAACGGATACCTTGTAACATTACGGAATGAAAAGGATTTTTTTTCCAGCTTATCTTTGGTTCATCTGCAAGGTATCCTACCTGTTTTGCCTTTTGCAACGCTATAAGCTATTGGCTTGCCCGGATATAGTCAAGAAAAGTAGCTTGCGGCTCGCCCAGTTCCTGCCAGGTTTTCTCTGATTCAAACTTTTCGGGATATTGATTGAGCGCTTCAACAATATGAGCTCCGTAACTGAATTTAGTAGAAAATCGCCCCAGCAATTTTAATATTCCCAATGGCATTTTTGCAATCCTTATTTTCGATTTCTTATAATGCTGAGCGAATAGTCTGGCTGCCTCATCCGCTGTAAAAGCTTCTTTTCCCTGTACAACATATTCCTGATTACCTTTGTTATGCATAAAAGCCTGAACTACCTGTTTGCCATAATCACTACCTGAAATCAAATACATGGGATACTTTGAATCGCCAGCCAGGGCAATCATGTCTCCTTGCCGGTAAGCGCCTTTATCGAAGCTTTCCATAAAGGTTGATGGATAGAAAATAGAATATGCAATACCGCCTTCTTTAATGGCTTGTATCGCTCGCCATTTAATATCAAATACCCACCAGTTAAATCCATTCATCCCCTGGTAACGCTGTACCAATGAAGACAAATATCCAATTCGTTTGATACCTGCCCGTTTAGCTTCCTGCAAAATAACCTGTAATCCATCACGTTCCGGCTGATAGTGTTTCTGGCCACTACTTTGTTTTACAGAAAGATTGATGTAGAGAAAATCTTGGCCAGCAAGTAAAGATTTTAAACTATTTTTATGTTGAACATCCCCGGAAACAATGTAGATATCTGGGCCAAATATTGTTTTGGCATTACCGGGATTTCTTGCCAGCACTGTTACCTCAAATCCTGCCTTGAGTAGTTCATGGGTAACTGGTTGTCCTAACATGCCAGTAGCACCAATAACTGCGATTTTTGCCATCCAAACGAGATATAAACAGTGTAAATGTATTTTACATTTAGCATCTCTCAAAAAGTATACTTCCTTACCTGTATGGTGTGATTTATTGGTCGCTGGAAATAGGAGGTATTGTACGGCAGATGAAACTCAAGTTCTACTTAAGAACCTTTAGTAGTTTTAACAAACAACAAAGGCTACACTCTACATGTAGCCTTTGTTGTTTGTTAAATACGTTTTATACTATAATCTTTTTAGCGGTTAGCCGGAAATCCGGAATTATCGGCATCCAGTTCATCATTCTGACTGATATAACCATTGGAGGCAGGGCGGTATGTTTCAGGAACATTTCTATCACTGCTTCCGGATTGTTTGCCAAATAGGCCACCCAAATTACCGCCAAACTGGTTTACCCAGGAATTGGCAAGTTCACTTATTTTGTTACGGGCTTCTGAACCGGCCGATGGAGCCAGCAATATACCGGCTGCAACCCCAGCGGCAGCACCTAATAATACCGATCCGATTACGGCTCCGGTATTACCGCTGCTTTGGCTGTAATTGTTGTCATCATTCTGGCTATAGCTTTGAGAGGTTTCATCATATGCCTGATACGATTGATACGCATCTTTATTGATCAGACTTTTTGCCAGGGCAGTTAATGTTTTATCAGTTTTCTTTTCTTCTTCCAGGGTAGCTATCAATAATTTTAAAGCTTTGGTTTCACCAAGCATTTTAGCATAAGTGGCTACCGTTCCATAGTTGGCAATTTCATAATGCTCCACTTTCTGAGCAGCGCCAATCAAACCAGCATCAATTACATCGGCATCACCACTGGCCTCGATCACTTCCTGTCCCTCTTTGATCAATCCTTGCGTAGCCTCACAGGTTTCTCCTTCAGGACTTTCCCCCAGGGCTTCGAAAATTTTTTCCAGCCGCTGTACTTGTTTTTCTGTTTCCACCTGGCGTTTTTCAAATGCTTTTCTCAATTGAGGATGTGTGGCAGCAGAAGCCATTTCGGGTAAAGCTTCCAGAATCTGATTTTCAGAATCGTAAATGTCTCTCAGCTGGGTGAGATACAGTTTTTTAAGAGTTTCTAATTTCATAGTGGTAATTTGTTATAATTTGTATGAATCTGCATATACGAATTATGCTATGAAAAGATATGATTTTTAAAAACTCTTCTAGGTAAAATTGCTTAGATGGCTCATGTAATAAATATTCTTCAAATATAATTTTCAGAATATATACAGAAACATCTTCCGTTTTTTTAGCTTTTCCTTTCCATTGCCTGGTGCCTCTTGTATTACTCTGAATTTCATTATGATTACCTTATAAAGTATTTTATCCTGACCATTTCCATTGATTGTAGCGGTGAAATACTTGTTTCAACTTTTATGTTTCTGATGAAGTCTTAACTATGATACCTGGTATTTCCCTCGATTCAACGGCTACTATACCTAATCCATCTCAGTCTGCCTGCGAAAACTGTAGTACACCTGTTACCGGCCCTTACTGTGCCAATTGTGGACAGGAACATCAGCCAGCTAAGGTGCATTTCAGAGATTTTGTAGTTGAGTATGTGAAGTCGTTTATTAATATAGATTCTAAATCCTTCAAGAGTCTGCGCTTGCTCTTATTCAAACCAGGTGTGCTGGATGCGGAATATATTCAGGGTAAGAGGGCAAGTTTTATTAAGCCTGCCGAACTCTATCTGTTTATGAGTGTGGTCTTTTTCTTTGTTGTGGCACATGTAGATCCGCTTACGCTTGAAAACTCCGCTGACCTGATTGATAAAACAAACCTGGATACCATTTATGCATCTAAAAAAATATCAGTAAATGAGCTTTCAACTTCGTTCGAAAGTAAGGTACAGGATAAACTGCCTACCTTTCTGATTGCGGTGGTGCCTGTACTGGCTTTATTTCTGGGGTGGCTATATAACCGGAAAAAATACTTTTTTGTACATCATCTTACGTTTTCTTACCATTTCTTCACTTTTCTGTTTCTCATATTATTACCCGGCCTTTTTAGTGAAGATATGGCAGCCATCGGATTGTTTGCCTTATTTGGTTATCTGCTGATCGCCCTTAAAAAAGCCTATCAGCAAAATTTGTTCATCACTACCGTAAAGGCATCTATACTATGGATGACAGTTATTCTGCTGCTGTACGCCTATATGTACATTGCTGTAAATTATTCTATCATAGAAATCAAGAATGAGTTGGGCATATAAATGCTGCGCTAAAAAGAACATTGGTCAATAGTCATTGTAGATAATTACAGTTTTCGAGGCATCATTTAGCTAATGTAAGCAAAACACCAATTGATGTCCGGAAAGTAAGCAACGACTACTGACCAATGGCGGTTGACTTCTAATTATTTTATTAAGGGAACTTAGGAAATTTGGAGAAATCCGGTTTGCGTTTTTCCATAAAAGCATTTTTCCCTTCTTTGGCTTCATCAGAAAGATAATATAGCAAAGTAGCGTTTCCGGCCAGTTCCTGAATACCGGCTTGCCCATCGAGTTCGGCATTGAAAGAAGCTTTCAGCATCCGTAAGGCAATCGGGCTTTTTTCCAGAATTTTCCGGCACCATTCTACGGTTGTTTCTTCGAGCTTATCGAGTGTTACTACTTTATTTACTAATCCCATATCCAGGGCTTCCTGGGCATTGTACTGGTCGCACAAAAACCAGATCTCACGGGCCTTTTTCTGGCCAACAATACGGGCAAGATAAGAAGCGCCGAAGCCACCATCAAAACTGCCTACTTTCGGACCAGTTTGCCCGAACCTGGCATTCTCGGCAGCAATCGTAAGGTCGCACACCACATGCAGCACATGGCCACCACCAATCGCCCATCCGGCCACCATGGCAATCACTGGTTTGGGAATCGAGCGGATTTGTTTTTGAAGGTCAAGCACATTCAGCCGGGGCACATTGTCGGAACCTACGTAGCCGCCATGTCCGCGAACACTCTGGTCGCCTCCGCTGCAAAACGCCTGTCCGCCTTCACCAGTGATAATCACAACACCTATTCTGTCATCGTACCGGCAGTGGTCCATGGCTTCCTGCATTTCTTTGATGGTAAGTGGCGTAAAAGCATTGTGCACTTTGGGGCGGTTTATGCTGATTTTGCCTATACCTTCATAATACTGAAATAATATCTCTTTATATTCTTTAATGGTTTCCCAGGGAAGGTTTGATTGCATATCGTTCGTTATTTAAAATGACACTTTTATTTACTGTGATGAATTAGCAAAAATACAACACATTTTTACTTTTGTTCCTGCCGGATCAGTGCTTTAAATTGTGCATATACTTCTGCATTTATCTCCGGACTGGTTTCAACTTCCAATAGTTTGGCTCCTCCTGTAGAATCAAAAAAAGCTTGCAAATGTTTTTGCAAATCGAGTTTGGTCGTACAAAAGAAATACGTCAGGCCATATTCCTGAGCAGCATTAGCAGCCAGTAAGCGTTGCCTGGTTTCAAAATATTCCTCCATCTCTGGTTGGCCTTTGGGTCCGTCCAGTAAACGGAAAATACCCCCACCATGATTATTCAATACCACAATCCGAAGGTTAGCAGGCAGGAAATTATGCCAGAAACTGTTGCGGTCGTATAAAAAAGCCATATCGCCTGTAATCAGCGTTACCAGTTTATCTGTTTGCAGCGCTGCACCTAGGGCAGTTCCATTGCATCCATCAATCCCACTGGTTCCCCGGTTGGCAAACACCTCTACTGTCTGATGAGAAGCTAACCCAACAAAATTAGCATACCGCACCGTCATACTATTGGCTAAATGTAGTAAACTATTTTCCGGAAGTTGGTCCATGACTTCACTTACCGCTTCAAACTCACTGAAAGGAGCGTTCCTGAATACACTATACATTTTTTTGGCTGCTTCCTTATTTTGTTTCTGCCAACTGGCATGATATACCGAAGCCGTTTCCGGTTCCTCCTGACTCAGGAAATTCTGATAGTCCAAATCTTCAAAGAGTGTTTTAAAGAAATACAGCGGCTGTACCGGAATCGTATGTGTCAGTGTCTGAAAAGGATCAGCAATGTAACCAGCTGGTTGAATGTGCCAGTGTACCTGCGGCTTGTATTTTCTCAGATATAATTTAATGTTTTTAGAAATAACGGAGTTGCCAAAAGTTATAAGCAGTTCCGGACGCAGTTCTTCGAGTATCTCCTTATCTGGCTGCATCAGAAAAATATCCTGGTGCCGGATGGTTTCTGGCAAAGTATGCAGATTAGAAATAATATCGCCCACTACAGGTATTTCCATTTCGGACTGTATCTGTTTTAACACCTGTAACAATTCCGCATCATAATGATATTGCCCTGCCAGAATCAGCTTATTTTCATAATCTTCCCACATTTCCCTTATATCCAGCCATTGCTGGGGCGTGAGTATATATTCCTGAGAGAAAGGCTGAATGATTTTTACCTGTCTGTCGAATACCATCTCCTCTCCAGCAGCCGGATACAAAGGTTCCCGTAATGGAACGTTGATATGCACAGGTCCTGGAGGATACTCTTGTGTGAGGTTGATAGCTTCGTTTAGAATTCTTTCTGTATACCAGACTGCATCTGCATGAGAATAATCTACCGGCAATTCGTAACTGGCTTTTATATGCTTTCCGTATACTTCCCGCTGTCGGATGGTTTGCCCATCTAATTGTTCGATCCATTCTGCAGGCCGGTCTGCTGTGAGGATGAGTAAGGGAATGTGCTGATAAAAAGCCTCTGTAACAGCAGGCGCATAATTTAATACGGCTGTTCCTGAGGTACAAACAAGTCCAATGGTTTGGCGGCTTTGCTGTGCCATACCCAGTGCAATAAAAGCCGCCGAACGTTCATCACTTACGATTCTGGTTTGTATCTGCGGATGCCTGACCAGTGCCAGCGTAAGGGGTGCGCTTCTGGACCCAGGAGATAAAATAAACTGATTTACCCCTTTACGGCTGCAAATTTCGGCAATGTTTACAATGGGTTGCGCAATAGCCAAAGAATTACTGGTAGTTTAGTGAACGGTTGTATTACTCTCATCTTCAATTCTTCTTTAAAGTGAGGTTTCAAAAGTAAACAATAAAGCCAAACTCTGGAAACAGGATATTAAAAGTAAATTTTTATGCTTTTTCATTGAACAGCACTCACAAAACTATTAAGTTGCCGCTTCAAAAGCCGTTTTACTTATTGCGGCTTCTTATATAACTATATGACTAACCGCATTGTTGACCTGTTTGCCAGAAAAAATAAAAACATACTCTCCGTTTACTATACTGCCGGATTTCCTCAACTCAAGGACACTATTCCGATCCTGGAAACCCTGCAGGAAGCTGGTGCCGATATGGTAGAACTCGGTATGCCTTTTTCAGATCCCGTTGCCGATGGACCTACGATTCAGCAAAGCAGTGAACAAGCCCTGCACAATGGCATGACGGTAAAACTGTTATTTGAACAGCTTTCTGGTATCCGCAAGAAAATACATATACCCATTTTACTGATGGGCTACTTGAATCCGGTGGTACAATTCGGGGTGGAAAACTTCTGTAAAAAATGCCAGGAACATGGAATTGACGGCCTTATTTTACCGGATATGCCTATGCAAGTATACCTGGATGAATACAAATCTCTGTTTGAATCTCATGGCCTGCTGAACATCTTTCTAATTACACCTCAAACATCCGAGGAGCGTATCCGGCAAATTGATCAGGTTTCTAAAGGATTTATTTATATGGTTTCGTCGGCCAGTGTTACAGGTTCTACCCAGGGAATTCAGGCTACACAAGAGAATTATTTCGAACGCATTCAAGGTATGAAACTGAAAAATCCTACAATTATAGGATTTGGCATTAATAACCGGGCTTCTTTTAACAAAGCCAGTCAGTATGCCAATGGAGCTATTATCGGAAGTGCTTTTGTTAAAATATTGCAAGAAAGTAAGGACCTTCAAAGTGATATCCAGTATTTTGTACAGGATATCAGAAAGGCATAAATAGGTAAATGGATAATCAGTTCCGGAGTGTAGTGCTTTGCTCGCTGATCAGAATGGCTTCATGTACCCACTGCCTTACTAAATCCGGATTGATTTGAGAGACAGAGGTATAGTGGATCATGAATACTTGTTTGCGGCCTTCCGATAGTAATAAGCCTTCTTCATTGGCCATCAGGTAGCCCTCACAAAAACCCAGGGCAACTCCATTGGTTTTCCCAGAAATTGGGGCAGAAGCAGGCCATATAAGAAGGTGTTTGGAAATAGAAGAGAGGTTTTTTAGGATTTTGGAAAAAGACTATCAGCCGGTAACTTGAGTTTGCGAAACAAAAAGTTACTCCATGTATGAATTACATGAAAATCTGACTGATAGTCAATGGCAAGTTATTAAAAACATAGTAGATGATGGACGAAAGAGAAAAGTTTGTTTAAAGCGTGTAGTGGATGCCTGCCTGTGGCTGACCAGAACCGGAAGTCAGTGGCGGAATTTGTCTCAGACCCATTATCCTGTATGGCAAACGGTAGCTTATTATTTTTATAAGTGGCAACACAACGGAGTCTGGCAACAAGTGCGGGCGATGTTAGTGAAAAAGGAACGAGAAAGACAGGGACGACAAGCAGAGCCTTCCAGAGTGACTATTGATAGCCAAAGTGTTAAACAGTGTGGTTGCTTTTCTGAGCAGGTAGGTGTAGATGGTAATAAGAAAATAGATGGTAGGAAACGGCATTTGGCGGTTGATAACTTAGGACTTCCCTGGGCTGTTTATGTAGGAGCTGCTAATGAGTCTGATGCCGTAGCAGGCTTTGAATTATTACCACAACTCAAAAGCTGTAGACGGCTAAGTTTGATCTGTGCCGATGCAGCTTATAAAGGTGAGTTTGTCTCTTATGCTTATTATTATGGGTGGAAAGTAGACATCTCACAAAAGCCTCCTTCCAAGCAAGGATTTGTTCCTCAAAAGGGAAGGTGGCAAGTGGAAAGATCTGGACCTGCTACGAGTGTGCATCGGCTCCATGCCTGGCTGAATCATTATCGAAGATTAGCTAAAGATTATGAAAGAACTCCTGCTTCTGCTGTCTGTTTTATAGAATTAGCTTTTATCAATATCATTTTATCAAAAATACCTTAACTTATTTCCAAACACCTTCTAAAACAGATTCGTTTTTTGAGGAAATAATAAGGTACTCCATACGATAATTTTTCCCGGAGCATAGGCGCTGTTTCCAGAATAATATTTCTGAGCCGGTTTACTATTTTCTTCTCACGATCTGGCAGATTGACAATAAAATCTTCTATCATAGCAAAAGTCGATAGTTAATATTTACTCAGTTGTTAAGTAAAAACGAGCAGTGGCTTTTTCATCCCCATTCAGCATAATCGAAATCTGGTGTTCGCCTGCATATAATTGCCTGGTAGTATAATGCTGAAGTTTGAATTTCTTGTGGATGGTATATGGTTGTTCGGTTTCCAGTGTGGCTTCATCCAGATAAAATACTTTACGGCTACTCTTTCCGGATTTCCTGGCAAAATCAATGATATATTGTAACCGGGCATGGAGCGTAGCAGCAGCCTGGCAGGAAAAGGTAAATTCCACTGTTTCTCCCAGCCTATATTCAGACTTATCAAGTTGCAACCGGGAATCTGAAACAGAATTTCTGGTACCAAAACCAAATAATTTCAGCACCTCCGGATTTCCCTGTTTGAGTAAAGTGCGGCAGGCATGTTTCAATAATGCATCCGTTTGTGGATACTGACCTATCCATCTGGCAGCAGTTTGTATCACCAGTTGAGGATGATCTTTGGAAATGTCATTTAGGTTATTGGCTACACTTCTGCGTACATATTCTGATGGATCGGATTTCAAATTTTCAAGGATCGGTAAGATACATTCCGGCTCTTTTTTCAAATAAGCTACAGCCATCGCCCAAGGCAAACGAGAGCGGCCACCTTCGGAAGAAAGCCTACGAACATGCTCATTGGGATGCTTCGACCAGGAAAGCAGTTGTGCCAGCATTTCTTCCTTATATCTCACAAGAAACGGACGAACGGCAAATTCTGCACTGATAAAAGAAGTGATTTCTTCCAGCGCTTTCATGGAAAGCTCCAGGTGGTGTTGTCCTTTGATCTCAATCAGATCGGGCAGGAATATATAGGGAAATGCATTCACTGAAGGTTGCTGCCTGGCTTTCCGGCTGACAGACAAAATAACAGGTTGCGCTTGCGTAAAATCAGGTGGAAGCAGTTCCAGAATTGCCAGACTTATATGCCGCATCCGCTGCTTCAGTTCTAACTGATGCCAGTTTGAAGTATAAATCCGATCCAGAAAAGTTTGTTTATCAAAATCTGGTATACATTCAGCGAGTATACTGGTGAGTTGTTCAAAAAAATGAGTATTGTAAATATTCTTGAGTAATTCTGGCATAGATCAGAGTGTGCAGCTCTTTGGATAGAGTTTCAATTGTGTCAAAGATGCATCAAATAAACCTATTGCCGCTGACAACCTTATGTCAGTACAGAAGAATATTTCTTATTAATTTTTTCGATAAGTTTATCCTGTAGGTCCAGCATCGTTTCCGGCGATATAATTCGGGCAGAATCACAGTAGAACAGCAGCCATTTACAAAACTGTTCCGGGTGAGTTACCAGGAAAGAAACCAGCAGGGTATCGTCTTTTTCAATAGCCTGAATATAGCCATTCAGATATTTCATGCCCGAAATACAGCTAAAATCTGCTTCTGACATGGCTACTTCTACTAGGGTACGCGGATAATCTTCCATGTGCTTATTAAGGTAATCTGGCAAAGAAAACCCGGCAGGCGGTGTAAATGACTGTTCACTTTCTTTCATACTTACTACCCGGTCCAGGCGGAAATTACGGATGGCTTTACGTAACGTGCAATACGCAAGCAGATACCAGCATTCAAACTGATAATATATGCCCAGCGGACCTACCAAACGCTCAGAATAGGCTTGGTTTAAAGATTTATAACCAAGCTTCAGATAACGGGAATGGACGATCGCTTTTTCAGTCGTGATTAAGAAATGGTTGGGGTGCTCGTTTGATTTAATGGGATCGATGGTTTTTATACGGTCTTCCAGCACACTGATTTTTTCTCTGGCAGTGGATGGCAGAACAGATTTTACTTTTTCTAGGGCACTGTTAAATTCTTTCTGCAAAGAGGCTTCCTGGCTGCTTCCCAGCATTTTACCTACACTAATCATGGCCAGGGCTTCCTCTTCGGTAAACATGACTGGTGGCAAGAAATAGCCTTCTGTAATAAAATAGCCTTTGCTGGGTTCAAAACCGATGGGTACACCAGATTCATCCAGTGCCCGTAAATCCCGGTAAACCGTACGTACACTCATGCCATACCGTTCAGCAATCGCATTAGCCGATGTATATCTCCGGCCTTGAATATAGGTTATGATCGAGGTTAGCCTGTCGATGCGGTTCATAGTCTGGTTTATGATTTATTGTCTGGACCCTGGATGTTGAGAAAAAAAAATGATGAACAAGATTATATCTGGAGCATGTATTTTTCAGGATTTCGGGATAAATCGGATTATAAAAAATCCTACTAATCCTCAAATCCGATAAATCCTGGTTCCAGACAAACCATTACACTTCCATTTTCATTTCCTGCTTTAAGGCAAACGTACGGTTTAGCTTTTTAACCAGGGCTCTTGACTCTGCAAAATTCAGGGTTTGTTGTCCATCGGAAGCAGCTTCTTCAGGCTTTTCGTGGGCTTCATAAATAATACCATCAGCGCCAGCCATTACGGCCGCAAGTGCCATCGGTTCAATATATGCCCGAAGACCAATGCCATGCGAAGGATCAACAATAACTGGTAGGTGGGTTTTTTCTTTCAGTAATGGAACGGCATTCAAGTCGAGTGTATTCCGGCTGGCTGTTTCATAGGTACGAATCCCCCTTTCGCAAAGCAGTATCTTTTCATTTCCTCCCGAAAACACATATTCTGCCGATTGCAGCAGTTCATCAATAGTACCAGAAATTCCCCGTTTGATCATCACCGGCTTGTCAATTTTACCCAGTTCGTCGAGCAGATTGAAATTTTGTGTATTACGGGCACCTACCTGAAATACATCTACATAAGGATACATCGGCTCTATCTGCGATACCTGCATTACTTCTGTGATAATCTTAATTCCATTTTCCTGGCATATCTTGTAAAACATTTCAAGTCCTTCAATGCCCATTCCCCGGAATGTATAAGGTGAACTCCTGGGTTTAAATACGCCGCCCCGCATAATACGAACACCATTCTCTTTCAGGTGAGTTACAATGCTGTTCACCTGGGCTTCGCTTTCAATAGAACAGGGACCCGCCATAATAGCCAGCTGTCCTTCGCCAATGGTTATGCCATCTCCCAGGTCGATGGTAGTAGGTTTTACTTTCCATTTGCGGGAAACCAGCTTAAAAGTATCAGATACAATATGTATGTCTTTGATGCCCGGCAGATTGCCAAACCTGCGGATGTCGAAGTCATTTTTACCGATAGCAATCAGATAGTCTGCATATTGGGTGTGTACTTCGGTAATTTTATATTGAATATCTTTAATCTGCTGAATAATGCTCTTTTTCTGTTCAGATGGAATGTCTTTTTCTAACTGGATAATCATAAAGTAAAGGGAGAGTTCGCTTGTAATGAAGATTAAAGATAGAAAATTAATTCAAAAAAAGCTACGCTCAGTCTTTAGTCTCTTGTCTTTGATTTAAAGTTTTGTTTGCTCAAACAGCCTATTTAGTGAAAAATTAAGACTGCCAGCTATATTCCTTTTAAAACAAGTTTAAAGTTTGCTTCTTATTAAACTGTACATCTTTAGCTATTTACCTATCTAAGCTATATTGAGATAGTGGCCGGATAAGTAATATCTTTTAGAGAATAAATCTTTTGCTTCATGTAACCATCTATATAACAAATGGTTAATATACTGTTATCACATAAAACAAGCACCAGATATAAGCCAACTTTATAGCTGTTTTCTAAAGGATTACTACCAGATTTGTATCTTTAGCGAATAAAATTTTTCTAATTTACATCCTTATTTAACAAGCTACTCCTAAATTTTCCCTGATATATAAAATACCAACCTGAATCAGTGTATTAGCTTGAGTAGTGTCAGGCGCTTTTGTATACTTTTTATTTTTTGCTGATTAGGTTATATAATATGATAATTATACGCTCATGCTGTTATTTAATAATTTGTCAGAAGTAAGAAAACTTCTTTTCCTTTCAAAATTACTGACCTTATTTGCTTGTATAATCGGAATTGCAGGAGTAGTGGGATGGGTATTTAGTTTTCCATTTTTTACAGCCATTGACTCTTCTTTTGCTCCAATCAAATTCAGTACATCGGTAGCATTGGTGCTTGTTTCCCTTTCGGTTATAGCCCTTCATTTAAAAACTTCATTAGCCAACGCCCTTACAAAAGCTGCTTCCATTTTTACTGCCCTTACAGGTACACTGGCCTTACTGGAAGCCGACTTATATACGCTTCCTCTCAACTGGTCTCTGAGTCAGATGCCTGTGGTACCTGCCCTGGTTTTTATTATTACCGGTACGATCCTCACCTTATTTAGCTTTGGCCTGATCTCCCATAAATATCTTCAGTTAACGGCCGTCATTATCTTTTTTATCCTTTTTAAAGATCTACTGGTTTATCTGTTCAGCTGGGATATTTTTCTGGGTGCTGGCGCCTATCCCAGCGCTTCCCTACATTCAGTGATTGCTATTACTGCCCTATCGGTGAGTTTACTTCTGGTACATCCGGATAAAGGATATATGGCTGTTTTATTTTCACAAAGCCTGACAGGAACACTTGCCCGCCGGTTATTCATCTTTACCTTATTTCTGCCTTTTTTACTCTTACTCTTTATTTTATTTCTTCACCGCCAAAGTATGATTAGCCCTGCAGAAGGTCTGTTATGGTTTGCACTATTATATACACTAACCGGGGCAATTATTCTTTGGTACAACCTGAGTAAAATTCATTCGCTGGAAAAGATAAATGAAGAAAGCCATCTGGCGCTTAACCTGTTAAATAAACAACTTTCGGCTACTAACCAAGAGTTATTTATGGCCAATGAAGAACTGACATCTAATAATGAAGAACTGATATCTCTGAATGAGAAGTTAGCTGAAGCCGGCAAAACTATTGAAAGACTTTCGGCAGAGGCCATACAAGCCAGTGAAAATAAATATAAACAGCTCACCGACAGCATCAGTGATATATTCTTTGCTTTTGATCAGGAAATGAGATTCACCTACTGGAACAAAGCCAGTGAAAAGTTTAGTGGATTACGGTCCGAACAGGCCATAGGAAAATCGTTATACCAGCTTTACCCTACAATGAGAAATACAACTGCTGAAAAATGTTATCTGGAAGCCCTGCGGACCGGACAATATCAAAGCTGTGTATATGAATCGAAGTTTATTGGAAAAATATTTGAAGTAAATGTGTATCCTTCCCAAACTGGCATTTCTGTATTTACTAAAGATATTACTCAGGCTAAGCGTATAGAGAAGGAATTAAAAGAAAAAGAGGAGAGGTTTGAGCTGGCTTTATGGGCAGCTAATATGGGAGCCTGGGACTGGGATATTCCATCAGGAAGAATAATTTTTGATGAACAGTGTGCTGAATCCTGGGGCTATAGGCTACAAGACTTAGAACCACATGTAGATTTCTGGATTCGTATGGTGCACCAGGAAGATTTACCTTATGTAAATGCCGTAGTATATGAACACCTGGAAGGAAGTACCCCTTTTTACCGTACAGAACACAGGATTAAGTCTCAGACAGGCCAGTGGAAATGGATAATGAACAGCGGAAAAGCAATAGAGTGGGATGAAAACAGAAAACCCCTCCGGGTAGTAGGTACAATCCTAGACATTACGGAAAGAAAAAAGGCAGAACAGGCAATACTGGAAAGTAAAAAAAAATACAAAGGCTTGTTTGAATCGATGAGTGAGGCCGTTTTTATGATTGAACAGGCCAACTACAAGCTGGTTGATGTGAATCCCGGGGCATGTGCAATGTACCAGTACAGCCGGGAAGAAATGTTTCAGCTTACCCCTAAAGACTTAACAGCCGAGCCGGATGAAGCCCCTTCTATTATAAAAAACCTGGTGGAGAATGTGCCTTTGCGGTACCACAAACGCAAAAATGGGGAGATCTTTCCTGTTGAAATCAGTTTGAGTTATTTTCAGTTACAGGAAACCAACTATGTTTTTGTAATCATGCGGGATATAACCAAACGTATCCTGGCCGAGGAAGAACTCCGCATGCAAAAAGAGATTCTGCAATCCATCTTCGACCACCTGCCAATTATGATTGCTTTGTTCAATAAACAAGGTGAATTTGAACTGGTAAACAAAGAATGGGAAACCAAGCTGGGCTGGCCACTGGAAGATATGCAGGGAAAGGATATGATGGCCGAATTTTATCCGGAACTACAACTACGGCAGGAAGTATTGGAGTATATGTTATCTGCTATGCCGGGATGGAAATATTTTAAGATAAGAATACGTTCCGGTGCCTGGCTGGATACTTCCTGGGCCAACGTAAAACTCTCCGACGGAAGAAGTATTGGTATTGGCCAGGATGTAAGCCAGCGCAAACAAGCAGAGTCCAAATTGCTGGAGTTACAAAACCGGATTGAAGGAATTATTAATTCGGCCATGGATGCTATTATTACTACAGACGATAATCAGAGAGTTGTATTATTTAATAAGGCGGCTGAACGGATGTTTGACATCAAAGAAGAAGAAATGCTGGGCAAAGACATACATTCCCTCATTCCGGGACGTTTCCGGGCGCAATACACGCAACACATCAGAGAATTTGAATTCTCGGGTAAAAAAAACAGGGATATTGGACTGAATCTGACCATATTCGGACTGCATTCCAGTGGAAAGGAATTTCCTTTAGAGGCGTCCATTTCCCAGATGCTGGTGGAAGAGAAGAAGTATTATACCGTGATACTTCGTGATATTACCCTGAGAAAAAAAGCGGAACATCAGGAAAAACAGCTCAACCGTGAACTCATTCTGCAAAACCAGCAACTACAGCAGTTTGGCTATATCACTTCGCATAATTTGCGGGCACCTATTGCCAATATCCTGGGCTTAACTCAAATTTTCAATATGGAAGATCTTAACGACCCGATTAATAAAGTAGCCATTGAAAATATCCGGAAAGCAACATTAAAGCTTGATGACATCATTAAAGATCTGAATGAAATACTCGCCTACCAGAAATCTATTGATACCTCCAAAGAACTCATTCACTTTGAACATGTGCTGAATGATGTGTCTGAAGCTATTATTACGCATATTAATCATTCCAAAGCAACTATTATTGCTGACTTTTCAGCCATTTCAAAAGTGTTTTCCATTAAAAGCTACATCAATAGTGTGTTTCAGAACATGCTTACCAATGCGATCAAATACAGGCATCCCGAACGTGTACCTATTATAAAAATTACTTCTGCCCTCACACAGGAGCATATCCAGATATCTTTCGAGGACAATGGCATGGGCATTGACCTGGAAAAGAATAAAGACAAAATTTTTGGTATGTATAAGCGCTTTCACTACCATGTAGAAGGCAAAGGCCTTGGATTACACCTGGTAAAAACGCAGGTAGAAGCCCTGCATGGTAAAATTGACGTAAATAGCACCTTAGGGGAAGGAACTATCTTTCATATATTCCTGCCTAAATAAGTAATTAAACACAATTAAGTATAATATTTTCATCTACTTCAAGTTTTTTAAAATCAAGTTTAAAGTAAGTACCCAATCCTGAAAAGATGGTATAAAGTGCCTCCTTAAGCGCTTCTACAGACAGATAGTCTTCGGCTTTGAGCCAATGATATTTCACCTGCTTCCAAAATCGTTCGATCCTGTTAAGATGAGGACTATACTTAGGCAGCAAAAAGATGTATAATCCTTTCTGTTCCCATTCTTCTTTTTTGACTTCCCATAGGCCACATGTATGCCAGGAGGCGTTGTCTAAGACTATGACAGTAAACTTGGAAATAGATGTTGAGAAGGCCTCTACACATTCAATGATAAAGTCAGCGTTTAGACTCCCACTTTTCTGATAAGTAAGCAACTCATTATTTGTACTTAACAAGCCAAATACATTTATCCTTGTACTTCTTTGGGATAAAATAGGGGCGTGTTCGCCTTTTTTGATCCATCCATAAGGTACACAAGGGGTAAGGCAAAACCCTGATTCGTCTCCAAAATATAAATCTATACTGCCTGTCTGTGCCAAATAAAGCAAAGCATGTAATCGCTTGACTTTCTGCTCATATGCTTCTTTGTTTTGCAATGGCTTTATCCATTTACGGAAACGTTTCCATCGGTAGTCAATTTTTTTAAAAACCGCTTCAAGGTCATCTCACTCATAGCCGTGCCTAATTTAGCTTCTATCTCTCGCTTAGCTAATTTAAGTTGTTGTTTTTCTTTCTCTATGCTATTTTCCACTACTTCAACATGGGTAGCATTACTGGTAGTAAGGATGGGTTTTCTGCCTTTCCCTTTTTGGTTCTTTAACCCTACCACACCTGTTTTCTCAAAGCGATCAAACCACTTATAAATACTTAACTGACTTACTTGAAAAATGCTTGCTAACTTCTGTACTTGATAGCCTTGATTGGATAACAGTATACATTGGCAACGGTTACGTTCCTGATAACTTTTACTATCTTTATGAATCTTCTCTAAGTCTTGTTTTTGCTTGTCTGTAATCTTCTTGATATAACGCATAAGCAAAGATACAATTTGCCAAAATCTTATACTTAATTGTGTACTCTTACTTAGCATACAATAAAGTTATATAAGCTGTCTCTAATATAACCCAACTGCTGACCAGCAACCTAGGAAACGAAAATATTTGTCTGATATTCGTAATTCTCATCCAGGCTACGTATCTTTAACTACTGGTAGCCGCAAATGAATAGTATTGAATGTTCATTCCATAAACGGTTCTTTATGTATGGAATTAGTTACCCATATTGAGCAAAATAAATGTATTATCCTGCTGCATGGAGATCTGGATGCAAGTTCATCTATCCTGGTAGATAAAGCTTTGCAAGCTGCCCTGGATAAAAACATGAAGCACATTCTGGTAGATTTTGCGATGCTCAACTATATTTCTGCGGCCGGTATAGGTGTGTTCATCACACATTTACACAATTTGCAGCGAACCGAAATCACGCTCGTGTTATATAACATGCAACTCAAAATCAGAGATATTTTTAATGTAACCGGCATGAATGAATTTATCACCATTGTTGATACCCAAGAAGAAGCCTGTCAGCTTTGCGAACAAAAAACCTGTAATTGATCCCTATTTCAAACAGAATATTTTTTCCTCATTTTATATTTCTTTTTTACTACCTATAGGAACAAAAAAAGATATTATAATGTAATCCTATACACAGCATATTTTTTACTCTTTCCCTCTGCAACTGTCCCGCCTTTTTAAACTGCTGTTTATTTTTTGATTTTTGAAAAAGAATATTTATTATTTTGCATAGATGCCTGTATAGGCGTGCGTATAGCTTAATTGAATTATGGCTAAAGAAAAGATTTCTAACAATATAAATATCCGGAATAAAAGAGCATCCTTCGAATATCAGTTTCTGGATACATACACAGCCGGTATTATGCTTACCGGTACTGAAATAAAGTCGGTAAGGCAGGGAAAGGTAAACCTACAGGATGGTTATTGTATCTTTTTGGAAGAACAGTTATTTGTAAAGCAAATGCACATTTCTACCTACAGCGAAGGTACCCATTATAACCATGACCCGCTGCGTGACAGAAAACTGCTTTTACAAAAAAGGGAACTTACCAAGCTGAATAGCCGCTTGCAGGACCAGGGTTTAACTATTGTGCCGGTCAGGTTGTTTATCAACGAAAGAGGGTTTGCCAAACTGGAAATTGCGCTCGCTAAGGGAAAGAAACTGTACGACAAACGGGAGGATATTAAATCGAAAGATGTGAAACGGGAACTGGAAAGAGAACGCTATTAAAAACCTGTTAAAACTTTAATTTGTTTCTTGTATCTGCCAGACATAAAGCAACGAATAGTATATGGAATTTTCAGATTATATATTATAAAGCTAAATACATCTATTAGTAAAACAGATATACCTACTATCAAAAACCATATTAAATATCAACGCCAGAACTTTGGGAAGATTCTGGAATAATACAATACTTATGAATAGCTATGGCTAAGAAAGTGCTTATTTTAAATCAGGACTATAGCCCGCTCACTATCTGCAGCGTGCAAAAAGCCTTTATTTTGGTATACCTCAGCAAGGCAGAAATGGTAGCCGACGCCAAAGATTATTTGTTGCGTTCTGTTACCAGTACCTATCCCATGCCTTCTATTATCCGTTTATTCAAGTATGTACACCTGCCGTATAAAGGCGTAATGCTGAGCCGGCAAAATATTTTCAAACGGGATAGTGGCCGTTGCCAGTATTGCTCTACCACAGAAGACCTAACGTTAGACCATGTTCTCCCTAAATCACGTGGAGGAAAATCTACCTGGGATAATCTGGTGACTGCCTGTAAAAGATGCAATTCCAAGAAAGGCGATTATACGCCCCAGGAAGCCAGTATGCCTTTGGCTCAATCTCCTTACAAACCTTCGTTTATTGTGTTTCTGCGAGATTTTTCAGGTCATATTGAAGAGGACTGGAAACCCTATCTGGCCAAAAAAGTTAAAATGTATTAGCCGTGAACTATAATAAAGAATAAAAAGACTGCTCATTGCTAAGCAAGCAATTACCTGAAAAAATATGGTTTGCGGTTTCCTACTTATCACATCTTTTATTATCTTTGCCGTCCCCTTAACGAAAAGGGATATACTATTTATATTCATCTAAATTTCAGCGTAATAGCTCTAGCGCTGATGTATCAAGAGCTACACAAATACTATTATGAGTAACACTCAACAAGATTTTGACTGGGATAAAGTAAATGCCAAAGGTTTCGGTAGCGGTTATTCTAAGGCCGAAAAAGCTGAAATGGAAAAAATGTATGACAATACATTGACAGAAATCACTGAGAAAGAAGTAGTTTCTGGTACAGTGGTAGGCATTACTGAAAGAGATGTAATTCTGAATATTGGTTTCAAATCCGATGGACTGGTACCTTTATCAGAATTCAGAGACGTGCCAAACCTGAAAGTAGGTGACCAGATCCAGGTATTTATCGAAAACCAGGAAGATGCCGGCGGACAACTAATCCTTTCCAGAAAGAAAGCTAAAATACTTACAGCTTGGGAAAATATACAGAGAGGATTGGATGAGGATCTGGTGATTGAAGGCATGGTGAAACGCAGAACCAAAGGCGGCCTGATCGTAGATATTTTTGGCGTGGAAGCATTCTTGCCAGGATCGCAGATAGATGTGAAGCCTATCCGAGATTTTGATGTGTTTGTAGGCAAGAAAATGGAAGTGAAAGTAGTCAAGATCAATTATACCAATGATAACGTTGTTGTTTCTCACAAAGTACTGATCGAAAAAGACCTTGAGCAGCAGAAAGCAGAAATTCTCAACAATCTGGAAAAAGGCCAGGTACTTGAAGGTGTGATCAAGAATATGACCAACTTTGGGGTATTTATTGACCTGGGTGGGGTAGATGGCTTGCTGCACATTACAGATATTTCATGGGGTAGAATTAACCATCCGGAAGAAGTACTGAAGCTGGATCAGAAAGTGAACGTGGTTGTACTTGATTTCGACGATGACAAGAAACGTATCTCTCTGGGCATGAAGCAACTTACGCCTCATCCATGGGATTCTCTTTCTCAGGATATCCAGATTGGCTCTAAAGTAAAAGGAAAGATTGTGAATGTAGCTGATTATGGCGCATTCCTCGAAATTCTGCCAGGAGTAGAAGGTTTGATTCACGTATCAGAAATGTCATGGTCACAGCACCTGAGAAATCCACAGGACTTCCTCAAAGTAGGTGATGAGATAGAAGCTGTAGTTCTCACCCTTGACCGGGAAGAGAGAAAAATGTCACTGGGTATCAAGCAACTCACAGAAGATCCATGGACAAAACAAGATGTACTCACCAAATACGCGATTGGAACCAAGCATAGAGGTATTGTCAGAAATCTGACTAACTTCGGCCTGTTCCTTGAACTAGAAGAAGGCATAGATGGCTTAGTCCACGTATCTGATCTTTCCTGGACTAAGAAAATCAAACATCCTTCTGAGTTCATTAAAGTAAGCGAAGAACTGGATGTAGTCGTACTGGAACTGGATGTTGAAAACAGAAGGTTAGCTTTAGGACACAAGCAATTGGAAGAAAATCCATGGGATACTTTCGAAACTATCTTCACTCCTGGTTCAGTACACCGGGCAACTATTCTGAGCAAAAATGACAAAGGCGCGGTACTAGAATTACCTTATGGAATCGAAGGTTTTGCTGCATTAAAAAATCTGGCTAAAGAAGATGGAACAGTAGCTGAAGTAGGAGAAGCACTTGATTTTAAAGTACTTGAGTTCTCTAAAGATGAAAAACGTATTGTACTTTCCCATACGAAAGTATATGCAGAACCTGAAGAGAAAAAGGCACCAGCTAAAAATGCAACTGCTCCCAAACCTGCTGAGAAAGCGCAAAAGGAGCCTGAGCGTGCTACTTTAGGAGATTTAGCTGCACTTTCTGCGTTGAAAGAACAAATGGACGAAAATCGTAAGTCGAAGAAATAATACTCTTTTCATTCGTAAAAACCACTCTAGGCTCTCCTTGAGTGGTTTTTATTTTGAAGCATATACTGATCTGCGATAGATTTAAAATTTATCGCTTTGTTTTGAAAGGAAAACTATTATCTTTAATATTGCAGTCAATTTTAATGGTCCTGTGGCCGAGTGGCTAGGCAGAGCTCTGCAAAAGCTCGTACAGCGGTTCGAATCCGCTCGGGACCTCAAGTATTTTTATAATCCCCTGTAAATTAATAACTTACGGGAGATTTTTCTTTTAGGTCAGGCTATAGGACAAGTCAATAACTTTTCTTGTTTACTAGGTTGTGTTGACAATCATTAAAGGGTTAGCATCACAGCGCAAGCCAGTTGCCAAAAGGCAATAAAATTTCGAGCTGTTTTCTCATAGCGGGTAGCCAACCTGCGATAATGTTTCAACCGATTGAAGAAACGCTCTACTTTGTTTCTGTCGGCATACAAATTCTCATCATAGGCCCGTTGCTTGAGCCGGTTAGCCTTGGGTGGAATCACTGCCTGAGCCCCTGTCTGCTCAATGAAGGCAATCAATACATCACTGTCATAGGCTTTGTCGGCTACTACAGCCCCTGTTTGCTCATTTTCAATTAAGTCCACGGCCATCTGCAGATCATGTACTTGTCCGGCTGAGAGCATCACCCGTCTAGGATTGCCCAAGGCATCTACCGTTACGTGAACTTTACTGCTATACCCTCCCCGGCTACGGCCTAAAGCTTCATCTGATTGCCTGTTCTTTTTTTTGGCCTGCCGCATGTTGGTGAGCCCGTATAATGGTGCTATCAAGTAGTATCCAATCTAAGTCAGGCTCTTGTAGGCTTCAAACACTTGTTGCCAGACCCCTTTTTTGCTCCATCGATTGAAGCGTTGAAAAACTGAGTTCCTAATCGCTGACGTGCAGCTTTGCTGCCGGCACGATTACCATATCGTTCCGGCAAGTCTCGCCAAGGAGCACCGCTACGGGCTATCCACAGCACAGCCTGCACAAATTGGCGGTTGTCTTCTCCACTTCGTCCTGGGTCTGTTGCTTTGCCGAGTAGCAATGGAACTATCTTTAGCCATTGAGCTTCTCGCAACTCATATCTTCGCATCGTTTTTATAGCTAAGTTCTTAACTTCTTAGCTATATGTCAACACGACCTAGTTAGAGAAACTATCTCAAGAATATTCCAAAGGGGCCATTAAAAATTATAGTGGACTTGCTACCTTAGACTGTAGGGAAAGGGATAGACAGATTTAATAATGCATTAAATCTGACACTATAAAAAGACAAGTATTCGATCAAGCATTTAAACAAATGGCCGTGGAGTGGTCTAATGCTGAGGGCTGAGTAAAAATAGCTGCAGCAGAATTAGGGATAAATCCGGGTAGACTCACTAAGTGGAGACAAACTTTGCAGGACGATAAGGCAGTTCACAGCGGGAAACCAGGTCTTACAGCAGAACAACTAGAAATTAGATGCTTACAAAAAGAGTTAAAGGAGGCGCAGTTAGCACACGATATCTGGAGTCGATGCCCACATCGTCTGCTGGCCAAAAAAAGGAGGTCAGCATCGGCTCCAAGGGCGAGGGGAAATCTTCAGGTTTATAAAGGAGTTTAAAGAAGGAATTCAACTACGTTGGCTTGCTTCGGCTCCCGCCTTGCAAGTGTTGAAAAGATGTGTAAGGTGATGAAAGTAAGTGTAAGCAGATATTATTATTGCCTAAAAAATCCTATTAGCTCCAGAGCAATTGAAGAACAAGAATGGTTGGTAAATATCCATAAAGTATAAGATAATAGTAAAAAGCGTGGATTCCAATCAGGGCTTGGTCTGAGATCCATGGAAGCCCAAAGATCACGTCCATGAGTGGCTAGGTGGATCTAGAGGCAGGCTCTGTCGCAGATCCATGAAAAAAGCAAACATCAAAAGTATTATCCGCAAAAATACCGGATACAAACTACTGACTCAAACCATGATTATAACATTTTGGAAAATCATCTGAACAAAGATTTTTCTGCACAGGCAATTGGTCAGAAATGGGTGTCTGATGCGAAACTGCCACAAAGCCTGCATTTGGGTCCACTTATATTAAAACTCAGGAAGGAGGGCTCTACCTAACTGCTATACTGGACCTGGCCGACCGAAAGGGAGTAGACTGGGCCGATCTCAAATCAGATTTGATCTCAACTCCAAGTGAAACCATGAAAACTACGGATACTACGATAGTTGTACGGAAAATAGCAATTAAAAACAGACCTGTTAGTAAAAATTTACTATTCCATTCCGATAGGGGGTACAAGCAAACCTGACGATGGATCGACATGGGGTTTGCATGCATGTATAGATTTCAGAAAGCAGTTGAATGATTTATCTGTTTTGCAAAGCATGAGCCCAAAAGGGAATGGAGCTGAAATAAGATTTCATCTTAGGTCCGTTGGAACAACGCAGTAGCTGAAAGTTTGTTCAAAACGTTGAAAACAGCGTTAGTCTACCATATGGATCATGCTACAAAGCAACAGGCCCGACTGACTATTTTTGAATACATTGATGGGTAGTATAATGATAAAAGAAGACATTCTGCATTGGGTAACAGAAGTCCCCAACAATTTCAGTTTTATTTAGAAGAGAAAAGAATGGCTGCCTGAAAAAATCCTCTAGTAAACTGTTGCAATTCCACTGCGGCTAGTCTTCTACTTTTTCCTATGCTCTTGGCTACCTTATTCACTGGCCAGGCAAAACGGGCATATTCTCTGTATTTTGTGAGGATATAATAAGCCAATTCCCCTGCTTCTTTTCCACCACCCAGGTAAAAATACCTTCACGTAGTTCTCCATATTTCCGATGCCGTACCCTATCACCGGTTGTCTCCCACAGCACCCGGGCAATGGCTAAGTCTGGTCGAATAAACTTAATATGTGTTTCTTTGTTTGTCCACACACTTTCAGTAAAAATGTTTTTAAGCATCCAGGCATGTGCCTCTAGAAACTCTTTTCGACCTTTCAGCCAGCCTTTAGGGCCTATAACAGTGACGAAATCTACTTCCTCAGCAAGCAACGAGGATAAGGCAGCTGCATCGCGGTTATTCCAGGCAGCTTGCCACCCGCTAGCCAGCGCTTCAATGGCTTTAGTATCTGAGGCGTTTGCCTGGGTTTGCGCCCTTACTGACACAATAGTTAATACAAGGATAATTAAAAGAATAAATGGTGTTCTCATGGTTTGGCCATAGTTTGATAACATGGAAGAATAAGAAAAAGAAGAGTGTTCAACTGAGAGTATCAATTTTGAACTTTTACAAACTTACTTACAGGGTAAATATACCGTGAGCACATTCGTTGAAAAAATGGGTAATTTCAGATGTTTGCAACAGCTGTTATGCTATTTGGCACAAAAATGCTAGTGAACCAAACTTATTGGGTGATCTAGTATAGGCAATAGGGTAGTGCACCTGCGCAAACCGGTTACGCAATACATCTAAGTAGCTCAGGAAAATACAGGCTATAGTTGCTGACCGGCAGTTATTTTTTGGCGGAGATACTCTGAAGGCGACTGGCCATAAATTTCACGGAAGCATTTGGCAAAATAATTTGAACTGCTGAAGCCTACCCGGGTAGCTACCTCTCCTACACTGCCAAATCCATGATCGAATAAATAGGCAGCTCTTTTTATCCGGATACTCCGGATACATTCATTGGCGGCTTGACCGGTAAGTGCCATGAGCTTGCGGTGAAGATTTGACCGACTCATACCTACTTCCCGGCTCAGCATTTCTACATCAAATGCTGCATTACTCATCTGGGTTTCTATCACAGACATTATCTTCTGCAGAAAAAGTGTATCAGTGGAAGTGACGGCTATTTCGGCTGGCTCCAGGCGTACCTGCTGTTTAAATAATTCGCGTAATTTTTTGCGCCCCTCGATTAAGTTTTTTACCCGCAGGTGCAACTCTTCTACTACAAAAGGTTTAGTCAGATAATCATCTGCTCCAGTTTCTAGGCCCTTTCGTTTGCTATCTATATCCGCTTTTGCTGTGAGCAGAATAATGGGAATGTGGCTGGTCCGTACATCTGCCTTAAGCGTGGCACACAAGGAAATACCATCCATACTGGGCATCATCAGGTCTAAAATTACTAAATCAGGCACTTCTTCTATGGCCTGCTGGTATCCTTGCTGCCCATTGTCGGCTTCTATCACAGTATATGCATCTGACAAACTTTCTTTCAAAAACTGCCTTAAGTCGACGTTGTCTTCTACTACCAATACACGTACGGACAGGACACTATTCTCCCTATGTTGGGTCGTGTTTTCATGATTTATGTCAAATACTAGGGGGACATGTGTAACGGAATGGTCATTCTGGGTTACCTGCAGAGCAGGCTTATGTTCAGCCGGTGCAGGCAGTACCACCAGCGGCAACATTACCCAGAAGATGGTTCCTTTTCCTTCTGTGCTTTCTACCTCAATAGATCCTTGCTGCAGTTCTAGCAGTTCTTTTGTTAAGGCTAACCCAATGCCGGTACCTTCATAAGATCTGGTAGTTGAGGTATCTGCCTGGTAAAACCTGTCGAATATGTGAGGCAAATTGCTGGCAGCAATGCCAATGCCGGTGTCTTCTATGGTTATCTGTAAGACAGAAGCGTGGACAGAAGAGTTTTCCAGCGAGGATCTGAAAATGACACTTCCTCCGGAAGGAGTGAATTTAAATGCATTGGCCAGTAGATTGCTAATAACTTTCTCCAATTTATCTCCATCGGCTTCTACCCACGTTTCCTGTAGAGGCAGGTGATAGCGGAAGGTAATCTCTTTACTCTCAGCAAGGGAAACAAAGGAACCGGCAAGCTTTGTTAAAAAATCAACTACTTCTATTGGATGCTTGTGTACTTCCATCTTGCCTGCTTCCAGTCTGGAGAGGTCCAGCAGCTGGTTCACTAATTGCAACAGACGGTTTGCATGGCGGTCAATGAATTGAAAACCGGATTGCAGGTCAGCAACAGCAGAGATTTGCTGCATTTGTTCGGCTGTTCCGCGGATAAGAGATAGTGGGGTGCGAAATTCGTGTGAGATATTAGAAAACAGGCGGGATTTCAGGCTATCCATCTCCCGTAGTTTGCTTGCTTCCATCTCTTTAACGCGGAATTGGGCTTTGACTCTTTCCCTCCGGATAATCTGATAACGTGCCAGGAGTAAAAGCGCTAAAATAAAGATTGCATAAGCTATATACGCCCAACTGGTGCGCCACCAGGGAGGAAGTACGACAACGGTAATGGCTTTATCACTCCATATCTGCTGGCTGCTAGCGGCTTTTATCCGGAATGTATAGGTACCGGGGGGCACATTGTAATAATACGCTGCTTTTTCACTTCCTGCTCTGCGCCAGCTAGCCTCATAGCCTTCCAAACGGAACAAATGCCGGTTCTGTAGCGGATTCACATAATGCATGGCTGCAAAATCAAATGAAAAAGAATTTTGATGATAAGGCAGGATTATTTCTTTAGCTACCGAAAGAGACTCACTTATGGGACTATCTGCACCTGGTTTTACAGATACTTCACCTATTTTAAAATCCGTAAGAGCTATTTGAGGCGCTTGCCTGTCACGTGTCAAACTTCCGGGAGAAACTGTGTAATAACCCATATGAGTACCCACCAGTACCTCTCCAGTTGAACCTTTATAGATAGCAGAAACTAGTATATTATCTCCATTTACACCGTATTCTCTGCCATAGACCCGTACTTCAGTCCGGCTTTTATTGATACGGATGATCCCAATAGCTGTACTTAACCAGAGAACATGGTTATTATCTTCTACGATACCTCGCATAGAGGGCATGCTTTTGCCTGTATTTGGATTGATAAACAGGCTAAAATCGCCCAGAGCAGCATCCCAGTAGAAAAGCCCTCCCTGGGTACCTACCCATAGGGTACCCTGGTGATCCAGGCAAATAGTGTAAACATTGGCGTCGGCCAGAAAATGTTCATCTTTTCCAGATCCGGGGTTTAACCGAAAAATTCCATTGGTATAGACGCCTACCCACATATTCCCTGCATTGTCTTCTTGCAAAGCTGTAATTCTGGTAGATTTATTAGGGCCGCCAGTTAAGGTATAATGGCGTACTTTACCTGTGTTCGGATCTAACTGGTCAACCCCTTCAACTAATCCTATCCAAATCCTACCCTTTTTATCCTGGTAAAGTTTATGAATAAGATTGCCTCGTAAACTAGTAGGATCGCTTGCAGAATGAAGCATATGGGTAAAACGTCCTTTTGCCTTATCAAAGCGATTCAGGCCATTTAGGGTTCCCACCCAAAGTACTCCTTGCCTGTCCTTAAGTAAAGAAAGTATAGTATCATTACTCAGGCTGGTTGCATCATTGGCATTATGTACAAAATGTTGCTGGAAACCAGTTTCTGCATCCCGCCGAATAAGGCCCTTAAGAGTGCCCAGCCAATGAATGCCAGCAGTGTCTTGTGCTAGAGCACCTACAGGGTTTCCTATAGGAGAATACGGAATATACTTTTTTAACGGATCTACCCGGTAGAGCTCACCAGGGAATGTGCCGATCCACAAGATACCCTCCTGTGACGAATATGCCCACCAGGGACCACCCTCCTGAAGAGCACCAGAATGTTCTGGTCTGGGATCGTAGCGGGTTACTTTTCCGGTAGTTGGCTCAAAGTGTACAAGTCCGGAACGGTTAGCGCCAATCCAAAGATTTCCTGCTGCATCCTCGTGAATAAAGGTAATACCATCCTTTGTAGAGAGGCCACCAGTAATAGGAGTAATTATCGTTATGGAAGGAAAAGGACGGCTGAGCTTTTCGGGATGAAGCGTATCGGATGAATAATGCTGGAAAGTACCCTTTTCCCTGTCCATAGTGTGCAGGCCATCTTCAAATGTTCCAATCCAGAAATTTCCCCGGCTATCTTCCAGAATAGCCCGTACCTGGTTATGAACAAGCGTATGAGGATCATTAGGGTCATGCAAATAGCGGGTAAATTTTCCGGTTTCATAACTCAACCGGTTGAGTCCTCCTGCTCCAGGTAATGAATTCCAGGGACTGCCAGTGCCTGCCCAGATAGTGCCAGAGTGGTCCTCATATACCACGCGAACATGGTTGTGACTCAAACTGTTACGATCAGTAGAATCATGCTGATAATGTACATACTGACCGGTCTTACGGTCCAAGTGATAGAGGCCATTATGGGTTCCTATCCAAAGCTTTCCCTTCAGGTCTTTGGTAAGTACAGTCACAAAAGAATTGCCTTCCTGAAGAGAATCTTCTCTGGTACCTAAGGGAACATGTGTAAATATCCCAGTCCATGGATTTAGTTTAAAAAGACCTTTAGAGAAGGTTCCTACCCAGATAGAGCCATCCTCATCAGCAAAAATACATTCGCTGCGGCTGTTGCCTGGAAAAGCAGGATTGATATAGCTGGTCCAACGGTAGCCATCAAAGCGGTGTACACCGGAATTGGAGCTAATCCAGATGAACCCCTGCTTATCCTGAGTAATACCGGTGATAGTCCCAAAAGAGGATTCTTCCGGCAAAGGAGAAGACATAAAACTGATAGATTGGGCTTGAGCTAAAACACATGCCGATCTAAGGAGCAGTGTGAGGGCATGCAAAAACAGAAATATAGCACCTATACGTAGCAGCCATTTCATAGGATTAGCCGGATAGAAAGATAAATTAACTAAAAGTCAGCTTTTTTCTATGGTTTATTACAAAATAAATGTTTGATGATTACATTATTTTACCAGTTGAATTTAAGCGCCGTTTGCCAGAGGCTAGGCTGTATAGGTAGCGGTTAAGCCATCCTCGGTTATTACCTGATAAAGAATAGGTTGTGAGAAATCATGGGCTATAAGTCCGCTTTCATGCCGGATGCCATTTACCCAAACGCTTGCTTTAGATGATACACTAAATGTAGCCTTCAAGGCACTCACATTACTGCCGACTGGGAAAGTAGTGGTAATCTGATTGCGTAGCTGTTACATCTGTGGAAAGACTTGCGTTAAGGCTTTTTAAGAAAGAGAAATTAATGAGTTGTTTCTCGCTTGACTTAACTAGCTGTGTATCTTCTTCTGAATTTGAGCAGGCTACAGGCAAGACAAGCAACAATAATAAGATATAAGATTCTCATGGTTTAGAAAACAAAGATGTGTAAATAGTAAGATAAGACAGATAATGGGTGAGGATCTTAAGTTTTTTACAACTTACAAATTATTCTAGTAGGCCAGGAAAGCGATCAAAGAATCATCCACTAGACAAGAAAATAAGACGTAGGCTCTGAAGTTGACAAAAAAGTGCATATGAGATCATTTATAAAAGTACAAGGAGAGAAACTTGAAGCGAAACATTCTGCCTTTCATTATAAATGAATCAGTTCCAAGAAAGGGGTAGTTAAAATAACTTCTCCTTCAGAATAACTACTAAATTTTGGCGCCTCCAATGAAGTTAATTTTTCTTTCTACCATCTGTCCGAAAAAATCGGACTTACAACTCTCACTTGTTCCCATATTTAACATAACCTTGATTTGCATACAATGTTCAGGGCTTTGCATACAGCTGCTTGTGTGATTTTAGCGACCTTTGAAATATTAAAATTAGCGTTATGGAAATAAAGAAAAGAACATTAGGCAACCAAGGCTTGGTTATACCCACCATTGGATTAGGCTGTATGGGTATGACCGGTTTTGAAGAGGCGCACATGTATGGTGAAGCAGATGAGCAAGAAGCCATTGCTACCATCCACCGATCACTTGAATTAGGTGGCAATTTTTTAGATACGGCAGACTTGTATGGTCCCTTAAAAAATGAGCAGCTTATTGCTAGGGCTATCCATGGAAATCGCAATGCCTACATTATTGCTACCAAATTTGGTTGGGAAATAGATGATAACAACAAAGTAACCTGGGCTATTAATGGCAAAAAAGCGTATGTAAAAAAAGCGTTGGAGCGTTCTCTGAAAAATCTTCACACGGATTATATTGACTTATACTACTTGCACCGTCTTGATAAAAACACCCCCATCGAAGAAACAGTGGAAGCCATGAGTGAGCTGGTCAAAGAAGGAAAAGTGGGTTATCTGGGTTTATCAGAAGTATCTTCACAGACTGTAAAAAGAGCCCATGAAGTCCACCCGATTACTGCCTTACAAAGTGAATATTCACTATTTGAGCGTAGTGTGGAAGAACGTGGCGTGTTGCAAACGTTACATGAACTTGGGATAGGTTTTGTCGCTTACTCTCCGTTAGGGCGTGGATTTTTATCCGGGCAGATCCGCAGCATAGATGATTTAGCTGAGAAAGATTTCCGCCGGGCAATCCCCCGGTTTGGGCACGCCCACTTTTACAAAAACATTGAATTAGTGAAAGCCATTGAAGCATTGGCCAAAGAAAAAAATGTTACCTCCTCGCAACTGGCACTGGCTTGGATCATCAGCAAAGGCATTCTCCCTATTCCGGGTACTAAGCGCAGAAAATATCTGGAACAAAACATCGAGGCTACCCAGATTCATTTGAGCGCAGAAGACCTCTCAAAGCTGGAAAGTATAGTACCGCTGGGCACAGATACTGGCAAGCCCTACGATGAATTTAGTATGGGACTGCTAGATTAACTATTTCTCAACGACTGCTTGATGTGTATCAGTCAGTCGTTTATTACCCTTTATAACATATGCATTCATTTTATGAATTCCATTAAATCTATTTCAGCCTTTCACCGCCTATTATCCTTACCCGAGCCCCGTCATCCGATGGTGAGCGTGATTAATCTGGCTCAAAGCAAATTTCTTGAAGATGAAGTATGGAAAGGGTTTGTCAACCTTTTTTATTGTATTGCCCTCAAAAGAGAAGCTAAAGGCAAAATAAAGTATGGCCAGCAACACTACGATTATGATAAGGGCGTATTAAGTTTTACCGCACCCAAGCAGGTACAATCTTTGGATGTAGCCAACATGGAATGTGGTTCTGGCTATCTGCTTATATTTCATCCAGATTTTTTGCTCAACCATTCGCTGGCAAGTTCCATTCACAGGTATGGTTTTTTTTCCTACTCGGTCAATGAGGCACTGCACCTGTCTGCCGAAGAGGAAAATGATTTGATTACTATTCTCAACAAGATCTACAAGGAATGTCTCCACATTGATAAACATACGCAAGAGATCATCTTATCACAAATCGAATTACTGCTCAACTATTCCAATCGTTTTTACGAGCGGCAGTTCATTACCCGCAAAAACAACAATCAAGGGCTACTTGCCAAATTTGAACAACTAGTAGACGAGTATTTTGATACGGATACTGTAGCCCGGCAAGGGTTGCTGACGGTACACTATATAGCCCAACGCATGAACCTGTCACCTAACTACCTGAGCGACCTGTTACGTGTGCATACTGGCCAAAACACGCAGCAACATATTCATGAAAAACTGATTGAGAAAGCCAAAGAAAAGCTCTCTACGACTAGCTTATCGGTGAGCGAGATTGCGTATGGACTGGGCTTTGAACACACCCAGTCATTCAGTACTCTTTTTAAAAAGAAAACGAACCTGTCGCCTTTGGAATTTCGACAGGCATTTAACTGATAGGTCCAGGTTACCGCTGTAAGCAGTAAACTCACTTTTTCACTCTTTTACAATATTGGTCTTTTCCAGTTATAGGTTGGCTAAGAATTCCTCTGACTAACATCATATTTGAGAGTTGCTCGAAAGAGGTGAAATTCGTAACTGTTTATGGGTTATAAATAGTAATGGGCAAAAGGGGGTAAGTGAAGTATCAATTCAATTATTTTACACAAAGCTGTTTATTTGTATCCATCCGAGCCAGAAAATATAGTTGAGCGGACGGATACATTATTTCTGGCCCCCTTTGAAATCGGTAATGGTAGTTCCATCATAGCGATACAGGCCATCAAGTGCGCCAAACCAAATACTTCCATCCCTAGCTTCTAAAATCCGAAAAAGGTTTAGGGATTGTGTGATTTGAGTTATAGTTGGCTTTTTATCAGACAAGGAGGCAGTATCATAACAGGAAAGCAGGAAACCTTGGCCATTATCACTTCCTCCACTCGTCCAAATGTTTCCTTTTCTATCTTCATAGACATAATTAACAGAATTCTCTGTGAAATGGGTAAATGTACGGCTATCATAGCGCCAAAGGCCTTCGTTGCCCCCCAGCCATATATTTCCTTTTTTATCTTCCATGATCGACCAAACGTTGGTAAAGGCTTGACCGTCTTTAGGTTCAAAAACGGTAAATGTTTTACCATCATACACGTAGGTAGAGCCGCTTGTGCCCAACCATACTTCACCCTTTTTCTCTTCCATAATAGAATTAACTATACTACTGGAAAACCTTCTTTACTTATAAAATTTCGAAACGTTTTTCCATCATAACGGCTTGCTCCAAGTCTGGTGCCGATCCAAATCATGCCGACTCTGTCTTCATAAAGACACATCACCTCATTATCGATAAGCCCCTGCGCAGTTGTAAAATTTCTTATGGATTTCCCATCGTAATAATAAAGGCCCGAGCCAAAATTAGCAAACCAAAAATTTCCTTGTCTATCTTCTAACAGAGAAAAGAAGCGCGCCGGAAACAGGTTGCCTGTGATATTGGTAAACGATTTTCCATCGTAGCGAATAACACCTTCATTTGAAGCAAGCCATATGTTGCCCTGTTTATCTTGATGGATGGTACGAACCGATGTGGTTGGCCCCTGCAAGGTGATTACGCCTTTGGTTTGGGACTGGATGGTATCTTTTGGTAGGTTAGTTTTGCCTTGTCCCTGGCAGGAATTGTAAAAAATAAACGGCAATAAGAAGGTGTTTGGAAATAAGTTAAGGTATTTTTGATAAAATGATATTGATAAAAGCTAATTCTATAAAACAGACAGCAGAAGCAGGAGTTCTTTCATAATCTTTAGCTAATCTTCGATAATGATTCAGCCAGGCATGGAGCCGATGCACACTCGTAGCAGGTCCAGATCTTTCCACTTGCCACCTTCCCTTTTGAGGAATAAATCCTTGCTTGGAAGGAGGCTTTTGTGAGATGTCTACTTTCCACCCATAATAATAAGCATAAGAGACAAACTCACCTTTATAAGCTGCATCGGCACAGATCAAACTTAGCCGTCTACAGCTTTTGAGTTGTGGTAATAATTCAAAGCCTGCTACGGCATCAGACTCATTAGCAGCTCCTACATAAACAGCCCAGGGAAGTCCTAAGTTATCAACCGCCAAATGCCGTTTCCTACCATCTATTTTCTTATTACCATCTACACCTACCTGCTCAGAAAAGCAACCACACTGTTTAACACTTTGGCTATCAATAGTCACTCTGGAAGGCTCTGCTTGTCGTCCCTGTCTTTCTCGTTCCTTTTTCACTAACATCGCCCGCACTTGTTGCCAGACTCCGTTGTGTTGCCACTTATAAAAATAATAAGCTACCGTTTGCCATACAGGATAATGGGTCTGAGACAAATTCCGCCACTGACTTCCGGTTCTGGTCAGCCACAGGCAGGCATCCACTACACGCTTTAAACAAACTTTTCTCTTTCGTCCATCATCTACTATGTTTTTAATAACTTGCCATTGACTATCAGTCAGATTTTCATGTAATTCATACATGGAGTAACTTTTTGTTTCGCAAACTCAAGTTACCGGCTGATAGTCTTTTTCCAAAATCCTAAAAAACCTCTCTTCTATTTCCAAACACCTTCTAACAAAGCATATACATGTGCATATTTCATAATTTATTTACTCAGCAACCACCTTTGAGAGGGGCACGTTTATAAATTATTTTACTATCTCGTTCTACATAGTCGCCCGATACGATGGGATATGAATACTTGGGTGCGTGCGATACACTATGACTTCTTATCATTATTTTGTCGTTCACTTTCAGGCTATGCAATGGCCCAAATTCATTAGACTTTTCCAACCCAAAACTAAGAATATAATCCTCCCCATTAATACTGACCATCACTGCGAAACCTAATCGTGAGCCTACCGGAAGAGAAAGAGAGGTTACAACAGCCTTCATATTGGTAAAAGCACTGATATGCTTCCTTATTTTAGCTTCACTCCCATAAACTTTTTTACCTTCGGGAGAAGCTTCCCATTTTTTGTACAGTATACCATCCGGGGTAGCCTCCCATTTTTTCAATGCCGCTTTCCTTTGGGCAGCAGAGAGGGGCTTTGAGGTTAATTTTTTAGAAGTTTCATTTTTAATTTCACGATTAGCAAATACTAGTCCGCTTACCACAACCAGCGGTAAGATCAGCGCATAAATAATTTTTTTCATATTTTTTGTAGGTTGAATTACTAACATAGTTTTATATACTTTACGTTTTTGTCCTTCTTTGTCTTCATAGCATCTGTTCTTAAACTTTCCTTCTACATATAAATGACTTCCTTTGCGTAAGCACTTTTGAGCCAATTAAGCCAAGCCACTATCGAATGCCAATCTGTTTGGGTAGGTAGTTCATCATTTTTTCTTTTTTAGTACCGAAGCATTTCAACAAATCTACAAGTCTTTGTGCTGGGCTTTAGTTAAGGACTTGTAAAAGAATGTTAATAGGATGTAAAAGTTGTATGGGACAAGTTAGAAAGGCGTATTTTAGACCTGAAGCGGTTTAGACTTTTATTGATTTTATCGAGCAAGAGGAGGATAAAAGGTATCCATCACATGGCTACCAATTTTTCCCATCATAAACTATTGTTTTAATAGTTACAAGTAAAATCTATTAATAAGTCAGTAGGAAGCAGATCATTAGGCACAAAAAGTTATTAAATGTACGCAATTAATAGAGCAATAAGCTATTATTTATTAATAATCTTCATTGTTTCCTGTAGAATAAAGACAAGAAATAATGATCAAGTAACAACTTTTCTATAACTGTCAGGCTCCCAGTTTTACTGACAGAAACCAAGCAGAAAAACTTATTCTGATTAAGCTTCGCTGCCTTGCTTTTGAGTTTCAGCAATGAGGAAGTTTATTTACCTCCCTATTGAAGTAACTTTATTTACTTTAGACTTTTTTTACACCAATAGTAGTTACATAGGCTCTGGCCAGTTAATTAGTCGATAATACCGATAAATCTGCTCACTCTAAAACCAGCCAAGAGTTACCCCACTAATCTTACTATAATTGTCTTTATTATATCAATCTATCTTTGCCTTGTATGAAGCTACACGCAAATTCATCAATAGCTTCTGCTCCTTCTTTAATTAATAATCAAGCCCTCTTAGCGCTTCTTGATTGCCTATAAATAAAGAATAAAGATTAATTTTTATCAGATAAAGTCTTTATCTATAAAAAATTTGGGGAGAGGTGTAATGTTCTTTGGATTTAGCCACTAACTAAGTAAAGAACATAATCATGAATACATTACTCTTTCTTTTTGTGCTAATACAAGCTCATCATATCACAGGAACATGAAACAGCATTCTTTCAGTGAGGGAATAAATGAAGAGGGATTTATCACCAGGCAAGTTTGGCAACCTAAAAGGCCCAGGGTGAGGTACTTTTTAACCTACCATCCGGTAACTTCATTGAAAAGAAAAGATGTACGGGTAGGGCCTGAAATTGATGGCCATCAGAAGCAGAGGAAAAAACTAGGTAAGAGGCAAAGTATTTCCAGACATGAATCATTTATTTCAAACCTGAAAAAAGGGATAAATAGACAAATACGCATCTATTAAGCAAACCATTGACCTGGTCGTGCTTGAGGGAGCTTCCGGTTGGATGTTAAAATAAACAAAGTGAGTAGCAATTTTTACCAGACATCGATTTTACCTTTTGCCTCCATCATTATCAAGATCTGTAGGGCATATACCCATTCCCAAGAGGATTTTGAGGACTACTACCAGGAGGTATGTCTGCAAATATGGAGAAGCAAAGATAACTTCCGGGAGCAATGCACATGGTCTACCTTTGTGTATCGAATCTCTCTCAATGTGTGCCTGACACTGCTCAAAAAAAAGAAAAGGAATGGGCGAACCTATTTCACTTCGGATGTTTTACCGGATATGCTACTCACTGAAAACAAGGCATTTGAAGATGAGCCTTTGAACCAATTGTATACAGCCATCAGGCATTTATCAGAAGTGGACCGGGCATTGATCCTGTTGTATCTGGAAGAAAAACCCTATCAGGAAATTGCCGATATCCTTAGTACTAATGTCAATAATGTAGCTGTCAGAGTGAACAGAATTAAAGAACGTTTAAAAAAAATACTCGATGAAAAATTCAATTGAAGACATTTGGAAAGAAGGCTTTCTGAATGAAAAGAGCTTGGTGGCTCCCCAAATAAATGACTTGTACAACCTGAAGTCAATACACCTGGTTGATAAAATGAAAAGGATGTTCAGGATCAACTTAATGGCTATTGTCAGCATGGCCATTGTTTTTCCCATTATATATTATTTTCTGGATGCCCTTTGGCAAGGAGTTGCCGTATCTATACTGCTCCTTTTTACGGCATGGTACAGCAAACGCCAAAAGCGAAGTTTCAACACACTCGATCATGGGGCAACCAGCCTTGATTATCTTAAGTCGCTTGATGGATGGCTGAATGAGGTTGTGTTGAAAAGTGAGAAAATAGCCCGTTTTTCCTATCCACTCTATTTTCTGATTGCCTTAACTACCATATGGTCTGCATGGAATAAAGGGGAAATAACCTCGAAAATGTATCAACAATACCCCGGCATATTATTTATTGGGAGTGTTCCCTTATTTGCACTGATCATCGTGGGAATAGCCACCCTACTGATGTTGTATTTTTCAGATAAAATCTACAAATGGGATGTACGTTTGATGTATGGGCGCATATTCGGCAAACTGGAAGAAACCATTGCTGAGATGGAAAAGTTGAAAACATCTCAGCAGATGCAAATAAAATCAACTTCAGCAGGGGGAAATTTTGAAATTAAGAGCAATCATGGGGAAACACTTGTAGAAGTACTGTATGCCAATTGGTTGTCAAGAAAAGCCCAAACATGGCTTAATTCTATTCCCATTCAAATCAAACCTAAAAACTTTTGGCAAAGCAAGTTCGAGATTCTAAAAAATGGAATCTCCAAAGGGCATATGGCAATCGATTGGAAGGGAGATGTTATGATCAGGTTAAAAACCGTCAATAACAGTGAAAATCGCTACTTACTGAAAGCGACTGGCTCCTTGAAAACAGGATTTGAATTACTCGACGAAAAGGAAAGAAAAATTCTTTCACTCAAACAAGGGATCAATTGGAAAAAACTGGGCTATAATTATGCGATCGAACTTGCTGACAATCAAAAAGTAGATCAAGAAATAGTAGAACTATTAATCTACTCAGGATTTGGCGCCAACCTGTATATAACGATGATGATGGGTGGATAAAATTCTGGTCTTTCCCTGCTATAGTTTGACAATAAAATTAGAAGCAGTAAAGGTGAATAATAAACTACAGTGTGATTCCTTAATACTATTTTTCTACTATAAACAAATTTAGTTAGAGAAAGGGATAGTTAAAAAAATACCCCTTTCAGGTAACTACGGACCTGGGGATCAAAAAATTAGTGTATAACTTAATGTCGACTTTTTCAAGGAAACCAAAGTCGCAAATCTACTGTAAATTGTCGCATACGCCTCCGTTAATTGCCCCTTTTTACTACCATCTTTGTACAAGCAAAGTAGATTCAAGCAAGAATCAACAAGCGGTGGAGCAGTTACCACCTAATAAACGGGCAAACCCAAAAGCCAAACAAGGAGGAAACAACTAATAATTTATTGTATGTCAGACAACAAAGTATCCTTGCACAGAGTCATTAAGGCCTCCCCTGACAAGGTATATCGTGCCTTTACCCAAGCCCCGGCCATTGCTTCATGGCTGCCGCCCTATGGTTTTCTCTGTACGGTACACGAGATGAATGTAGAGGGAGGTGGCAGTTATAAAATGTCGTTTCACAATTTTACAACCGGCAACAGCCACTCCTTTGGTGGAAAATATGTAGAGATCAAGCCTAATGAATTTTTGAAGTACACTGATCAATTTGACGATCCCAAACTGCCGGGAATAATGACTACTTCTATATGGCTACAAAAAACATCTGTAGGTACAGAATTAAAAGTACTGCAGGAAGGAATACCGGCTGCCATACCTGCCGAAATGTGTTATCTGGGCTGGCAAGAATCGCTTGAAAAGTTGATTAAACTAGTTGAGCCACACATACCGGATGCTTAAGACAAAAATTGATGCTTAAAGGGTGGATGTCTAAAGCATCAAAATAGATGCGCCAATTAAGAGTCATTTCTTATTGAATAACACATAAATCCTCCTGTTTTCAAGACAGTTTAGAGAGTAACGTGGATGCTTTGATTGCTTAAAGCTTCTGGCAACAAAAACGGGTATTTAATTTTAACTGTCACTTTTGTCAAATTTGTAAGTTGGCACAAGAGAGCAACTACGTTTCGATCGTTTTTTGCCAACCTGTTGCCGGAGGAAATATAATAATGATTAAGAGATTATAATTCATAATCACAAGATACCATAGAAATAATTTACAAACACCAATATTAAACCAGTAAGAAGTAAAGTAAATAAAACATCTCTTAACAATAGATTGCTATTTTGTTTAATTGCTTTTAAGCTATGATCTTGTTTTATTACTGTAGTGCCTGCAAAATAATCTCCTATTCTTTTCGCTTGAGGGTTGATTAATAGAATTAAAGCTTCAATAGGGTAAATTAGTAAAGTTACATTTCGAATTAAGCATTTTAACGATGAAGCTGGTCGTCCTTTATAGATAGTTACAAAATTAAATAGCCTTTTTCCTATACTAATTCCTTTGGTACAATCCTTATTTAGAAATAGGCCGAAGAAAAGTAATTGAGTCATATCTCTCCATAATCTATAATTCGAGTTATCAAAATACAAGATTAATGGTATTGTCAATATACTTATAAAAGCTAAGTCAATTGTAGCCGCTATTAGCCTTTTGATTTTATTATTCATGGTATTTAATTTCTTATATTAAAAACTACTCTGATAGGGTGCTTTTGCACCTACATAAATTTGTTGGAGTTAACACTTGGCTTCACCTTAAAAAGTGGAAGATACAAAGAGAGCGGTTTTGAAGCCTGTTCTTGAGTTTTAAATAACGGGAGGAATCAGTTACTCAAACCTCTCCTTATGAGTAACTAACGTACAGGTTCTATTATTCTTTGAATCAACTCTATCTTCAGGGGAGCTCACAGTTACTTTCCCAAATTTCTATATTATATTTTGTCCAAGTAGATATATTATGGATTACAGTTTATCAAAACAAGCACGTGGGAAACTGAAACAGTGGCAAAAAAATACTATCGTGGCGGGGCCTCGTCATAGTGTTGGTATTAAATCCGACGGAACGGCTTTGGCGGTGGGTGATAATAAATATGGTCAATGTACGCTAAGGGGTTGGCATGATATGGTGGCAGTCGCTGCCGGTAATGTTCATATGGCCACCAACACGGGTAATGCTCATAGTGTCGGCCTTAAGTCTGACGGCACAGTAGTAGCTGTAGGCTGGAATAAAGATGATCAATGTAATGTAGGTGAGTGGCAAGATATTGTATCTGTTGCTGCCGGATGGCGTCGTAGCATTGGCCTCAAGAGAGATGGGTCAGTAGTAGCTGTAGGCCGAAATAAGGAAGGAGCCTGTAATGTATCAGGCTGGCATGATATGGTAGCAGTCATGGCTGGTGACTGGCATACAGTTGGACTGAAATCGGACGGCACGGTGAGGGCAGTAGGGAATAATAGGTATCACCAATGCAAGGTAGAGCAATGGCAGGGCATAATAGCAGTGGCAGCGGGTTATCTGCATACGGTCGGGCTGAAATGGGATGGCATAGTGGTAGCGGTGGGTCAAAATAAATATGGTCAGTGCCATGTGAGCAACTGGCACGATATTGTAGCCATAGCAGTGGGAAGTACTCATAGTCTCGGTCTTAAAGCGGATGGTACTGTAGTAGCTGTAGGCTGGAATGAGTATGGGCAATGCAAAGTAAGTGAGTGGCAAGATATTGTAGCCCTTACAGCCGGGTGCACTCATAGCCTTGGCCTTAGAGCGGATGGCACCGTGATAGGATTAGGTAATAATCAATATGGCCAGTGCGATATAAGTGGCTGGCACGACATTAAACTGCCTGGCCATTAGTACTTTATGTAAGTCAGATCTTTATAAAGTTTCCCGAAAGAGGAGGTTATTTTAACTACGCAAAAGTACGTACTCAATTAGACCGGCTCCATTATTTTAACATTATATTGTATAATTTAAGGCTTATTTCTTTCTTATATAGTTATATACTCATTCACAATAGAATAGTTAAAAGGAAATGACTTTATTTGTACAGGGAGCACCAAACTCTAGCCTATGAAACTATCCATGCTATTTATACAGTTTGTCATTTTACTCTATGGAGGTACTCCTTTTACAACACTAAAGTCTACACAACATATCGGGCTTACACAGAACAAGCTTACAATCAACTATGACCCCAATATAGGTCAGATTAGCGTTATCAGGGAAAATGATAAGCGGACACTTTTGACCCAGATTGCTCAGCAAAATATCCGTCCCTATATTCACCCCATTACAGCTCCTGACGGCAAAGGTGTTCTGACCCAATTCAGCCCAGGGCACCATAAACACCAGACAGGCTTATACTGGGGACTAAAACAAGTAAATGGCCGGGATTATTTTATGAACTGGAAAGAGGATTACTGGCAAAAGGTTTCTGCTACTGTAGTTCAGGAAAAAGGTACTCAGGTCAAATGGCAAACTGTATATCACCTGCTTGATGAAAACAAACAACCTATTCTTAGCGAAACACAAACCTGGTCCATGCAGGAACAAAATAGACAATATGTATTGGATATGGAATGGAAAGGAGAAGCTAAAAAAGATATCATGATTGGTAAATTCTATGTAGGTGGCTTGTTTCTGCGAATGCCCTGGCATGAAGGAATGAATGGGGAGGTTATCACCGCAGCCGGGCAGCGCAACCAGCAGGCAGAGGGTCAACGTGCCATATGGGCAGATATTGGCATACAAGTAGAAGGTCGTAGCGATCTGGCTCATATAGCTATTTTCGATCATCCGGATAATGCAGTATTTCCTACTCCATGGCGGGTAGATAATGAATTAGGAATAGGTCCTTCCAGACAGATTTTGGGCGACTGGAAAATTGATAAAGATCAGATGGCTACTTTCCGATACCGCCTTATTGTTTATACCGGTGAACTAAACGGGGAAGCATTAACCCATCAGTGGAAAGCTTATATCTGTGAAGAAGGGTAAATGCTTCCATTTTAAAAGTATATAGAAAGCTGAATCGTAGAACTACATTGAAAAATTTTAAGGACATTTTGTGAATTAAGAAGAATTTTGATTTTTTAGGCTACTTACAATAGATGTCCTGATTTTCTTTGATTCACAGAAAAAGAAAGTTTTAGAAGACAGGATATCATTTTCCTTATTTGATTTTTATATGAATCTATCTTCTTTTTTCTCATCCATACTTTGTATCCTTCTGCTTCTGTCATGTACGGCTCCTACGACTAAAACTACTTCGCAGCAGGCTTCCTCAACACCTGTAAGCATAGAAAAAAAGATTGTAGTAAATAAGCCTACCTATAGAGATAGGTTAGACAATTACAGGGATTGGTCCATCTATCGGGGAGATAAAAAAGCAAATCAATATGCTGAACTGGCACAGATACATGCAGCCAATGTACATAAGCTCGAGAAAGTCTGGGAATACCATACCGGCGATTTCAAGGGACCTTCTATGTACAGCAATTCCATTATTGTAGATGGCTTGCTGTATTTTACGACTGCCAAACTAGATGCCGTGGCACTGGACGCAGCTACCGGTAAGCCAATTTGGGTGTTTGAATCAGCCATACACAATGAGAATAAACAAATGTTCAGAGGGCGCAGCCGGGGTGTTACCTATTGGGAAGGCAAAGAAGGCAAGCGTATCTTCCATTATGTAAACAACCGGGTATATGCCCTGGATGCCAACACTGGCCAACTGATTACTAGCTTCGGAAAAGGTGGGTTTATTGACCTGCGGCAGGATATTGATGTCGAAGCTTCTACAGCCTCTATCGAAGTAACTACACCAGGGATTGTTTATAAAAACCTTCTGATTGTAACTTCCCGGGTACCGGAAGAATATAATTCCACTCCCGGACATGTACGGGCATACGATGCCGTAACTGGAGTTTTTAAATGGATTTTTCATACTATTCCACAAAAAGGTGAAATGGGCTATGATACCTGGGAATGGGTAGAAGGTGAAGTATATGGAGGGGCGAATCCCTGGGGTGGTTTCTCCTTAGATGAGGAAAGAGGCTGGGTATTCTTTGCCACTGGCTCTCCGGCCAATGATTTTTATGGAGGTTTCCGCAAAGGAATGAATCTGTTTGGTAATTGTGTAATTGCCTTAGATGCAGAAACCGGTGAACGAAAATGGCATTATCAAACTGTACATCACGATATATGGGACTTCGATAATCCGCCGGCACCCATTCTGGTCACCTTAAAATCTGGCAAAACAACCAGGGATGCGGTTGTTCAGCTAACAAAAATGGGATTGACATTTATACTGGACCGTGATACAGGAGAACCCTTATTTCCGGTTGTAGAAATGCCTGTCCCAGCTTCTAAAATACCTGGCGAACAAGCCTGGCCAACTCAGCCTTTTCCCTTAAAGCCACCTCCCCTTGTCCGCTTGTCCCTGCATGAGGCTGATTTAACCAAAGTTACCCCTGAATCCCATGCATCTGCATTAAAGCAATTTAAAAAGTATGAGACCGGATTTATCTATACACCTCCTTCCATGCAAGGCACCATTACTACGCCTAGCCACCAGGGAGGGGTAGAATGGGGCGGTGCTTCTTTTGATCCATCCCTGAATGTGATGTATGTGAATGCCAATGAAGCACCTTCCATTAATAAACTCAGTGTGTTTTATGATAGTAAAGGGCCAGCAAAAGCAGATCCGGTAAGCCGTGGCTTAGTTATCTATAACAAAAACTGCACTTCCTGTCATGGAACCAATAGGCAAGGAAATCCACCCCTTTTTCCTTCACTTGTCAACCTGCAGAAGAATGAGGAAGAAATCCGTACTATTCTCGAGCAGGGAAAAGGGATTATGCCTTCCTTCCCCCAGCTTTCCAAAGAGGAAATAAATGCCTTGATCCGTTTTCTGAAAAGCAATAAAATTGAGAGCGAAGAAATAAAGACGGAAGGTTCCCAGGTACGTTACGCTGTGCAAATACCATTTTTTACCGATCCCTATGGTGCTCCTGCTATTGCTCCTCCCTGGGGTACACTCAACGCGGTGGATCTGATTAAAGGTGATATCTTATGGAAAATTCCATTAGGTGAGTATCCGCAGCTGGCAGCCAAAGGCATCCGTAATACTGGGGCGAAAAACTTTGGAGGACCAGTAGCTACAGCTGGAGGCCTGGTATTTATTGCCGCAACTCCAGACGAAAAAATCAGGGCATTTAGCTGCCACTCTGGTAAACTCCTGTGGGAGCATCAACTGCCTGCCGCTGGCTATGCCACCCCAAGTATTTATATGCTCAATGGCAGACAATATGTAGTGATTATGGCCGGAGGAGGAGGAAAAAATGGCACTAAAATAGGAGATTCGGTTATTGCCTTTGCCCTACCTTCACCGGAAGGAGAGGCCAAATTAACAACTGACAAAGAGAAACAAGAATGGATCAGTCTATTTGATGGGGCTACGCTGGATGGCTGGGTGCATCTCAATGGGTCTCATACCTATACAGTGGAAGATGGAGTAATTGTAGGAAGAACAGCCATAGGCAGCCAAAACTCTTTTCTGTGCACGACCAGAGAATTTTCCGATTTTGAACTCGAACTGGAAGTAATGGTAGATAGTGTAACGAATTCAGGTATCCAGATAAGGTCCGGGGTAAAACCGGTAACAGTAGGCGAAGGGCATGATGGAAGAGCCGGAAGGGTGCATGGTCCACAGGTGGAGATGCAACGAAACCACCGGCCAGGTACGCCCACCACAGGGCTTATTTATGGGGAAGCCTTAGGCACAGGATGGCTTTCTTCAAAAGACAAAATACAAAATGGCCACCATTTTCTGCACAATGATGGCTGGAATAAAATGCGTATTGTGGCCAAAGGCCCACGTATTCAAACCTGGGTGAATGGACAAGCAGTGGAGGATTTAGTGAATGAAGACTTGTACAGAACACATCCTAAGGGATTTGTCGGTTTACAAATGCATGGGATAGAAAATAATGGCCCCTTTTTAATGAAATGGCGCAACATTCGCATAAGGCATCTACCTTAAACGCCTATTTTATATAAAAAGAATAATAGTCTTTCTTCCAAATGTGGATACGAAGATGCTTGGTATGGGTAAGAGTCAATAGTACAATTGATAAACGTCAAATACAATAAGGTAAGTAATAGAATACTCCTCTTTGTTTTAACTCCATATATGGAAGAGAGAATAATAATTTTGGATAATCAGTCATTCAGAAGTTTTTCCTCTTGTATCGGTCATCATGTCTAGCAAAATTGAAGGAACAACTTCTGTCAACCTATACTAGCACAAGACCTTCCCTGACTCTTTTGCCCTTCTTTTCTATGATGCGAATGGCATTTCTTGACAAATAGAAAGAAGCGTATATAGACTTGAAACACAATATCAATATAATTTGTAACTTAATCTTATGAGATCTACCCTTTTTGGCATTCTGTTCGCTGCCCTCGTGCTGGGAGGAATTTGGTACTATAACGACCGCTGGGAACAGGCAAAGATGGAAGAATTTGCCCGGGAGAGAGGGATGGAGATCGTTGACCTGGAGTGGCGTAGCGGGAACACAGGTCCAATGACTTATGGGAGGGGTGTTACCGTGTACAGGGCGGTCTACAAGGACAAGGCTGGGGTGGAATTACACTACTGGTTCAGATTCGAAGGCTCTGATATCTGTATTTACCAGGAACCTTCTCCTGAAAAATACATCCACATCAAATAAAAGGCCCCATCTAAGAATTTGGCTTTGAAACAAAGAATTAAGTATGGAAGAGGTCTATAAGGGTTCAACCTACAGGTACTGGCTTGCCGGGGCATTGCTAGTAGGTGGGATAGCACTATGTTTTGCTGAGCGGGCACATCTATTGGTTCCCCTTGGCACGATGGGTATGTCTATATTCACATTCCCATTTATTGTAGACAGAGCTGAGAAAAAATACCCGACCTCAAAAATAAGGAAAATGGGTTTATACTACGCCTTCATGGTGCTGCTGATAGGAACTTTCTTCTCCAATTAACTACATAAAAAGCACTGTATGTAGTCAGATATAAGTGCAAAAACACCTAAGAAAATAAATATATAAGTTTCATTAACTGCCCCTTTTTGAACTTGATAATTGTAATCGTTTTCTATTTGCTATCTTTCAGAAAACAGGGCGCCTGACAATTTTAATTCATCAGTGCAGGAAATAGAATTGAAAGAATGACGAAGACAATTCCCAGTAGATTAATTGCAACAATCCAGAATACTGCCTTTCGACTAAGCGGAGGCCCATTACGCAATAGGCTTATGCCCAAGGGTATGAGCGCCACGCAAAGCCCAAGTATACCAATGGCCCGAATCTCAGTTCCTTTCAGGGTGCCAAACGGAACCATGACCATCAGTGCCAAGGCAAGGGAGCGGTATAAATTAAGTGTGCCGGAACGATAAGCTCCAATAGAAAGCACAATCCAGCCAGCCATGATATGGCCATTGAAGTAGCGGAATATATGAAATGCCCGGTAGGAATCCGACACAGCTTTCCAGGCCATCTCCATGCCTTGTACATCGACTAGTTGAAAGGCAAGATGGTCAATGCCGGCATGGAAAGTGCGGGTGAAAAGTCCTGAAATGGCTAAGGCACCTCCCCAAATTCCCCATACTCTATTCCAGGCACTGATTAGGGTTGCTAGGATAATGATACCAAAACACAGCACCACATTACCTACGGCAAAGCAACTGTAAGCTGCCGTGATTAGGGTGGGATGAGCTTCATAGGCAGATAGTTGCTGAGGAGCAAAAAAGTGAAATTCAATACGAAGCAAAGCGCCGGTAAGAATAAGAACGGGACCCAAAATTAAACTAATGCCTCCTACCCAACGTCCAGGAAAGAGACCTAAGGGTGATAGAGGTTCGATAAAGGGCTGAGTGGATTGAATTTGGGGAGATTGCTTGTGGATAGCCATATAAAACGAATAAGCTCAAAATTAACAGCATTTAAGTGTGTACAACAAGCAGAATTACATCTATTTCCACAACTGGGCTTCCCACATAAAAGTGGAGTATGGAAACAGAATTGATTTGATAGCTATATTTTTGAGTCACCCCAAAGGGGGAATTGAATTAACTATCCATTTGTATTACAAATCACCTCTTTTTAGCAACTATTAAAAAAAGCTATGTTTTCCTGCAAGGAGATTTAAGGAATAGGGGTTAATTATTATAGATATGCTTTTTCCCTGAATGATGTTACAAATCCAGAAGAGGGTACTTATTGCTGCAGCAGATTTTTCAGTGTTCCCCATAAACATAAGTGCAACAATAGCATGAATAGAAGTTGTATTTATCAGTATTTTACGATAATTACTTGTTTCTCTAAACCTGATTTTGGCAGGTGTACCCATTCTTTAGCTATATCAAAATCTTTCCATGGTGTTCCATTTACCCATACTGACCGAATCTTTTTCTTTTGCGGATGACGGAAACGCACAAACATGTCTTCCGGTTTTTGTCCGTCGGAAAGAGCTACGGTGGCTTTTATTTCATTGCCTGATCTTTTGCTTTCCATGCTGAAAGATAGCTTGCCAAAATAGGTGGGTGCCCCTGTTACTTCTATGCGTTTATCCTTTTCTAACCATGGCCTGGGTATGGCCTGTCCCAGGACAAGCGTTTTATCGTCCAACTCGTGTATGAGCATTTTTCTGTATAGTTCAAACCAGGCACCATCGGTACTGGGTGGGCCATAATACTGTCCCCAGGCCCACCGGTGTTCGAGTGGAGAGAGTTGCTGATGTGAAAAACCACAGGCCATCAGGCTGTAAAATGACCGGATAGCCGCCTCGGGTTCATCCCGCAGCAAATAAGCAGATGCCTGTTGTACATAAATCGGCTCATTGGCCGCACCCTGATTTTTTAAAAACAAATTATCTTCATGATCATGCAGCATGGCTGTGGTAAGCCAGCCTTTAGGATCAATCGCCCCCAGTCTTGCCATATGTAAAGGGCCACAATCTACATCTGTAGGATACCATTCATCCAGTAATCTTCTGGAGGTCATGGCATCTGAGGGTACATAATGGCTCCAGGTGCCATCTGCCAGTTGCACCACTGGGGCTTTTACACTACTGCGGGCAAAAGTCCGTTCTAGGTCCCCTTTCATTTTTTTGGCTGACTTACGAACTTCTTCTGCTCTGGTATGTCCGTATCTGGCAAGTGCACGGCCAAACAAGTCCAGACCAGCGACAAAATAGGCTTGCGGAAAAGCCCATTCTCGCTCTTCATGCGTCAGGTCGTTGAGTGGTGCCCGGATCAGTCCGGTAGCTTCTTTTCCCGTCCCGACTTTTGCTACCTGGTCCAGGCACCAGTCGAGTGTTTTCATAGATTGGGGTAACAGGCGTTCAAATGAAGCTTTGTCCTGGGAGAGTAGGTAGTTCTGGGCAATAGCATACAGATGTCCCGGAGAATATACACCCCAGTTGGCATAGCCACCAATCCGTCCATCATTTTGTTGCTGGCTGTGGAACATAGCGGCGAACTCTTCTTCGGCTACTTGCCAGTGCCCCCGCAGGCCATAGATCATATAATCTACGTATACTCCCTGGTTAATGGGCCAGTCGGCATTCAACTGCCCATAAGCTGTATTGGCATAAGGTAAATCTATGCGGGTATCCCCCTTCTCATCGGTGCGATGGCGGGGAAGAATCAGGGCATGCCACAGATTTGCCCTGAAAAGATTGTTTACAGCCTCTTCAGGTACCTGAAAAAGGGCCCCTTGGCTGAGCCAGTTTTCCCAGTAATGGATTGTTGCTTTTTGGGCAGTATTGAAATTCAGTCCGGCTATCTTTTCCACATTTGCCGCAGGTATAGCTGGCGAAGGGAGTTTGATCAGCATTTCACGGGTATGGCCAGCTGGCAGGTTACCAACCAGGGAGAAATTGATTTCTGTACCTTTTTCACCCACTGTTGTAGTTCCGGTTGCTAGAGATACATCTTTCCCGGTTTCCATCATCAACCAAATGTTGCCTGAACCTATTTCTGAAATGGCCCATTGTGAACCGATCTGCTTTACTTCCAGCTGAGTGTTTCTTGTTTCGCTCCTGAAGCTGAATCCTACATTAACCGGTCCTGATTTACCCGAAAGCGTCAGCTTGCTTACCATTACACCATCTACCTCTCCTCGTTGTGCAGACATATCAGGAGTAATCTGTGCCGCAAATTGCTCTATCTGGCACAACTGCCCATTATTTTCCAGGGTAGTTACAACTATTGGCAGCCCATCTTTAATCCGCTGGCTTTTCCATTGACTGCCCTGCCAGAGAATGTTCTGTGCAAACTTGTGGGGAGAAGCAAAATCCGGACGTACCTTTGCCCAGCGGTCTACGGTAAACTTATACAGCGAACCATGCGCAGGTGCGGTTACTACTAAATGGCCTTTGCTGCCCATCCAGGTGGTTTCCCATGGCTTATCCCACACAAGCGGGTTTCCGAAATCCTCCCATAACTTCTTGAACTGACTAAGAGAGGCATCGGGCTCTTGTTTTACTTTGTCTAATGTGCGGATACCTTTTAATGAGAATAGATGCTGCTTAAAATCCACTGGGTTTTCAGTGAGGGTAACAAAAGCATCATGCTCAGGTAGCCACATTTCCTTGTGACGCAGCAATTGTTCTATGCCAATAGTAAAACCTCTGGTTCCGTCTTCGGATAGCAGGAATGTAAGCAGCGGGGCATCCGGTTTATTCCATGGGTCGTCTTTTAACCTATCCACTTGTCCGGGCGAACCATTCGCCAGCAGATAGCCCCACATAGCATCTTTGTCTGGGGAGTAAGAATACTGGTGAGAAGCAAGCGCCCGTAAAGGAGCAACCGGCTTAGGCCATGAGATTTCTGCAGTGAACTCATCTATATCGCCGGCTCCGGCAGAAAATTCGGAAACAACGGCAATCTTATCATTGGCTTCTAGCTTACTGCCTATCGGAGTGGATACCTCCATGCCCGGAGAGCCGCCCTTGATACGTAGTTGATAAGATATTGTTTGTGCTGCACGGTGTCCAAAAGAAACCCGTACAGAAGCCTTATCGTAATCAAATTGCTGATTATGAGCACAAAATACAATAGAAGTGGGCAGATAAATGAGCACAGCCAGGCTGAAGTATATTCTTTTTACCAGAAGTTTATAGCACATACAAAGATTTTGCTTTTATGAGAAAGGAATATTCCTTTAAATAATGCAAGAACAAGGATACACTAGTAATTCAGGTTCTCATTTACAATATATACTATTAGTTACAATTTTTACATTGTTTCTATTTAGCCTCGGCAAAGCATATTTCTTTAATGGGTATCTTGCAAATCGTTTCTTCTGAGTTTATAAAACTATAATTTATAATCACTTAAAATTTCGCCTTTTGCTTTGGTTTACCCGCACTTTGTCTACAGCTATGAAAACCGTTCTTGAGAAGAATACATGTCAGCCCTGTATTTGGGACAGAACTGAGGCAGAAAGATAATTTACTTAGTGGTCAGATGACGAGCATTTTGGTTATTTGAAAGGGGGATGAATAACCTAAACTTCCATTCAACTCACTTTTGTAAGCAGAACAATCAGCTTACATAGATTCTGCTATTGGTTAGATATTAAAGTTTTTACTTTTACGGCTGATAAAAGTAAAATTCAATTACTCCAACTAGCTAATAACTATGTCTATAATTACCGTTTGCCAACCTTTTGCCCGGCTAACTCCTGATCAATTGTATGATGCCTTACGCTTGCGAAGTGAGGTATTTGTCGTGGAGCAAAACTGTGTTTTTCTCGATATGGACAATAAGGATAGGCAGTCTTACCACTTGCTGCTCTATCAAGAAGATCTGCTTGTGGCCTGCGCCCGTCTGCTGCCACCTGGACTTTCTTATGAAGAAATATCTATTGGCCGGATTGTAACAAGCCCACAAGTGAGAGGTAAAGGATTGGGCAAAGTTATTAGTTGCTCAGGCCATTGAAACTTGCTATGAATTATTTGGAGCAGGCCCAATTAAAATTGGAGCACAACTATATGCAAAAGCATTTTATGAGCAATTTGGTTTTGTACAGGCAGGGAAGGTCTATGATGAGGATGGTATTGATCACATCCCCATGATCAGAACTTGATCGTTAAGATATTTATATCAATTGTCTTCATTGGTTACAAGAAACGTGAGGTTATTTTAACTGCCATTTGTGTTGCGGTGTAAAAGTAAAAAAGCATAGTATGTGGATTATTAAAGGGATTATCTATATGAGATATTAGGATATAGTCTTTCTAGTTAAAAACCATTATCTCAATATGACAAAAGTAGAAACTACTCAAACCGAGTAAAGCATCTATAAGAAATAATAAGCTCCTTTAAATTTATGGTTGAGGTCTACAAAGTTTTTCCATGGCAAGCAAGCTTCAATTGATTTGTATCTAGCAGATCAACTGCATCTATATAATCGAATTACATATCAAACAAAAACAAGATTTTTAATTAAGTTAGGGCCAAATAGAGGATATATCAACCTAAAAAGATGTTAAAAACACTATCACTAATAATCAGTCTATGGATGATCTGTTCTAGAGCACTAGCTCAAGGTGTAATAGAACCTGCTACTACCCCTACTGAATGGTCTACACCTTATTCACCTTTTCGAATTGCCGGGAATCTGTATTATGTAGGCACATATGACTTAGCCTGTTACCTGATTACTACTCCAAAAGGAAGTATTCTCATCAATACCGGACTTGCCTCTTCACAGCCGCTGATTAAAGCCAGTATTGAATCATTAGGCTTTCAGTTTTCAGATATCAAAATATTGTTAACCACCCAAGCCCACTATGACCACCTGGGAGCAATGGCGGCTATAAAAAAAGCAACCAGGGCACAAATGATGATCAATGCAAAAGATGCATCCGTATTGAAGGATGGGGGCAAGTCAGATTACGCATTGGGAGGCAAAACAAGCAGTTTTTAACCTTTACAGGCAGAGCGTTTATTGCAAGATAGGGATACTATCAAACTTGGTGAAATGCAGCTGGTCATGCTGGATCATCCGGGTCATACGAAAGGTTCCTGTAGCTTTCTTTTCGATGTAAAAGATGATAAGCGAACCTACCGGGTGTTGTTAGCCAATATGCCTACGATTGTGACAGACAAAGACTTTACACAAATACCTGACTACCCTAATATAGCAAAAGATTATGCCTATAGTTTAAATGCGATGAAAAGGCTTTCCTTTGATATTTGGCTTTCTTCGCATGCGAGTCAATTTGGTCTTCATAACAAACATAAACCAAATCAGAGTTATAAGCCGGCTGCTTTTTTTGATCAAAAGGGGTATGAGACAGCCATTAACAACCTACAAAAGGAATTTATTAACAAGACAAAAGCCAAGTGATTCGATTATATGGTGTTAATTTGCTGTCCCTTTATGATTCTTTTAAGGACATTATGTTGGGCAAAAGGTGAAAGAAATTAGTTATATAAAAAATTTTAATCATTTTTCTTATACTCTATCCCATAGATATAAATTACAAGAATAGGGTAGTTGGTGCAACTTAATATTCTAGTTGTTGATATGTAGTATGTCGCCCGCCCGACAGGTTAACATACAGTTATTACTATTGCTTATGATGTTTGTGCCCCTGTATGTTTTAGGAAGTGTATGGTTATGACTACACCTAAGTTGACTAAAAGGCTACAGATCATTATTTGAAAATAGTCCAATTGGAAGTGATCATAAATCATGAACACCATTATAGCGTAAGAGAACGTTTTGGAAGAATAAAAATAGGGTAAAAGAAAGAATCAGTGAGTAAACTTGAGGTGTCTAATCATCAAGTTTATGCAAGAAAAATTCTCTGCGCTCACTGACCCTGAATGGGAAGTTATCAAGGAAATAATTGATAACCAAAGAAAGATTAAACATGAAAAACGGGTGATAATCAATGCACTGCTTTGGCTGCTAACTACGGGCAGCCAATGGCGCAATATGGAAAGTAAGTACCCACCCTGGCAAACCATTTACTATCATTTCAGGCAGTGGAAAAAGCGGGGCATTATTGAAGAGTTGTTAGCTTTTTTAGCAGGCAGAGAAAGAAAAAAAGCAGGCAGACAAGCCCTGCCAAGCGTGTTGGCCATTGATAGCCAAAGTGTTAAGATTATACAATTTACCAGTCAGGATAAAGGCATAGATGGCAATAAAAAAGTGAATGGCAGAAAAAGACATCTGGCTGTGGACTGTTTAGGTATCCCCTGGGCGGTGCATATTACAGCTGCTAATATATCAGACACCACAGCAGGATATGAGTTAGCAGCTAAGTTGAAGGGCAAGTCCGCCCGCCTGCATACCCTGAAAGCAGATAATGGCTACACAGAGACTTTTGTGGAAGAAGTGAAAAAACAATATGGATGGAGTGTAGAAATTGTACAAAAGCCTGAAAGCGTGAAAGGCTTTGTCCCGGCAGGGGGCCGTTGGGTAGTGGAACGTAGCTACGGATGGCTCAATTTTAAGCGTAGGTTGAGCCGTGATTTTGAAAAAAGCACAGAAAGTTCGGAAGCCATGCTACAATTAGCCTTTATTGATACTCTGCTCAAAAGAAAAACCGAATAATATTTCAAAACATTCTCTAATAAGTCATTAGTCCGCTTATTGAATCAAACAAATGGTTTCTATTTTTTGATATCCAAGTTGGGAGATAAACTACCAATGTTTGAATGAATCCAAACCAGAATAGAAATAAGGTTATTAAGTTCCATCCAATTAACAGTGAATAGGCAACTTCCGCAATTTCCAGCCAGTAATCACCGAAGAGATCATTATGGAAACCTTCAGACTCAAACCCTGCAAAGAAGTTGGTGAGATTAAATCTGTGTTACGGGAAGCTATTCCGGAAGGCCATATCCGCAATGAATATGAGGAAGCTTTTGCCTTTATGCTGGAAACCGGCCGAAAAATGGGGCTTGTGCCAGTGAAGGTGTGAGGATTAGTTGATATAATTTGTAAGTCCTTATTTGTGGCTAAAATTTTACTTTAGGTGTTAAGGTAAATGTTAGAGAGTTATTTATTTTCAATTTCTTTCATCTCTTCTTCTATCTTTTCTCTTTCTATCTCTGCCTCAATTATAGATTGTTTATAAGCTTCATTATAAGGATGGTCTTTGAGCATTCCTCTCCTTGCTGCAACTGGATAGTCGTGTGTTATTCTAAGTACATTTTCATTTGGAGAATTTATACTGTCATACACACATCTGAATAATAAGTCATTATTATCTCCTTTAACAAAAAAGATATATTGGTTTTTATCATTGGAACACAAAGGTGTTTCAATACTTCCTTCATTCCTATTAATATATTCCTCTATTAAATCAATATTATATATTTTAGTCTTTACTATTGAAAATTTATAAAGTACCACATCAAAATAAGGATTTACCTCATAAAGTACTTCCAGCGTATCGTTTACCTTTTTACTCAGTACCAAATAAGCATGATATTCATAAGTCTCTTTAAAACCTGCTTTATACAAATCATCGATTGTAATATCATAATTAACTTCTAATACCCCATAATAATCTTCTTTACTAATGGGTTTACTATTTTTCATTGAGGTATAAATAAAATATATACCCACTATAAACACTACTAATAAAGACAGAAGAATTAGAAAAGTTTTTCTCATAGAGGTTATAACTGAATCTAAGTTACTTCCTGTTCATCGAACTCATATTACTCTCCTGGATGGCTTCATAAATAGCTTGTTGAATACCGGTGCGGATGTTCATCTGGCTCAGTTTGGAATTATTTCTGGTGGGATATACCCGGTTGGAGAGAAAGACATAGACCAGATTATAAGTAGGATCAACCCAGGTGAAGGTGCCTGTAAAACCGGAATGACCAAAACTATCTTTGCTGGCGCTATAGGCGGCACTTCCATTTTTCACCGGAATAATATCTGGTTTATCAAAGCCGATGGCCCGGCGGTTGCCTTGCTCACAAAACTGGCACCTGGCAAATTCGGTAAGCGTAGCCGGTTCGATGAATTTCTGGCTGCCGAAACTGCCTTTTTGCAAATACATCTGCATGAGTTTAGCCAGATCATTACCTGTACCAAACAAACCGGCATGTCCGGATAAGCCATCCAGCATAGCTGCTCCTTCATCATGTACCCGTCCATGAATCTGGTTTTTGCGGAACAGAGAATCGTATTCAGTAGGCACAATCCTGGAAAGTGGAAATTGCTTGTAGGGATTATAAGTAAGCGTATATGCACCCAGCGGACGGTAAAATGTTTCCTTCACATAGGTTTCAAAATCCTTTCCGGTCAGTTCTTTTACAATCAGCGGATAGAGGTAGAAAGAAAGATCGGAATATACATAGCCAGGCTTTTCGTTGAGCGGTGATTTACGGATCTGTTTGTATATCTTTTTATAATAATTGCGGTTCAGATACAGGTTTTCGGCTACTTTATAGGGAAAACGCTTTGACGAATCTGCTTTAAAAGTGAACCATTTGAATTTGCCGTTTTTCTTTTTAGTATCCTGCCAGAAAGGAATCCAGGCTTTGAGTTTTGCCTGGTGTGTAAGAATCTGCCGGAAGGTAAGATCCGCCTTATTTGTCCCTCTGAATTCTTTTAGATAAGTACCTAACGTGGCATCCACATTAAATTTTCCTTCGTCCTGCAGTTTCATTAAAGAAGGTAAGGAGGCACTGATTTTAGTAATAGAAGCCAGATCAAAGAGGTCATCGTTTTTCATCGGTACAGTCTGGTCATAGGTATGATAGCCATAGGATTTCTGGAAAATTACTTTCCCATCCTTTGCCACCAGAACCTGGCATCCTGGTGCTGCTTTTTCACGAATGGCCAGCATCGCCAGGGAATCTATTTTCCGGCTCAGAATGGCAGAACTGATGCCAGTTTCTTCCGGTAAGGTGTATTTGAGCCGGTTGATGGCAGCCAGATCTGCCCCTTGCCCATATTTGAACTGGTTTCCAATCGTAACCGGTAATTTTCCCGATGCACTAATGCCTCCGAAAATGAGTTGTGCCGAGAGTTCCTGCGTATTGATACTTTCCTGATAGGCCATAATCACCCCAGCATAGCGCTGGATATTTTCTATTTTTCCAGCCGAATATACATTACCAAACACACTGATCACCGCTTTTTTAGAACTGGCTATCTCTGTAATGAGCGAAGCCATACTTTCGGTAATGCCAAAATTTCTGGCAGGCCTCAGCGAAAGGCCATGTACGCCGACTACGACCATGTTGTATGGCTGCAATTTTTCTTTCAACTGGGCAACGTCAGCCGCAGTGCTGTTGGCTGGCAAAAAGAAGTGATCGATTTTAGAATACTTGTCCAGCATTAATTGGAAAGGCGTGATCTGTGTGGCACCCACCGATAAAGATGCAATTTTCAAGGTATCTAGTCTTTGCAGCGGTAGAATATTCTTATCGCTTTTCAGCACAGTAAGGGAGGCTTCGGTTAAGCGGCGGTTGAGCAACTGGGCATCGGGAATATTGAGGTCTGCTACGAGCGTTTGTGTTTCGATGGGTGTATAACTATGCAGGCCTACCCAGTATTTAGCAAGTAACACTTTACGGCAACGCTCGTCAATTTCCTGCTGGGTGATCTGCTTGTTTTTAATCGCTTTTTTAATTTCTTCTATGGCTTTGGGCACACTTTCAGTAAATTCCAGTACATCGTTTCCTGCCAGAATGGCTTTTACATCAGCGGTACCGGGCTTAAAGAAGTTGGTCAAGCCTTTCATGTTCATGGCATCGGTAAAGATCAAACCTTTGAAACCCAGTTCTTTCTTCAACAGATCGGTAATAATTGGTTTGGAAAGGGTAGACGGCAAATTAGCAGTAGTATCTAAGGTAGGAATACTCAAATGCGCTACCATAACCCCACCAATTCCATTGTTAACCAGGGTTTGAAAAGGATATAACTCCAAGGAATCGAGTCGCTGGCGGTTGTGTTTAATTACAGGCAAGGCATAATGCGAATCAGCATCTGTATCGCCATGACCGGGAAAATGTTTGGCAGTCGCAATAATGCCATTGTCCTGCATGCCTTTCATATAGGCATAACTTTTCTCAGTTACCTTGTATTTATTCTCTCCGAAAGAACGGAAGCTGATTACCGGGTTATTCGGATTGTTATTCACATCGACCACCGGCGCAAAATTGACATGCATGCCCATACGTTTAAACTGCCTGGCTACTTCTACGCCCATCTGATAAATCAACTGATTATCCTGCACTGCTCCCAGCGACATCTGGTAGGGAAAGCGGATCGTACTATCCAGTCGCATACCAATGCCCCACTCGGCATCCATCGCTACCATTAAAGGCACTTTCGATTCACTCTGGTATTTATTAGTCAAGTTTGCCTGCCGTACCGGGCCACCCTGAAAAAAGATCAATCCGCCAATTTTATATGTTTTAATCAGGTTGCTGATCGTATCCACATGTCCCTGGCTGCGGTTAGAATAGGCCGCTACCATAAGCAACTGGGCAATCCTTTCGTCCGACGTAAGTTTGTTCATGATGGAATCTACCCATTTCTGCTCTGTTTCCAGAAAAGGCGGAATCGCTGTAGAACTGCCGCTTTGCTGCTGGGCGGAAGAGCTAACAGGATACAAGCTGCCAGTAAATAGCACGAGTAGAGAAAGCAGGTAAAGACCCTTTTTAAACAAATAGTGGGATGAAAGAAAATGCGTAACTATGGTCATGTGTTGGGTGTAAATAACAAATATACTAAAGCCGCTACGGAATAGGAATAGAGGGCAAAATTTGCCTGTAAAAAGACCTATATTCAGCCGCTAAAAAAATTTTATAAATTTTTATTTTTAGGTAAACCCTCCTGAGAAAATTGCCGTAAGTATGCCCAGACGAGTTAGTTGAACAGACTGACCTTTACATAGATAAACACAACCGACATTGAAAGCATCATGCCTGTAAGTATGATGCTTTTCCGTTTTTTTAGCTTTCTATTTCTCCGTTTCAGGCTGCCCTTCTGAGAAAAAAAAATTTCACTTATGGAATAGGCATTGTTGTTGCATCTTACCAGTAAACAACCCAAATTAACAACAATTTATGAAACGCCTATTTATGAATGTTTTTTCTGGAATTTTATTTGCCGGATTATATTTGATTTCCACAGCCGCTCAAGCGCAAGTACAGCCTTCATTCCCAAATATGAAAAAAATCGAAGTTACCGGCTCTGCCGAAATGGAAGTAATTCCCGATGAAATATATTTTTCTATCTCCCTGCGGGAATATTTTAAAGATAAGGACAAAAACAAGGTAGAAATTACCGAACTGGAGAAACAATTGCAAGCCGCTGTAAATGCCGCTGGTGTGCCCAAAGATAATTTCCAGATCGAAAATATTTCTGGCTACCGGTACTGGGCAGGGCGCAAAAAACCAGTGGATTTTCTGGAAAGCAAGCGCTATGTGTTAAAAATGAATAATCTGGCAAAAGTGGACGAAATTATGTCAAAAGTGGATGCCAAAGGTATTGAATACGTGAACATTAGCCGCTACGAGCATTCCAAAATTGAGCAATTCCGCAAAGACATTAAAACAAAAGCTTTACAGGCAGCTAAAGATAAAGCGGCCTATCTGTTACAAGGTATCGGTGAGCAGGTAGGCGGCGTGCTTGAGATTCAGGAACTGGGCGGCAACGATGGCTATCCTATCCCCTACCCGATGTACAGGGAATCTAACCAAATGATGATGTCTAAAGCGGCGGGTGACGTAATGGAACAGGCAGCCGAACCAGAAATTGATTTTCGTAAGATTAAAATCCGTTACGAAGTACGGGCGGTATTTGCTATCAAGTAATCTTTCGTTGGCAATTTTAAGCCAGATTTGAAAAGGATAAGTTCAGTCGATAGCTGAATTTATCCTTTTTGCTTTATATTTATGTGATGCAATTGAATCAATCACTATGAAATCAGGATCTGAAACAACTGGTATTGTACTGGCCGGAGGAAAGAGTTCGAGAATGGGATTTGAAAAAGGTCTGGCAGAGATACAGGGTAAAAAGATGATAGAATGGGTGATACAAGCCTTACAGCCGGTTTGCCAGCATCTCATTGTTATTAGTAATACAAACGTATATGATTATTTGGGCATTCCGGTTTATTCGGATATCTATACAGATACTGGTCCCTTAGGAGGAATTTACACTGGCTTGAAGCACAGTATAACTTCCAGTAATCTAATGCTTGCCTGTGACATGCCTTTTATTTCTTCCCAGGTGTTGCAGCAATTGCTTCTGGAAGCTGCAGGATATGAAATTGTGGTTCCATCCATCCATGGACAATGGCACCCGCTATGTGCCCATTATAACAAACAAATTAATATTAAAGTAGAAGAGTTGATTACAACTAAAGTCTGGAAAATGCAGGAAGCCATCAGGCGTTTTCACTTTAAAGAGTGGCCAGCCGACAAAGCAGGATTTGATGCCCGGTTTTTTGCCAATATCAATACCTTCGCAGAATTACAGCAAATTCAAAAATAGATTGATAATCAGACGTATTGTAGCTACAATTTGCTATGCTTTGCTGTGAGAACCCATATTTTCTGCAAGTGTAGTCAGGGTGAAACTACTTTTGGGTGTATCACATAAACTACATACATAGGCTTCCAGCAAATCCTGAAAATGCACACCAGCACTAATACCAGCCATAGCATCACCATACACCGGATCATACACAGTCAGGCAATTGGGGCATTGGTATACTTCGTGAATGTGTACGAGTGAAGCTGCTTCTTCCGGATGGCTTACAGGCAAAGATTCACCCAACTGGGTATAATATACCTGGCAAAGGTCCATTAATATGGAAGCTACCTGCTGTACAGGAACATTGCTAGCAAATACTTCCCAGGCCTGCGAATGTGTAGTAAAATCAGTTGTATATAAAATATCGTAACCGGCTGCATTTCCTTCCTGCGTGGGTTTAATGATAACCGGCGTAAACACAGCCATCGGTTGGGTTTGTATAGCAAAACTGAGTCCTGCTGTACTTACTTCTTTTTCGTCCAGTTCTCTTACCCAGGTATTCTTTAATTGAATAGCTTCCTGATCCAGGTCTGGCAGTTGCCAGTTTAATTCCAGTGCCGAATGGTGAATATTGATTTGATACCTGCCCAGCATTTTTTCCCACTGGCGTACACTTTCCCCTTTAATATCTGTAATCAGAAAGGTTTTATGCGGTGTTATATTAATTTTACCGATTTTAGTTTGAATACATTGCGCATATAAAGCATCCAGAAATTCGAGTGAATAGGATTGATTCCGGCGATAGATTCCAAGCCAGTATGAATTTCCGGTTCTGTGCATACCTTCTATAATAGGAAAATCAGAATGCGTTAGTTCAATTTCTTCTTCATAAGGTCTTGTTCTACTGGTGAATTGCTGCGATACTGTCAGATATAAACTTTGGATGGAATCCGGCTGCTGCTTTATATATATGGTTTCAATCAGTTTGCTTAGAAGGCCAATATCATCTCCATCTATCAACACCGGCCAGATTTGTCCTTTCCCAAACCTTGATAAATGCACATGCAAGTACCAGTATCGTGGATACGAGGAAGCAATAAAATTCAGCTCGCCGGTAAATAATGGAACCAGGTTTTGCAGGGGATCTACAAGGTTGATTTTGAGTGTTGGCTGATAGGTGAAAGAATCCAGAATATCCAGATAGGCATCGCCCAGCAACCAGGCAGTAGTGGGTAATATTTCCAGTGCTGCAAAAGAAGTAACAATATTTTCTGCAGAATCGCCAACCTGTGCATACGAAATGGCAAGCCTGCGTAGTTCTGCTTCTGCCACATCTAAATAATTCTGAGGTACCTGCAAATACAATTCCTGCCTGGAACCAGGAAAGATAGATTTGCAACCACTTACGCTGGCTACCTGAATGATTTTTCTCAGTTCTTCCGGTGAAATAATGCCGCCATTGGTGAACAGGCGAAGGTTTATATAATTTTTCATATCAGCTTACCTAACGTTCTTCTTCATTCGACATCCCTTGTTCATTATTCATTAATTTACACTGCTGCCAGTGACTTCTCCAGTATTGCTTTCACCTCTGGTTTGCAACTGCCACAGCCCATGCCGGCTCCGGTAGATTTACAAACATCTGTTAACTGGGCACATCCTTCCTGAACCGCTTTCTGAATATTACCTTCTCCCACATTATTGCAGGAGCAAATCAGTTTTCCTACCACGCCTCCTCCGCCTGGTTTGCCAGAGCGAAGCAATTGCAGCCGTTTCTCTGAAAGCTCGGTTTGATTGGCAATTAGCTCCTTGAATTCAATAAATTCAGATTTATCGCCGAATAGAATAGCACCTACCAGTCTGTCCTGGTGAATGATGCATTTTTTATAGTACCGCTTCGATTTGTCAATAAATATCACTTCCTCATATCCTTTTCCGTTTGCCGGAACCTCCACCATACCGATTGAACATAAATTCAGCCCTTCCATTTTCAGAATATTCATGGATAAAGAGCCTTTATAATAGCTTAGCCAGTCGCCGTTGAGATATTTACATATCACATCAGCCTGTTCTTCAGCAGCGGCAGTAATTCCATACATAGCACCCTGGAACTCCGCTATCTCACCCATCGCAAAAATACTGGAATCACTGGTTTGCATGTATTCATTTACGATAATACCTCTGTTGGTTTGTAATCCGGCTTGTCTGGCAAGATCCATATTGGGAGTGGTGCCAATGGCAAATACAAGGGCATCACAATCAATGGTGCGTCCGCTGGCAAGTCTTACACCTTGTATTCGGTCTTTACCGGTAAGGTATTTTATCTGGTCGTTGTAATAAATATCCACACCTCTGTCAGTCATTTCTTCATGGAGCAGATCGCTAGCTACATTGTCCAGTTGACGGTTCATGAGCTGGGAAACCCGCTGAATAAGGGTTACATTTCTGGATAGCTCCCGTAAAGAGGCGGCCAGTTCCAGTCCCAGCAAACCTCCTCCTACAATTACTACATGGCTTCCTATATCTGTATATGCTTTGAGTAAATCGGCATCCTGACGGGTACGCATCGTAAAAACACCATCCATATCGGTATTTAAATTCTTGGGTAAGGCGGCACTACTCCCGGTTGCCAGCAAGAGCAGGTCATAGGTGTGTGTATTGTCTTCGGTATCCAAAACTGTTTTCTTTTCGCGGTCGACAGATTGTACAGATATGCCGTTATGCAAATGCACATTCAGTTTTTCGTGTTCTTCCCGGCGAAGTTTAATGAGTTTTTCCCATGGCATTAGGCCGCTAATATAATCTGGCAGCATTACCCGGTTATAAAAAGGAATTACTTCCCGGCTGAACACATGAATCTCATCCTGTCCGTTTAATTCCCGGTACGCACTTACAAACCTGGAAGCCGCTGCACCGGCACCAATCACAATAATTTTTTGCTTAGGCTTAATATACTTCTCTACTTGTACTGTCGCAAACTTAAAATCCGGCTCTTTCGATATGGGATCGATTAAAGTTGTGGTCAGATTATTAGTCCGTCCGGTAGACTGGTTTAATATTTTTCCCCAGTGCATCGGCAAAAAAACCACTCCTTTTTTCACGGTATCTGTAATTTTTGCATTGACCTGGACATTACCAAAGGAATTATGAATAGTCACAGGCGCACCTTCTGAAATATTTCTGGCTTTTGCATCTGCCGGATGAATCTCCAGAAATGGACGGTCTATGTGTTGCCTGAGTTTATTTACCTTACCAGTTTTGGTCATGGTATGCCACTGGTCACGGATGCGGCCGGTGGTTAATATTAAGGGATAATCCTCTGTAGGAGGCTCAGATAAGTTTTCGTCGGGAACTGTATGAATGGTAGCCCGTTTGGTAGTGGTGTAAAACTGGTGATCGGTAAATAACCTGGGTGTACCCGGAGAATCGGCAGTAGGCACCGGCCACTGAAACGTACCTTCTGCCTGTAGCCTGGCATGACTTAATCCGCTTACATCAATCCGGGTACCTTTGGTAAGCCCGGCATGCTCGGCATAAATCTCAGAAATATCAGAATAGGTAAAACTATCGCCAAAGCCCATTTTCTGGGCAAAGCGGCACAAAATCTCTACATCTGGCAAGGCTTCCCCTGGCGGATCAATGATTTTATTCAAATAACTAATGCGGCGTTCAGAATTGGTCATGGTGCCGGTTTTTTCAGCCCAGGCAGCAGCCGGTAATACCAGATCGGCGTATTTCACTGTATCTGCATTGGCAGAAATATCCTGTACCACTACAAATCTGGCATTTTGCAAGGCTTCTTCTACTACTTTTGAGTTAGGCAAACTCACCATGGGATTGGTGCAAACGATCCATACGGCTTTCATTTTTCCAGTCCGTAGCGCTTCAAACATTTCTGTAGCTGTATATCCTGGTTTTTCCGGAACGGAAGGTACGCCCCAGTAATCAGCCACCTCCTGTCGGTGTTGTGGATTTTTCAGATCCCGGTGAGCGGCCAGCATGGTACTTAATCCACCTACTTCTCTCCCACCCATCGCATTCGGTTGGCCGGTCAGCGAAAAAGGCCCGGAACCTGGTTTCCCGATTTTTCCGGTGATCAGAGATAAGTTGATGAGTCCAAAATTTTTGTTCACCCCAATCACACTCTGGTTCAGGCCCATCGCCCACATCGAAATAAACCCCTGTGAACGGCCAATGTATTCCACAGCCCAGTAAATATCATCTGCTTTTACCCCGCAAATTTTGGCCGCTTCTTTAATGGTCCGCTGCATTACTTTTTCACGGTAGCTGTTAAATCCCTCCGTATGATTCTGAATAAATTCTTTGTCGATTTTATCCCGTTCAATGAGCCCCCGGCCAATGGCATTGTATAAGACAATATCTGTTCCAGGGTTGATCTGAAAATGCAGGTCGGCAAGAGAAGTGGTCTGGGTTTTACGGGGATCTACCACAATAATTTTCACATCGGGATTTTTGGCTTTATGTGCTTCCAGGCGACGGAAAATAATGGGATGGCACCAGGCTGGATTTGCTCCGGTGATCAGAAAACAATCCGCCAGTTCAATATCGTCATAACTTACCGGCACAGAATCTTCGCCCAGGGCCATTTTATACGCTACTACAGCCGAACTCATGCACAAACGGGAATTGGTATCAATGTTATTGCTGCCAATAAAGCCTTTCATGAGTTTGTTAGCAATATAATATTCTTCTGTCAGGCACTGGCCGGATACATAGAAACCGACAGAATCTGGTCCGTATTTGTGAATTAAAGTTTTAAAAACAGCAGCTGCTCTGTCCAGGGCTGTATCCCAGCTTACCCGTTGCAAAGGACTATTGCGGTTCCAGCGCATTTCTGGATATAATAGCCGGTCGGAAGTATCCAGAGCGGTATAGTGCAGGTTCATGCCTTTGGAACACAACATACCCTGGCTGCCTGGATGCTCCGGATCACCTTCTACTTTCAGACCACCTTTGTAATCCTTGTGTACGAGCATGCCACAACCCACCCCACAGTAGGAGCAGGTCGTTTTATAGGTTTGTTGTTTGATTAATGACATAGCTATCGTTTCTGCTGAAAAGTAATTCTACAATGACTATTGAACCGGTGGCTATACTATCTCCACTTTAGGCGCTTTATAAAAGTCTGTGGCATCTATTTCTACCTTATCCATGAGCAGGCTCAGTAAGCGGTCGCGGATAATTTTGTACTCAGGCATATTCACAATATCTTTTTTGTTCCTGGGTCTGGGCAGGTGTACCTCTTCAATTTCCCGGATCATAGCAGCAGGGCCATCAGTCATTACTACAATTCTATCTGACAGGAAGATTGCTTCTTCAATATCATGTGTTACCATTACAATGGTTTTGCTGCGGTTATCCAGGTTCCAGAGTTTTAATAACTCGATGTGCATCGAGCCTTTGGTGAGGGCATCCAAGGCACCGAAAGGTTCATCGAGTAATAATACATCGGGGTTAATGGCAAAGGCTCTGGCAATGGCTACTCTTTGTTTCATGCCGCCGGAAATTTGTTTGGGCAGTTTCTCCCGGTGTGACGATAAGCCTACCATCCGAATGTACTTCTCTACAATTTCCTTTTTTTCGACTCTGGAGGTATTTTTCAAAGCGGCATCTACAGCTTCAAATATGTTTTCATACACTGATAGCCAGGGAAGTAAAGAATAGTTCTGGAATACAATACCTCTGTCCGGACCAGGACCTTTTACGGTTTTGCCCTGAATAGTAACTTCACCTCTCGTTGGTGTTACCATGCCGCCAATGGCATTCATGATGGTAGATTTACCACAGCCAGAATGCCCAATAATGGAAACAATTTCTCCTTTCTGAATATCCAGGTTAATATTTTTAACGGCAACAAATCTGCCTTTGGGGGTGGAGAAGGCAATCTCCATATCTTTTATTTCTACGTAACTCATAGTTTTAATCATTAGTTGATTAGCCAATAGTCAATTTTCAATTCTACTACTGACTAACTTGCATATGAAAATCTTTTTTCCAGAAGGGTAAATAATCTGTCGAGCATCAAACCGACCAGGCCAATGATGAGAATGGCAGAAATTACTTTTTCCAGGCTCAAGGCATTCCAGCTATCCCACACAAAGAACCCGATCCCTAAACCCCCAGATAACATTTCCCCCGCCACAATCACCAGCCAGGCTACACTAATACTCAGGCGAAGACCGGTAATAATATGAGGAAGACTGTAGGGAATCAGAATTTTAGTAATGTAGCGGCGGGTAGAAAATCCAAACGCTTTGGCTACATTTTTATGATCTTCGGGAATAGAACCCACGCCAAAAGCGGTGTTAATTAACGTTGACCAGAGTGAGGTAATGAAAATGATGAAGATGGTAGCAGTACTGGCAGACTGAAATACAGCAAGTCCAATAGGAAACCAGGCCAAGGGAGATACAGGCTTTAAAATTTGTACAATGGGATAAAACAGTTTCTTACAGAATGGATTTGCTCCCATTACAATACCTACCGGAATCGCTACCAGTGAACCCAGGCCAAAACCCAGGAATACTTTCCCCAGTGAACTAATTAATTGTAAAGCAATGCCTTTGTCATTCGGCCCATAGTCATAAAATGGGTCTTTGAGCATTTCCCACAATACAGTAAGCGTAGCATAAGGCCCAGGCAAAGCATCAGTGGTCAGTTTGCTGATTATGTACCACAAAATGATAAGGATACCAAATCCTCCCAGGGTAAAGGCAGAAGATTTTCCGAAAGCAGTTAGCTTTTTAACCAGGGTTTTATCCCAGATTTTAGGGCTAATCTTCGCTGATTCCAGTTCTATATCAGAGGCTATTGTTTGACTTTTCATGACTATTAGGGTAATGATTATAGTTGATCGGGTTTCGAACACTGAACAAGGAATGAAGAATGTTGAAATAGAAACTTCTTAATTCTAAATTCCTTGTTCGACATTCATTATTGTTACTTTTTGGCCAAACCACCATCGGGGTTATTTGGATCAAAGGTGGTTTTATCCAGAGTAAGGGTGAAAGGCTGCATATCATCTTCCGGAATAGCAATTCCCATTTCTTTAGCTACTTCTGCATACACATCCTGCAAAATGAGTTTGTCGGCCACTTCTTTATAATTCGGAGCCTGTTTCAAATATTCGAAGCGTACATATTGATTCATGTACCAGATGCCATGCGATTTACGTGGATAATTGACCAAGCCTTTGTTGTGGTAGAGCATATAGTCATCTGTGTAGGTATGGGTGCCATAATCGCAACCCAAATCGTAGTTTCCCATCAGACGGGCTTCAATTTCTTTCTCAGGCGCATTTACATAAGAAGGCTTACCAATGATTTCAGCTGCTTCAGCCCGGTTTTTCATATCATCTAGCCATATAGATGCTTCCAGTACAGCTTTCATTACTTTCTTCATATCTTCCCGGCGGCCGCTGCTGAAGTCTTTATTTACCACCAGGGCTTTTTCCGGATGATTTTTCCAGATGTCCTGGGTGGAAAGGTGGGTAAATCCAATGCCTTGTTTCACGGCTACCTGGTTCCAGGGTTCGCCTACACAAAAACCATCCATATTGCCTACTTTCATATTGGCTACCATTTGTGGCGGAGGAATGGTGATGATTTTTACTTTGCTTTGATCTACACCAGAAGCTGCCAGCCAGTAGCGCAGCCAGATATCGTGCGTACCACCAGGGAAAGTCATGGCGAAGGTGGGTTCTTTTTTGGTTTTCATTTTTTCTACCGCAGCAGCTACGCCATCGTTTTTTTGAAAATCCACCTCTCCACAAAAGTCTTTAGATAGGGTAATTGCCTGCCCGTTATTATTGAGGATCATGGCAATATGCATTTCTGAGCCAGCTTTTCCACCCACGCCGGTATACACAGAGAAAGGCATTCCGAACAAGCAGTGGGCACCATCCAGTTCGCCGGTTAAAATCTTATCACGGACATTTGCCCAGGATGCTTCTTTAGAAATTTCTACATCTAAACCGTATTTTTTGAAATACCCTTTTTCATGAGCAATTACCAGTGGCGCACAATCGGTAAGTGGAATAATTCCAAGGGTGATTTTTTTGGAAGTAGTGGCTGTTGTTTCTTCTGCTGAAGAGGTATCATTATTGGTAGCCGAACTATTGCTACAGGAAGTAGAAATATGCAAAAACAGCGCTATAAATAGCAGTGTAAATAGTGTTTGTATAGAAAAATATCTTGGTTTCATATCTTTGGTTTAAGGGAATAGGAAATGTGTAACAGATACAAGCGTACCCGAACTACTTATTGAGAAAATCTGGTTTTATGTTGATCATCAGGTATGCCCAGTTAGCCTGTAAATCGGCATTGGCTACATTTTTTACACCAGAGGAAGCAAGTGTTGGCGTAGCGAAGAAATTGGAATAACCTCCCTCTATCGTAATGATCTTGGTCAGGTTATAGGTAGCGATTAGGTCCAGTTCAGTACCAAAATTCCGGTCGAGTTCTATGCCATCGCCACTGAGTACTTTGTTGGAAGCGGTAAACTGATGAGCATCTACAGAGATTAATAATTTAGCACTGGCTTTATAACGGCCTCGGAGGTAATAATCTACCAGGCCATTTTTCCCGAATCCGTCGGCTACGTAGAAATAATCCATGCCTCCCCAGAATTTATGTGGCGTTCCGTACAGCGGGTCAAACTGGCGGTTGGTAGTTCCTGTACTTGTGGCATTGTTACCAGAGGTATAGTCAATACCAGGACCAATATTCAGCTTTTTGCTAACCGGATATAGTGTATACGCCGAGAGCAAATAAGCATTTAGTTTATTTCCATCCTTGTCTTTCCCTGTCTGATAATAAGCGCTGGCCGTCAGACTTAATTTCTTAAACACATTGGTAGAAATATATGCGCCGGTTGTTAAGCGGCTCCACACCCCTCTGTCGTATACTTTACTGGTTTCTTCTAGGTGATATTTATTAAAATCATCTTTCAGGAAGAGAAAAGAAGCATTGCCTGTAGGAAATTTACGACCCAGGTATACAAACTGCATGGATTTGTATAATGTCCCGATGCCATTGGTGCCAGCTGTATAACCGGTAGGCGTTCCATTATAAACACTGCCTGCTTTTAATTCCCGGTTCTGATTAAATGCAACACCCAGATGCGCCATCCAGCCGTGATCTTCCAGCTTGAGTAAAGCCATATCATGCCGCCTTGCCTGTTGCAACCAATCCAGGTTTCCGAGCAGCCGTACATCATCATATACCAGTTCCTGACGGCCAATTTTTAGGGAAAGATTCTCAATAGAAGCGCTTGTGTCCAGCAGCATAATTTCGCCCCAGGCTTCATGAATCATGAGTCCATCGTTGGCATCCAGAGTATTCCGGTTGATAGAAGAGGCATCCTGTCCCCATACCCGTACATCCTGAACAGCAGTAAATAATTTGAAACGGTGCCCGGTATATCCGAAATTGAGCCGGGTGCGCTGGGAAGTAAAAAAAGCCGGAACCGCTCCTTTACCTGATAAAGTTCCTTGTCCGTCCCGCAGCTCAGACCGGGTGCGAAGTTGTCCTGTCAGCGAAAACTGTGCTTGTGCCGTATTACAATACAGTAACAGGAATACTAGCCCACTGAGCAGTTGGCTATGTAACTTTTTTTGCATAGATTTGTACAGTTTTAAGTTAGCGATAATTTAAAATGATCAATCAAACATTGGCCCTGAAGGATTGGCAGATCTTTTCAGGGTTTTTTCTTTATAAATCAGTTAGATCTTTTCACACTAGACTCGCCTGCTAACACTGGTTGCAATACAGGTTCGGCTGTTTCTGAAGAAGAAGAGTTGAAGGAAGGTATCATGGCAAGCAAGGAGATAAAAGCTACTACAGCCACTGCTATACCTATAATAAACAAGCTTTCCCGGTAGGATATATTTTCTGCTTTGAACAAAAATCCGGCAAGCACAGCCCCTACATTTCCGCCGGCTCCTACAATTCCAGAAACCGCTCCCAGGGCTTTTTTATTGATAAAAGGCACGACTGCATACGTAGCCCCATTCGACATTTTCACAAACAAGGCAAAACCAAGCATACTGGCAATAGCCAGAGGCAGGTAGGTCATAGTAGAGAACAGCATAATACCTAACCCTTCCAGCAACAGGAATACACCGAGTATGATTACCCGTCCTTTAAAACCGGATTTTTTGCTGATCTTATCGCTGAACATCCCTCCCAGCGCCCTGGCAAACAGGTTCATAAACCCAAACAAACCTGCAATAATTCCGGCTTCTTTAATGCCTAAGTTGAAGTTATCTATGAAGTATAAAGCGGCTATATTATCAATAGTGATTTCTATGCCAAAACAGGCTCCATATACCAGAAACAATACCCACACCCGATGATCGCGGCAAGCCCGCAGGAAACTTCCTGCAGCATCTCCAGCTTTGGCTTTATAGGCAGGGTCTGTTTTGCGCAGGTCTGAGATATTGCCTTCTGGGGTATCTTGTGTGCCGAAATAATAAACAAAAGCCATTACTAATAGAGCTACCCCCGGAATCACCATACTTATCCGCCAGGCTTCGGAACTGGTATAGCCTGCCGCTACAAAACCGGCAAAAATAAGCGGCATTACCATTTGTGTGACTCCTCCGCCCAGGTTTCCCCATCCGGCAGTAGTGGCATTTGCCGTACCAACTATATTAGGGGCAAACATCACCGAAGTGTGGTATTGCGTAATCACAAAAGAAGCGCCGATTACGCCAATTGCCAGCCGGAACAATAAGAAGCTTTCATAGCTGTTGCTGAATCCAATACACATCACCGGAATAGCACCAAATAGCAGCATCATCGTATACGTAATCCGGGGACCAAACTTGTCGCAGAGCCAGCCGACCAGCAAACGGGCAAAAATGGTAATGGCCACAGAGGCAATTACAATGTTTCCGATCTGTGATTTGGTCAGGTGAAGTTCTTCCCGTATGACTGCCATCAGCGGGGCAATACCAAACCACCCGAAGAAGCAGATAAAAAAAGTGAGCCAGGTGATGTGGAAAGCCCGCATACTGGGTGTAGAGAGATTAAAAATGTCGATACGTTGCGCTTTTTTAACAGGAATTTTATTCATAAGGCAAACAAGGTTTAAGGTATTATAAACAGTATCAGTTAGTGGATATAAAAGTATAATCAGGAAATTATTATATATTTTATGTACAGAGTTTTTAAATAATTATACCATTAAATTTTAACCCTATTTTTGAGTAATTATACCTAAGTTTGAAATAAGTACCTAAAATTTTAACCTGTTTTTTTATTTTATATATCATTTTCTTAAAAAGACGTTATAAAATATAGGTATATTTATAATTTATAATATTTTATTTTATCAGTCTGAAACTAATAAATAGATAATTTTATCTTAGCGCCATGAATAGTATATATTCGTTACAGGAAAACCCCCTGGTACAAGGAATCAAAGTGATCGGAATCGGGAAACATGGCAGCAAACCCTTGCCACTGCCTTTGCTGGAAGAAATCTTAGGCTACCTGCAAACGGATGCAGCCATTCCTATTCAGAAAGGAGCTTTTTTTGGGGCGCTACTGGCAAAAGGTCCTACAGATGAAGAAAAAAGGCTGCTGTATCAGGTAATCGGTGAGGAAAACCATACCCTGGAAAGCCTATATGATCAGCTTTGTCAGGATTCGCCTCCGGAAATGAAGCCTGTCGGGGTAAAACTGCTCAGTGCAACAACCCTGACTGTGGCAGAAGCGCAACAACTGGGGAGGTATCTTTTTTCAGAAGAACCTGGGGAAACCTTCCGGGGAATGGCTGTAAGTATGCTGCGTATCCGGTATGAATCGGATGAAGAATATGAAGGTTTATACAAAGCAATTCTTTCCACCTATACACCAGGATTTCAGGAAACTTTTGCAGGCGCTAAAACCATCATCCAGTTAGCAGAGCCATTCGATGGGGTAGAACACTCTTACATGATTACCCCTTTGCTTGCTCAGGCATTTCAAAAAATGGGATATCAGGTAATTGTAAGCACTGGCCGTTCTTCTGGTCCGAAATTAACCTTAAATGCATTAGATATTTACCAAGGGCTAGGTGGCAACTTTATTCAGGACAACGAATCTTTGGCAGAGACAACTCCCGAATATGGCAGGATATTAGACCAGGCCGCCCTTTCTCCGGCTCTGGCTCAATGGGTAGACCGCCGGAGGCTCATTTTGAAAAGGCCATTTCTGGCTACTTTAGAAAAAGTGTTAAACCCTTGTGGCGCAAAGATTCTGATCACGTCTGTGTTTCATATCACCTACATGGAAAAAATGATAGACCTGGCAGCAATGGCTGGTTTTTCGGGTGTAATCGTACTGAAACGTGGATTGGAAGGCACCCTTGCTCCTTCGATTGCCAAAGCCAGTGGCATTTTATGTGCCGTATGCCAGCCAGATGGCACTTTTATCACCCAGACCTTTGATGCGACGAATGAAAGCTTCAGTTCTTTCCGGGCAGAAACAGATGAAGTCGTGGAGAATCTCTCTGCAGAAGATAATATTGCACTCATTGAGAAGTTTACCGAAAAAGGTTTTACCGGTAATGGTGATTTCGATCTGCGGGTAAATCTGGCGATTGCTTTGTACCAGAAAGGATTGGAATGGATTGATAAGCAAATCAATAACCCTACTTCATTATAAATACATCTGATCTTCCCCCGTTAAAAAGTACTAAAAGTTAAGCTAATCCTTAATTTACCAACAAAACAAATAACAGGGATGGCTAATAGAAAAACATATCCAAAAGAGTTTAAAGAACAGGCTGTTAGGCTATTGCAAAAAAATGGCAATAAAAGTCAAGTTGCCAGAGAATTAGGTGTCACTTCTGGTATGCTCGCTCGTTGGGAGCAGCAAGCAATGCAGGATGGCGAAAAAGCTTTTCCCGGCAAGGGGAAGCCCCAAGATGAAGAACTGTATCAATTAAAGAAAGAAGTCTCTCGTTTAAAAGAGGAGAATGAAATTTTAAAAAAGGCAATGGGTATCTTCATCAAGCGCCCTCAGTAAGATACCTGTTTATCCACCAACATAGAGGGCAGTTTTCACTTTTGGCATTATTGAGAACGATGCAGGTATCCAAAAGTGGTTATTACACTTGGCGAAAGCAGAAAGAATGCGAGAAAACAAAAGAAAATAAGCAGTTACTTAAAGAGATCCATAAGATACATCAAGCAAGTAAGCAAACCTATGGCAGTCCCCGGATTCACGCTCATTTAAAAGCAAATGGATTCAAGTATGGAGAAAAAAGAATAGCTCGGCTAATGCGTTTGAATGGAATAAAGCCAAAATGGAAAAAGAAATTTAAGATTACTACCGATTCCAGACATTCGCTTCCGGTGGCTAATAATAAATTAAATCAGGACTTTAAAGTAACAGTTCCGAATCAGAAATGGACTGCTGATATTACCTATGTGTGGACTAAAGAGGGATGGCTATATTTAGCTGTTGTACTGGATTTATTTTCCAGACGTATAGTAGGATGGTCTATGCAAGCAAATTTAAGCAGAAAATTAGTAATAGGAGCATTACAAATGGCTACTCAAACACGTCATCCTCCTGATGGATTACTTCATCATTCAGATAGAGGATCTCAATATGCTAGCCAAGATTATCAGCAATTACTTGACCGAGCAGGTATGGTTTGTAGTATGAGCCGGAAAGGGAATTGTTATGATAATGCCCCTACAGAAAGCTTTTTTGCCACGCTAAAAAGAGAATTGATACATCATCGGCGTTATCAAAGCCGGATAGAAGCAAAAGAAGATATTTTTCAATATATAGAGGTATGGTACAACCGAAAACGAAGGCATTCCTCCTTAGGTTATTTAAGTCCTGAGGAGTACGAGAAAGTAAACCAATCATTGAAAATTGCTGCTTAACTAAAAGTTCGTAATAAGGGGGGAAACCCAGCCTACTATTGCCTCATTTCCCCTCCGTTACCTTTCGAATTACCCGCAGCCAGTTTAAGCCCAGGATCTTTTTGATTCGCCCATCGCTGTACCCTAACTTTTGCATCGCTATAGTTATCTGTGGAAAATCGCTGATGTCTTTTATTTCGCGGGGCAGTTCAGGACCGCCATCTAAATCAGAACCTATCGCCATATGATCCTCCCCAACTAATTTTACCCCATAGTCGATCACTCTAGCCAGCTGATCTACATGCATCCAATACTGATCAGGGATGGTGCCCCTGAAACTTAAGGGGACTTCTCTGGCCACTTGCTTATCTATCTCTTCAATTGTCTTTGCATTAGTTTGCCCAACCGTGGTTGGTTTAGTCTCTCTGGAGGTTTTCTGCTCCGACTGCCACTTGAAGTATTTAGGATTGTTGAACAGGCTTCCAAAGTGAATACCAATCACCCCTCCCTTTGAGGCAACTGCTTTTGCCGCCTGGTCAGTGATACAGCGGGGATGTGGTACAATACCATAAAAACCGCCATGGCTGTATATGACAGGATGAGTACTTGCCTCAACCGTTTGCAGGATGGCTTCATTGGAGGCATGGGCAACGTTAATAACCATGCCCAGACGATTCATTTGGGTGATGATCTTTTTTCCCAGATCGTTAATGCCTCCCCAGCGGCTGACATCATTGCAGGAATCAATAAAAGCATTGGTTGTGTTATGGGCCGTAAGCTGCATGGACCGTAGACCTAAGCGATGTAATGCCTTCAGCAGGTGTATATCTCCATCCAGGTCATAGCCCCCTTCCAAATCCAGGAAAGCCGCCATCTTGCCTTTCTTGTTGATCCGCTCTATGTCTGAGGCGTTAAGTGCCAGCTCAATCATCGACTCATTCTTGTTGATCTGATCTAAGGCAAGGTTTATCACCCGGAAGGTGTTTTTTACCTCGAACCTTCCCGGATAATAGTGTTCAGGGGTATAGACAGAGAAAAACATCGCATCTAGCCCGCCTTCTTTGGCCCTTGGCAGATCCACATTTCCGTCCGCATACCGCTGGCCGATATCGGTTCCCATTAGCAGCTCGCGTGTCATGACATGGGTATGGCCGTCCATCACAAAAGCCTCTTGATGCAAGTGGGGCATTGGATCATTCTGCCGGGATAAATATGTGCCCTCAACAGGAGATGACAAGGATTCTAATGGAGGAATACTTCCCGCTAGTGGCAACAACGTTAGGCGCCTAATAACCTCTCTGCGTTTCATTGTTATCTAAGTTTAATAGTTCTTTCCTTACTTTTTAATGACATTGCAATCACATTATCTGCATTTTTACTTGTATGTTCAACTTCACTTTAGTGAGTAAGCTATTCGGAAAAACCCCTGATATAAGGGCGGCTCGGTGGCCGCTCGCCCTGGCTGAATTGTGCGCCTCTTGCTGAGCGGTAGGTCATATTCAAATACGGGGTTTCGATGCGTCGACCAACGGCAGCGTATCGGTTATGATCCCAGTTTGATTCCATATAGTGATTGGTAATACCGGTTGACAGCAGTAGCCGCTCGGCAGGGAATGGTTCCTTTTGAGTCACCATCATTTCTGTGATCCAGTGCGGCTGGGCATTAGAAGCGTGGTACTGGTCGAATGGGCCTGGCCAATCCAGCATCGAGATAATGGTCGCCTCCTGTTGCCCTTCCATCTCGCCTGCGTAGGTCCAGCCTACATCCTTGCCAGAAATGACAGCCCCTTTCGTTCCATCATTATACTCTACGATGCACACATTTGCCCCTTCATTCTGCTGAAAATGTCCCGACTTCAGGTTAAAACGTATGGCCACCGAATCAATCAGCTTTGCCGCCCAGGGGTTCGCTTCCACCCACTTCCATGTGTCTTTCCCCCGGATGGACTGTACCGACCTGACACCTGTCTCCCCGCCCTTGCGACGCTCTACAAAGGCCTGAAGCACGTCGATACAATGGAAGATGGCTCCTTCGTCTGTTGCTCCTCCAAACACGATTGAATGCTTTATGGGTGTATCAATTTCAAGTTCAATTTCGGGTTTGCGGAAGTAGATCGGTATGGAGGAGCCACCAGTTAAGGGAAAGTTCAACTCACGGGATTTGTCAAACATCCACTTGGCCTCATCCCAATTGTATGAAAGATGTTTGTCGTTAAAGACCGGCACTGAACGCTTGCTCTGCTCGAAAACCCGGATCACCTGATTGTAGATCCACCAGCGAGGCAAGAGCCAGTGCCCCTTCATATCAGTTGCATATTCTCCATGTTCTCCTACAATGACCACCCCATCCACTAAAAGTTCCTTCCCACTCAGGGTGAGCGCTTCTCCTACTGTCTTACAGATAGGAATGTTTTTGGATTTGCATATTTTTTGACCCAGTGTACTTTCCTGCAGCTGATGGATGTAGACCGACACCACCTCTACTCTTGAAGGTGTATGGGCACCCTGCCACCAATACCCGTCTAGCAGTTTGGTGATGATCCAGTCGGCATGGGACCTGGTTGCTCCCCAATAAGTGACTAGACAGGCGATACGAGGCCGTTTTTGAGCAGTCTGCGCAAAGGCACCAGTTGTGATACCAGTCATAGCCGCTAAACCTGCCATACCAGTTATTCCCAGCATTTGGCGCCGGGTAAAAAGGGGGCTCGACTTTATGGTTTGAGTGGGCAGGGATGAATTTGTCGCCTTGGCTTTAATTTGATTTTGTTTCCTGGCCATAGGAGTATAAGAATTTAGTGAGAAGGAATAGAGTGGAATAATAATACCTACTTTTTCTTACTTTCCTCTATTTGCCTGTCTGGTAAATCTACATCTTTTCCGGCCCCCTTTGCAATAACATCTTTTTCATTTGACAGATTGTTTGCTACATCTTTAGTTGGTTTTACAGAGGAGGATGTAGGATTTGAAAATTTAATCTTATTTTTTACTAAGTATATCTGCAGCAATGCATCATAGCGAACGCCACTTATTGATTTAAGTCCTAAAAGCCTATTTTCTTTTCCTTCTTTTAAGGTTTTCTGCTCCTGCATGGAGAGTTTAACTCCTTTCACAATTTGAGTATTTTAGTGTTTATATCCGGACTTATTTCATTTTTTAATTGAGCTGGAAGATAATGAAGTTTCAGTCCTACAGAACCATCAGGATTTTTCTCCAAATGAAGAAGCTGCATAATATTTCATTTTACCATCTTTACCTGTGACGCTCAGGTTTTAACTGGATTAGTTTTCTCGCCTTTCAATAATCTATCTAATTACAAATAATGCCCTTATTATCAATTAATTATAATTGCTTAGGTTATTAGAGGCACGTACAAACGACTTATTTAATGCAACCACTATATTATATTCATATATGCCTTCTCACGGTATCTATAACATCAATAATCAAAAATGTAATGCACAAATAAAAAAACCACTTATGAATTTTCATCATAAGTAGTTGATCTTCAAGTGGGCCAGTCTGGGCTCGAACCAGCCCCCCTGATTATGAGAGAGGTGCATCTATACTGATATTCAGGCACTTATATAGCATAGATCTGACATAGGTCTCAAAAAATAATTTTTAAATTTATTTTTTATGTCTTTTCGCTATGAAAAATGACCAACTAAGCCAAGCTCATGCAGCTTTAAGTTTCAGCACTACCTGTCAAAAGATTGGTCTCTTCCCTCCTACCATTTTTAGTTACAAATAGTAAGTTCATCTTTTAAACTACCAAATATAAACTATTCTTGTAACAGAATGGCTGCGTGGCTGTTGCACATCCTTAACTTTTAATTTTGGCTTATGAAGTGTAAATTCATGAATGGTAGGCAAAAGAAAATTTATCAAGGATTGCCTTTCACAGGCCATAGAGGACTATGTTCCAAAAAATAATTTCTACCGACGTTTAAAGCCGTTGTTAGACTTGACCTTCTTACACAAAGCGGTAGCCCCTTATTATGGCAAGTGTGGGCAAAAGTCAATAGATCCAGTCGTATTTTTCAAGTTACAATTGGTGGCCCATTTTGAAAACTTGTGTTCCGAGCGGGCTCTTATCAAAAAGAGTCAAATGCGACTAGATATTCTTTATTTCCTAGATTATCGGCTTGGGGAGCGTTTACCTGGACCTGAAATAAGATTTCATCTTAGGTCCGTCACAGTACTTTATCCCGTACACGGAAGCGATTACCAAGTAGTGTGTTTGAAGCTTGTTTTCAGAGGATACTCTCTAAGTGTGTAGAAGCAGGGATAGTTAGTGGGCATACACAGGTAGTAGACGCTGCTTTTGTTGAGGCAAATGCCTCATTAGATACCTTTAAGCGAAAAGCTATACTAGCATGGCAGTTACTCAAGGGAGAGGCTAAACAAATTGACACTGCTGATCTTTCAGAGTTAAAACCTCCCTTCACTGCTATGGAGAAAATAGCAAAGCCTACAAAGAAAGGAAGAAACAACACGACTCATCAAAGTCTGACAGACAATGATGCACGTATCAATCAAATGGAGAATCCGGAGCATGCTGACCCCTTTTGAAGCCCCGGATTCCGGCAAGTAAGTAGCTAAAAAGCTGCAGATTATGTCATTCCGGCAGATATTGACCCCACTTTTGAGCAGCTATAGCTACTAATTCCGGACTCTACCAGCCCTTGCAGGAAAGATTCCGGACGATGCTGACCCCCTTCTGCTCGTAAAAGACTACAGGATTTGGTTCTTTGGTGATCACTTACCAAACAGAGCACCGATGGCTGGAAAACCAAAACCTATGAGTCAGATCAAACAACTACTGCTGCTGCATCAGCAAGGTAAAGGCATTAAGTTCATTGCCCGCAGTCTTTCCCTGAGCAAGAATACGGTCAAGGCGTATCTTGCCAAAACAGCCCTGCTGCCATTAAGCGTGGAGCAACTGCTGTCCCTAGCCGATCCGCTGCTGGAAGCAAAATACCATGCCGGTAATCCTGCCTACAAAGACACCCGCTTTGACCACTTCAAAGAAAAGCTCGACTACTTTGCCTCAGAACTCAAGCAGGTAGGTGTCAACAGAAGATTGCTGTGGGAAGAGTATAAAAAAGAGTATGCCCAAGGCTACGGCTACTCCCAGTTCTGTTTCCACCTCTCTCAGCAGTTATTGGCCCGTAAACCTACCATGGTCCTAACTCACAAAGCGGCTGAAAAACTATTTATCGATTTTGCCGGAAAAAAGCTTTCCTACATTGACAAAGACACCGGCGAAGTGATCTATTGTCAAGTGTTTGCGGCTTGTCTGCCTTATTCTGACTACAGCTTTGCCATGGCTGTTCCCAGTCAAAATATAGAAGACTTCCTGTATGCCCTCCGGTGCTGTTTAGAAGAGATCGGTGGTGTGCCAAAGGTGCTGGTACCGGATAACTTAAAGTCTGCCATTGTGAAAGCCAGTCCCTATGAACCGGATGTTAATCGTGCCATGGAAGATTTTGCTAATCATTATGGGGCAGTGGTGATTCCGGCCAGAGTGCGTAAACCACAGGACAAGGCCTTGGTAGAAAACGGGGTAAAGCTGATCTATAACAGGGTCTATGCTAAACTGCGCCATCAACAGTTCTTTGATCTTTCCTCCCTCAATAAAGCCATCAAGGAGAAAATCCGTGAACATAATCAAACCAGGATGCAAAAGAAGCCCTACTGCAGACAAGAAAAATTCTTAGCCGATGAAAAACACCTACTTGGGCCACTGCCAGACTATAGTTTTGAACTCAAGTATTACCGGGAGTTGAAAGTGGCCCAGAACAACCACATCTACCTGGCTCAGGATAAACATTACTACAGTGTACCCTACACTTACATTGGCTTGCAGGTAAAAGTGATCTACACCCGCTCGATGGTGCATATCTACAGCAAAGGCGAGCAAATAGCTTTGCATGTGAGAGATTACCGCATGGGCAGCTATACCACTATCAAAGAACACCTGTGTTCCCACCATCGGCACTACCTGGAACGTAGCCCGGAATACTACCTGAAAAAAGCCCAAAGTAAATCAGAAGAGTTCTACAAGCTTTTGGAAGGACTCTTCCAGCAGAAACGCTATCCTGAGCAGCTATACCGCACCTGTGATGGCTTGTTGCGCCTGGCAAGCAGAAGTGATGCAGATAGCTTCCGCAAAGCATGTTTGATTGCTATTGAACATGGCAATTACACCTACCGCTTTATGCGCAACCTACTGGAAAACAACATGGTGCATGACCAGGAGCAGATTATAGAACGGTCCTTGCCGGAACATACTAACATCCGGGGCAAAGAGTATTATACCCAATTTTTATCCACCCTCAACTAATCTACTCCTAACTAACAAAACAGATGATGCAAATCCAATCCCAACTCAGTCAGTTGCAACTCCACGGAATGAGTCGCAGCTGGCAGGCACTGCTAGAGACAAGAAAATGCCATGAACTCTCCTTGAGCGAGGGACTCGAACTACTGCTGCAGGCAGAAGAAAATGAGCGAAAGGAACGAAAGTTCCGCCGCTTGCAGCGCAATGCTTTTTTCCGCTACCAGGCTTCTATAGAAGAATTGCAGCCGGGTAGCGCACGTGGCTTAGATAAATCCCTGCTCAACGGGCTGGCCACAGGAGAGTACTTAATCAAAGGGGAGTCCATCCTGATTAGCGGTGCTACTGGAGCAGGCAAAAGTTTTTTAGCTTCTGCTTTAGGACACCAGGCCTGTGCACAGGGATATTCAGTAGCTTATTTTAATGTAGCTAAACTGCTGCTGAAAACAAAGATGGCCCGGGTAGATGGCAGCTTAATCAAGTTCTTTGAGAAGCTATCCAAAACCCGCTTACTGATTTTGGATGACTTTGGCTTAACCCCTTTAGAAGCAGGACAGCGATTAGACCTGATGGAGATGATCGAAGACCGCCATGCCCGTGCCTCTACCATTATTGCTTCTCAACTACCGGTCAGCAGCTGGTATGAAGTAATTGGGGAAGCAACTATTGCCGATGCCATCCTCGACCGGCTGCTGCATACCTCTTACCGAATAGAGTTGAAAGGTGAAAGTTTAAGAAAAAAACACTAACATTGTCAGACCATCGGGTTCTTTGAACCACTTCCTTTTTGGTGTGTCAGTATCGCCAAAGGGGGTCAACATCACCGGAATATCCAATCAAAAGCCTGGTAAGCCCTCTCGCCTATATTATCTGTCTAGCATGGCTGTAGATTCCTATAAACATGTAATTACGCATATAGAGGCAAATTTGGCCGATGAACGTGATTCTAAACATCTACTACCTATTGTAGACAAGCTATCATATACACTAAATCACTACGGGCTACCGATCCAATATTTACTAGCCGATGGAGGCTTTGGCTCAGGCCAGAATGGACCTGCTACGTGCCTGAGCATCGGCTCCATGCTTCTTTAGAGGCACGCCATATTAAAGGCTTCATTTCTTTACCTGGTAGTTATCATCCCAATTGACCACGGAATCGGGTCAATGAAGAGAAGGATTTAGGTATGATGCTATAAAGAATGCCTATGTATGCCGCAATGAAAAACTGCTCTACTATCATGGTATTAGAATGGAAAATGGCTTTGCCACTCATTACTACCATGCCAGAGTAAAAGAATGTGGAGTGTGTGCTTTTAAAAAGCAATGTTGTGGCAATAAAAGGCGACAAAGCCTCACTTTCAGTGTCTATCGTCACTATCATCAGCGTATGCAGCAGCGCATAGAAAGCAAAGAAGGCAAGAGAATGAAAAGACGCAGAATGGCCACGGTAGAACCTGTTTTTGGCAGTTTACTTAACTATTATGGCATGAAAAGAAGCAATGCAAAAGGCAAACAAGCCGCTCACAAAATGATGCTTATGGCCGCTTGTGCCTATAATCTGCAAAAGCTAATTACTTGCTTTAACCATCCAAGAGCCAAAGCTCAAGTCCTCCCTCTTGGGCAAGAACTTGCCCTTTATTTTATCCTTCTGTACGTTGTGCAACAGCCACCTGCCTTTGAAGTAACTCTACCCTTTATTGATGAGTATGCCCTCCCTGCTAAATCAGCCATATTGGCAGCAGTTACAAAAACTGGTTAAAAAATCAAAGTTACGTTAGCTAATTTTCATGAGTTTTTGTTACTACCTATTTTTACCATAGAATACCGTATTCTACATAAAAATCTACAAATTTATTTTCTACAATTTTGATTTGTAGATAAAATTCAACTATTACCTTGATACACTTTTTTAATTCCAAGCTTCTTCATTTTAGAGTTCAAAGTAGTTGGCGGTACATTCAGCAATTGAGCTGCACCACCTTCACCCCAAATTCTTCCATTGCATTTTTTCAAAACTTCAATGATATGTTCTCTTTCATTTTCATCAATAGTCTTTATATGCCCTTTATCAGGCATGTTTAGCTCAGTGGGATTAATATTTAAAAATCCAATATCCTCTATAATAGTCCCTTTTGTGAGAAGTATGCTCCTTTCAATAAAATGTTCCAATTCCCTGATATTTCCTGGCCAGTTATACGCCATTAAAGTATCTAAAACCTTACTGGATAAGCCGGTGATTTTCTTTCCAGTTTTCCGGTTATAGTGTTGAATAAAATGTGTGGTCAGGTCCATAATATCTTCTTTACGTTCTCTTAACGGAGGGAGTGTGATGGGAAACACATTGAGCCGATAGTATAAATCAAGGCGAAAACGACCTTGAGCTACTTCTTTTTCCAAATTGCGGTTGGTAGCAGCAACAATGCGTACATCAATCTTAATAGAGGAGCGTCCTCCAATCCGATCAATCTCCTTCTCCTGTAAAACTCGCAGCAGTTTGACTTGCATATCCAGGGGCATTTCCCCAATCTCATCTAAAAAAATAGTTCCTCCGGTCGCCAGCTCAAATTTACCAATCCGTCTATCGGTGGCACCAGTAAAAGCTCCTTTTTCATGACCAAACAGCTCTGACTCGATGAGTGTTGCAGGTAATGTAGCACAATTTACCCTTATTAATGGTTTGAGCTTACGGGGTGAGTAGGTATGGATGCAGTTAGCAATTCTTTCTTTACCAGTGCCGCTTTCACCTAATATGAGCACAGAGGTGTCTGAAGGTGCCACCATCATTATATGATCAAAAACATTTAACAGCTGATGACTGCTTCCAATGATGCCATCAAATAAAGGAATACTACCCTTTTTTTGGCTATCTAATGAAGAATTATTGTTTAATTTAAGGTCAAACCTATTCTCCTTACTCAATACACGACCCACAGCTGTAGCGAGGAATGGTTGCAATCGGCTTACTAATGATAAGTGTTGTGCCTGATAGGCATCCAGACGGCGGCTATAAAAGGAAAAATGAAACAATTGACCATTTGGCAACAGTATGGGAAATACCAGGTAGGAATTCATCTCAAAGGTATCTGCAATCAGCAGCTGTATACAAGGTTGTACGCACAATTGTTTAAAAGCCGTCGCCTCATACCTTGTGGCAGTAGTATCCTGATGTGTTTGTGATTGCAAAGCTACCAGCTCATGGCGTTTTAGGTTGGTTATAACCATAAGTTCGTTTACGCCGATCACCTGGTATTCATCAAACCCAATCCTTAAAAATCCAACATCGTTATACGAAGTCTCTAATTTATTATAAATCCCTGCCGACAAATATTCAAAAGGAATAAATGGTTGAATCCCCTTACCTGCTTTCAGTAACTTTTGTTCCCAGCTAATGGCTTCATTAAATATTGGAAGGAGTTGTTTTTGCAGTTGAGATTCCCGGCCAGAACTTGAATCCCTAGTATGTGCATGACGATAACGGGCAATTTCTAAGGTAACCAGTACATCTTTTTCCCGGAATGGTTTGACTAAGAAGCCATCCGGCTGCGTCTCCTTAGCAGCAGAAAGTACCTCCTGGTTGGAATTGGCAGAAAGATAGACAAAAGGAATATTGAGTTCATTAAGCTGTTTAGCAAGGTCTATACCGGTGAGCGGACCTTTTAAGAAAATATCGAGTAGAACTATATCAGGTTTCTCTTCTTGAATACATTCAAGTGCTTTGGATACTGCACGGGCAATACCTGTAACCCGGTAACCTGCTTTTTGAAGTATTAACCGGAGATCGTTAGCTTCTACAAACTGATCTTCTACAATTAGCACAGTCTCTTTCATAAATCAACAGTTTCTAAAGGTATTTCCGAATTGATTGATCCTATATATTGCCTTATTGCTGGGGTGTAAGCAAAGCATAGGAGAATAGTTGTGCCCGTATGACTTTCTATTGAAAAACTACCATCGATATCTTCACTAAGCCCCCGCATTAGGCTCATACCTAATGAATTATTTTGATTTTTATCAAAATGAGCAGGTAAGCCAATCCCATTATCTGTAATACTTAGCTGATACAGATCCTGTATTGTATGCTTGAGTAAAATAGTGATCTGCCCTTCTCTTTTAGCAGGGAAAGCATATTTGATGGCATTAGTAATGGCTTCATTCAAAATCAATCCCAGCGGCACTGCATAGGATACATCCATCTTGACCGGATCAATTTGGATGTCAAACCGGATTCGCTGAGATGTATCAAAAAAATCCCGCAAGTATTCTACCAGTTCACTTATATAAGTAGGTATATCAATACTTGACAAATTTTCAGATTGATAGAGCTTTTGATGAATCAAGGAAATGGCCTGTACCCGGTGCTGGCTATCCCGAATGGCTAACATGGCTGCATCATTATCAATATAGGCAGATTGGGAATTGAGTAAGCTCATTACGATTTGCAAGTTATTTTTTACTCGGTGATGGATCTCTTTCAACAACCATTCCTTCTCGGTCACCAGATGCTGCAGCGAAACATTTTTTGCATTAATCTCCTTCTGCTGGGCTTCCAATTTTTGACTGCTGCGTTGTTTGAGCCGGTAGCGGTTGTAGAGTAGGCCCGTAATGATAAGTAGCAGCGCAATTCCACCAAAAGTGACATTTCTGACAAAATTAGCTTGTTGCAATTGGTTTTGTTGCAGCAGCCCCTGTTTGGTCAGCAGTTGAATGTTTTGCTTCTGGAGTTTGATATCCTGGTCTTTCCTCTCGGTTTCGTACTGAATCTGCAGCTGGGCAATCTGTTTACTTTTAGATTCATTAAATAAAGAATCGTTTAGGGCCTTGTGCTGCTGGTAGTGGACAATTGCGGATGGATAGCGGCCTTGGGCAGAGTCAAGTTTAAACCAATATAAATGATTGCTTGACAAACTGGTTAGCGCACCTGATTTCTCAGCAAGTGCTTTATGTAATGGTAAGTATTTGTAAGCCTGCTCATACTGCTGACTAACCAGAAAAAAATTGATGGCAAAACCATATGCAAACATCTGTGTTTCATGATTAACAGATTTTGAACCTTCCACTAATGATAATAAGGCACTACAATATTGTCCGGCTAATTTGTAGTTCTTGAGAAGTATATAAATAGAAACAAAATCGAAATTAATAAAGATTCTTCTTTCAATATCTGTTACGGGATACTTCTTTAAAATATCCTGCAGAAAAGTCTGTGCCTGTAAAGGCTGGTTAAGCTTTAGTAAGGTATGAACAATATTGGAAGATAGTATATGTATGCTATTTATATCATTGTATTTTTTTGCAATCTGAAGGGATTTTTCAAAATAATTCCTTGCTTGTTCATGTTCATTCATCCCATGATAGGTTCTCCCAATTCTGTTGTAAATGGTAGCTAATTGCATTGTTGTATCCTGGGCTTGTTCAGCAGTTTTAAGAGCTAACATGCCATATTTGATGGCTTCTTTATAATCGCCAATTGAAGATGAAACATCACCTAGTAAATCATAAATGCCCTGTAATCTAGGATGATTGATGGACTGATATACTTGCAGTGCCTCTTTCAGTAAGGCTAAAGATTTAAAAGTGTTCCCCTGAATCTGGTAGAGGTCACCTATTTCTTTTAAACAATCTGCTACTTTTAATTTGTTGCCGGCTTGCTGAAAAGTGGATAAGGCCATTTCACTCCATTTTATTCTTTCATTCATTTCAGGGCCGGATAGACCATAATAGCCTCCAAGATCAAAGTATGCTTCTCCTAGGTCATTCAGATAATGGTAGGTGTCAAAAAGTTGAATGGCTTTGTTAACATATTCCTTTCCCTTATCTGTTTTCCCTTGTTTTCGATAAATTTTTGCTAAGATCCGGTAACTGTTAGCCTGGCCATGGTAGAAGCGTAATGCCATACTTAAATTTTCTGCCTGCCGGACTCTGGCTACTGCGCTATCAAGTTCTGCACTAGGCGTATCTGTTTTGTTAAGATAATAGCTGCCAAGTTCCAGAAGCAAACGAACCCGATTGGTATCTGCCTTACTTTGTTGTAGTAGCAATTCCAATTCCTGGTATGACTTACCTGATTGTGCTTGAGCAAAAACAGGCAAGAAGGTAAAAATTAAAAAACAGGTTTTTAGTAGCTTATTCATCATCTTATCTTTTTCTTCTTATTTCACATAAAATACACCAATTCACTATAGTATCTGTCTGGAACGGCAATGAGTTAAAATAATATAGAATAATTTGCTGTTTTCTAGCAAGTTATCTTAAAAGATGGGACTTTGAAGTAATAGAATTTTTCTTCAGCAGTTGAATATACATCCTATAATCATCTGTTATAGTATTCATCCACTACTTTATTTCGCTGCCCTCCTCCCAATTCAACGAAATATCGTTGTGGTACTTCTTTTAAAATTACACAAATATTTGAATTTCAGTCTATTGCAATAATGGTATGTGGTTTGGGTAAGGTTGCTAAACAATCAAGTATCAGGAGTAACTCAACTAGGCAAAAATAGCTGATAATCAAGTAAACATTTCCCGGATACTTATTTACAACACATTCTAATCAAGATAAACGTGAAAATTAGCAACACAAAAAACATTGTATTTATTACTGGTGCATTTGTGAGCAATGAGAGCTGGAATGAATGGATACCCTACTTTGAAAGCAAAGGCTATAGCTCCATAGCCCCACCCTGGCCGCATAAGGATGCCCCAGCCGAAGTATTACGTAACCGGCATCCAGATAGTGAAATAGCTTCCAACCGGTTACAAGGACTGATAGATTACTATGTGGGCATAATCGGACAACTGAAAGTAAAACCCATTCTGATTGGTCATTCTATAGGTGGACTGCTAGTGCAACTCTTATTACAGCGTGGATTAGGGATAGCTGGAATAGCCATTCATTCGGTTCCACCCCAGGGATTGATCACTTTTAAATGGTCATTTTTAAAAGCAGGATGGGGTCCGTTGGGTTTTTTCACTTCAACCAAGAAGTCATACCTGATGTCTTTTAAGGAATGGCAGTATGCTTTTACCAATGGCATGTCTTTAGAACAGCAAAAAGCATCGTATTATCAACTGGCCATACCCGAATCAAAATTAATCGTGCGGGACACGATCACTAATGTAGCAAAAGTAGATTTTAACAAACCACACGCTCCACTATTACTACTTTCCGGTAGTGATGATCACACCATACCGGCTTCTCTCAACTATGCAAACTACAGCAAATACAATCACAGTAATTCAGTGACTGATTACAAAGAATTTAAGGGGCGCAATCATTTTGTACTAGGGCAACCTACATGGAAAGAAAATGCAGACTACATACTAGACTGGATAAGTAAGGTCATACACTAGGTTGTTGTAAAACCTTTGAACAGGCACAATTCATTTGATGAATAACCATTCGCTTTCCATCATCCCAAAGGTTGATCATATCATACAGGAAGATCAGTAAGAAAAACCTAATCAAATAATCACCATAAAACATACGAAAATGAAACCATTACTGAGAAGAATTTATCAGGTCTTGATACCTGCGATTATTATCCTGATGAGTGCATTGATCTCATCCATCCCATCAGTTGCCCAAACTGGTAAGGACGCTAAAAATATTGTGATCGTTCATGGTGCTTTTGCAGATGGGTCTGGCTGGGAAAATGTGTTTAAAATACTTCATAGCCGGGGATATCATGTTACTATGGTACAAAACCCTTTAACCTCACTTGAGGATGATGTTGAAGCTACTAACCGGGCGCTGCAAAAGCAGGATGGGCCGGTAGTTTTAGTAGGTCATTCATGGGGCGGTACTGTCATTACCCAAGCCGGTATCTCTCCAAAGGTGGTAAGTCTGGTATACGTGGCTGCTTTTGCACCTCAGATAGGTGAATCCACACTGGATTTAGTTAAAACAGCTCCTGCATCGGCTGAAAACGGCATTCTCCCTCCTGATGAAAATGGATTTATCTCTTATGACCAGGCAAAATTTCATGCCGGTTTCGCAGCCGATGTAAGCAAAGAAAAGGCAGACTTCATGTTCGCTTCCCAGGGACCGATTGCTGCAAAAGCTTTTACTACACCAGTTACACAAGCCGCCTGGCAAACCAAACCTTCCTTTGCCATTGTACCCACGGAAGATAAAAGTATCAATCCTGCCATCTTACGCAATATGTACAAAAGAGCTGGGTCCGTAGTGACAGAGCTAAAGGGAAGCCACACCTTTTTTATAACTAAATCTAAAGAAGTAGCTGATGTAATTGAAACTGCTGCCAAAGCTACAGTGAAATGATGATGAACAACAAAAAACAACCTATACAATCAATCTCATACCCTTAAAGAACAAAACTATGCTTACGATCAAAACACAAACTACCAGTCAATCACCTAGGATTTTAAGACTTCTGCCCCTTTTACTGTTGCTTCTAGTAGGTGCTTGTAATACTAAGGAGAAAAGTGCACAAGAAACCACTCAGGAAACAGCCCCTGTTATTCCAGTTGCGAATACTTCTACGCCTGTCCTTATGCCTGCTTCACCCCCGGCAAATTTCAAACACCAGATGGCAAATGTAAATGGGTTAAATATCCATTATGTTATTGGAGGGCAGGGTGAGCCTTTGGTATTGGTACATGGCTTTGGCCAGAACTGGTATATGTGGAACCGCTTGCTGCCAGAGCTTTCCAAACACTTTACTGTCATTGCACCTGACCTGAGAGGGGTAGGAGAATCAGACAAACCACAGTCAGGCTATGATAAAAAAACAATGGCAACAGATATCCATGAACTGGTGAAAAAACTGGGCTATAAAAGCATTAACCTGGCTGGTCATGATATAGGTTTAATGGTTGCCTATGCCTATGCCGTTCAGTATCCAGAGGAAGTAAAAAAGATCGCTTTAATGGATGCACTGATTCCAGGAGTTGAGCCGGTATGGAAACAAATTTCAACTACGGTATGGCACTTTGGCTTTTTTGCAAGACCTGTAGCAGGCGACCTGGTAGCCGGGCAGGAAAGAGAATTTCTCACTGATTTCTGGCCGACGGTAGGGTATGTTAAAAATCCATTTACCAAAGAAGAATCCGATGAGTTTATCCGTGCCTATGCTACAAAAGGGTCTACCACGGGCAGTTTTCACTGGTTTAAATCTTTTCCGCAGGATGTTGAAGATAATCATGCCTTTATGAAGCAAAAAATCAATATGCCTTTACTGGCCATGGGAGGCGAATACTTCAGTGCTCCTTTTTTGGCTGATCATTCCCGGTTAGTAGCCAGCAATGTACAGGAGACGAAAATCATGGGTGCAGGACACTGGCTGGTGCAAGAGCAAACAGCGCAGGTACAAAAAGGATTACTGGACTTTTTTCTAGCCAAATAAACATCACTTGTATGTATAAGCTACTTTTGCTGCCGCTTTTGCTGGTGGCCCTGATAGCCTCTGCCCAGAAAAATGCAGACCTGATTATCTACAATGGAAAAATAGCTACCATGGTAAAGCCGGGGGAGTTCACAGAGGCTGTGGCTATCAAAGATGGGATCATTCTGGAGGTAGGCAATTCGAGGCAAGTGCTTTCCCTGTACAAAAATCCAAAAACAGTTCTCATTGATGCCGGAGGTAAAACCGTTGTTCCGGGCTTAAATGACAGTCATATCCATCTAATTCGGGAAGGGTTGAATTTCAATAGTGAACTACGGTGGGATGGCGTAAAAACCCTTAAAAGGGGTATGGAAATGCTCAAAGAACAGGCAGCAAGAACTCCTGAAGGGGTGTGGATAAAAGTAATAGGAGGATGGAATGAGTTTCAGTTTGAAGAACAGCGGCAACCCACAATAGAGGAGATCAATGCCGCTGTACCGGATAAGCCTGTTTTTATCACCTATCTATATGGTAAAGCTTTTCTGAACAAAAAAGGCATTGAGGTATTAGGTTATAACAAAAATACCCACTACGAAGGTAGCCTCCTTGAACTAAACGAAGCAGGTAATCTAACCGGGCTGATGTATGCCAAAGAGACGCCTAAAGCTATTTACTCTACCCTAGCTTTAACTACTAAGCTTTCAAGCGAGGAACAACGCAACAGCACGCTTCAGTTTTATAGGGAATTGAACCGCTTTGGTCTCACAAGTGCTGTTGATGCAGCCGGGGGAGGACAAAACTACTCGGAAGATTACGGAATAGCCCTTGAGCTTGCAAAGCAAGGAAAACTTACCATGCGAACTTCTTATTATTTGTTTGCCCAGCAGAAGGGCCGGGAATTACAGGATTACCAGAAGTGGGCCGAAACAACGCATCTCAACAAAAATGACCATATGCTGCTTGCTAATGGGTATTCACCCGAAGGGGCAGGTGAACACATGGTAGCTAGTGCCGCAGATTTTGAAAATTTCTTAGAACCTCGCATTGTCCTTTCTAGTGAAATGGAAGCTGATCTGGAGCCTATTATCCGGTTGCTTGTTAAGAACAGATGGCCTTTCCGGCTGCATGCCACTTACGGAGAATCCATTGAAAGAATGCTTACCGTTTTTGAAAAGGTAAATGCTGATACTCCTTTTAATGGCTTACGGTGGTGTTTCGATCATGCAGAAACTATTACCGAAAAGCAACTCCAACGAGTAAAAGAGTTAGGGGGAGGCATTGCCGTGCAGTTCAGAATGTATTTCCAGGGAGAATTATACAAGAAAATGTATGGACAACCTTCTACGCAGATCCCCCAATCCGCAGTATGCTCGCCTTGGGCATACCCGTGGGGATGGGAACAGATGCTCCCAGAATTTCTACCTATAATCCATGGATGGCCTTGCACTGGCTCATTACCGGGCAGACCATTGGTGGCATGCAGTTCTGGCCCAAAGAACAAGTACTGGACCGCTTTACTGCCCTGCAAATATACACGTCAGGAAATGCCTGGTTCTCTGGAGAGGAAAAACTAAAAGGGAAAATCACAAAAGGCATGTATGGGGATGTAGTCATATTGTCAGAGGATTATTTTTCTGCAAGCACCGAAGAGATAAAAAAGATAGAATCCCTGATGACAGTAGTGAATGGAAAGATTGTATACGCATCGGGAAATTATAGCCAGCACAACCCGCCCATTCCGGAGGTAATTCCAGCCTGGTCACCGGTTAAACATTTTGGTGGCTACCAGAAATAGATCTATTCACTCTAAGTTCTTTATCCATGAAAAATATATGTTTATTTTCTCTGTTAAGTCTGGTTTGTATCTTATTATTTCCTGTTCTGGCTGCCGCACAGTTCCCCTTGCCCCACAAGTGCCTATCTGGGATGCTAATCGGGTGGAGTTAACACTACACAAAATAAAAGAAGATGTGTATGCCATTATCCCCAAAAGTGCCGCACAGGAAACATCTAAAGGTATTCCGCAAGCAACTACTGGTGGATTTGTTATTGGGGAGAAAGGGGTATTGCTGATTGAAACTATGCTCACTAAACGGTTATTTGACCAGCAAATCAAACTCTTACGGTCTGTCACACAAAAGCCCATTTTATATGCAGTAAACACCAGTGACCATGGCGATCATTGTTTTACCAATTATTTACTACCTTCTTCTACCATCATCATTCAGAATGAATTTGCAAAAGAGAACCTGTCCAAAAATTATGAAGGCATCAAGCAGTTTATGGTGAGGCTGTTTGGGAAAGACCGAGGCATTGAAGCGACAAAATACCGACCTGCAGATATCACCATTGCAAAAAACAATACCCTCAAAATTGATTTAGGTAATGGAAAAATAGTTGAATTTCTCAATGCAGGCACAGCGCAGTCGCCAGCCGACCTTTTTGTATGGCTACCTTCTGCCAAGGTTTTCTGGGCAGGTAATCCTTTTATAGCTGAAAGTCCCACCATCCCCTGGCTATTTGACGGGTATTTCTTAGAGCCTGCCGATAACCTGAAAAAGATGTATGACCTTTTACCTGAAGATGCCATTGTGGTTCCAGGCCACGGGCGGATTACTAATAAAGCGGGCATCAAGTATACCCTGGATTATGTCGCTTCCTTGAAAGAAAACATTGAAGAGGCAGTAAATAAAGGTATGACACTTGAACAAACCAGGCAGTCGGTAACGATGCGTGAATTTGACAAAGGTTATGTGCTGTTTGACTGGCTGCATTCCAATTTTAATCTCCCCAGCGCTTATAAAGACATTAGCGGGAGTAAAATCAAATAACATTTCAAGGCAGCTATTCTGATCTGATAGAATCGTGGGTGGCTTTGTACTCAAGATTCAAAATTGAAAACAAATCATCACAAAAATGCATCTTTAAAATTCTTAGTCATGAGAAAGCAATTTCTTCTTTTGCTCACAGTAATACTGGCATTCAATTGCTTTTCACAGGATATTCCTTCTTTTAAATCGCTCCGGTATGAGGAAGAGTATGCGTATCTGGCAACAGATAGCAGCAACCATTGGTATAAAAAAACAAAATATCAATCCCTTTCAAAAAATGCAGGTACGTATTTTTCATTTGGGGGAGATATTCGGTACCAATATTTTCGCTTTAAAAACGAAGATTGGGGAGAAGCGCCAAAGGATAAAGATGGATATATTCTCACCCGGTATCTGGCGCACGCAGATTTTCATGCCGGAAGAAATTTCAGGGCGTTTGTTCAACTCCAAAGCAGCTTTGCTAATGGGAGGGAAACAACCCCCTCGCCAGTTGAAGAGAATGAGCTCAATTTTCACCAGGCATTTGTAGATATTTCAATGCCATTAGGTTCATCAAAATCCTTCACTGCCAGGCTTGGCCGCCAGGAGTTATCATATGGCTCACAGCGACTGGTCTCTGTTCGGGAAGGCCCCAATAACCGCCAATCATTTGATGCAGCAAAGCTGATATATAAAGCAATGAAGTGGAAGGCGGATATCTTTTTTGCTCATTACGTGCTTTCTAAACGGAAGATATTTGCCGATGGATTTAATAAGAATACTAAATTCTGGGGTGTATACGCTACAAGCAGTAGAATACCGGTTTTTCAGAATATGGATTTGTATTATTTCGGCCTCTGGAAGCGGCAGGCAACTTTTGACGATGGTAAAGCCCGGGAGTTGCGTCATTCTATTGGCAGTAGGATCTGGAAAAGCAACAATAACTTCAGGTACGATATAGAGGGGGTATACCAATTCGGAGGGTTTGGCGATAAGCAAATTGGGGCATGGACTCTTTCTTTAAACACAGGCTATACATTTGCTCAAACAATCTTGAGACCGGAGATAGGGCTGAAAACTGAATTAATAAGTGGCGATGCTGCTTTTGAGGATAATAAATTACAAACATTCAATCCCTTATTTCCAAGAGGTGGCTATTTTGGCCTTGCCGCATTGATAGGTCCGTCCAATTTGTTTGATATACACCCTTCATTGTCTCTCGAATTAACAAAGAAAGTTTCTCTGAACATGGATTACGACATTTTCTGGAGACACAGTAATAATGACGGTATATATGGCCCGAATGTATCTATGATTTATTCCGGACAAAATATCGGGGATAAGTTTATTGGAACACAGTTTTCAACAGATCTTGAGTATACACCCAACAATTTCTTGTATTTCAGAGGAGAGTTTACCTGGTTTAATGCAGGTGATTTTCTAAAAAAGGCAGGCCCAGGAAAGGATATATTATTTACAGCGGTAACTGCCCAACTCAAATTTTAATCAGCATATAAAGCTTAAAAATTCAGATTGTGAGAGGAAGAGCGTTTCTTAACCTTATCTGAAAAATAGTGTCCTATAACATTCATACAAAACAAATCATGAAAAACACAATGATAGGTATGCTGCTAACAGCAGCTGTTCTCCTTATTGCTGGTGCTTGCTCAAAAGATGAGCCCTCCCCCTCAACAACTTTTGTATTGGTGCATGGTGCCTGGCAAGGTCCTTATGTATGGCAATATGTAAAAGAAGGATTAGAGAAAAAAGGGCACAAAGTGCTAGTTGTGGAATTGCCGGCTCATGGCAATGATAATACCTCTCCGGCCAATGTATCCATGGATAGCTACAGAGATAAGGTAATAGAAGCCATCCATTCTACAAATGGGAAAGTTGTATTGGTTGGCCATAGTCTGGCAGGGATGGTAATTTCTGCTACTGCTGAGAAAATTCCTTCAAGGATTAATAAATTAGTCTACTTGGCAGCCTTCATACCCGTTAGTGGTCAAAATTTACTTGAACTAGCAAGTGCAGATGCACAATCTCAATTAGGTCCATCTTTAGTGCCTTCTGCTGACGGGCTGACTTTAGATATCAAGTCAGAAAACCGTGTAGCAATTTTCTGCCAGGATGGATCAGAGACAAACAAAAAACTTCTAATTGATAACTTTCGGGTAGAGCCTGCTATTCCATTTGGCACTCCAGTTTCACTCACTGATGCAGCCTTTGGAAAGGTAGCCAAATATTATATCTACACGACTGAAGATAAAGCAATTGGCATAGACCTGCAAAAACAAATGGCGTCTGCGGCTGGCATCTCTAAAGTGTATTCGGTTACAAGTGGCCATAGCCCTTTTCTGTCCACACCTGATGCACTAACAGGCATCCTTCTGGACATAGTTAAATAAGCGATTGCCCTCCCAGCAACTTAACCTAAAAACTATGGCTACTAAAAATACAAGTATATCTAACAAAAGAACCGGAGAAAAAATCACATGGCTTGAGACATCTATGGACACCAAAGGTAAATGGCTTTCTTTTCAATTTGAGGTAGCTCCAGGTGGAAATTTACCCGTTACTCATTATCACCCAAACCAAAAGGAAACTCTCTGGATCAACAAAGGTATTTCATGGTAAGCTTATCCGGAAAAGTCCATACACTAATTGCAGGCGAAAAATTAGTTATTCCAAAAGGCGTTCCTCACCGCTGGTGGAATCATTCCTTAAGTGAGGTAGCTGAGATGAAAGTTATTTTTGAACCAGCTTTAAATACAGAAACATTTTTGGAGCAATTTTATGGACTGAGCAATGATGATAAAACCAAAAAAGATGGGTCTCCACATTTTCTGCAACTTATGACATGGGTCAATGAGTACCAGGTATTTATCCAAGGGCCTCCTTTGCAACTTCAGGTGTTAATGGGATACATACTGGGTGGTATTGGCCGCTTGTTAGGCTTTAAAAATATTATCCTCAATACAGCCAGTAGCTACAATCAACCAAGGATAGTAGCAGGAGTAACTAGTGTTCTAGCAATTTAATTTCATGTATTAATTTTGCTAATTTCTATGTATCTGTTTTTTAGTTTTACACGAGCTTTCTCAGTTGTAAACGACCAGTTGACTTTTACCGCTTTTAGATTTCGATTCTTTTGCCAAATAAGAGTCTCGGATTCAAGTATTTCCTGATTTGCGATTCGTCTGTCTAAGCACTGGCGTGCAAGGGATGAAAATTCCATTTCTGCCATGTTTAACCACGAGCCGTGTTTAGGTGTAAAATGGAATTCCAGCTTATTTTTGAGTTGCCGGGCCTCTTCGAAGGGTAAATTTTCATAAAATGCCCCATAGGAATGGGTTTGATAATTATCCTGAACAAGTTTGATTTTAGTTTCAGTTGGATAATGTTCTTTGACCACCCACTGCATAAAGTGGCTATAATCAGCTTTAGTTTTTGTGGTGGTAACCTTTATATGCCGTTGCCCGGTATCCATATTGTAAGCCAGTAGCACATTACAAACGCCATTTCTTAGGTATTCCTGATGTTGTTTTTGTGTGCAATTAGCTTTAGCCGGAATGGGTGTCAACACATGGTCAATAAGTTGACAAGGACGTTCATCAAAGCATAAACGGACAATCCCTTCCTCTTGAGGTTGAGCGTACAAATCTAAAACATCTTCCATAGTGGCAACATATTCGCCATTGATGATACCAATGCACCACATTTGCTTTAACCAAGGCTTAAGCCTGCTTTTTTTAAAACTTGCCGGATGGATTCATTGGATATAGTTTCAACATAGTTAAGTTCAACAAGTTTTTCATTCAATAAGGATAAAGTCCAATGGGCAGAGCCGGCAGGCGACTCACTGCAAGCCATACTGGTAATCTGTGCTTCCAAGCGTTCTGTAATGATGGGAGGTTGACCACTTCTGGGGCGTTCTTCCAAGGCATTAGAAAGGCCTCCGGCAAAATATCGCTTTTTAATGCGGTAATAATGATTACTGTCAATGCCTACTTCTGATTGAACTTCAATCCTTGATTTACCTGAATTCATTAGTAACAAGGCTCTTGCACGAGTTATTTTGCGACTCTTGTGCGTTCCTTTTTTTATAATTGAGCTCAGTTCGGTTTTTTCTGATTCTGACAAACTTACTTTAGTAGCGATCCGTGCCATGAGAATAAAAAGTTTATCCTCAAAATTAATAACTAAAATTAAATTGCTAAAACACTAGTTTGACTTTCTCTGGTATAAAATAACTTTATTTAGATGAATGATTTTGATAGAATATTTATAGGGTAAATAAAATCAATGATGATTGAAAAAGAACACTATGTGGTAGAGGTTACAGGTGAAGGCATCATACCGGTCAGCGAAAAAGAGACCCTACTGGAAGCAGCACTTCTAGCCCGTATTCCTATCTTTCATGAATGTGGAGGAAATGCTAGATGTTCCACTTGTAGGGTGTTAGTGTTAGAAGAAGCACACGCATTATCACCTCCCAATGAAAAAGAAAAAATGTTAAGTGATCAGATGCGATTTCCGCCTAATGTACGGCTCGCCTGCCAAACCAGGGTAAAGGGAAAAGATGTAAAAGTATCCCGTATCATCCGGGATAAGAGCGATATTAGTTTATATGTAGGATCAAATGCCGGAGAATCCACTCAACAAATAGGAGAAGAAAAGGAGCTGGCTCTTTTTTTTCTTGACATTCGCAATTTTACAGCTTTTGTAGAAACACGTTTTCCTTTTGATGTCATCCATATTATCAGAAAGCTTTTTACTACTTTTCTGGAAAAGGTTGAACAGAATCATGGAAAAATCATTGAAACGTCTGGAGATGGCCTGTATGCAGTATTTGGATTCGATCAGGACCCGGAAACGGCTGTTGACTGGGCAGTAAAAGCAGGCTTTTCAATCCTTTCAGGCCTGGAAGATTTGAATGAGAACTATTTTAAGATATATTTTAACCAGATTATAGAAATTGGCATTGGTATAAATGCAGGCATAGCTGTAGGAGGGAATATTAGACTTGGAAAGGAGAATCGCATGGTGGTAATGGGTCATGCGGTAAATATTGCTGCCCGTTTGCAAAATGCCACTAAAGAATTGAATAATAATTTTATTATATCAGCCGATGCTTTTAAACTATTATCCACTCCGCCTCATCATTATCAAACAACTTTTATTTCGCTAAAAGGAGTGAGCAGCCCTTTACAAGTATATTTACTTGGTGAACACTATTTGTAAACTTCCCCTAAAAGGGTACCAGAAGAAATTAGAGTGTAAAAGATAAATTTACAACCCTAAACACTGGTAAAACAATGAAGAAGAAGCGATATAGTGAAAGCCAGATTATGGCTATTCTCAAACAACAGGAATCAGGTCTGAGTGTCGGACAAATTGTACGTGAACATGGACAAACCTGACGATGGCTCGACATCGGGTTTGCAGCGAGGCTACGTTTTATAACTGGAAACAGAAATATGGCGGCATGAACACCTCTGAACTCAAGCGGCTGAAAGACTTAGAGAATGAAAACAGACGATTGGACCTGCCGACCAAAGCCGTGCATTTGGGGTCCAGCAATTATATGCAGAAGTTAGTCTGGAAAATGCCGCTTTAAGGGAAGTATTGCAAAAAAAGTAAAAAGCCCTGCCGCTAAAAAAGAAGTAGTCAGGGAATTGATCACACATCCTTTAAGTATTGGCCATGCGTGCAGGATAGTCGCATTATCAAGAAAGGCCTATTATCATCACAAAAGTGAGCCTTTGGATGAAAAAGATATAGAAACTAAATTAACAACCTTATCCGAAAAGCATCACAGATGGGGATTCTGGAAGCTTTTTCATCGGTTCAGAAAACAACACAAAGAATTGGTTGTGAATCATAAACGCTCATACCGAATCTATTGTAAGTTAAGATTAAACTTGCGAAGAAAAGGCAAAAAACGTTTGCCTGAACGCATTAAGCAACCCTTGACTGTACCGGAGAGAAATAATTTGGTATGGAGTATGGATAAGTGGACCTGAGCTGAAGCTCATCGGTCCACCATGAGCGATGCTTTGACAGATGGCAGAAGATTTCGCACCTTCAATGTAATTGACGACTTTAATCGGGAAGGTTTGTGTCTAGAGGTGGATTTCTCTTTTGCTGCCCTGCGGGTAATTCGGGTCTTGGAAAGGTTGATTACTGTATATGGCAAACCGATGATAATCCGCTTAGACAACGGACCTGAGTTTATTAGTGGAAGATTAGATGAATGGTGCGAAAGGCAAGGCATCACGTTAGGGTTCATTCAACCTGGAAAGCCAACTCAAAATGCATTTATTGAGCGATTTAATGGTAGTTTCAGAAGGGAAATTTTAGATGCTTATTTATTTACAAGCCTACAACAAGTGCGCGAATTGAGCCAAGATTGGCTCAGAATTTATAACTTTGAAAGACCACATGAATCTTTACAAGATTTAACTCCTATGGAGTTTAAAGAAAAGTATATACTCTAACTTCTGCTGGTACCAAAATAAGGGAAGCCGACAATGTTTCAGCAAAGGCCAAAGGTGAACCTACTACAGGCATTGATTCGATGACCACAGCTTACTTAGAGCAAGATTTACCCACTATCCACCGGCTCAATGAGCAAGGCAATGCCAGATCATTTTTTGACATAGCGGTTAATGAGCGGAATCGAGACTGGATACCAGTGATCGTGAAAATGATCGCTACTCAGCCCACCTTTATAGCCATGGGTGCCGGGCATCTAGGAGGTGACCAGGGATTAATTCATTTATTACGTAAGCAAGGCTACAGCGTACTCCCTGTGTTTTCTACAACTAACTAGATCAGATAGATTGGAACAAGATATCTCCTGTATCGTCTATCGTAAATGTAAATGGTGTCAAACCTGCCCTTTTTCAGTGAGTGATAGGGAAGTGAAGAATGGAGAGGACGATGAAGGAGGTATACTTGAGTAGTGCAAATAAAAGGAAAAAGGCAATGGTACCTTAATAGGGATGGTTAAATTGCCCCTTTTTGTTAACTTAAAAAACAGGATTAAAAAACCTGCTCTCTGTCAACTCTTCATTTTAAAGTGTGAACTCCATTAATGGTGAAGGCGGCAATATATATACAGAAATTAATAAGTAGCTTTTTGTGCTCATTATTCCTTATTAAGCAATATTAAGCAATTCAAAAGATTTGAAGATGAGAAAATTTGAAAATTACAGATTGATTTCCAAAGCTTTACATGAAATAAATTTCTAATTTAAATCTGTATATGTACTCATTAGTATTAACTATTTATAATACCAACGACCATTTATATAGAAATGGTCGTTGATACAAACTACCCAAACTTTAAATTATTCACATATGAATAACCTCCCTTTACACCCTGCGCTAATTGGCCAATAGACGTTTGCTGAAAAGTATTTAACATAGTATTACGTATTTCTGCGTATTGTTCGTGCATTGGGCAAGGATGTTTGGCTGAGCAATTTTTCAAGCCCAATCCACATTCCCGGAATATCGATAGGCCATCAATGGCATTTACAATATTTATAATTGGCTCTTCTAGCTGGGATTGTTGGATATAAAAACCACCATAAGGACCTTTCAGCGAAGTAATGATCCGGTGCTTATTTAAGATTTGCAGAATTTTGGCGGTAAACGCTTCAGGAGCTTCTATTTCCCTGGCTATTTGTTTTACATTCAGCTTGGTTCCTTCTTTTGCCTGGGAAGCTACAAAAATAGCAGCCCTTATTCCGTATTTACATGCTTTCGAAATCATACAATACTCTATTATAATCTACTTTCATGTTTATGGCTCTACTTACTAGTCCAGAACTCATCGGGATAGTTATCCGGATTTGGAACGGCATGAGACTGTTCCAACGCTGCACCAATACGTTTGAGTTCCCCTTCAGTTAGTACCTCTTCCAGGTGGGGAAACAATTCCCTTTCTTCAAACCGAATGTGGGCTTCCACTAGGTCTGCCAGCCCAGTAGGAAGGCTATAGTCTGCTGTAGAATCTGCATCTGTTAGTATTTGTTTCATCAGTTCTCTGATTTGCTCATGCTGTTGCAAAGCTTTTCTACATGCATCGTCATTCACTTTCAGGAACATATATATTTCTTCTTCCTCAAAATGTGTTTGTAGATGGGTATGCCAATAATAACTTATATAGTTTTTAATCCTTTCAGCCGCTACATTTTTCTTGATACCCTGCCTGATTTTCCAGCAAAATAACAAGCCAAAATGATGGTCCCGGGAGAGGATTGCAATGTTTTCATCCCGTCTAAGTGGTTTTGGAGCCATAAGATGATCCTAATTAATCCATACATTGGTGCAGAAAAAAAGCAACTCCATGTAGGAGCATATATTAACGTTTCTTGATTTACACAATTGTAATTCTATCCTTTCCTCGTTGATCATTCATCCGGCGTTGAAAGGTAGTAGCCATAATCAAGCCTCTTCTTTTGGCATCCTGGGCCATGGGACCTTCAAAATGTGAATCTACAGTCTGATTAAACAGACTCAACCGCCTCTCAAAATGCACTGCTGTTACGGGCATGGTGGCATGTTTGGCAAACGGATTGCATACATATTCTTTCACCCCGAATAGTGCCGCATTCCAGAATGTGTACATTTTTTCCAAATGCAGTACCCAGTAGGTAGAAAGCCGGTAGTTAAAAATGGGTGCCAGTAACTCATCTTTGGCCACTTTGCCATAGAAATCATCCACCATCAGCTTAATGTCCTCCAGTGCTTGTATATCGTGTTTTGTGTTCATTTAATTGGGAATGCTTCCTGACATAATGTGATAATAAATGGCCCAGCCAACAAAAGCGACAATTAATACCCACAACCAGCTGGGAATATGACGGGGCGTTTCGCTTCCGTCAATAATGAATTTTTTTTGATCCCCTTTGCTATAGGCATTGACCATCAGGGGTACTATACCATCCACCACATCATTCTCCTGCAACCCTTCTACTTCAATGGCAGGTCCATTGCGGACTTTAAAAGGAATTACTTTAACTCCTTCCTTTCCTGACCATTCCTGGCTCACTATTTTTAACTGATGAAGCCCATCGGAAAGTTTCCTGGTATCCAGTTCGAATTTTACAGGCGTTTCAAACTGGGCAAAAGGCTGGGTTTCATCATCTATAAATAGTGTTACTTTACTTTTTGGTTCCATATGCCTTTCATTTACTGATCAATAAATAATCGTTTTATATGTGTTTCTGAGGATTCACCTGGTTTAACGAGCCATTTAACGGTATAAAATAAGGTTATCAAAACCAATACTGCGGTTATTCCCACAATTACCCAATCCCAGTTATTTTCAGGGCCTGCGCCATGGGTTATTCCTTTAAGTATTTTAGGCTGTTGCGCTTCACATACCGGACAAGCTATACTCCATTTACTGATGAGCAGCAGGATAATGAGTAGGGTATATTTTTTCATAAAAAGTTTATTTACTTGATAACTGTAAGCCTTTGCCAAAAACAAAATTCATCTATTGAGGAGTTTCTTTACCAATCAGCTCCATGATTTTTTTTACCTCTGCTGCTGTTACTTTCCTAGCCGCATTTCCCCAACTGGTTCGCTCATGATTCATGATGGCGGCAACAGCTTCCGGTTGTAATTGATTATTGATACCTACAGCAGGCATTACACCAAAAGCCGGGTTGGCATCATATCCCTGCATAATGATTTTTACAAAAACTTCCGGGTTTTCGTCCAGTACCACTTTGCTCTCCTTTAAAGGCGGAAAAGCGCCTTTTAATCCTTCTCCGTTTGGCTGGTGGCACGCCTGGCAATTAGCACTGTATAAAGCTTGTCCGTCCGGAAGGGCCGCTTCTCTGGGATTACCCACCATTTCTTTTACGTCCTGTTTTTCAGCTTTATAAAGGAATGCCGGCTCAGGTGTGCCATCGGGCAAGGGCGTTTGCTTTAACGATTGCAGATAGGCTACCAGTTGCAGAGCTTCCTGGGATGCCACCAGGCTTCCACTACTCTTTTTCCCCAATTCATCCGGAACAGTAATCACTATATCCTCTTTTCCAGGGTTCTGTTTTTCAACAAACAACCAGGGATAAGCAGGCATAATAGATTGAGAAACTACGGCTCTGGGATTGTATAAATGCAGCAGATGCCAGTCGGAACTAGGCTGCCGGTTACCAATATTGATCAGATCCGGGCCGGTGCGTTCTGTTCCCATCAGGGTAGCGGTATTGCGCCAGAAATCTGTCCGTTTGATAGCCGCATAATCCGCAGAAACGCTGGGTCTTGATCCCCACATTTTGTCCATATCTACATTTCTTACCTGCTGGGTATGACAGGCTACACATCCTTCAGCAATATAGATCATCTTCCCTTTTGCTGCTTCTTCACTTAAGGCTACTGCTTGTGGCAGTGGCGCATTATTGTTCTGATTGCTGATGGCAGGTAGTATAGCAACCGCCACAGTTAGCCCCAGGAAAAGCAAAAGTGCGGCACCAAATAAGTATTTATGATTATTGAAGAAATCCATATTTACATCGTTGAGGGTAAAGGCTGGGCTTGTTTGTCAGAAGGCTGCCCTTCCATATATTTCAAAGCAAGCTCTTTGATATCAGGCGAGGTTTTTTTAGCGATCATCTTGTAGAGATTGAAAGCAAATATCAGGTGGGCAAACCACATCATACTTCCCCCTATTGCCCGCCATAGCCAGTAAGGGCCATCAATACCACACTGTCTATAAAGGGTTTTCCTTCCATCCAGCTTAACCCTTTTAAGGTTCCCCCGATCATAAGTGGAATATTATAGAACATAAGCCCGATAAGAGCAATCCAGAAATGAGCACCCACTAAAAGCTGAGGAGGTTCTTTGCCAGTTAGCCTGGGAACCATAGCATAAATACCTGCCCACATAAAAAAGGAGATAATGCCATACATGGTTATGTGTGAATGGGCAACGGTAAAATCTGTAAAATGCCACAGCAGATTGGTATAGCGGAAAGCTTCTACAGTTCCTTGTAATGAGCCGGTAAAGTAAAAGATAATGCCCACCAGAAAGAAGGGCAGCGTATAACTATCCCGTAGTTTATTCCATGCGCCTCTGAAAGTGAGCAGGAAGTTAGCCGTGCCAGCCACCACCGGAATGACCATACCCACACTTCCCACAATGGCTGTTGTTTGCAGCGACCATGGGATAGAGCTGAAAATAAAATGATGCGTGCCGATAACAGTATAAAACAGGATCTGTGCCCAGAAAGCCAGTATGCCTAAACTATACGAATAAATCGGGCGGTTAAGTTGCTGCGGCAAGAAATAATAGATGAGTCCGAGGGTAAAGAGCATAAACCACATGCCTACCCCCTGGTGCATATAGTATCCCTGAATAATGGATTCACCCAGGCCATTTTGCCAGTAGGGTACATAGGCTATAATACTAATAACAATCACAAACATGGTGGCCGCTATGATATACCAGTTAGATACATATATCTCTTTGGTTTTACGGTTTGCCACAGTCAGGAAAAAATTCCTGAGGGTCAGAACTATGCCTATGGCAAATAACAGCATAACCGGCCAGATGTACTCTCTGAATTCACCGCCCCCATTGTTTATGCCTGCTGCCAGGAAAACGGTGCCCAGCACAACGGATGCATTGATGAGCATTAAACTGAGCCAGCCGTGTTTAATGCTATTGATAGAAGTATTGCTCACCATAGGCACCACGTAATACGCAAGACCTAGCATGGCCAGAGAGGACCAACCCCAGAACACAGAGTTGGTATGAATCGGGCGGAGCCTGCCAAAACTTAACCAGCTCACCTGATCTACATCGGGAGCCACAAACTTAATTCCTAAATATTCACCGATAGTGGTTCCGAAAACAAGCCAGAAAGTAGCCGTTCCAATAAACCACAGAATCAATTTTGAAAGTCTGGGATCAATAGCCGGCCTGGGAAGGGCTTTACGTTTAGGAGCTATAAATTGCGGACTGACATGTTCTATGCTTGCAACCACTAGTCCTCTGGCGTCTTTGGGAGATAGTGTTCCTGAAAGCTCATTCGCTTTGGTCCTGTATTCTAGATTTATCTTTCGCTTTTGAAGTAAAGCCAACTGCTCTTCATCCAGTTCATTCAGATAGGTGGCAAAATTTCTGGCTTCCTGCTTTACTTCACTCTTTTCAATTCTTCTAAACAGGTTTTTCAGTTTATAAACAAGGATGATAATCCCAACAAGCAATGGAAGCAAAAAGAGCAATATCATAATCACAATGCCTGGCTCTGAGACTGAAAAGCTTCCTTGTTTTGTTGCTTGCTGCGCAAATCCATCGGTTATGGCGGCAAAAAAGCCAACCAACACCAACAGGGTTCGTTTGTGATCAGCAATGAAAGCGGGCAAATGTTTACCTTTTGTCATGAGCCTTTATTTGATAAGTAGCATTTTGAATGGCTCATTTGCCTTGAGTGAGTGCAATTGTCCTTCTTTAAAAACAACACATGTACCATGAAGGGCTTCAAAGGTTTCTTCTTCTAGGGTAATTGTGGCTGTTCCCTCCTGGATAACTACCAGAACATCTGAATTGGCTTTATGGGTTTTCAACTCTGCTCCCTGGGCAAATACATAGAGTATGGCTTTTCCTCCCCCAGAATTAAGCAGCGCCTGACTACTAATGCCTTCTGTGGGATACCGAAAATCTTCTAGTATACTATATCTGGTAACTGATGCTTTTTCCATAGGTGATTACTTTAGTTTACATAGTTTTTTGAATAATTACTTGCTACACGACTGGCCCATCTTGCAAAGATTTCCACTCAAACCGGTCACCGCGGTGGCTTTTCAACAAATGATAAAATGACTTTATATGATGGTCATTTTTAAGTATAAAAGACTCTCCCACTTTTAAGTTATCGAACTTTTCGAATAAGATCTTATGCTTGATATGAGGTAATAAAAGGGTCACATCTAGAATAAATGAAGATTCCATAGCTTCCGGGGTCCAGATAAGCAAATATACGGATAAAATCTAAAAAGGACAATTTTATCCGAAATGATTACAACTAAAAATATAAAACCGAGTTACTAAAAGGTGTTATAAGTTTTCCTCGGTTTAATAAAAAATACAATTGTCAGCCCCCCTATTTTTCAGACGGAAGCTGGAAAGAAAAAATTATTCGCATTAAGATTAGCTACTTCTTTTAGAGTTACTCGAAAGGGAAAGTTAATTTAACTCCCCTAGGTGTTGCACAACTCAAATCAATTGATAAGCTGACCTGACCAATCTTTTGAGTGATAAAAGCCTAGGAAGACGATCAAAAAGGCTCAAATTTTTGATTTAACAGAAATTGCGGCGGGGTGTCAAAGATAGAAAATATTTGTGCAACAGCCACCACCCTTTGGGTTAACTCAGAAATATTTAGATATATAATCTGCTCTCTTTACAGCTTCCACTTTTGAAGGGCAAGTCCTATACACATGTATCCAAAAGATTAGAGAAAAGGTATCACTAATTGTTCAGAAAACAAAAGTGATTCAAACGCTTCGCCATCAGCTTGCTCTATTAATTTATCTAATTACTCGATTAACAATTGATTATTTAGCCAAAGAAGTAAAAACTTCTTCTACTTCCTCTTTAGTAACGTAGGCATTACACTCTACGCTACTAAAGAGGAAGTAGAAGAAGTTTTTTGCAACTCCAGGCTTAATACCGTTGCTGGTCGTTAGTGGGAGTCAGCGGATTGATTGGGTTAATTTCACCATTGATGGTGGTGCCGCTGCTCGAGAAGGCTCCGGCACGAGCTAGAAAATCAAACGGAAAATTTAACTTAGGTTTGCTGACCTCTTGAAGGGCTGCCAGGTGTTGGGGTTGCAGTTGAACATCCAAGGCAGCCAAGTTATCCTTTAGTTGGTCAAGTGTACGGGCTCCCAGAATGGTAGAAGTGACACCGGGTTGTGTTTGTACCCAAGCCAGAGCTACACGGGCAGGCGTAGTACCCAACTGTCCGGCAATATTTATCAATACATCGATAACTTTATAGCTCTGTTCATTCAGATTATTGTCTACCCAGGCGCCCCGGTCGGCTTTAAGCTGTCCGGCATTGTCTCGCCGGTATTTACCACTCAATACACCTGATTTCAGCGGAGACCAAGGGGTTACGCCTAGTCCCATCTCTTTGGCCATCGGCATTAGTTCGCCTTCTACGGTGCGTTCCAATAAATTGTATTCAATCTGTAAAGCAATCAAGGGAGCCCATCCCCGTAAGCGGGCAATCGTCTGGGCTTCGGCCACTTTCCAGGCGGGTGTATCTGAAAAGCCAATATAGCGTATTTTTCCAGCGGTTACCAGGTCGTCCAATCACCGCAAAGTTTCCTCAATTGGCGTAAATTTATCCCAACAGTGTAACCAATACAGATCAATATAGTCAGTTTGTAGGCGGCGAAGGGAGTTGTCGCAAGCGCTCATCAACGATTTACGGTTGGCTCCCCCAGCATTAGGGTCACCTGAATAGAGGGTTCCGAAAAACTTAGTGGCAATTACCACCCGGTCCCGACGGTGCGAGTGCCGGCCAATATGATCCCCGATAATTTTTTCGGAGTGACCAAAGGTGTATACATTGGCTGTATCCAGAAAGTTTCCGCCCGCATCCAGGTAATGATCCATAATTGCATTGGCATCTTCAACGCTGGTTCCCCAACCCAGGTCTTCTCCAAACGTCATAGTACCCAGGCAGAAGGGACTGACTCGCAGGCCTGAATAACCTACGGTAAGATAGTGATTTAGTGGCATAGAAAAGTAAAGGTTAAAATTTAGCTTGGTATAGGAACAAACGTATTCCTCATGCAGTAAGCTAGCAGACGAATAGGGCTTCAAAATATTCTAAATTAAGTGAAGTAAGTACACACTTGGGTTATAATGCACGGAGTATTTACTGATAAAGCATATGCCATCTGACCTTCTCCCATAACTTCAGATATTGTATAGGTTAAGAAAAATGGGGAAATAAATTAACTATCCCTCTGGCTTTAACATTTATTCAATCGCAAAAGAATTAATCCTTAACTTATCGTCTAGTCAAAGGTGGCAAGTTCACGTTTGGCTTGCTCAGTGAAGTGGACACCAGCGCAGTTGCCAGCGGATATGACACCCATTATGAGCTGGATGTGAAGAGGCTTGACTTTGTCTCTCCGGGTAGCTCTATGGTGGCAACAGCACAGGATGTAGGAATATTCCTGAGGGCATTGAACCAGGGCTCCTTGTTGAATGAGCAAGAACAGGCTATTTACTCCTCTATTTATGAGTATGAGCATACTAGTTTGCTACCCGGATATCAGAGCATCGCAGGCTATCACAAGGGAATCGACACGGTGGTCATACAATTTGTCACCACCACCGGTGGGGACACCTGGACCATATCGGATATCGTATATAGCCGCATCGTGCAAATTCTGAGCAAATAAAAAAACTGTATGGCCACTATTTTTCAGACCAGCATATGGAAGAAAAGTGAGTAGGTTAATCCCAAAGAATGAACTCTTTAGTAGTTAAGTGAAAGGGGAAGTTAATTTAACTATCTCTTTGAGGTATTAGGGTGACCCGTTTTCCTGCAGCGGCCTAGCGCAATTGTTATCCGTTTAAATTCTTTATCAACTTTAATTTTATAACTTGTGCGTTTACATAATTATTATCTTAACAACTAGCCGCTCAAAGCTGGGAGCTTTAGTTTCTGCTGAGTAGGAATAAGTGCCACTCTCACAATAGCATATTGTGTCAGGAATTGGTTTTAAACCTATTAATGCATTCTTCCTTGTAGCTCCTTCCAATCGGCAATTGTATTCCCTGTACTTCTACAAAATTTGAATGAAAACTTTCAATTTTTGCAATAGAAACTATATAGGATCTATGTATGCGTATAAATTGATCTTCCGGTAAAAGTTCTTCCAACAAACTAATTTTATGTTTTGAAACCATTACTTTCTCTTTCAGTTTTACTTTAATATAATCTCCCTGGCTTTCTATCCATACAATATCCGCTACATTGATTTTTACCGTTTTTCTTTCCACTTTCAGATAAACAAAAGCATCCTGAGCGTGAATATGATTCTGATTTATTTGATAACTACTCTTATTGGCTTTTTTAATACTGAGCAGGGCAAACACTTTGTCTATTGCTTTAAGAAAACGGGGAAAAGAAACAGGTTTCAGCAGATAATCAACAGCGTTTAATTCAAAACCTTCTACAGCATAGTCTTGAAAAGCGGTGGTAAAAATGACCTTGGGAGGATTTTTAAGGCTTCGTATCAGCTCTGTGCCTTGTAATCCCGGCATCTTTATATCCAGAAATAACAGGTCAATGGTTGATTTCTGTAAAATCTGAAAGGCTTGCAGCGCATTAGAACATTTAGCTGTTATTTCCATTTCATCAAAATGCTGCAGATATCTTTCAAGGATATCAAGTGCATAAGGTTCATCATCTACCAGCAGAACTTTTAATTTTACATTTGCTTTATTCATCTACTCTTCTCTGATTGGGTAATTTACAAATAATCCTTTTGTATATATTTTATAAACGAAGGTGTATAAAATATATACAATAAAAAACAAGCTCAGGGGATAAACCTTATTTGTGATGCAGGAAAATATAAACAAACCTATTTGCAAGTACCCGATTAACAACGTACAATGCAAAATAGGATCAGCCCTTAATTTTTTACATACTGAAAGCAGCTAACTAATGGGGGGTAATGCCTATAGATGAGTGTTCGAAGTTCTGTTGAACATGCTCAAGCAATATTAACTCAGAAAAAGGGATTGATTATGTTACTTCAAAAGGTTGCTTATTGTTGAAACAACAGGTTTCTGTTATTATTATCTGGACTTTGATACATGAATAACCTTTCATATAATACCCAACTGCCCATTTTTACATTTCTACTCTCTTATTCAGGTCCACTTCTAAAATTGCCAAAAACATATCCTCTTCCCGAAATACCCTGAGCCGGTGAGCGGATGGATAAAGAATTTCCAGTCTTTTTTTAATATTTGATAAACCGATTCCATCTGTTTTCTCACTGGCTCTCTCGTTTAATTCTTCGTTTCCCGGCAAATCTTTGTCAGGAATACTATTAGAAACCTTGAATTTTAGCTTGTCAGTTTTCAAATATAGGTCAATGTTAATCCAGGCTTGTGTGAGTTCCCTGCTTGCGCCATGTTTAAAGGCATTTTCCACGAGTGGTAACAGCAGCAGCGGGGCAATTTGCGAACTAGACAAGTCGCCTTTACAATTGAAGTTCAGATCCAGTCTCTCTTTATAGCGAATCTTTTCGAGCTCAATATAACTCTCTACAATCCGGACCTCTTTGGTAAGTGGTATGGAAGCTGAATTACATTCATAGAGCATATACCGCAACATTTCTGAGAGCTGGAGTACTACGGAAGGAGCCTGTGGCGAATTTTGCAGGGTAAGGGAATAGAGGTTATTGAGTGTATTAAACAAAAAATGGGGATGCACCTGGGCTTTTAGCAGGTTTAATTCTGCTTCCATAGCGGCTTGCCTTCTCTCAAACCACATCCGGAAAAAAGTAATACCCAACCCTATCCAGACAATAATATTACTTTGTTCAATGGCATTCACTATATGAATAGGATCTGTTAATTGCCTAATAAAAGGGTCATGAATATTATAAGATAAGCTCCATCCTGCTTTTGTGTACGCTTTGCTGATTAAGGGATATAGCAACAAGATTTCGTTGAGGCGAAAGAGCAAGGCGGCAATCAGGCCTGTACACAGGATACTTAACGTGAGCCATGTATATTTTCTTTTGTAGAGAAACCGCGGAAGAAGGTATTTAACCACAACATAGTAATAAAATATATTTATTGGCATCACAAGCAATACAAGTGTAAATCCGAACCAATAGTCTGGCAAACCCGGCCCATAAAACAGGGTCAGGATCAAGGTTGCTGTTACCCAGAAAATACTATCTGGCAGGGCTTGCTTCCATTGGAAATGGCGGAGAGAAGAAAACATATGTTGGCAATACAATACTGTGGAGAAGATAGCAAGTGGTCTCCAAATTTAAAAGGTGTATTCCTTTTTAACAATGTATAGCAGACATAAAACCTTTTCAGTAGCCAGACTGCACTTTTTTAACCAGAACTGAATGTGCATTCAGTTCTGGTTATTCAACATCTATCTATGCTGTTCAACGATTAATCCGGTTATCTGCCTTTGAAAGCTTTTCCAGACATAAAGTACAAGGATTTTCAACCTATACTTGCAGGGTAATTACGCCAAAAAGAAGTTTGATTCCTGTAATCAATAAGAAAATGGTAGGAAATAAATACGATTCACATTCTAGAACAATTCAAAACCCTGTTATAGGTGACAGGGTCAGTTTTATTAACACCGCCAGGGAAACTAACAATGAATATACCCTGGTACAAGTGGAACTTGCTCCCAAAGGAGGCAATCCCTTGCACTATCACAAAACGTATTCAGAAACTTTCTATGTATTAAAAGGGAATCTTGGTTTGCAGCTGGGAAACCAGAAAATGACTCTTAAAGAAGGTGAAAGCTTCGCCGTTAAAGCCTTTGAAATCCATAAATTCTTCAATCCTTCAGATGCTACCCCTGTTATTTTTGATGTTAAGTTAGAACCTGGCTCTTCAGGATTTGAAAAATCGCTACAGGTACTCTATGGCCTGGCAAGGGATAAGAAAACCAATAAGAAAGGCATACCTAAAAGTCTGTATGATTTAAGCTTATTTATTAGCTGGGGAGATTCTCATATGCCAGGAATACTTTCCTTGCTGGAGCCGCTCATGAGCATACTGGCTAAAAAAGCTGTCAAAAAAGGGAGAGATCAGGAATTGATCAAGAAATACTGTACTATATAGTTTCCTTTTTCAGGCAATAGCATATCAGCCAGCCAATATAAATCCTTTATATTCTTAATTTTTTAAATCAATCAGGCTAAATCTGCTTGTGAAAGAAGCAGTGTGCCTTTTATTAGGTGAACTGCCTGCAGTTGGCTTTGATTTCTCCACGATCCATTCCCGTTTTATGAGCCAAATAATTGTAATAAAGAAATATATATTCCTGTTTAGTTTACTGCTTTCGCTGTGCTTTTTGATGCATTGCAAAAAGGATGATGATATATTGAAAAGTAATCCGCCACCTCAGCAAGAGCCGGATACCCTTACTACCGGCGCTGAAATATCTGCAGAACGAAGGGTTGAAATATTTGAGTCGGTAAATCTGTATTTGAATGAACTTTCCTGGAGCGACAGAGCAGGTACGCATAGCGCTATTGTCGATCATCTGAAAAAATACCCTGAGTTTGACAAGGTAGAGTATGATGAAACGGCAGATAATATTATTGCCAGGTTTACCGATGGAGCCATTTATATGATGGTCAATAACAGAAACACGGAAAATGATATTCCTGAGCCTGATTATAGCAATCTAAGAACCTCCAGCAATCAAAAGACTACCGCCTATGAGTATCCGGCTATTCCATCAAGCAGCAATGTGTACATTTTTAAAGGCGTCGGCAACTACTTTAAAAGTTCATCTGTGGGAAGTACTTTTTATAAGTTTCTCTTCGACTATGAAAAAGAAAAAACAGGCTATACTACAAAGATCCTGGATGCCACTATTGAAAACCTGAAAACCATCAAGGATGCCGGCGTATTTTATTATTGTTCGCATGGAGGAATGGGAAGATTTAAAGACAATCCGAAAGATACCATTTACGGATCATGGACTACCGAAAAAGTGACGGTAGACTCAGAGAAAAAATACAGGAAGGAAATCAACAAACGGGAGCTGGTCTACATGGATGCCTACGACAGGCATGAAAATGGTAAAACAATCGCAGAAACCCATTTTGCGATTACCTCCAGGTTCGTAGATAAATACATGGACTTTCCAAAAAACAGCCTGATCTATCTGGATTTGTGTCAGAGTTTCAGGGTGAAGGATTTCTGGTGGTCTTTTCATAGCAAGTCTCAAGGTACAGCCACCGTAGCCGGATGGTCTGATAATGTAGGCGATGATGATGCACACAAAGCAATTTCCTTTGTATTCGACAGGCTCCTGGGTGTAAATATACAAGGGTATTCCACTGTAATTCCTGAAGAAAAGCCCAAACAAAGATCATTTGATTTTCCATCTGTTTATAATGATATGATCAAGAGAGACCTTGTAAAGTCAATACCTTATCAGTCGAGGCCATATCAGGTGGCTTTTCTGAAATATCAATCGGGCCCTAATAAAGATATTGTGCTCAGGCCATCCATCTCCTATATGCAAGTATATGAATATTTCGACTGGTTGTTTATTTACGGCCTTTTTGGGGAAGACCCCGGAGCAAGCAAGCGGTCTGTAACCATTGACGGGGAAGCAACTGAAGTTCTGGAATGGACCCCTGTCATGGTGAAATGTAAGATCAAATCCTCGGGTAAAGGTTCTGCTGGGGATGTCATTGTAAAAGTAAAAGACAATGAAAGCCGCCCCAGAATCCTTACTGAATGGAGAGGAGAACTCACCTACAAACGGCCCTCTGCCGGATCGTATATGGAAGAAGTCACTATACAGATTCATTTGAGAAGAGATGTAGCTGGGTATAGAAAAGGAGCAGGCCATTCTCCAGAGAAAATTGATCACTCACCGTTTACCGGCCCGGCTAACGATAGTAAAGCCTTTTTCAAAATGGGAGGCTCGGCAAAGTATGTAAGCAAATCAGGAGATTGCACCTATACTTATTATGCAAACTGGGTATCCAGGCAGGGAGAAATAGGCCTTTTTGATGTAAAAAATCCTATGCAGGAAGGCTTTTTACTTATCAGTACGGAAAAAGAAAATGGGTTTGAACTAAAAGGCTTAAGTTTTACCTCCATAAAACCTTCCCAAAACTCCCTGTACAATGATTGGGCATGTAATTCGGGAAGCGGCACCTCCGACAAAGCGTACGATGACATGGCTTTAGAAAATCCAGGTGCAAATTTTCAACTTTTTAATTTTCAGTTTGACAAGGACTTTATGATTAAAGCAGGAAAAATAACCGGAAAAGGATTTGACCGCTCAGGAATAGAATATGCAGACGGAAACATTCCTGAGTTTGGTATTACACTGGAGTGGAAGGCCATGAAACCCAATTTTCCTCCTAAACCTGAGTATGCTTTATAACAGATTCACGCAGGTATAGTGTACAGAACACAAGTCAGAAAGAAACAAATATCCTGATCTTCTTGAGCTGCCTCCCTGTGCAAGCTGATTTCTATCGTAAAAAATATCCATATATTTTTTTATACTATGATTACCAGAGTATTACTTATGGCAGCTTTACTATTCTATAGCTGCAAAACAGAGTCTACAACAGCCAATCCTGATAATCCGGAAGATCCTGCCTGGGGCAGCCAGCCTCCACTTCCAGTAGTAAATGGAGAAGCTACATTTCATCTGAGCGGAAACGAATTTTATGTCAATGTAATGGGTAATGCCGAGCCTCGCAGCCCAAATTTCCCTGCCTTACCTATAAAAAAAGGAGTGCTTCGTGGGTATGTGGCAGATCTAAGTGGCAAACCTTTAAAGGGAGCCTATATAGGTGTTCGGGTCACGGTAATAGGTGGTTCATATAGTGGGGCTTCCGCAGAAACAAATGAAAAAGGCTATTATGAAATAGATCTTCCTATCGGAGCCGTACAGTATTATGCCACTGGCTATACCATTGATTACGGACAGGGAAGAGCGGTGGTAGGGTTGTGTCCGGCAGATGATAACACATCCGGGTTTGCTTCCGAAACCGGGAGTGTAGAAAATTTTATTCTTCAATCCTATGGTATTGGCAATAAAGATAATGCTACTCAGCATCCAGGCCATTCCACTACTTATTATGGAGGCGCTATCAACCTCGATTACCAGGTAGACTGGGATAATAACAGACCTAACTATTTGCCTCCGGATGGTGAAATTGAGTTGCTGCTTACCCCAGAAGAGCCAGGCTTGTATGGAGAAAATAAGTCTTTCAGGATTTTTAAAAAGATTGGCTATTCTGAATTGAACATTGTAAATATACCGGTAGGAACATATTCCATCCAGGCAAAACTTACCGATGGCAGAGCATTGAAAATGCGCGAAGTGGGTACCTATGCCGGCTATTATCCTGCTTTTGGCTTAAAACCATCTGAAGCGGTAGGTACTGCCAGTATTCTTTTTACGCCAGTTGTTCAGCGAACGCCCCAAATGGTGCCTGCCCATAGTGGCAATTGGGAGGGTACACAAATAGAGCTGGAGTTGCCCTAACCAACCTGCCTAATCAGGAAGTCTAAACCAGATAGACATTATTGCAATGACGCTTTTGATTCCATTGCTGAGGTTTATTGGCTAAGAAAATCATTTACATTAACTATCTCATACCAGTGAAAATATTTAAAATAACCGCTATTGCAGTAGCTGCCTTGATACTAATAGTGGTAGCAGCAGGCATTTATGTAAAAACCGCTTTACCAGATACAGGACCCGCACCGGATATTACTATTGAACGTACCCCTGTACGGCTAGAGCGGGGCAAATACCTGGCAAACCATGTAGCCGTATGTATGGATTGCCACAGCAAGAGAGACTGGAATCTTTTTGCTGGTCCAATAGCTGCTCATTTTGGCGGGGGTGGAGAAAAATTTGACCAGCAAATGGGATTTCCAGGTGTATTCTATGCACCTAATATTACTCCTTATGCCCTGGGCGAATGGAGCGACGGGGAAATTTTCAGGGCCATTACGACCGGGGTTACGAAAGAAGGAAGGGCTTTATTTCCATTAATGGCCTATCACCGGTTTGGCCAGTTAGATCAGGAAGATATCTACAGCATTATTGCCTACATTCGTGAACTGCCCCCGGTGAAAAAAGATATTCCCAGGTCCCAGGCAGATTTTCCGGTGAACTATCTGATTAATACGATGCCCCAAAAAGCTAATTTTACTAAGCTTCCTTCAATGCAGGATCAGCTAGGTTACGGTAAATATCTGATTACAGCCTCAGGTTGTGTAGATTGTCATAGTAAAACAGACAAAGGAAGTGTGATCAAAGGTAGCGAATTTGGAGGTGGGATGGAATTTGTTAGTCCCCATGGCATTGTGCGTTCTGCAAACATTACAATGCATAAAGAAACAGGGATTGGTAGTTGGAGCAAGCAAGCCTTTATAAAACGCTTTAAAGCCTATGCGGACAGCAGTTATATTTCTCCCAAACTACAACCAGGTGAACTGAACACCCCTATGCCCTGGACCATGTATGCAGGTATACAAGAGGCAGATTTAGAAGCTATATATGCCTACCTGGCCTCTATTACACCTATTGAAAACAGGGTAATAAGGCTTGAAAAGAAAACAAGCAAGTGAAGGAATCAACAATAAACATAATACAACTGGTATTATATTCCATATATAAGAGAATGTTTTGAAATATTATTCGGTTTTTCTTTTGAGCAGAGTATCAATAAAGGCTAATTGTAGCATGGCTTCCGAACTTTCTGTGTTTTTTTCAAAATCACGGCTCAACCTACGCTTAAAATTGAGCCATCCGTAGCTACGTTCCACTACCCAACGGCCCCCTGCCGGGACAAAGCCTTTCACGCTTTCAGGCTTTTGTACAATTTCTACACTCCATCCATATTGTTTTTTCACTTCTTCCACAAAAGTCTCTGTGTAGCCATTATCTGCTTTCAGGGTATGCAGGCGGGCGGACTTGCCCTTCAACTTAGCTGCTAACTCATATCCTGCTGTGGTGTCTGATATATTAGCAGCTGTAATATGCACCGCCCAGGGGATACCTAAACAGTCCACAGCCAGATGTCTTTTTCTGCCATTCACTTTTTTATTGCCATCTATGCCTTTATCCTGACTGGTAAATTGTATAATCTTAACACTTTGGCTATCAATGGCCAACACGCTTGGCAGGGCTTGTCTGCCTGCTTTTTTTCTTTCTCTGCCTGCTAAAAAAGCTAACAACTCTTCAATAATGCCCCGCTTTTTCCTGAGGTGTACCCTGATGTTCGGACAGCAATCGGTGAGAAATAAGATGGATAAGTTTCTCACTATATTTGCACTTTTCCTGTGTTGGTCTGAAAATATACCTGAGCAGGAGTAAGGTAATCTAACGACTGATGTGGCCGCTGATAGTTATAGCGGGTAAAGTATTGATCGATACCCGACCAAAGTTCCTTTCCATTAATGGGAGCACATAAATATACGTATTCATATTTAACATTGCGCCACAATCGTTCAATAAAAACATTATCTAAAGCTCTACCTCTGCCATCCATAGAAATACGAATGTCTCTAGTTGATAACTTATCAGTAAAAGCCGTAGCTGTAAACTGCGATCCCTGATCTGAGTTGAAAATCTGTGGCTTTCCGTATTGAAAAGAGCTTTCTAATGCATCCAGACAAAAATCTACTTCTAATGAGTTGCTTAACTGCCAGGCTAATACAAACCTAGAGTACCAATCCATGACGGCTACTAAATACATGAATCCTTTGGCCATTGGGATATAAGTGATATCTGTACTCCATACCTGATTGACTTGCTTTATTTTTACTCCTCTCAACAGGTAGGGATAAATTTTATGTGTCGGATTTGCTTTACTCAAGTTTGGCTTAGGATAAACTGCTTCTAACCCCATTGTCCTAAGCAATCTGGAAACTCTCTTATGATTTACCTGATAACCTTTCTGTCCTAGAAACCACTGCATTCGCCGAATGCCATAATAGGGAGTGTCCATGTACTGTTCGTCTAACAGACGCATTAGCAATAGGTTTTCCTCACTTTCTTCGCAAGGTCGGTAATAATATCCCGAACGATGTAAGCCCAGCAGTTCACACTGCCTTGCGATACTGAGACCGGAATGGGTCGGATCTATTAGCAATCGTTTCTGAGAATTATCCCACACCTGATTTTTTTTTAAGCCAGTCAAGTTCTACCTGTAACTGGCCAATCTGCTGGTATAGTCGGTCTAACAATGATTGCTGATTTTCTTTTTTCCCTTTGGTTTCTTCTTTAAAGACTTCCATCCCCTCTTGCAAAAGTTGCTTTTTCCAAAGACCTATTTGGGTAGAATGTACTCCGAACTTTGCTGTCAGCTCACTTATCGTTTGTCTTTCTTTAACAGCCTCTAAAGCTACTTTGAACTTAAACTCGGCTGAGTAGCGCTTGCGTTTGTTTTCCATTAGTTGTATTTTTCAAATAGTTAAGTTATTAGTTTCCATCTTAACTATCTGTCCCATTTTTGGGGTACACTATAGCCAGGCAGATATTGGAATAGCTGTTGGGGAGGTATGCAGAAAAATGGGGACCAGCGAAGCTAGCTTTTATAATTGGAAGAAAAAGTTTGGTAGCTTAGATGTATCCGAACTTCGCAGACCTGAGTTCAGACAAACAGATGCTGCAGGATGTAGGGAGGATCCGATGCTGACGCAACGTCGCTGATCCAAAAAAGCTTTAAGGCGGATTTATTTGAAAGGGTTGGCCAATAGCTTGATGGACGAGTATAGAGTTTCTTGTAAACGAGCATGTGCAGTGGTAATGCTACACCGGTCAGTGTGGTATTGGTATTATAAATCTTAGGCCAGAGATTCATCCTCGTCAGAAAAAGAATGCATGAGATAGCGCAGGTACGTATCCACCCACTATGGCTTCTGGCGCATCTTTATCCTGCTTAGAAGAGAAGGATTTAGAAACAATCATAAACGGGTTATACCGCCTATATCGTGAAGAAGGATTGAATCTGCGTAGTAAAAGACCCAAGCGTAATAGAGCTTGTGTTCATCGGCCGGAACGGCCACAAGTCTCTAGTATCAATCAATGTTAGAGCATGGATTTTGTAACTGATCAGCTATTTGACGGGCGTAAATTCAGAGCCTTAACTATAGACCTGCTATAAGTGTGCATCGGCTCTATAATTTTAGTCGTCAATGCCTGGCCATTTATGTGGGCCAGTCATTGAAAGGGGAAGATGTGGTAGGAGTAGTGGAGTATATAAAAAATGGTGTTTCTACAAATTCAAATTGATAATGGAAGTGAATTTATCTCAAAAACTTTAGATAAATGGGCATATGATAATTGAACTTGCTACCTTTGACTGGAGGATAAAAGATAGGCAGATTTAATAATGTATTAAATTTGGAACTATGAAAAGACACGTATTTGATCAAGCATTTAAACAGATGGCCGTAGAGTTATCTTATGCTAAAGGATCAGTGAAGATAGCTGCCCAAGAATTAGGGATAGATCCTGGCAGCTTAAGTAAGTGGCAGCAGAGTGAGCAGGATAGCAATGTAGTTCCCGTTGAGAAGCCTATTCTTACAGCAGAACAGTTAGAAATCAAACGCTTACAGAAGGAGTTGAAGGAGGCCCAATGGGAGCGCGATATCAGGACCCGATGCCCACATCGTCTGCTGGTCCAAAAAAGGCGGTGGGCATCTTTTCCAGGAGCGAGGGGACATATTCAGGTTTATAAAAAACCACAGGGAGATATTTCCTATCGAAAAGATGTGTAAGGTGATGAAAGTAAGTGTAAGAGGATACTATTACTTCCTCAAACACCCTGTCAGTTCCACAACAGCCAAAGAACAAGAATTAATAGCCGATATTTATAAAATATATAATAGCAGCAAAAAACACGGATCCCAATCAGGGCTTGCTCTGAGATCCATGGCAGCCCTAGAATTACCAGTGAATTAACAGAACAGGGTATTCGCGTCTTACGTCCACGGGTAGCTCAGTGGATCCAGAGGCAGGCTCTGTCGCAGATCCATGAAAAAAGCAAACATTAAAAGTATAATCCGGAGAAAATATCGGGTGCAGACGACAGATTCTAAGCATGAGTATAGTGTGGCCCAAAATGATCTTAACAAAGATTTTTCTGCACAAACAACCGGTCAGAAATGGGTGTCTGATGCGGACCTGCGACAAAGCCTGCATTTGGGTCCACTTATATCAGAACAGGCGAAGGATGGGTATACCTAACGGCTATATTAGATTTAGCTGACAGAAAAGTAGTGGGTTGGGCAGACCTAAAATGAGATTTTATCTCAGGTCCAAGTGAGACCATGAAAGCTACAGATATGTGGATACTAAATTGCTCTGTTCCAAGCCTCCACTTTTTGAGGGAGGTCTAATAGGCCATTCCCTTCTGTAGAATAAGTATCTAAATAGAGGGTAAAAATAAAAAATGGAGTTCCCCCAAATAAGTGAGTGAAACAAAAGAATGCCATTATATAAACTACACCCTGGCTATGTGTTTCATAGCTAGGGTGTATAGGAGTAAAACAAACAAATAAGTGGGTTAGAAATTGTATCGGCCTCCAATGCCAACAGGAGCATTAAACCAGGCAGTAGCCGGAAACAATTCCATATAAAGGCCTAAATCTGCATTGAGGGAAATAGGTGAGTTAGGAATAAACCATTCTAAACCCAGAATGCCTGTAGCCCCGATGGCTAGCTGGTTTTCATAGTAATAATCTCCATAGTAATATACTTTACCATTTTTAGAATAATACTCACGATCGCTATAGTAAAAACGGCGTGAACTGATTGCCCCACCCAAGCCTATATACCATTGTATTCCCTTTGCCCCTTTCAATGGTTTTTGCCATTCGTAATTAGCCACTAAGGCGATTCCTGCCTGCCTGTAACCATTATAACCTTTGTAGCGGTAGGCACGGCTAGTACCCCCATAAAAAGCACCTGAACTTCCCAGGGTGACATCTAAAGCATTACCTGCACCAAAGTATTTTTTCACATTTAAGCCGGCAGGTTCTCCCAAACGAAGACCAACAGCCCAATCTTTGCTTTGTGCATAGGTATGGACTGCTCCAAAAGTTAGACCCAGGATTAAAACTACAAGTATTTTCTTAATAGCATCTGTAATGCGTACTGGTGTATTCATAGCTAGTTAGGATATGTGAAATAAATTGAGTGAATAATGGCCTCAAAATAGGAGAATTTCAAGTCAAAGAAAATCTACTGCCTCATAGAAAGGAGTTGCTGCGCCTGTAAGAATGTAAGATTTATATAGGCTTATCAAATGTGGAGTCTTATATATACTACTGTTCCTGGATTTAAACAAGCTTTTTGGCTTTAGTCTCTAAGAAAGCTGATTTAATTTCCTAACCTAGTTATTTGGCTTAACATTACACTTGTCAGAATGATACATTTGTCAGAAAAAAGAAAGAAAACGGTTCTGCTAAATGTAGGGCATTTTAGTTTGTGTTCCCTCTCACTCTTTTTTAACACTATCAATGGGTGAGAATTGGTTCTTTCAATACTGACAAGAAAAACAAATTTGATGAAAGCTCCAGATTTAAGAGTTAACCCAAAGGGGTAGTTATTTTAACTTCTAATCTAATCTCAAAAGCCTTTGAAAGTTGTCCTATTTTGAGTTTAATTGCAAACTCCATAATCCATATTACTTTCTAAACTTTTTAATGAATTCAACACTTACCCAATATATAACCACCTCTACCAAAGGTCAAAAACTTACCATTAGGGGTGACATTTCCTTCTAACTCATCTTCTGCTGCGTTAATTTGTGGTTCTAAATTGTTGTGGTTTACTCCACTTCCGTGGGTTTCAGCAATATGTCTTATTTTGCCAAGTGCTTTAAAGACCTTTTTGGAGTATTGCCTAATGAACATGTGGCGAAGAAATATGTGAGCCGATACTTTTTTCTGCCTTTTTTACGGTTTCAAGCCACATGTTCCAAATGTAGTAGTGTTTGTTCCATTTGTGTTAACACCTGCCCTTCCCGTTGCTATAGTTTTGTGGCATACAAAAACAACATAACTCCATGAAACTTTTCCAAACCCTTCCTCACTCCTTTATTCATTTTAGTACAAGCATTCTATTTGTAATCAGCTTTTTATTTGCCTTTACTTCCTGCCAGAAGGATGAAGATAAAGCCCCTGACACCCGGACTTTGTTTATTGGCAATTATCAGGTAGAAGACCTGAGCGCATCGAGCGGCTATACCTATAATTATGAGATTACGATAGCCAATGTTTCCGGACAGTTGCAGATCTCTAATTTTGCCGATATGCTCAATAAGCCTGTACAGGCAATTGTAGAAGGCACCAAGCTAACGATTCCCTCCCAAACCTTTAATGGCACCAATGGCGCTATCCTGCAGGTATCAGGCTCCGGCACTTTAACCGGCAATCTGCTGAATTTTACCTATAAAACCACTGGTGCACTTACTTACAATGGCACTTGTAAAGCAACTAAAAAATAATCCTGCGATTTTTACATAACTATTGGCAGTTACACAAACAAGCATATAGTTATGTGCTTGCCCATCAAACTTATCTTCCACAGATTGTTTAAATCTTCCTTTTTATTCTATGTCCCATTGAAAAAGATAGGTTTAAAACAATCCAAGTAAAAAATCTTAACCTAACCTTTTAACAAATGTTCCCATCTGGCAACAGCCAGCATATACAAATCACCCATTCAACATAAATATCTCAAAAATGCAGACTTTGTACCTTTTGCGTACAAAAACATTTACCCTTGTTTTTGTACTGCTTTGTTATGCCGCTGTGGCTCAACAAATCTCTAATTGTCCGGCCTCCCCTTACCCTATCATCATTACACAGGCAGATGGCACATCCGTTACTATCATCGGAAAAGGAAACCAGCTGAATGCCTGGACTGAAACTCTTGACGGTTATTCGGTTGTGAATAAAAATGGCGTATATGAATATGCCAGAAAAGCTAATGGGAGGCTGGTTGCTTCCGGTATGAAAGCCAGAAACAGGGCAGATAGGACGACAGCAGAAATAGAATTCCTGCAAAAACTTCCCAAGGCTTTGAAACCCAATGCACCGGATAATATCAATCATTCTCTTCTAAAATCTTCTCCGGCAGCTTCTGGGCCTCAGAAGATTGGGTATCCGAAAAGTGGAAATGTAAAGGCCTTATTGCTGCTCATTAAATATCCCGACCTTTCAAATACCTATACAAAAGCCAATTTCAATAACATGATGAATCAGTCGAATTTTAATGGAACAGGTAGCTTTAAGGACTTTTATGCAAGTAGTTCTTTTGGCCAGCTTACGATCAGTACCGATGTATTTGGGTGGTACACCGCTTCTGAGAATTTTAATTATTACAGCGCCCAGAATGGAGATGGGCGGGCATCCAAATTGGTACGGGAGGCAGTGGATGCAGCCCAGGCAGCTGGCGTAGATTTTTCGCAATACGACAACGATGGAGATGGGGTAGTAGATGGGATTATAGTAGCTCATGCCGGGCCTGGGGCAGAAGAAGGCAACCAGCAACAATTTATATGGTCTCATCGCTGGGATTTATCTGCCCGCAGCAATGAAGTAACCTACGATGGGGTGCTGATTGATGGGTATATGATCAATCCGGAAAGAAGGCTCAGCACCAATGGCATGGTAGGGATAGGCGTATTTTGTCATGAATTCGGCCATAATCTGGGCCTGCCAGATTTATATGATAGCAATGGCGGCTCGCAAGGCACTGGTGAATGGTCGTTGATGGCAGGCGCAGGCTGGTTGGGCAATGAGCTGACGCCAGGTAATTTCTGTGCCTGGTGCCGTACTAAACTTGGCTGGGTTACCCCTACGCCCTTAGGTATAATAGCCGGAAGTTATTCTTTGGAAGCTGCCAGCAGCAGTAAGCAGGTTTTCCGCATAAACACTGCCCTGCCTAACGAATATTTTTTGTTAGAGAACAGGCAGCGTACCGGCCTGGATGAAGCCTTGAAAGGGAGTGGTCTGGCTATCTGGCATATCAATACCAACAAAACCAGTCTATATCCGGGCAGTAATACTGTTAATGCGGATGAAAATATGAAAGGTGTGGACCTGGAAGAGGCAGACGGATTAAAACAACTGGATAATGAGGATCTGGATAATAGGGGTGATGGCGGCGATTTATATCCTGGTACCAGCATCAACCGGAATTTTACAAATACTTCTACGCCAAACTCCAAAACGTATACAAACGCCAGCACTGGTATCACCATCAAGAATATTATGGCCGACAAGGCAGGAAAAATCTGGTTTACCTATGGAAATCCTGCTCCGGTTATTTCCGGGTTTGTTCCCAGTGCCGGAGGTACAGGCACGATAGTAACCATTACCGGCAATCATTTTCTGGGAGCCACCTCTGTGAGCTTTAATCTGTTAAATGCCTACCGATTCACAATTATTAATGCCACTACCATAAGTGCCATCGTACCCATTGGTGCTACCACTGGGAAAATAAGAGTTACAACTCCGGATGGCACTGCTACCAGCGCTACAGATTATACGGTGGATGGATATTGTGTGCCTATTTATTCGGTAGCTCATTCTTTAAATGATATGGATTATATAAATAATTTTAGCTTCCATACCCTTGTTCGTACTAATTCAGGCATCAGCAATAATGAAAGCAATTATTCAAATTCTCCCTCGTATGGCCCTTTTTCCTATTCCACACAAGTATTACCCGGGCAAAGTTATCCTATAAGTATGCAGGCAGGAGATGGACCTCAGAGCTTTGGTGTATGGATTGATTATAACAATGATGAGGATTTTAATGATGCAGGGGAATTTGTGTACAAATCTCCAACCGTTGGACAGGGCATATTCACAGGTACGGTTACTATTCCTTCCCAGGTTACCACCGGTTTGAAAAGAATGCGGGTGAGATGTGCTAATTCAATTGTGAGTGCTGAAAATTCATGTACGCCGCTGAGCTTTGGGGAAACTGAAGATTATACAATTACGACTGGATACTGTGTACCAATATATACCGTTGCCTGCACCTCCGATTATATTGATGATTTTAGTTTCCATACCCTGATCAATAACAACTCCGGGTGTAATGGAAAAGAAAGGAATTATAGTAATTCGCCTGCTATACTTTCCAGCACTACTACTGTAAGCAAAGGGAAAAGTTATCCCATCAGTATACAGTCGGGACCAAGAGGGCAAGGCTTTGGGGTATGGATTGATTATAACAATGACTATGACTTTGGTGATGTCGGTGAGTTTGTTTATCATACCTTAACGGCAGGTACAGGTTTGTATACTGGAAACATTACGATTCCAGCTGGTGTTTCGACAGGCCCTAAAAGGCTGAGGGTACGTTCCCGGCGCAATACACTCATTTCGGGCGCTCAATCTTGTGAGGCCTTTACAAACGGAGAAACACAGGACTATACAATCCATATAGAAGGGCCTATTGCATCTGCCAATCCATGGAATAAACGATTTGGAGGAAGTGGAACGGATAATTTCTCTGTAGTCATAAAAACCTCAGATGGCGGCTACTTGTTGGGTGGGTATTCTGCCTCCGGCCAGAGTGGAGATAAATCGGAAGCCAGCCAGGGAAACAATGATTTCTGGATTGTAAAAACAGATGTTTTAGGCAATAAACTCTGGGATAAACGATATGGAGGTTCAGCCGCCGACATTTTAAATACAGCTATCCAGACTTCTGATGGAGGCTATTTACTCGGTGGCAATTCTACTTCGGGTATCAGCGGCGATAAAACAGAGGCTGGCAGAGGCGGAAAAGATTTCTGGGTAATTAAAATTACAAATGCCGGTGTAAAGCAATGGGACAAACGTTTTGGTGGTTCAGGCGAAGATGATTTACGAACATTGATTCAGACCGAAGCAGATGCATACCTGCTTGGTGGGTACAGCAACTCAGCCGCCAGTGGAGACAAAACGCAGGATGCAAAAGGTGGCCAGGATTACTGGATAGTAAAGCTGAATGCATCCGGAGTGAAGCAATTCGATAAAACCTTTGGCGGCTCTGCCGACGACTTTCTGGAAGGTGTAGTTGAGACTACAGATGGAGGGTATATACTGGCAGGCAGGTCTGCTTCCAGCCAGAGTGGAGACCGGTCACAAAGCAGTAAAGGAGGCAGGGATTACTGGATTGTTAGAACAGATGGGAATGGCAGCAAACAGTGGGATAAGTGTTTTGGAGGTGGGGGAGATGATGACTTATATGCGATAGGCAAAGGAACAGATTACTTTTACCTGGCTGGCTTTAGTACCTCCGGTGTAAGTGGCGATAAAAGTCAGGATACCCAGGGAGGAAAAGACTTCTGGATGCTCAAAATAGCCGCTAATGGTGTCAAATTATGGGATAAACGTTTTGGTGGAAGTGATGACGAAGAGTTACGTTCCATCATACAAACAACAGATGGCGGGTATTTACTAGCAGGAAAGTCAGTATCAGGTGTTTCCGGTGATAAAAGCCAGAATAGCTGGGGCAGCAGCGACTATTGGATCGTCAAAACAGATGGTAATGGCAGTAAACAGTGGGATAAGCGTTTTGGCGGTACTGGCGCAGAGGAACTAAGAACAGTATTACAAACAAGCGACGGTGGATATTTGTTAGGAGGCAGGTCTGATTCTGGCGTTAGCGGAGATAAAACGCAAACTTCCCAGGGTGGAAATGATTACTGGATGGTGAAGGTATTGGCCGATGGACAATCCATTGCACCAGCAACCAGGCTTGCCTTTGAATCCCAGGTAAGCGAGTTAGTTAATGAATTAAGCCTGAAAGCGGCACCAAATCCTTTTACTGAAAAGATAACTGTTAGTTTTACTTTATTGCAATCTGAACAAGTAATGCTGAAAGTATATGATAGTCAGGGAAGGGAAGTAGGACATTTATACAATGGTGAAGCGGACGCAGGCAAGCATTACGAATTTGAATGGTCATCTGGTACACACAAGTCAGGTTTGTATGTGGTACAGCTATCAACTGCTAGTCAGGTAAGCTATCAAAAAATTATACTGTCCAGGTAATGTATATTCTATGTTAAAAATACGAACATAACCTGTCATACAAAGCTACCAATAGCTATTGGCAAGAGAAGTAAAAACATTAATTAACCTTTTTCGTTAGGGGACGGGTTATTCCACTAAATTTCTTTCATTAAAGCTAAAATCAGACTCATACTGGTTAAAAGGTTTAGGTTAAAACTGAAATTAGCGTTGTTTTTTCTCTATGTTTTGGCAACACTCATTTCCAAAGGAAAACAATAAACAGAAAATATTTAAAGGGAGCCTGCAAGCTCCCTTTGTTTTTTTATACTCACAATTTTCAATCTCACAAAGGGGGTCTTATACCAATATAGGTTGACAGTTTTATGTCAGATACAAACATGAATAAAAGCCTTCATCATACTGTTCAGTTTCACGAAAGGGGGAATTAATTTAACTACCTCTTTGGGGTAACTTAAAAAATAAATTTTTTCTCCTCAGGCAGCGTTTCTCTTATCAAATGTATTATGGAAAGTAGAGGCATCATGCAGAAAATGATATCCTCTTATCTACTAAATCAGTCTACATGTGAGCAGTGAACCTCTAATCATACAACAATGCCGCAAAGGAGAAAAAAAAGCGCAACATGCTTTATACATAGCTTTCGCTAAAAAAATGTTCCTGCACTGTTACCGCTACCTGAAAAACAAAGCAGATGCTGAAGAAGTGCTGACTGACGGATTTATGAAAATATTCACAAGCATTGCTAAGATTGAATACCGGGATGAAAAAAGTTTTGAAGCCTGGATTAAAAAAATTATGATTAATGAATCATTACTGTTTTTACGGAAGAAAAAACAATTGATCTATGCAAACGAAGACATACCCGAAACGATAGAAACCGAAATATTAGTAGATGAAAGATTAGCAGCCCAAGATATTTACAAGCTCATTCTGTTTTTACCTGTAGGATACCGCACTGTTTTCAATATGTATGCTATTGAAGGCTACTCGCATAAAGAGATTGCCCAGATGCTAGGCATCAATGAAAGTACATCCAGGTCGCAACTGACCAAAGCAAGAACGCTGTTACAAGAATTAATAGTTAAGAATTATACCCTATGAAACCTGAAGCCTTTGACCATTTTTGCAGAACGAAGATAGAACAACTCCATGAGTTGCCAGAACTGGACTGGGATGAAAAAGGCGCCTGGCAGAAGCTAAATATTAAGCTGAGCAAGAATTACCGGATATTTACTTTCACAGCCATCGCTCTTGTGCTTGCCGTTTTACTTTTAGGTATCTCATGGAACTATGAGGATAGGGAAACTCATTTGACAGTAGCCAACAAAAAAACATTGCAAACTCGCAAATTACAAGCGAAACAGTTTTTTAGGCGGCCCCTACAAGGAGCAGACACGCTAATAAGGGTAAAAGCTGATGTAAAAAATACCTTACAACCTGTTGTACACACACCTATACAAGAGAAAGACCCAATTTTACCATTGCCACAACCGATAGGCATTACAACTTTGCCTGCTCCAGATTCAATAATTAATACAATCAGCACCAAACCAGATACGCTTGTTCCGCAAATGCTTACTCAGCCGGAGGATTCGTTACAGGCTACCCTTACAAATACCTCCCGGAAGACTTACCGGAATACACCGGATATTGAAGTATATTCTTCTGTTGATTCTGATAATCATTCTGCTGGATTCAAGTATGTGAAGCCATTGTCCCCACGATTTTCACTGGTGTATGGTTTATATGCTGCAAAAACATATAAGCCGTATATTAACATGGAAATGCACACGGACTCGAGGGATGTTATAGGTTTACACATGCCTGTACAAATCCGCTATTATCTGTTGCCTCCAGAAAACCGCTTTACTGTGTTTCTGTATGCCGGGTTAACCGGAGCTTTGCCTCTGAGCGGGGTAACGACAGCTACCTATCCGGCCATGCGCTTTGAAACAGGTGCTGAAGCCAGGTATAGGTTATGGGAAAGTAAAGATGGCTCCTCAAAAGGTTTTCTCTTTTTCAGGATGCCTCTCTACAACCGGACTATTTTAAACTATCACTATAACCATGCTGATTGGCGCATAAAGGATAATCATGGGCTCGATTTGGGCGGAACTTCCAGGTAAGACAAAAACAAAATTATTTACAGGCACCTGCAAAATGGAAACAGACCTGCTTCGTTTTCTTTAAACCAACAAGAAAACATCTAGGAGTTATAGGTGAGGTGGGAAAATTAAGCCTTGTTTTTGTGTAACATTCAGAGATAAACTACCGGCAGGATACTATTTTTAGTTTTTTATTTTAACTGACCAGCCCCATCAAGCAGAGAAGCTATTATTGCTGCCTTTAAACCTTCAATAATGCAAATCTTCCTGACAACCGGGACTTACTACTATGCTATGCCTTCAATCAGCGCTATATCTTTATGCACCCAAAGAATGTTTACTGCCTTTGTGCCATTTTCCTTTTGCTGGCAACTCAACATGCGTTTGCCCAGAAATTTACCATCAGTGGTTATGTAAAGGATGCAGCAACAGGTGAAATACTCATTGGAGCTAACTTATATGACCAGATTTCAAAAAAGGGTACGTCTACCAACCAGTTTGGCTTCTTCAGCCTGACCTTGAGAGAAGACAGCATCTGGATAAGTTGTTCCTATGTAGGTTATCAGACGCAGATACAAGGATTTTATTTAGATAAAAACCGGGAAGTTACTTTTCAATTAGAACTGGTTAGCAACTTATCAGAAGTAGTAATAAAAGCGGAAAGAACCGGGCGTATTGAAGAAAATACGCAGATGAGTACCATTTCTATTCCCATTGAACAGGTTAAAAATCTGCCAGCTGCACTGGGTGAAGTAGATGTACTCAAAATTATTCAGTTGATGCCGGGTGTAGCGTCGGGTAGTGAAGGAAGTACAGGCCTGTATGTACGTGGTGGCAGCCCTGACCAGAACCTGATTTTGCTCGATGGCGTACCTTTGTACAATGTCAATCACCTGGGTGGCTTTTTCTCTGTTTTCAATGCCGATGCCATCAGTCATGTGTCTTTGGTAAAGGGTGGATATCCGGCCAGGTATGGGGGCAGGCTTTCATCGGTGATCGACATTAAAATGCGGGATGGAAATAGCAAAGAGATAAAAGGACAAGGTTCGGTAGGAATTGTCTCGGCCAAATTATCGCTGGAAGAACCCATCATCAAAGACAAAACTTCTTTTATGGTTACAGGCAGAAGAACGTATCTGGATTTATTCAGCCGGCCTGTTTCTAAACTGGCAACCAATGGGGTAGCTTCTTTTGGGTATCACTTTTATGATTTCAATGCAAAAATCAATCATATCCTTTCGGCTAAAGACAGATTGTACCTGAGTGCCTATGTGGGTGATGATAAAGCCATTGTAAAATCAGAAGACGAGTATACCGATAATGGATACAAAGAAGAAAATTCTGCCAAAAGCCGCCTGATCTGGGGAAATTTTCTAACCTCCTTGCGGTGGAACCATGTATTTAGCGAAAAGCTATTTGCCAATACCATGCTCAATTATACCCGTTACCGGTTTTTGGTAGATGTCAACCAGAAAAACACTTCCGAAGACCCGGATTCTCCTTCCGAACAAACTTCCTATTTTGCTTACTTATCGGGCATAAATGACTGGAGCGGAAAAGTAGATTTTGATTTTTATCCCAATCCGCAACATAGTATCAAATTCGGCGCACAAGCCATTTATCATACATTTAAGCCAGGTATTACAGCTATTAAAGCAGATTTCTCCCAAAGCGAAAGAACAGATACAGCCTATGGCTCTTCCCGGGTAGAAGCGCTGGAAACGGCTTTCTATATAGAGGATGACTGGGAAATTACCAGGCAGTTAAAAGTAAATGCAGGTCTTCATTTTTCGGGTTTCTTTGTAGGAAACAGCCACTATCTTTCCCTGCAACCCAGAATAGCCTTTAGGTATCTGCTGCCCCATAATTATTCCCTGAAGGCATCGTATGCCACCATGCAGCAGTTTGTTCATTTGCTCACCAATTCAGATGCAGGTTTGCCTACCGATTTATGGGTACCGGTAACAGAAAAAGTACGGCCTCAGTTTTCCCAGCAAACTGCCGTGGGTATAGCTAAATCCTTACAAGACAACCGCTATGAACTGAGTGTGGAAGGCTACTACAAAACCATGCGCAACCTGATAGATTATAAAGAAGGGGCCACCTTTTTTGGAAATACCACCGACTGGCAGGAAAATATTGAAACCGGAGGCAAAGGAGAATCTTATGGCGCAGAATTTCTGCTGCAAAAGAAAACCGGAAAAGTAAGCGGCTGGCTTGGCTATACTTTATCCTGGACAAACAGGCAATTTAACTCTATTAATGCAGGCCGGAAATATCCCTATAAATATGACAGAAGACATGATGTTGAAGTTGCTGTAAGCTATCAGCCCAAACCCAGAATAAGCGTATCTGCCAACTGGGTGTATGGCACGGGCAATGCCATCACCCTGGGAGTAGCCCGTTATCCTTCTCTTGTCGAAAATTACGCGTATTACTGGCGAGGTGATATCCAGAATACTTATAATCAGGTACAGGTATATGAAGGCAGAAATGGCTTCAGGATGCGGAGTTACCACCGGATGGATTTAGGAATTAGTTTTCATAAACCCAAAAAATGGGGTGAACGGACCTGGACGATTTCGCTTTACAATGCCTATAGCCGCAAAAATCCATTTTACTATTACATAGATACGGATCAAGATAACAAGAAGGTATTAAAACAAGTAAGCCTGTTTCCCATTATTCCCTCCATCAGTTATAGCTTCCAATTCTAAAGTATGAAAACGGTTGTATCCTTTTTGGTGTGCCTGCTTATCCTGGTATCTTCCTGCGAGACCATCATTAAACTAGACTTTCCAGAGCATAGCTCTAAATTAGTAATCAATGGCCTACTCACTCCGGATAGCCTGGTACGGGTAGCTGTATATAAAAGCCTGCCTGTGTTCGATAACCAATCTGTTTCTTATGTTAGTGATGCTACGGTTGTCCTTTTCGAAGATGAGCGTCTAATAGATACGCTTCGCTTCAATCAAGCTTTCCGGCAGTATATGGCTGGCAGTTTCAAACCCGGTATCGGTAAAGAATATAGGTTAGAGGTCTCTGCACCCGGATATGATCCCGTAAAGGCTAGTTGCAGTATTGCTGATGAAGTGAAGATTATACAAACTCAATTGAAAGACTCCGCTGGTATAGATGAATATGGAGCGTATTATTCGCAGCTTAGCCTTACTTTTAACGACCCGCCAGGTGTGAAAAATTATTATAATCTGTTTGGTTTGGTGCCGGCTGTGCTTATACCTTGGATACCATCTAATTCAGGTGCCGATAGAGATACTGTTTATTTCTATAACCCGCAGTATTTTTTCAGCAATCTGCCACTTGTTGAATATACTTATGGTAATGGCATTGTGCTGAACGATGAATTATTTGATGGAAATACCTATACACTGTCCGTAAATTTTTATCCTCAATACAATTACAGAAGCAATATTCCAGATGCCCGAAAAGAACGGATGAAGCTTATTTTCAAAAATACAGACTTTATCTATTATAACTATAACAGGAAACTGCAGCCTCATATCGGTAATCAAAATGGCGGTATTTTTAGCGGTGAGCCAGTCATCATGCCCACTAACATTGAAAATGGATATGGCATTTTCTCCGGTTATAGTGCAGATACACTAACCCTGTATTGATGCTTTTTTTTAGATTCAGAAACCTTACAGCTGCTTTTGTTTAACTTTCTCAAGTTTCTTCAAAGGGGGAGTTTGAGTAACCTAAACAACCTTCAGATCACTTTCGTAAGCAGAACGAGTAGTACAAAATCACCAATTGATTGTAAGATAAGCTCTTTTCCATATGAGTCTTTTTTAACTACCCCACCATCGGCAATACTTGTTGGTTGCTAGCAATATTTAGTTGAACACACTCTAAAGCTTTAGTTAAAAAATCTTTTTGTATTGTATCAATACCAGACACTAGTGTGCGAAAATGGACTATACGTACTTATATTGTTTAGCTTTTTAATTGATTTACAATAATTTACAAATTGGTTCGTGAGTTGATATAGGCATATACTCACTCGAATTGTCAAAACACAAGCGTTACTATGATTAAGCATTACTTCAAGATTACCATACGCAGGCTTTTTAAACAGAAGACTTATTCACTAACCAGTATACTCGGACTTACTGTAGGGCTGACCGCTTCTATTTTAATCTTTTTATGGATGCTGGATGAATTATCAGTTGACAGGTTTCATACCAAAGCAGATCGCATTTATAAAGTGCTGATTAATGACCTCTATGCTGATGGCAGAATGGAAACCTATGAGGCTCCAACCGTGATGATTGGCCAAGCCCTACGTACGGATATTCCTGAAATGGATGAAGTGGTGCAAACGAGTTGGAGTGAAGGGATGCTTGTTAAATCCGGAGATAAGAAGTTTATAGAAACTGGCCTGTATGCTGATCCAGGTTTATTCTCCCTCTTTTCATTCCCCATTTCATCAGGCAACAAACTTCGCCCACTTTCCCATATTAACTCAATAAGCATTTCTGAAAAACTGGCTAACAAATTATTTAATGGAGATCCCATTGGCAGAACGCTGACTATTGACCAGCTTGGTGATTTTATGGTTTCAAGTGTATTTGAAGATATACCCCAACATTCTTCATTGCGATTTGACTTTGTTATTTCATTTGAGAATTGGAAAAAACAAAATAGCTGGGCTAATCACTGGCGTAGTGGGGCAACACAAGCTTTTGTAACGCTTAAATCAGAGTCAGCATTTAATGCAACCGATAGCAAAGTCAGAAAGATCATTCAAACCCATTGCAGTGATTGTAACAGGGAGGCTTTTTTATATCCATTTTCCCAATTATACCTTCATGGAAAGTTTGAAAACGGCAAAAATAGCGGAGGACGCATAAGCCAGGTTATTTTATTTGGGTGCATTGCAGGTATCATACTTATAATGGCGTGTTTCAATTTTACCAATTTAGCCACTGCCCGAGCCTCGACAAGAACCAAAGAAATAGGCGTTCGAAAATCTGTAGGGGCCGGCCGGATATCTATTGGTATTCAGTTTATAGGCGAATCCCTTTTCATTTCGTTTATATCCTTGTATTTCGCCATTATACTGGTGAGCGTATTTCTTCCAATATTGAATGAAATTACCGGGAAATCGCTGCATCTTGATTATAGCAATCCTGTGTTGGTACTTAGCCTTATGGGTATTACGCTGCTATGCGGTGTGCTTGCTGGCCTATACCCGGCTTTTTATTTGTCAGCACTCAATACTTGGACTGTTTTAAAAAACAGTAAGGTGAGATTAAAAGGTGGAAGTTTTAGGAAAGGGCTGATTGTTACCCAGTTTGCAGTTTCTGTTATGTTAATTACAGGAAGTATAGGTATCTACAGGCAGCTTGGATATATTTTTAAAATGGATCTGGGTTTCAGTAAAGAAAATATCATTGTTATCCCCCAAAAAGAAGGGTTAAGCCACAATTATGCTCCCTTTAAAGCGGATTTACAGCAAATACCTACGGTTAAAAATGTTGCCCTTGTCGGGAGTAATGTATTCCAGGTGCCCATTACCACCACCGATCCTGTATGGCCTGGAAAACCGGAAAACTCATCTATTTCATTCAAAGTACTTAGAAGTGATGATGGATTTATCCCAACTATGCATATCAAGCTGATTGCAGGAAGAAATTTTTATAGCAACCGGGCAGACTCATCCAATTATATCATTAATGAAAAAGCAATGCTGGCCATGGGACTTATTAAACAAAATGTAATAGGCACTAAATTGGAGATGTGGAACGGGAAAGGAGAAATAATTGGCCTTACTGAAGACTTCATTAATGGGAACCTGCATCAAGGTACAGAGCCCCTTATTTTAATGTTTACTACCACTAATGGGTTTAATTATTATATCAAGACCATCGAAAATGCCAATATCAACCAAACACTGGCTAGCATTGAGGCAATAGCAAAAAAATATTCACCGGACTATCCGTTTGAATACTCTTTCTTAGAGGGAGATTATAGTAAAGAATACAAAACCGAGTCGGTTTTAGGTAAGCTCTCACTGGGATTTACTGTAGTAGCTGTTATTGTTTGCTGCCTGGGGCTGTTTGGATTAGCTACCTTCGCTGCTGAGCAACGAATTAAAGAAATAGGGGTTCGTAAAGTACTTGGGGCAAGTGTATCTGACATTGTTATTTTACTTTCAAAGGAACTTGCAGGGCTTGTCTTCATGGCCATTCTCGTTGCCATCCCAACGGCCTATTATTTTTTGAACAAGTGGCTGGAGGACTTTGCTTACCGGATTGATATTTCATGGTGGGTTCTTGTGTTGGCAGGTATGTCAGCATTGATGATTGCACTCTTAACGGTGAGTTTTCAAGCGATAAAAGCAGCTGTTTCCAATCCGGTGAAGAGTGTGAGAAGGGAATAAACTGATTTTAACTGCTTTTTATTTACCTGATAGTGGAGTGGCATAGAAAAATGAAGGATCACAAAAGAGTAAATGTATCGACTCAATAGTAATATATCATCACTTTAATTAAGTCAGTCCTTTTGAAGTTTTAGGAAAGGGGTAGTTTTTTTAACACCCCTTTAGAGTAACTACTGCATTACTTTTTCTTCCATACGGCTGTTTGAGAAATGGAGATCTGACAAATTCATAGTTAATTTATCTTTCACCTCCCCCCAGATCAATACCTGCTTTAAACCCAAGATAGGAATTGTGATTGTTGACTTTCAGCGTTGGAGTATTCGTTTTCGAGCTGGCTATTAAATTGTACTCAGCAGAAAGATGTACATGTCCTACTTTTACACCTACTGCCAACATACCCCCAGGCCGGCTCACCGGAGCTGTAGTAATGTAAGTGCTTTGAGGGTTAGGGGTTTCAAAAGAAGTAGCATAGACTCTATAATTGCCAAATCCTGCCCTCAAGTAAGGACGAATATGACCTTTGGAAAATAGATAGCTAGCTGTCAAAATATAAGAAGTAGCAGCACCCTCATCAAGACTTTCTGCTCCTAAAGTCTGTTCATCAAGTACTCTTCTCAAATAAGCTACCTCCAAGTGGACCCCCACATCAAAGTGATCAGTAATGCCATATTTTGGTTCTACACTAAAGAGAAAACCTGCTTTTTGTTGTTCACTGACAGGTGCTGCCAGACCTATAGAGCCATTGATTTTAAAAGGTTTGAATTCTTGAGCTATTGCACTAAAGGCACTCACACACAAGCAGAGGGTCATTAATTTTTTCATTGATAACTGGTAAGATTGGTTTGATGAAATAGTTAAACAGATTATAATAGAAAGGAAAGCAAGCTTTCCATTCAATTTAAGATAAATATTGGCCTTGATGCTGTTGCTTGATAAAAGTAACCATAATTTCCAGACGCTCTTCTTTCGATTACTTGAGAGGATAGGCGGCTCGATGATTATAACAGCCTATCCATCTATCTGGTAATGAGGAAAAAGCTTATTTTTTCAACTATAGAAAGCACAGAAACAGATTTTTTACAATATTGCCCTCATGAAGACATTTGTCATATGTATCCTGCTGCTTTTAGCTTTTATATCGAAGGGACAAAATTCTATAAAATGGCCGGAAAGTAAACAAGCCTTGATCGTATTAACCTATGATGATGCCCTGCTTTCTCATTTACAGGTAGCTATTCCACAACTAAATCAAGCCAGGCTCAAGGGTACTTTTTTCCTCAAAGAGCCTGCAGCCACACATATCAATGCTTGGAAAGAGGCTAGCCAAAAAGGACATGAACTAGGCAATCATACTGTATATCATCCTTGCCTGAGCAGCAAGTTCAAAGCTGACCCTCATTATCAGGCAGAAAATTATTCAGTGGACAATATGATGCGTGAGATATCCACCATGAATACCATTCTGTATGCAATAGATAACAAACTCGACCATACCTATGCCTATCCCTGTGGAGAAACATCCATACAGGGAAAAAGCTATGTGGATAGACTCAAAAAATCAGGATTTGTAGCCTATGCTAGAGCCGTAGGTAGTTCACCCATTATTACTGATTTCAAAAATTTAGATCCTTATCAGGTACCTTGCATGGGCTTTGCTATCAATGCTCCTGGCAGCGATATGATTGAATTTGTAAAGCAGGTGCAGCAAAACAAAGGCATGGGAGTTCTTATTTTCCATGGCGTGGGTGGAGATTATCTGGAAGTATCAGCAGCTGCTCATCAAGAGTTGGTGCAATACTTGAAAGAGCATCAGGAGCAGATCTGGGTGGCCACCTTTAAAGAAGCGATGGACTATGTCACAAAGCATACTAAATAAAGTCAATTCTAACCACGAATGGCCCCCTATTGGTGCTCCATCAAAGAAAATATCTGTTTTAGTACAAAGTCGAGTCTCAGAAAAGGGAAGTATTTTTTAACTTAAATGTAAGTAAAATAGTAACCGACTAAACTATTTTTTTGGTCTAACATAAATAATAAACATTACGGTTGGCTTTCGTTATTTTTTCATAAAAAATGAGGGTAGAACTCAATCTTTTCTTGTAGTCTAGCTGCTAGCAGTTCATTGTCAGTATAGAGAGCTTGATAGATGATTTGTGACTCCTGCCAATAGGTTTGAATTTTTTCTTTCTTCCAGTAATAGGGAGGAGCGGACAGATTACAAATCCGGTCTGCCATCTTTACCATCCCAATTTCTTTGGGCTGCCTCCCGATACGTGTTAAACTATCCAGCATTTGAGCTTGCTTGCTTTCTAATTCAATATTCTTTGTTAGGGCTTGTACTCCCACCGCTACAACTTCCCCAAATTGAGTCTTGACTAGTTCATAGGTTACGGAAGTATCTTCGATCACATCATGGAGAAGCGCACATTGAATCGCTAGGTCAGCATCATAGGTTTGAGTAGTATAGTGCAAAGCCCAAATCACTTCCATGGCTACGGCTCCAATGTGATTCAAGTAATCAATGTGCATGTCTGGCTTTGGGCCTCCATAAGTTTGGCCTTGATGGTAAAGGGTGGCAAAATCCCATGCCTTCACATATTTTTCTCTATCCCAGTGATTCATTTTGTTTGATAACAGTCAATGAGTATACAGCCGCTTTCTAAAAGAACATCCCAATATAGAGAAAAATTTAGGCAACCGGGTAAGTGATCGGTTATCAATCCATTTTATAATTCATTAGTAAAGCATCATCCATTCTTATTCAAATACAAACCAGTTACCATTCCTTGTGATTGCTACGTTGCTGCAAATAATTACTTTCCAGGCTTTAGCTATAAATGTGATATGATAACACAGCTCTTCTTAGAGAACGTTTTGGAAGAATAAAAATAGGGTAAAAGAAAGAATCAGTGAGTAAACTTGAGGTGTCTAATCATCAAGTTTATGCAAGAAAAATTCTCTGCGCTCACTGACCCTGAATGGGAAGTTATCAAGGAAATAATTGATAACCAAAGAAAGATTAAACATGAAAAACGGGTGATAATCAATGCACTGCTTTGGCTGCTAACTACGGGCAGCCAATGGCGCAATATGGAAAGTAAGTACCCACCCTGGCAAACCATTTACTATTATTTCAGGCAGTGGAAAAAGCGGGGCATTATTGAAGAGTTGTTAGCTTTTTTAGCAGGCAGAGAAAGAAAAAAAGCAGGCAGACAAGCCCTGCCAAGCGTGTTGGCCATTGATAGCCAAAGTGTTAAGATTATACAATTTACCAGTCAGGATAAAGGCATAGATGGCAATAAAAAAGTGAATGGCAGAAAAAGACATCTGGCTGTGGACTGTTTAGGTATCCCCTGGGCGGTGCATATTACAGCTGCTAATATATCAGACACCACAGCAGGATATGAGTTAGCAGCTAAGTTGAAGGGCAAGTCCGCCCGCCTGCATACCCTGAAAGCAGATAATGGCTACACAGAGACTTTTGTGGAAGAAGTGAAAAAACAATATGGATGGAGTGTAGAAATTGTACAAAAGCCTGAAAGCGTGAAAGGCTTTGTCCCGGCAGGGGGCCGTTGGGTAGTGGAACGTAGCTACGGATGGCTCAATTTTAAGCGTAGGTTGAGCCGTGATTTTGAAAAAAACACAGAAAGTTCGGAAGCCATGCTACAATTAGCCTTTATTGATACTCTGCTCAAAAGAAAAACCGAATAATATTTCAAAACATTCTCTTAAAGACTCTTCCAAACAAAAACCCTTAGCTAACTTAAACTGCCAATTTACTAGTTCTTAAAGCACAAGATGCTGCTACTCTGCTGATGTTTATTAACTCCTTATTCTCATATATTAATATAACCCTAACATCTTTTTAACAGCACATTGTTGCAGATGAGTTACTTTTATGATTAAATTAAATCCTAAACTATCGAAAATTTTTAGCCAACCTAACTTAAATTTATGTATTCAACATTACGAGTATCAAAAATCATATGTGCTTCTGCATGTTTGATATCCTGGGCTGGATTTAGTGTTACCCCATCCTTTGCTGTTTCTGCAACTATTGGCAAGGAGGTATTTTTTAACACAGAAGCTCCGTTTTTTAATGTGGTATCCGTTGCCCAACCTATCTCGGGTACAGTTACCGATGAAACAGGCGCACCCTTACCCGGAGCAACTGTCCTGGTGAAAGGAACAACAAACGGCACTGTAACAGATGCAGATGGAAAATTTGTTATTGATGCCGATGCCAATGCCATTCTTCAAGTTTCTTTTGTGGGATATGTCGTGAAGGAAGTTTCCCTGAATGGACAGTCATCCATAGTTGTCCGCTTGGAACCAGAGCTTTCGCAATTGAACGAAGTGGTGGTGGTTGGGTACGGTACCCAAAAAAGGTCAGACATTACCGGTGCCATTTCTTCTATTAATAGTGAAAACTTTAATGCTGGGGTTGTTACCAATCCGGGGCAGCTGTTACAAGGAAAAATTTCGGGTGTAAATGTAACAAGTGCCAGTGGCGAGCCTGGTGCCGCTCAAAATGTTATTATTCGTGGTGTAGGGAGCTTGCGTTCCGGCACACAGCCGCTGTATGTGGTCGATGGTTTTGTGCTCGATAACTCCTCTCAGGGCCTTGATACTAATCCGCTGAACTTTCTGAACCCCAATGATATTGAAAGCATGGACGTGTTGAAAGATGCCAGTGCTACAGCCGTATATGGTTCCAGAGCGTCAAATGGCGTTGTTGTGATTACCACCAAGAAAGGAAAAGCCGGAAGAACGGAAATGAATTTTTCTGCATCTACCGCCTGGTCCTCCTTGTCCAATAAGATTAACGTGTTCAGTGCCGACGAGTTTCGTACACGGGTACCAGCCGAGGGTGGAACCTTGCAAGACTTTGGAGGGAACACAAATTGGCAGGATGAGTTATCTCAAACAGGTATGTCACAAAAGATCGATTTATCTGTTGGCGGATCGGCCTCTGATAAGTTCTCCTACTACGCCTCAGCAGGTTATCAGGATCAGGAAGGAATCCTGAAGAATAGCGATCTGAAAAGGTACTCCGGTAAGCTGAACATCACTCAAAAGGCATTCAATGGAAGGCTGAATGTAGATTATAATCTTACAGCTTCTCACACCGAAAACTTACGGCCCAATATAGGTTCTACCATCAGTGATATGCTCAGTTTGAATCCAACTGTTCCGGCCTATACCGATGGTGAGCCTACTTTGTTAATTACCAATGCCTTAAATCCGTTAAAAAGGTACCAGATATATAGTGATAATGCCATCAATAACCGGATTTTGGCGAGCATTTCACCATCCATAGAAATAGTGAAGGGCCTTGTTTATAAGCTCAACCTCGGCGTTGATTACTCCGCTACCGACCGGGACCAGCAGTACAAACCTTTTACTTCAGTTGTAAATGAGTCTAATGTTGCAAATGGGTCTCTGACTACATTTATTAACGGAAATACCAATAAACTGGTAGAAAATACGCTTACCTACAACTGGCATAAGGATGTTCACAACATTACCCTGTTGGCCGGACATTCCTATCAAAGCTTTCTGGAGGAAAACAGAAACTTCACCTATAACGGATTCGCAAGTAATAACATCGAACCTAAGTACCAGGACCAGACCAGTACAACCCAATTTCCCACTACGGTGAGTTCGTCAGCCGTTAAGAACGAGTTGCAATCCTTCTTCGGTAGAGTAAATTACTCCTTAGCCGAGAAATATTTGTTTACGGCCACCCTTCGTGCCGATGGCTCCTCCAAGTTTGGCCAAAACAATCAATACGGCTATTTTCCCTCTGTTGCCCTGGGATGGAACATCAGTAAGGAAGATTTTATGAATAATTCAGCTTTTGACAACCTGAAGCTGCGTGCCAGCTGGGGGCAAACCGGTAACCAGGAGATTCCATCCAAGATTACGAAAGCCAGCTATTCGGAAGACCGCTTAATCACAGGAGGTCAGAGTTATAATACCTATCCCTTAGATCCCAATGCCAATGCCATTGGTAATTACCCGTACGGAATTGTGTATACACGACTGGCGAACCCCAATCTGCAATGGGAAGTGTCTACGCAGATAGATGCGGGCCTTGATTTTGCATTCCTGAATAACCGGCTGAGTGGTAGCCTGGATTATTTCAACAAAGTGTCGTCTAACATTCTGTTGGAAGTTACGCCAGCTGACCCTGTTCAGCCTACAGCGACCTACTGGACTAATATCAAGAACATGAAGATCCAGAACAACGGTATCGAGCTGGAGCTGGATTACAATGGCAATGTAGGTAATGATTTTTCTTATACCATAGGAGGTAACATTACCTACATTCAAAACAAGGTAGTAGATTCACCTTACTCTGTACTGACCACAGGAGCAGCACAGGGCTCGGGACAAACGGGTGCGACTATTAACGGCTATATCAATAATGAGCCCATAGGCGCATTTTATATGTTTGAGTTTGAAGGCATTCGTGAAGACGGCCTCAACCAGTTCAAAGATGCCAATGGCGATGGTGCCATCCTGGACAATGACCGCCGGGTGGTCGGTAGTGCTATTCCCAAATTTATCTATGCCTATCACCTGAACTTTACCTACAAAGGGTTTGACCTGGGGATCAACTTCAATGGCGTATCCGGAAACAAAATCTACAATCATACCGCCATGAGCCTGTTTACCAAGGCACAATTAACCAAGTCTAATAATACTTCTGATTTTGCAGTCCGGTATCCGAATGAGGCTATTTCAAACGCCAATACTGTATCTACACGCTACCTGGAGAATGGATCTTTCCTGAGACTCAATAACGCAACGCTGGGATATAACCTATCTGGAGATAAGATCGGATTGTCAAATGTATTACGAAATATCCGTTTGTCTGTAACTGGTCAGAACCTGTTTATCATAACCGATTATTCCGGATTTGATCCTGAGATCAATACAGGATCGACTTTAGGGGGAGTTCAAACCTTTGGGATCGACTATTTTACTTATCCTAAAGCCAGAACATTTCTGATCAGCCTTAATGCAACATTCTAGAAAGCAAACAAACCGTTCTCTTACATCACTTAAAAAAGAAATCAGATGAAAAATATACGATTTAATAAAGCACTGCCGATCATTATATTTTTACTTACATTTTTCGGTTGTACCACATTAGAGGAAGAAATCTTGGATGAGTCTCTGACCGGAACCGGGCAGGCAGAAGTCGTCAGTGGATCAATAGCCCCAGTATATGGCCTGCTTCGCCAGGTATGGTTGCATACCAATAATTTCGGCTTGCAGGAAGTTGCCTCTGATGAGGCCATTTTACCCTACCGCGGCGGCACAGACTGGTATGATGGAGGCAAGTTTATTGCCGTTCACCAGCATTTGATGACCCCCAGTAATGGTTTGGTATCAGATACCTGGACATCTATCACGTTATGCTTATCGAGAGCAGTTGTTGCCGAGGAAAGGCTAAAAGCAGAAGTTGAAAAGGGAAATACCGCAGCCACTGATGCGCTGAATGAAATGATTGCCATGAATGCCTACCTCAATATGCTGGCACTCGACAATTGGGGCCTGATTTTCAAAAAAGAACGTTCAGACCAGTTATCCGAAATCCTCAGAGGACAAGAAGCAATCGATTATCTTGAAGAAAGGCTGTTGTCGGTAGTGGACCTTATGAACAATAACAACGGTCCGGGCAGGTTTAACAAAGATGCCGTAAGTGCCTTGCTGGCCCGTTTATACCTGAATGCTGCCGTATATCGTGATCCCTATGGTACGCCTACCTTTACTCAGGAGGATATGAATAAGGTGATCCAGTATACAAGCAGTATTATTTCGGGAGCCCACTCCTTGTCGCCTGAATATTTCGCACTGTTCAACGATAATAACCACGCCAACACTGAGTTGATCTTTGCCCTCGACCAAAGGGGCGTACTGCAAAACGAACACCAGCGATGGGCATATTGGTCCATATCCGGTGATCAGGTTCCAAGACCCGAATTCCCAAACACCCGCGGGACCGATGCCACAGCCGCCACCCCTGATTTTATTCAAACATGGGCTGATGCGTATGGCAGTGTAGAACAAGCGGAGGCAGATGCCCGTTTTTACCAGAAAAATACCATTATACCGGATGGATTGAAAGATCTTACCGGGATAACTCCGGCCAATGATGCAAACCATTACTATTGTGTGGATGCTAAAAGTTTTGAAATCGACCGGGGATTTGTCCGTGGGGTGATATGGGGGCCCAGAAAAGATGCTGGAGGTAACATATTGACTTGTGCCGATGGAAAAGTAAGGATATATCCGGTTATCAATAAAAGAACCAGTGGTGCAAACCTCCGGTATGTTGACCATACGCTTCAGGTTGATTTTACAGCACCAGGCAGTCTGCATAATACCGGTTACCGGTTTTCCAAATACCAGTTTAGCCGTACTGGTATTGACTGTTGCTCCTACAGTGGTGTGGATCTGGTGTTGATCCGGTTGGGAGAGATTTATCTGATGCGGGCTGAAGCGAAACTGAAAAATGGCGACAATGCCGGCGCTCTGGCAGATGTGAATACCTTACGGGCATCCAGAATCGCACGCCCTACACAAACTCCGCCAGCCTTGAGTACGATTGATCTGGATATATTGTACCGTGAAGCGGGATTTGAATTATACTGGGAAGGCCTCAGACGAACCTATCAGATACGGTTCGGCAAATATGAAGGAAACTGGACTGATAAAAATGATAGTGATGTGCACAAACGATTGTTCCCCATCCCTCAAAAAGCAATGGATGGTGCCTCCAGCGAACCAGGATTTTTAGTGCAAAACGCAGGATATTAATCCAATATTGAACAAATAACCGGCAAGAAACAAGATTTTCTTGCCGGTTATTTAATTTAACTAATACTCTTTTATTTTAGGTATATTATTGATGCTATGTGTTTGAGTCGGAATGAGATAATTACACTTTTGATGAGGGCGCAAATAAAAATAGCTATTTCCATTGTTTAAAATAATCTATTCCTGGTAATATCTTGTGTATTTTGATGGAAATTTGAATATAAGTTAACATCCATTCACACCCTTCTATAGCACTACCTCATACTGCTTACAAATGCTTCGTATTAATTCTCTTACTCTCTCTGCTACTATGCCTGTTAAAATCTTTTTCCAATACTTGGTAATCCTTACAATGTGGTATTTACAATCATACAAACTATGGGAAGTTTTTCGGTAGTTTTGCATCCGGCAAACTTACTAAAGTCTTCGCCTAAAGGCGAGGGGTTTTCTCCCTGTATGAGACAAAAAAATGTTTATATAAACTTCTCCCAAATTAATCCTATCAGAAATATTCTTACATTTTATAATATTTTAAAATTGACATAGTAAATCTTTAAAGGTATAATAGATTAATTATCAATCATTATATTAATTTAATCATCAACGAATAGCTAACAACAATTTAAGTATTATGCTTTTGTTAGAATAAACTTAAATGAGTCTCATATTGATCTGTTTGTCGCTTGTATTCCCATAGTATAAAGGGTATCTTATTTCTATATAAGCCACAGTTAAATGATTAGCTATTGTTAAGCTTTATTAATTTTGATCTTAGGTAGCTTTACTATTTATTGCAGCATGAAAAAATTAAGTCTACTTTTTTTCGCCTGTGTTATTTTTTTCATCTCCTCAGAATCTTTCGCACAGCAGACATTAGTACTTTCTAATTATACCTTTTCAGAACATACTACCCTTATTGGTACTATTTCTGACAGAGAGCCTGGAAGTAGTACTAATCTTAAGCTGGTAGGACCGAGTAATTCTATATTCAGGATCGATAAAGACAAAAAGCTGTATATTAAACAAGGACGCAAAGATGCGGATGCTTTATACAAAGACGTAATAATTGAATTCCAGACGCCGCAAGGAAAATCCACGGATACGATACGGGTGGTGAAAGATCAATTTATCCGCAATCAGGTAATTGCCCACCGTGGGGCATGGAAGCAGCACGGCACTTCTGAAAACTCTATTGCTGCCTTGCAATATGCGATTAAATTAGGATGTATGGGGAGTGAATTTGATGTGCATATGTCGGCAGATTCTATATTAGTTGTTAATCATGATCATATCGTTGGCCAGGTGCCTATTGAGACTACTTCGGCTTCCCAGCTGGCTGAATTGAAACTAAGTAATGGAGAGAATTTGCCTACCGTAGCAGCCTACCTAAAAGAAGGCATGAAGCAGAATAAAACTAAGCTGATTCTGGAGATAAAGCCTTCTAAAATAAGTAAAGAACGCTCTATTGCTTTAGCCCGGAAAGTGGTAGAAATGGTAGAAGCCCTGAAATCCCAGGGATGGACCGACTATATCAGTTTTGATTATGATATCTGTAAAACCATCATGCAACTGGCTCCTTATGCAAAAGTAGCTTATCTGAATGGCGACAAATCCCCAGCAGAGCTGGCAAATGATAGACTATTTGGCCTGGATTATAACTATAATGTACTGAAAAAAAATGAACAATGGTTAGAAGAAGCCAGAAAGCACAAGATTACTGTAAATGTCTGGACGGTGAATGATAAAGAGACTATGCAGTGGTTTCTGGACAGGAAAGCAGATTTTATTACCACCAACGAACCGGAGTTATTACTGGGTATCATTCAAAAATAATTACCTGTAGTATTATGCTACTTTTAGCTTTCACCCCTACAGAATATAAAAAAGCAAAGTGATTTTATCTTCCGCCTGTAAATAAACCGGATAAGTCTTTGTAACAGAATGGATAAAATCATTTTGATACCGCCGACAAGTACTCACCCTTTCATATCAGGAAACAGGCTTATCTCATATGAACCGCAGAAGATTTATTGAATCGCTTTCTATTGCAAGTGGCGCCTTAACGTACGGATTAGGCAGTATCTACTCCTCAAGCGTTTATGCAAAAAATACTTTTCTTGCCAGCGAGTACCTGGCTGATGTAGTGATTGCCGGAGGTGGGTTAGGCGGTGTGGCTGCAGCAATGGCTTCACTGCGGAATGGTTTACGGGTAGTGCTTACTGAGGAAACCGACTGGCTAGGCGGACAAATCTCCCAGCAGGGTGTGCCTCCCGATGAACACCAATGGATAGAAACCCACGGAGCAACCAAACTCTACCGAGATTTCCGTACGGCAGTCCGGGAGTATTATAAACGCTACTATCCCTTAATGGTCGAAGCCAGAGCAAGAGTCAACTTAAACCCCGGCGATGGGGCAGTTTCCAGATTATGCCATGAACCCCGGGTAACACTAGCAGTGCTACAAGATATGCTGAATGCCTACATAAGTTCGGGGCAACTCACGCTCCTGATGGAGCACAAAATAACCGGGGCAGACACGACAGGCGATAAGGTAGCTAGCCTGAAAGCAAAAAGCAGACGCAGTGGCAAAGAAGTTACCCTTTTAGCGCCTTACTTTATAGATGCAACCGAACTGGGAGATCTGCTTGCATTAACCAAAACCGAATATGTAACCGGCACAGAATCCAGAAAAGAAACGCGGGAATTACATGCACCTGAAAAGGCAGATCCCCATAATGAGCAAGCTTTTACTGTTTGCTTTGCCATGGATTATGTAGCTGGAGCTAATTTTGTGGGAGATAAACCTGCTGGATATGACTTCTGGCGGAATCATACTCCGAAATTAACGCCTGCCTGGTCAGGTAAATTACTGGACCTGCACTATTCCAGCCCTTCTACCCTGGAATCTAAAGCGTTAGGATTTCATCCGGAAGGTATAGCTACAGGCAATGCTCTTAACTTGTGGAATTACCGCCGGATCATTAACAAAAATAATTTTAAGCCTGAAGCTTATGCTGGCGATATAACCATTGTAAACTGGCCACAGAACGACTATATGCTCGGCAAGTTAACCGATGTTCCAGAAAAAGATTTCAACAAACATGTGGAGCATGCTAAACAACTCAGCTTATCTCTTTTTTACTGGCTTCAAACCGAAGTACCCCGCCCCGATGGAGGCCAGGGATGGAAGGGACTGCGCCTACGGGGCGACGTAATGGGCACCGAAGATGGGATGGCCAAGTACCCCTATGTCCGTGAATCCCGCCGGATTAAAGCGGTGTTTACGGTGCTGGAAGAACATGTAGGGGCAGCCAACAGAGCCTTGATTACAGGCAAAGAATCCGGAAATACGGCCGCTGATTTTTATGACAGTGTAGGCATTGGTTATTACCACATTGATCTGCATCCCAGCAGTGGCGGAAATAATTATATAGATTTTGCTTCATTGCCTTTCCAGATTCCCTTGGGCGCCTTGCTTCCCAGACGGATGGAAAATTTGCTTCCGGCTAACAAAAATATCGGTACTACCCACCTTACCAATGGTTGTTATCGCCTGCATCCGGTAGAGTGGAGCATAGGAGAAGCAGTAGGTTTACTGGTAAACTATTGCCTCAACAAGAAAATTATTCCCAGAGCTGTACGGGAAAAAGCTGTCGTGCTGGAAGATTTTCAAACAATAATCCGTTCACAAGGTATAGAAACTCACTGGCCCAAATAAGAAAATTGAACAGTAGTCTTATTATTCTGTTTTAGTTCGTTACTTATACTGAAGCTGTTTAGGATAAATAAAAAGATTTCCAAAGAAGTGCGAATTTTGTGTTGCAAAGCATAAAAACACACTCCAATGAAAATCTTAGATAAAGATAGCATAGACAGATATATATTAGCAAATCTTTCAGTAGGAGAAACAGGCAAAGCATGTAGCAAAGAATTGATGAGAGAAGTGGTAGCATTGATTTTATATCGGTTAAAAACAGGTTGTTAATGGCGAATGCTGCCTCTACAGCAGTTTTTTACTACAGAAAGCTTAAGCTGGCAAGGCACTTATTATCATTTTAATGAATGGGTCAAAGATGGTTCCTGGAGTAAAGTATGGATTGCTATTCTGTCTGCTCATAAAGATAAACTGGATTTGTCAAGCATGCAGTTGGACGGCAGTCATACCCCTTGTAAACAAGGTGGAGAGGCAATAGGCTACCAGGCAAGAAAAAAGACAAAAACCACTAACAGTTTGTTTTTAGCCGATAATCAAGGAAACATGCTAGCCTGTGCTACACCACAAGAAGGTCAGCATCATGATTTGTTCAATATTCAAACGCTATTTGAAGAGCTTTGTCAGATGCTTACCAAGGCAGGGATTGATTTGAAAGGTCTATTTTTAAATGCCGATGCAGGCTTTGACTCAAAGGAACTAAGAAAGATATGTAAGGAAAAACAGATTGAGGCTAACATAGCTCTTAATTCCAGAAATAGTGTATCACAAAGTGAAGAGTATGTATACTTTGATGAAGAGCTATATAAATGCAGAACAGTGATTGAACATGCCAATGCCTGGATGGATAGCTTCAAAGCACTGCTAGTCAGGTTTGAAAAGAAAACCACTACTTGGCTAGCCTTATTACTGTTAGCTTTCTCAGTCCGTTTTTTACGTAAAATCAAGCAAAAATCTAAATCCTAAACAGCTTCACTATTTATTTTGAATATCTAAGAAGAAATGATGTAAAGTTTTTGTTGGCTCCTTGTCTGGAACTCGTTGCCATTGTGCTTAATAACCTGGATTTAGCCTCTTCGCTGCTCTTATGCGGTAAAGATATTTTAGGATAAGTCATCACTTGTAGAATAAAACAGGTTTTTCACTCAAATAAAATTTAACCAATTGCAGACTGGGTTCAAATACTTACAAACAGTGCCAGCATTATATGTAAGTATTTAAACCCATCTGTCAGCCTACTATTGTTCTATTTATAATTTTGTTAGGATGTTTTCCATAATACCTTGTTATATATCCAACGGATAGCTAAAGATACCAGAAGCTATAATCTCGGGATGAAGTGAGTGCAAAGTCAAAAAACTATAGGGAGACTAAAATTACGCTAAAATGCAGGTGATATAGGAAAATTAAACAACAGTGACTCCATGGCCAGTTTATGCCATTACCGTTTTAGTTGGACTTTTTTTCTGATTGTATTTTCTATGTGGATCAACAGTCATATACTCAAACAAGAACCTATTGACCAAACAGCCTGGATCATTTTAGGAGCCTTGCTGTTAAGGATATTTACAATTGTAGTTGCCCTGGCCAGTATACAAAAATGGGGGCAGCAGTTTCCGCCATGGGCAGTGCTAGGTGGATTATCTGGCTCAGCAAGCGCACAATTGATCTATCCCATAGCCGAACTGTTTGCAAAATTAGTCCTACTGACCAGCCTAATAGAATCATCTACTACAGGGTTAGGGAATATGAGCCTGACTGGTTGGTTTAACTTAAGCGCCATGTGCGTAATATTTGGCATACCGGGTATGTTATTTGTTCTGGCAGCAAAAAGCTATAAACAAAGCACAGCTATTTCAAACAGATGGGCTGGATTGGTGGCCTACCAGGCATCATTACTTTATTTTAATTGGCTAAGAAAGACTTTTATTCTGTCAGAACCCAGGGGAAAAAATATTTTTTCGCATGAGCTTTCAATCTTTGGTAATTCATTAATAGGAGTGTTAATTTCACTACTCCTTTACAGTGGCTTTGTCAGGTAAAAAATGCGGCAATTTCTTGTCTTTCCTGATAGTCTTCAATTTCACTCCCTGGCCTTGATCTTTCTTATCGTAAATGTGCCACATATATAGTAAGCAAGGTATGTCTGTTAGCTGATTTAAAAAGCCGGGAATAAAAAACAATTTTGCTGCCAACTTTGATGTAGTAACGCTTGGTTCTCTTGAAGATCTCCCAAATGTATTAACTAAAATATCAGCGTTTGTAGAAGTGATGAAAAAATTACATGCTAATCAGCAACATAGGCTTTCATATATAACCATGTGATAGTTACCTAAATAGACTTTTGTACTATAAATTCTAAAACAAATTATAGTATGAAGAACTTATTACCCATTGGTAGCCTTATTATAGGAATTACCCTTTTCTCTATTCAATGTTCTGCACAAACGGCTTCCTCACAATTAGCTTATGAAGCGGTTCCTAATGCAAAAAAAACAACGGCTAGTACACAAAGTAATTTAGCCGCTGTTGTTACTCAATCCTTCGAGAATAAATTCAATGTAGGGGTACACATCGAAAACAAAGAGGAAGGCAAGTTTACAGTTAAATTAAAATCTGCTTCTTCGGTTTTACATAAGGAAATTATAAAGAATAAAACGTATGTACGTAGATATGATATGTACAATTTACCGGTTGGCGATTATGAGATTGAAGTGGATAATGGGAAAGATGTATTCACACAAAAAATTACAATTAAAAAAAATAATGGCGTTCGTGTATTAAGTCTCCATTAAAATGCCCGTATGTATCCATACGAAATATTCATAACAAAACAGCCCGGATAATATCCGGGCTGTTTTGTAATATATTATGCGTATATTATATTCAAATACTTTCTTTATCAGCCACTTATGGAATAGCAAATTGTGTCTAAATAATGTATTATAGGTGGCTTCTGCTCTTAGAATTTTTTCCTTCTGAAATATCCTTTCTCCTGCTTTTCATTGACAATCTACGGTTTGCATCAAAACGATTTTTTGCCCTATCTTCTATATCATCCAGATTTTCCGGTTGAAGAATTTAACTATTTTTCATACATCCATATCTTAAACCTAGCCAATTTTAGTTTACTATTTCAATTTAATCAAAAGAACTATTGAATATGGTCAAAATGGGGAATATGTCCCTTTATACAGACTGAGCAGCAACAGGAAGTTCCTATATAGCTTCAGACTTAATTCATGGATTTTACTGGCAATTTATGCTGTATACGTAAGTGATTTTCTTATTAAAATGATATTAAATATAAAATTATTGCTTTTTAATATTTATTTATCTAAACTGTATTTTCACTCATAATCCCACAATTAACCCTTTAACCTGAAAAATTATGTCTAGCAACAAAGGAGTAGCGTATATCAAACCCGGGGTGGTGGAAGTACAAAACATTGATTATCCTAAGTTAGCCCTTGGCGACCGTAAATGCCACCATGGGGTTATCTTAAAAGTGGTTTCTACCAACATTTGTGGCAGCGACCAGCACATGGTACGGGGCAGAACGACGGCACCGGAAGGCCTGGTATTAGGACATGAAATTACAGGCGAGGTAATTGAGGCCGGCAGAGATGTAGAATTTATTAAAGTAGGTGACCTGGTTTCAGTACCTTTTAATATTGCCTGCGGAAGGTGCCGCAACTGTAAAGAAGGACGAACCGGTATTTGCCTGAATGTGAACCCAGCCCGGCCAGGAGCTGCTTACGGCTATGTGGATATGGGAGGATGGGTAGGAGGACAGGCGCAATATGTAATGGTTCCGTATGCTGATTTTAACCTGTTGAAGTTTCCTGATAAAGACCAGGCTCTGGCAAAAATAAAAGATCTTACACTGCTATCTGATATATTTCCAACCGGATATCATGGCGCAGTTACCGCAGGAGTGGGTCCGGGTTCGATTGTATATGTGGCCGGAGCAGGTCCGGTCGGATTGGCCTGTGCAGCTTCCAGCCAGTTACTAGGAGCAGCTTGCGTCATTGTAGGAGACATGATTCCCGAAAGGCTGGAGCAGGCCAGAAGTTTTGGCTGCGAAACCATTGACTTACGGAAAGATGTGTCTCTGGCAGAGCAAATAGAAGCAATAATAGGTGTACCGGAAGTAGATGCAGCTGTAGATTGTGTAGGTTTTGAGGCACGTGGACATGGACATAATTGTCAGCATGAACAACCGGCTACTGTGCTCAATTCGGTCATGGAAGTGACCAGAGCTGGGGGCGCCATTGGTATTCCCGGCCTGTATGTAACCGGCGACCCAGGTGCTAAGGATGATAATGCTAAAATCGGGATGCTCAATATCCGGATCGGTCTGGGATGGGCTAAATCTCATGCATTCTATACTGGCCAGTGCCCCGTTATGAAATACCACCGCCAGCTAATGCAGGCCATTTTGTACGATAAAATACAGATTGCCAAAGCCGTAAATGTGCAGGTAATCAGCCTGGAAAACGCCCCTAACGGATATAAGGATTTTGACAAAGGAGCAGCGAAAAAGTATGTACTTGACCCTCACGGAATGGTGCCTGCTTAATTTCACACTGAACCAAAAGCCAGATAGATATGCTATCTGGCTTTTGCTTTTTAATAGTTTTTGTACAAACGGATTCTATTATTAAACGAGCCGGGAAATATGGCAATAGCAGCAATTAAATATACAGCAGGCAAGCCGCAGGAAACACTGGAATCTCTGGCCAGGGAAGAAGCATTACAGATAAAAATTAATTGCCGGGCTTATACCATTACCATGCGAACCCCCGGCCAGGATGACAAACTTGCCCTTGGCCTGCTTTTTACCGAAGGCATTATTCATTCTCGGGAGGATATACTTTCTGTATCGCAAATTCCTGCGCCACATGGCGATCATACGCTGGTTGTAGAGGTAACTATAAGAGAGGAAGTAGTAAGAGGAAAAAACCTATTTAACCGTTCCATTGCTTCCAGTGCTTCCTGCGGTGTATGTGGCAAAACAGAACTGTGTGACCTGGTAAGTCCTCAACAAATAATTACCACTTCCAAAAAACTGGATATCTGCTTAATTCCGGAACTATTGCAGCAAATGCATGCCAGGCAGTCGGTTTTTGAGCATACTGGTGGTTCTCATGCAGCAGCCCTATTCAGTATTGAGGGAAAATTACTATCTGTGCAGGAAGACATTGGCCGCCATAATGCCGTAGATAAAGTAATAGGCGAGTTATTTCTTGACAATCTACTGAGCCAGGCCGACATTCTGTTTGTAAGCGGAAGAGTATCCTATGAAATTGTAGCAAAATGTGCCCAAGCCGGTATACCATTTCTACTCGCCGTATCTGCCCCTTCCTCGCTGGCTGTAGAGTTCTGCCAGAAGAAAGGCATTACACTGGTTGGTTTTTGCCGGGAAAACAGGGCCACTGTGTATGCGAATGAAGGTAATATCTTGCAACAGGCCAATATGCTGCAAACTTTCAATAACCAGCCTCATGAAACCAGCTACTTCTAAATCTCTGCCTACTTATTCTGCGGCAGGATTTGCTGCATTAACATCCAGTTTACGGCATATCCTGCATGAAAAGGCTGTATATCCGGGTGTAAAAGCCCTGCTTCGGATGAATAAACCGGGAGGATTCGATTGTCCGGGATGTGCCTGGCCTGATTCAAAACATCCCTCTGTCGCTGAGTTCTGTGAAAATGGCGTAAAAGCAGTGGCAGCAGAAACTACGACCAAAAGAGTTACCGCAGAATTTTTTAATCAGTATACCGTCAGTGAATTATTGCAGAAAGATGGATACTGGCTGGAACAACAAGGCCGCCTGACCCAGCCGATGCAGTATAATTCAGCTACTGACAAATATGACCCCATTTCCTGGGAAAAAGCATTTTATACCATTGGCCAGACCATTCAGCACTTGTCTCATCCGGATGAAGCTGTTTTTTATACCTCAGGACGTACCAGCAATGAGGCGGCTTTTCTCTACCAGTTGTTTGGGCGGGAGGTAGGCACCAATAATTTTCCGGATTGTTCCAATATGTGCCATGAATCCTCTGGTGTAGCTTTGGGAGAATCCATAGGAATAGGCAAAGGCACTGTATTACTGGAAGATTTTCAGGAAGCGGAAGCTATTTTTATTTTTGGGCAGAACCCGGGTACCAACCACCCCCGCATGCTGATTGAACTGGAAAAAGCCCGCCAGAGAGGGTGTGAGATTGTTTCATTCAATCCGCTGAAGGAAATCGGACTGCAACGCTTCACTCACCCGCAGAAAGTAATTCCCACCCTGCTCAACAAAGGAAGTGAGATTTCTTCCTTGTACCTGCAACCCCTGATCGGCGGTGATTTTGCCCTGCTCAAAGGCTTAATAAAAGTGGTACTAGATGCAGAAGCGCAACAAACTGGACAGCTGGACTGGCCTTTTATCAAAACGCATACTACTGGTTTTGAGCAGCTGAAACAAGATATTGAACAAACCAGCTGGCAGGAAATTACGACACAATCCGGATTAAGCCAGGAAGAGATCACGGCTGCAGCAACTATCTATTTGAAGTCTAATAAAACCATTATCTGCTGGGCGATGGGGCTTACCCAGCATACACATGCAGTAATTACCATTCAGCAGATTGTTAATTTATTGCTTTTAAAGGGAAATATTGGAAAGCCAGGTGCCGGCGTATGTCCGGTAAGAGGCCACAGCAATGTGCAGGGCGACCGAACCATGGGTATTGTAGAAAATCCCAAAAAGGACTTTTTAGCCGATCTGGAACGTGTATTTGGTTTCAAACCTCCACAAGAACCTGGTTATCATACGGTAGAAGCGATCAAAGCCATGCACCTGGGAAAAGTAAAGATATTTGTCGGGATGGGCGGCAACTTCGCCGCTGCCACTCCTGATACAGCATTTACCGAAAATGCCCTGCGCAAATGCAAATTAACAGTACAGATCAGCACGAAATTAAACCGGAGTCATCTGGTAACCGGTGAGCAAGCCTTAATCTTACCTTGCCTGGGCAGAACAGAAGTTGATCTGCAAAACGGCGTTCCCCAGAAAATCACGGTAGAAGATTCGATGTCGATGGTGCATGCTTCTGAAGGAAAAAACCAGCCTGCTTCGCCACACTTGCTTTCTGAACCTGCCATTGTAGCCTGTATGGCCATTGCTTCCTTGCCTCACACCACAACAGACTGGAACGGACTTGTGAGTGATTATGACCGCATACGTAGTAAAATTGAGGAAGTATTCCCTTCATTTAAGAACTTTAATGAAAAAATTAAACACCCTGGAGGCTTTCATCTGCGAAATTCTGCCCGTGAGCGGGAATGGCACACGCAAACCGGAAAAGCAAATTTTATTTCGGCCCCCCTCCCAGAAATGGAACTGGCTCCAGGACAATTCCGGCTAATGACCATCCGCTCTCATGACCAGTATAATACGACTATTTATGGCCTGGACGACCGTTACAGGGGTATCAAAGGAGAACGTAAAGTAGTATTTATTCACCAGGAAGATATGGCACAGGCAGGCTTACAAGCACATGACCTGGTAGATATACAGAGCCTGGATGCACAAGGAACCGCAAGAAGGGTAACCAACTTTAAATTAATTCCTTATGATATTCCCAGAGGATGTACAGCTGCCTATTTTCCGGAAACCAATGCTCTAGTCTCTATTGATGCAGTAGCCCATAAAAGCCATACGCCTGTTTCAAAATATATTGTTGTTACCTTGGAAAGGAGCATCAGATAAGGGAATATAGTGTAAAACAACTGGCTTAAGTATATTAATATATAGTATTCACCGATGGCTGATCTCACCAGAGAAATGCTTATTTTTCGAACGAATATCTTTGTGAAATTACCTATTATATTATGCAACCCTTCAAACTACTAATTACAGTCTTATTTTTCCTGCTTTTCTCTATTTCATTGTTTTCTTTTATTATGCAACCGCCACAGCAAAAGACAAAACCGGTGGTGATTGGCTATGTAGGAGGGTATAAAGGCCTGGTAGAAACAGATAAGATTGATGCCCGTAAATTAACCCATATAAACTATGCCTTTGTAGATGTTAAAAATCATCAGGCATTTCTGACTAATGAAAAAACAGATACGGTAAATTTCAGAAAGCTCAATGCACTAAAAAAGATAAATCCCCAATTACAAATATTGATTTCCATCGGCGGATGGTCGTGGAGTGAAAATTTTTCAGATGCAGTACTGACGGATGCTTCCAGAAAAAAGTTTGCTCAAAGTTCAGTGGATATCATCAGAAAATATAAACTGGATGGCGTAGATATTGACTGGGAATATCCTGGCATGCCCGGTGAGGAAGGTAATGTTTACCGGCCCGAAGACAAGCAGAATTTTACACTCATGTTTAAATCTTTGCGGGAAGAACTGGATTTACTGGAAAAACAAGAAGGCAAGAAAAAGTTGCTCACCACAGCCGTGGCTGGTTTTGCACAGTTTTTAGATCACACAGAAATGAATAAAGCCAGCCAATACCTGGATTATGTAAATTTGATGACCTATGACCTTTTTTCCGGAGATACTGCTGTACATCATGCCGGGTTATATGCTAGTCGTCTGTACAAATCAACAAGATATTCAGATCATGCAGTGCAAGCTTTTATGAAGGCTGGTGTTCCAGCTAGTAAGCTGGTATTGGGTATTCCATTTTACGGCCGTTCTTTTAAATTACAGGCAGAAATTCAACAAGGAATTGGACAGAAAAGGATATCACAAAGCTACCTGGACGGATATACGCTGATCAAAGACAGTCTGGTGAATAAAAATGGCTTTAAGTCATACCGGGATGATGCCGCTAAAGTTCCTTATCTGGTGAATGCTACTACCAAAGAAGTGATCAGTTACGAGGATGAAATCTCTGTGAGGGAAAAATGTAAGTATGTCAAGGATAAGAAAATAGCAGGAGTCATGTTCTGGGAATATACTTCTGACCCAAAAGGATATCTGCTCAACGAAATTCACCAAGCCCTTCAAAAATAGTAACCTGCTCAAATCATACATAACTTGTGCACTTGTACCTTTCTAAACAGACAGGAATCAGTACACTTAGCCAATATTTCATGTTTAACCCTAGGAAAAAATTAATTACAGTATTTTTCAGAAAGTACATAGGTGCTCAAAAACTCGTTGTATTGATCCTGTTTTGTATTTGTATGGGATGTCTGGGAAACTTGAATATATGCATGGCACAAACCGATCAGGCTTCCACTCCCTTTAAGGTGCTGGCACTGGCTGAGAATGGCGGGCATCACATCCGGTATTCACAAGCGGCTAAAATATGGCTCACACAGCTTGCAACTCAGCACCATTTTTCCGTTGACTATATCGAAAACACTGATAAAATAAGCGAGACTTTTCTTAGCCAGTACCAGCTTTTCATACAGCTAGATTATGTACCCTATGGGTGGAAACCTGTGGCATCGGCTGCTTTTGAGAAATATATCACATCAGGCAAAGGCGGATGGATCGGTTTTCATCATGCTACTTTAATGGGAGAGTTTGATGGCTATCCGATGTGGCAGTGGTTTTCAGCATTTATGGGAGGTATCCGCTATGTTAATTATATTCCCAGCTTTGTTTCTGGAGAGGTAATCGTGGAACAGGTAGAACATCCGGTAATGAAAGGAGTTCCCTCCACTTTTACAGTGAAAACAGAGGAATGGTATATTTATGATAAAAGCCCCAGGCCTAAGGTGCAGGTGCTTGCCAGAGTAGATGAAGCGAGTTATCAGCCAGATTCAAAGATCAAAATGGGAGATCATCCGGTGGTTTGGATAAATCCGGAAATGAAGGCCAGAAATATCTATATATTTATGGGGCATTCTCCGGATTTATTTGAAAATGAAGCCTATAAGCAACTGGTCCAAAATGCAATACTCTGGGCAGCTGGCAGGCAGTGATTGATTTCTTACCCTAGCTACTTATAATTGCCAGTAAATATACTTTTGTAAGACAAGCCAATCCATAGTTTTAACCCTTAATCCATGTACCAGCCTATACGGTTTAGCCACTCTTTGTTACGAGTTTTTTTTCTTTGTTTCATCTGTTTCTGCTGTATGAGTCCACTTTTAGCACAGGTTTCTACAGCTAAGTTTAAAGTACTTGCCTTGTATACAGCAAAGAATGATCAGGCGCATATCAGTTTTGTAAAAGAGGCCAACCAATGGTTTACCCAGATGGCTGCCAAGCATGGATTTACCTATCATTCCACTACGGACTGGAACAAATTGAATATAAAAGAACTTTCTGCCTACCAGGTGGTTGTTTTTTTGGATACCAGGCCTGAGGCTCCTGAACAAAGAAAGGCTTTTGAGCAATACATGAAAAACGGAGGTGCATGGATGGGTTTTCATTTTGCCGGATTTGCCTTAACACCTTCTGCCTATGATCAAAACTGGGACTGGTATCATAACCAGTTCATTGGCGCAGGTGAATATAAGTCGAATACCTGGCGGCCAACATCTGCTGTCTTAAAAGTAGAAGATTCCGCCCATCCGGCAACCAAACAGTTACACTCCACCTTTACTTCTGCTCCAAATGAATGGTATAGCTGGAAAAATGATATAGGAAAAAATGACAGTATCAAAATCCTGCTTTCTATTGATGAGAAAAGCTTTCCGCTGGGTACTGGCCCTAAACCTCATGAAATCTGGCATAGCGGCTATTACCCGGTGGCCTGGACGAATATCCATTACAAGATGATCTATATGAATATGGGCCACAATGATATTAATTATGAGAATAAAACCAATAAAACACTCTCTTCTACATTTTCCAGTAAGCCTCAGAATCAATTTATTATGAATGCGCTGCTATGGTTAGCACAAAAAGATTGATAGTATGTAATGGTCACCTGAAAATTGAGATAAAAGGTTCTTAAAATTTGCCCATTTGTTTATGAAAAGAATACTTGCCGCTATATTCATTTTTATCATCTGTATAGGCACTTTTTCCTATGCACAAGACAATACGCTTGCGTATCAGCAGCAAGTAGAAGCGGACCGGAAAAAGAAAAATACAGAATTTAAAACGGGTGAAAAATCTCCCCTTCCTCAAAAAGAACGCAGAAAATTCAAAGGTTTACATTATTTTCCCGTAGATAGTACCTACCGGGTAGAAGCTGTTTTTGTAAGAGATTCTACCCAGGCTCCTTTTAAAATGAAAACTACTACTGCCCGTTTGCCGGAGTATGTAAAATATGGAGAACTGCATTTTACGCTGCATGGAAAGCCTTTTATGCTCACCGTATTTCAGAACCTGGAATTAGTAAAAAAGCCAGAATACAAAGATTATCTGTTTATTCCCTTCACGGATGAAACCAATGGCTTTGATAGTTATGGCGGAGGCCGCTATATCGATTTCCGGATTCCGGCTACTGAAAAAGTAATTCTTGACTTCAATCAAGCATATAATCCATATTGTGCCTATAGCCCAACGTACTCCTGCCCCATCCCTCCTGCCGAAAATCAACTACAGGTACAAATCCATGCCGGGGAGAAAAGTTATCATGAATGAAAGGAATACTACTGAATCTCTTCCTGAACACTTTCAACAGATTGGGCGGAGGCAATGGCACATTCGACCCGGGAGGCTAGTATTTTCCGGTCAATTAAAAACCGTTCCTCCTGGCCGGATTCCAGGCGGCCATGTTCATAAATATAGTTGCCGATTTCATTGTCGTTGGCATTAAAGTAGGTGATCCGGATGCTCACATTGTCAAAATCCATTTCTGAGGTATTGGTCAGGGTTGCCCGTACGGTAAGTTTCCTATCCCTAACTTCAGAAGATTCCTCCGTTATTTCGTTGGTATCTTCTTCGGCTATTTCGCACACCAGGTTGATGTATCTGGCAGCATCTGTTGAAGTGAGCCGGGTATCCTGAGTTGGTTCCTCTTCCTGAACTTCGTCCGGAGTTTCAACCGGAGGGGGATCTGTTTTCTTTTCTTTCTTTTTTTCGGATGAACCCTGTGACAACGTTGTTTCTGTATTTACGGGAGTATTGGTCTGAACCGGAGTATCTTCTTTTTTCCTCAAAAACAGCCATCCTGCTACCAGCAATACAGCCAGCATAAGCGCGAGCACCCAGCCTTTGTTTGCAGATTTTTTCTGCGTACTTGTTACTTTCGTTACCGAGGGATTTTCCTGTGAAGGTTTACTGGTTTTATTCTGAAAAGTAATGGTAGACCCTACCGGCAAAGACATGGTTCCCATGAAAGCTTCCTTAAATTCCTGGCAATCCTGAAAACGTTCCTCTGGTTTTTTGGCCGTTGCTTTATCAATGACCGCCTGCATCCTGGCAGACACATTCGGATAGTACTGGCTGGCTCTGGGCAGTGGTTCGTTTACAATTTTATTATACACCGCAAATTCCGTCGCGTTCGGGTCATCGTATGGACTTCTGCCGGTCAGCATCTGAAACAAGGTAACCCCCAGTGAATAAATGTCGCTGCGTTTATCTACAGGTTCGCCTTTTACCTGTTCCGGGCTCATGTATAAGACGGTACCCATTTTTGTACCAGCCTGCGTAAGCGTATGTGTCCGCTGGCTAAGCAGTTTGGCAATTCCATAATCCAGGATTTTCATTCTCTCCCGGCCGGTGATCATGATATTCGCCGGTTTTACATCCCGGTGAATTACACCTTGCTCGTGGGCATAAGCAAACGCATCCAGAATTTGCATAAAAAGCGGAATTGCTTTACTTTCAGGAATAGGACCAGAAACCGTTTGTATATAGTCATCCAGGGTTTTCCCTTCTACATACTCCATGATCAGATAGAGGCCATTTTCCTCTTCCAGGTAATCAAACAGGATCACAATATTGGGATGATGCAGCGAAGAAAGGGTGGAAGCTTCGTTTTTGAAACGTACCCGGATGCCCGGATTTTTGACCAGAGAAGGATTAAGTGCTTTGATGGCCACTTTACGGCTCAGTTGCATATGTACAGCCAGATACACACTGCCCATACCCCCTTCACCCAACAAAGATTCAATCTTATAATTAAGTATCTGTTGTCCGATCATGCTATTTTTTCTCTGCAAAAGGAATGACAAGCACTTCTCCCCTGGAAGCACGGTCGGCTGTTTTGGCATTGGCCGCCATAATTAATTCCTTGCTTACCCCATATTTTTTAGCCACCACATTCAGTACATCTCCTGCACCTACCGTATGCCGTGCCCGTACTTTCACCCGGAGTTGCGTTACATCCGACTTCAAATCTTTGCCCTGGTCTTTGATGGAAGGATTCCAGCTTTGCAGCGACTGGTTGGTTACATTATATCTTCTGGCAACCGAACTAAAAGTTTCGCCAGCCCGCACCGTATGGGTGATATACGTTTCCTGACCAGCAGCTGTTTTCGTAGTTGTATTCGCTGTTGTAGCCGTTTTTTCTTCTTTATTGACTTTTTTAACAACCGAAGGCTTTTCTGTAGTGGTACTAATAGGTTTGGCAGGGCTTGGTTCTTCGGTTGCTACCGCCTCAGTTTCTATATCCTCACTTGTTTCTTCATCAGCGGTAGTAGCACCAGGTTGCTCCTGTGAAAGTTCTGAAGTGGCTGGAGTTACATCCGACATCTGGTCGTAACCGATGATGAACAAAATAAATACGATACCCACCAGTACGCCCAGTACAATCAATGCCGGGTCTACTTTCTGGTGAATAGGTGCTGCCTGAACTTTGGTTTTCTTATGTTTTGCCTTGCTTGTGGTGGCCATATCTTCTGTGATTCCGCTTGCAGCGGCTGTGTCAAATTGAATCAATTGAACGGTAATATTATCGTAGCCGCCGGCATCATTGGCCAGTTGTACGAGCTTCATCGCTTTGTTTTGTATCGGAATCCTTTCAGACAATATCTGTTGAATTGTAGTATCGTTAATCATGCCATTAAGCCCATCGGTGCAAATCAGTAAGGTATCACCCATAGCCGGATGAAATGGCTGTTGGCTTACTTCAACCTCTACTTCCGGCAGGGTGCCCAACGCACGGGTGAGCTGATTTTTCCTTGGATGATTTTCCGCTTCTTCCTCTTTGAGCATACCTTGGTCTACCATTTCCTGCACGACTGAATGGTCTTTGGTAAGGCGCTTCAACCCTTTGGCAGACTGCAGATATAAACGGCTGTCACCTACATGCGCATAATACACTTCATCATTCCGGATAATAACTACTACACACGTCGTACCCATTCCCCGAAGATGCGTATTCTGATTGGCATGGGCATATATCTGTTGATTGGCAAACAAAATAGATTGCCTCATGGCTTCCGGAAGGTTGTCGTAAAATCCATGTTCAAAAAAGCGGCGTATGCTATCTACCGCCAGTTGTGAGGCTGTGGCACCTCCGGCATGTCCACCCATTCCGTCGCACACGACAAACAGATGCCCATTTGCGTTTTCAAAATAGCCCAGGTAATCTTCATTGGCTTCCCGGACTTTGCCTACATCTGTATGATTCCCGAATTGAAAATTTTTCTGATTGCTTGCTGTTGACATGAATCCGCCGTTTCTAAACAATAAAAATAATCAGTTTGTAACTAAAACTGATATAAACAGCGATTTATTTGATTAGTTGCGAAAACTTAGGATTAGTTTTGCCATGCTTCTTTCTGTGCTCAATCCATTTACTGAGCAATTCATCAGTATGTAAAGTGATTGGAGGAGATACTACTATCTGGTCTTCATACCTGGAAAAATAACTTACGCTATAAGTAGGAATATAAAATTGAATCTGGAGAGAATCTCCATAATATTGTCTAAACTCATCCATAAATCCAGGGCTATCAACGGCTGGCGGGTCCATAAACATAGTAAAAGGACTTCCATAATCAAATGTTATCTCTTCATCACTATAAATAGGTAGGTTAGAAAGTCCTGTTCCACAATCATAACTTATATCTAAGTCACTCTCTTCTGAATTCCCGTTTGTGAATACTCTAAACTTTGTAAAAACTACTGGATGTTCTCTCTCCCAAGATACATGATAGAAACGCTCCCCACTTGTGTTTTTAAGTGTTAGTATCAAGGAATCCGGGTTGAAAAAGTCTTCTTTCTTTATTTTCCATTCTAATGGCCGGATTTTAACAATCTCAAACTCAGAATAAAACTCACCATGTTTCTCTATTCTAGCAACTAACCTATATTTTCCTATTTTCAATTTTTTACCAAATATAAGATAATCTATGTTTGAACCATTGAATGTAGCCTTCTGTAAACCTGGGTTATTCACAAGCCAGTAGTCAACTTCCATCGTATCAAATCCAGTTGTATCATCCCGGCCCTCAAAAACTGTATAATCATAAATATAATTTACCTTGTCTTCCTCTATGATTGTGACATCATTCGTTTTCTTCCAGCTGCCTTCTATCTTTTCTTCAAACCAGAATGTGTGCGGATGTGAAGTGTAATTACTCATTTCGATTTTAAAATTCTGGCCATAACCTATGTGTTTAGGATTATAAATAGTAAAAAGTTCTGGAACATATGGTGGATTAGGTTTATTGCTTACCAACATATAATTATTATCTTCCGAATCAAAACTATAATGTAATCGCCATTTTGTAAGATTAGGTTTTAAGCCCTCTCTGGAAACAGTATGTTCGCATTCTCCTACAAACAAAGCATTTCTTTCTTCCTTTTGTATGCCCAGATAATTTGTGATAAAACCACTCAGGTATATATCAAAATAATATTGCTGATCAAGCATCTTATGATTGTTGTAATAATCAGTAATCATTGCTGAAAGCAGCAACAATAGCATAATTGGAATACCAATCAATAACTTCTTTGTCAATTTCATATACTAATCAGTCTACTAAAACTATATCTGAAACTTCAACTGAGCGGCTCCCATCCGGATGATGTCTCCCGATTTAAGAAGATGTTTGCCTTGGATGCGGGCGTTATTTACCAGCGTGCTGTTGGTGCTTCCTAAGTCAGTAAGATAGAAGTTACCATTTTCATTGGAAATAACCGCATGTTTTCCGGAAACTGTGGCTTCCGGAATCACAATATCATTACCATTGCTACGGCCGATGGTAATTTGTGGCTGGCTTAGGGTAAAGGTTTGAGAGAAGGTGCCAGCGCTGACCATTAAAACAGGAGACGTACTTCCACCGGCTAAAATAGTCCGTTTGAGGTCTTTGGCTGGAACCTGCACAGGTTGGCTTCTTTCTGGCTGTCGGTTTACTTCCGGCTGTATACGGTTTCCTGTAGCTGAAGCCTGCCTGAGTAAGGCATCTTGTTCGGCTTGCTTGCCAGACTCAAATGCCAGTTTTTTCTGCTTCGTCTGGTAAAGAAACCAGGCCATTCCCCCTCCAACCAGGGCGACGATAATAAATATATACAAACCATATCCGGAGCTTTCTTGAACAGGCGTGGTATAAGTAGCCGGCTGCCGTTGATTCTGATACCGCACTTCATACTGATACAACCGACCATTAGCTTTATTGGCAGTAGTAAATTCAAGAATGTATGCCCCGGTATTTTTTTTGGAGGCAGTGGTCCGGCTTATAAATTTTTTAGAGGCGGCACTGATTTCGCTTTGTGTTTTGGCAAGAGTGGTTTCGCCATTGGTACGGTCGCTGAGCCTAACAAAGTTATCAGGCGCATACCTATTGCCGGTTTTGTAAGTGATAGTGTAAATGGGAATCCGGGATCGCAGGGATTTTTCTATACAATCCTCGGCCTTAATGGGCGAACGGCTATTGTTGATGGCAGCTGACAATACAATTAATCTTTTGTTTTCAGGCAGGTTTTGTTTGGCTACGATAAAATCCAGTGCTTCGTAAATAGCTTTGTACACATCAGCCACATAGGTAGTATCCCGGCTGGCAGAAACCTGGCTGGTAATTTCACGTTTCAGGGTAGCCACATCTGACGTAAATTCTGCACTCAGGATATTCAGCGCACGGCCAGTTTTACTGGCTTTTCCGAAATACGCTACATTGACCTTATCCCCAGCATTCACTCCGGAAAGAGATTCATTTACTGCCTTTTTGAAGTTCTCCAGCGCTTTTCCGTAAGTAAATCCGGAAGCTTCAATGAGAATAAATAATGTTTTTTCTTTAGCAGTATTAGCAGAATCGGTAGCTTCTTTCAGGGTAAATTCTAATTCTTTACGGTCTTCCAGTACTTTAAATTCACCTGCTTTTGCCTCAGTTGCAGGAGAAAGCTGAATTCTGGAACGAATCAGCGGATAGGCAGACACATCTGTACTTTGAATGATAAAATTCTGGCTTTGAACCTGCAAAGCGAAGAACAAGCTGCTGATCAGCAGGCAAATGAATTTGATTCTCATAAAAAATGCGTTGCCAGTAAAATTTCTCAGGCTACCGTACGGAATTTAAAGATGGTGGCCCCGATCTTAATGGTATCCCCGTCTTTCAGGTTGCCTTCCTCTTCAAATACCTCATTAATAAACGTGCCATTGGTAGAGAGTTCATCTTTGAACTTAAAACTTCCCATCCGGTTCAGAATCGTGAGATGTTTGCTGGATACTGCTGAATCATTGGAAACCACAATATCACAAGCCGGATCAGAACCAATGGTGTTACGACCTTCGTACAACCTAAAATCTACGCCGTTTACATCTATTGTAAAAGAAACCAGCCAGCCCACCAGTTTACGTCCACCAGGAACTGGCTGCTGTCTCGACTGTGGGCTTACTGTGGTCTGAGGAATATTACCTGTAAATACCTGGGTTTTGGCCAGGTTACCTGGTTGTGTCTGGCTCAATTCTTCTGAGGATACTATTTTGGTTCTATCTATATCCTGAACTTTGGGGGAAACTACCTGGGTTTTGTCTATATTCATGGGAGCAGGCCGGATATTTGTAGGTTTCGGACAATACGGACACTCCTCCAGGGTACTCTGGTAATAATGCCCGTTTTTACATAGTTTAAATTCACTCATATTTCTAAAAGGTCATGGGTCAGTTATTATTTCACTCTTGAAGGAATTTCAATCTCAGTAAATGGCAATAATTTATTTCACATTACTTTTACTCCCACTTTTTAAATGGAGGAAATTCGCTCCATTTCTTATCGTACTTCAGTTGACCTAAAAATTCCTGTAATGTATTAGCCTGATAGGCAACCCCAAAATCCCAATCTATTAAAAATATCTTACCATAATTTTTCTGGCCTATACCAATGCATATACATGGACTTCCCAGAGTTTCTCCGAATGGCAAGATTTGATTCTCTTGTATTTCCGGATCATCATACACTTACCCCATGCACTTTCTATTTCTTCTAAACTATTTAGATGATAAAGTTCATATAACCTTTGATCTCCATCTTCAAACTTAGTGTAAAATACATTGACACCCAGATCTCCGCCATTATAATGAAGCAACAATTCTTTTAAGGAATCTGGTATAGAAAATTTAAGTCTTGATTCTACATTCTGAATATCCTTATGTGATATTTGTTGTAAGTTAGGTTTTATGCGTAGCAATACTTTCATTATCCATTCCTTACAACATTACCTATTCTCCAGATTCTTGATAGAAGCTTCCACTTTCTCACGAAGTTCATCTTTATAACGCTGTAGATTTTCGGCTATTGCAGCATCGCTTGTACCTATGATCTGGGCGGCGAGAATACCTGCGTTTTTTGCTCCATCCAAAGCTACGGTTGCTACCGGAACTCCGGCAGGCATTTGCAGAATAGACAATATGGAATCCCAGCCATCAATAGAATTAGAAGATTTTACAGGTACGCCAATTACAGGCAAGGTGGTCAGTGAGGCAACCATTCCCGGTAAATGAGCAGCGCCCCCGGCCCCGGCAATAATTACTTTTAAACCTCTCCGTCTGGCCGATTCTGCATAATGCACCATGCGGTGTGGCGTACGGTGTGCCGACACAATTGTAATCTCATAGATCACTCCCAGTTCTTTCAATACGTCGGCAGCAGCACTCATAATCCGCATATCCGATTCACTGCCCATTATAATTCCAACCATAATTTTATTTGTCTTTAGTTTTTGGTCATTTGTCAGTAGTCAATAGTCAGTAGTATCAAAAATGCTTACAAGCCACTAATGACCAATGTCTATTGACCAATGCCTGATATATTATGCAATTACTTTCACCCTATCTTTTACCTGCTGTACTTTGGTTTGTAAGGCTTCCAGGTTGTTATCAATGATGGTAATATGGCCCATTTTCCGGAAAGGTTTGGTAGTTTTTTTTCCATACAAATGTACATATACACCTTCTATGGCCAGTGCTTCTTCCATTCCATCATATTTAGCATCACCATTGTATTTGTCTTCACCCAGCAGGTTCACCATGGCAGCAAATGTTTTAGCGGCCGTGCTACCCAGGGGCAGATCCAGAATAGCCCTCAGGTGTTGTTCAAACTGAGAAGTTGCATTCGCTTTAATGGTATGATGGCCACTGTTATGCGGACGGGGAGCCGATTCGTTTACCAGTACTTCGCCGGTTTTGGTTACAAACATTTCTACCGCCAGCAATCCTACAATCTGTAATTTACTTGCCACACCTATTGCAATCTCATTCGCCTGTGCCAGAATCAGTCCGCTGATCTGGGCTGGCGCAAACAGGTATTCTACCAGGTGATGTACCGGATGAAATACCAGTTCTACCGGGGGAAAAACAGAAATTTCTCCACTCACATTCCGGGCAACAATCACAGAAATTTCTTTCTCAAAATCTACTGCTTTTTCCAATACACTAGGTTCTGAAAAAGCTTTGTGCAGATCACTGGCTGAACTTAACCGTTGTACACCTCTGCCATCATATCCTGATTTTCCTAACTTCTGAAAAGCCGGCAAGAAATGATGGTGTTCGGCTAAAGAATCTTTATCATCTACCAGCACAAAATCAGAAGTAGGGATACTATGCTGCCTGTAAAACTGCTTTTGTACCCGTTTATCCTGAATCGTGCGGATTACCTGAGGTTGTGGATATACTTTAACACCTTCGCTTTGCAGTTTTTCAAGTGCCTCTACATTTACATGCTCAATTTCAATGGTGAGTACATTTACATTTTTGCCAAATGCATACACGGTTTCAAAATCCATTAGAGAACCCTGAACAAATTCATGGGCAAATGGTTTACATGGTGCATGAGGGTCAGCATCGAGAATTTTGATATATATATTGAAGTCAATGGCTGCCTGAATCAGCATTCTTCCCAGTTGTCCGCCACCAAGAATGCCGAGTTTGAAATCGCTGCTAAATGCACTCATAAGAAAGTATTTGGTCGTTTGTCTCTGGTATTATGTAAGAATTAATATACTATAATAAGTCTGGCAAGAGCCTGAAATTTAAGCCTGCAAGTTATAAGAAAAAGCAGATTAAAATACCGGCAATTCTTGAATACTTCACTTGCGTAAGTATAGTAAAACAGAAAGAAGCGCGCTAAATAGGATTTATTGCATAAATTTTAGACTAATCCAATAGTGTTGATTTATAGCTTTTTAATTTTTTATTTTATATACTAATTAGCTACCTTTGCCATTAAATTGAAAATTTTATAAATCCATGATCGATACCCACGTTAAGTACAAAGTTAAGGACATTTCCCTGGCAGAATGGGGCCGTAAAGAAATCCAGCTGGCCGAAGCCGAAATGCCCGGTTTGATGTCTCTCAGACAAGAATTTGGTGCATCCAAACCCCTGAAAGGTGCCCGTATTGCTGGTTGCTTACACATGACGATTCAGACGGCTGTTCTGATTGAAACCCTGATTGAATTAGGTGCAGAAGTTACCTGGTCTTCCTGCAATATCTTCTCTACGCAAGATCATGCCGCCGCTGCGATTGCTGCTGCTGGTATCTCCGTATATGCCTGGAAAGGAATGAATGAGGAAGAATTTAACTGGTGTATTGAGCAGACTTTGTTCTTTGGAGAAGACCGTAAGCCATTGAACATGATTCTGGATGATGGAGGTGATTTAACTAACATGGTACTAGACAGATATCCTGAACTGGCTCCTGCCATTAAAGGTTTATCTGAAGAAACCACTACTGGTGTACACAGGCTGTATGAGCGCATGAAAAAAGGTACGCTGCCTATGCCTGCCATCAACGTAAATGATTCTGTAACCAAATCGAAATTCGATAACTTATATGGCTGTAAAGAATCCTGCGTTGATGCGATCAGAAGAGCAACCGATGTGATGATGGCCGGAAAAGTAGCGGTTGTTGCCGGCTTCGGTGATGTAGGAAAAGGTTCTGCCAAGTCGCTGAGAGGCGCAGGTGCCAGAGTTATCGTTACCGAAATTGATCCTATCTGTGCCTTACAGGCAGCTATGGAAGGTTTCCAGGTAATGAAAATGGACAATGCTGCTAAAATCGGTGATATCTTCGTAACTGCCACCGGAAATAAAGACATCATTGTAGAGCGCCATTTCAGAGCCATGAAGGATAAGGCGATTGTTTGTAACATTGGCCACTTCGATACTGAAATTAACATGGCATGGCTCAACAAAAACTATGGCAACACCAAAGTAGAGATCAAACCTCAGGTAGATAAATACACCATTGATGGCAAGGAAGTGCTGATTCTGGCAGAAGGCCGTTTAGTAAACTTAGGTTGTGCTACTGGTCACCCATCGTTTGTAATGTCTAATTCGTTCACTAACCAGACCCTGGCACAGATTGAACTTTGGACAAATGCAGATCAGTACGAAAATAAAGTATATACCCTTCCCAAACATCTCGACGAAAAAGTAGCCCGCCTGCACCTGTCTAAAATCGGTGTAGAACTGGATACGTTATCAGATGAGCAGGCTGAGTATATTGGCGTAACGACTGAGGGTCCGTTCAAATCGGATCTGTACAGATATTAATCAATATTGTTCTTTACCAGAAAGACTTCCTATTCAGTTAGGAAGTCTTTTTATTTTTTAGCCCGGTTAATTTATTTCTGTCCATATCTTTTTCCACAGTCCGGAAGAATCTTTAACCTTGCAGTGATTTACTTCACCTCTTATGAAAACAGCCGGATTCTCTATCCGCAATGCCATTCAATTCGATTATTCTATTATTAGAAGCCATTACTTCTATTTTGCTGATCTGTGACAAGTTTGAAATAGACATAGGAACTCTGCTGATGAAATACTTAAATGACTTAAAATCCGGCAGTGATGCAGCTGAGAACTGCTAAAAAGTATTGGAATTTAAATTTGATCTGAACCGGAAAATATTCACTTAAAGATAAAAATCCTGATGTGGGTCGAACAATATACCAGCTTGCGTACTGGAGAGGCCAAGAACCACTAAATTATTTGATTAGTGATCTTATTGGGCTTAAACTACTCCCCTTTAAACCTTCTCCTTAAGTTCCTGCTTCAAGCCAGTAATAACTTTTTCAGAAGTCTGCCGAATAAATTGAATATGGTGAGAAAGGGCATGAACATCAATGTATGACTCCTCAGATTGACCAGCCTTCTCGATCCATTCTATGGCAGGATATAGTTTCTCTATTCCAAAAAACTTAATGTTAGCTTTTAATTTATGTGCTGCACTGGACATTGTTTTAAATTCTTTGTTAGCCAGCGCCTGTTCCATCAGGGCAATGTCGGAAGGGAATTTTTCAATGAATTTTTCGATAATATCTTGTAATTCTACCAGGTCGTCGCCGGCAATATTTTTAAGAAAAGTAAGGTCAAATAATTTGTCCTTGTTATATATTTCTTGCTCCTTTTCCGGCAGTGTTTTTGTTCCGGCATCTGTTTGTTTCTTACGCCGGGCAACAGAGAGTATTTTGTCAATCAGTTCGTTTTGCTCAAAAGGCTTGGGAATAAAATCGTCCATTCCTGCTTCGAATACTTTTTCTTTATCCTGTTGTAAAGCTGAAGCCGTTACGGCAATAATCGGTACCTGCGATTTGGGAGTACTTAGTTCTGTCCGGATAAATCTGGTAGCTGTATACCCATCCATATCAGGCATCTGGCAATCCATCAGAATTAAGTCGTAATCTTGTTTATTGAGTAACTCCAGCACCTGATGTCCATTTCCGGCCACATCCACCTGCGTTTCAATTTGTTTCCATCGCTTCAGCATGGTAATTACAATCATGCGGTTAATTTCATTATCTTCTGCCAGCAAAATCCGCATACTTTTGGGAAGAGCAGCAGCTTCAGCATCCGGTGACTGGTCTTTTACGGTTTGCAGTGCTTTTTTCTCTTTTTTGTATGGGATGGTAAAGGTAAAATCGCTTCCTTCGCCCAGGTGGCTGGTCACTTTAATTTTACCCTTCTGCAATTCAATTAACTTTTTGCAGATAGGCAAACCTAATCCTGTACCACCAAATTTGCGGGTAGTTTCCGTAGTGGCCTGGGTGAAAATATCAAAAATATAATCCAGTTTGTCTTCTGGAATACCGATACCAGTATCTATAACTGAAACTTTGAGAACTATCTGGTCATGAAATTCCCTTTCCACTTTCACTTTCACCCGGACAGCACCTTCCTGGGTAAATTTTACAGCATTGCCTATCAGGTTGAGTAGAATCTGGTTTAAACGTACTGAATCTCCCAGCAATACTTCAGGAATAGTGGGGTCTATATCGATGTCGAGCTGAATGTTTTTCTCTGCGGTTTTGATGGAAAACATGCCTGCTACATTCTTTACAACCTGCCTCAAAAACAGTTGCGCTTCTTCGATATGCATTTTTCCGGCTTCAATTTTAGCTAAATCCAGAATATCATTGATAATAACCATCAGGTTATCGGCAGAGAACTTAATAGCCTCCATAAACTGCTTTTGCTCCTCATCCAGGGTAGTTTTGGAAAGCAGATGTGCCATACCTACAATTCCGTTTAACGGTGTACGGATTTCGTGACTCATATTGGCCAGAAACTGTTCTCTTAACTTCACCGAATGTTCGGCCAGATCTTTTGCTTTAATGAGTTGCTCTTCTGTTTGTTTCTGCCTGGTGATTTCATGGCTTATGCCTTTCAAACCAATGATATCGCCATGATGTGCTATTACTGGTTTTCCAATACAATGAATATAACGAACTGTCTCGTCTGGAAGCACAATACGGTGATCAATGTCGTAATAAATGCCATGCTGAATACAATCCTCAACTGCTTTCAAAAAGATATTCAGATCCTCACTGTGAATCATTTTGAGCATTTCTTCAAAAGTAGGCGCACCCTCAGCCATAGGTACTCCGTAGATATGAAACAACTCTTCCGACCAGGAGATTTGCTGGTTTTGAAGATCAAATTCCCAGTTTCCAAACCGGGCGATTTTCTGGGCTTCTGCTAAACTATCGTAGGTGTTTTTAAATTTTTTATCCGAAAGCCTGCGTTGGGTGATATTTTCGAAAGTAAATAAAGTAGCATTGTATGTAAGATCATCTTCAAATATATGTGAAGTGAAAATTTTATAGGTTTGCCCATCAATCAGATCTATTTCCAGTTCATTAACTGATGAAGTATCGGTGTGGTGATAGCGATTATATATTTTTTGCAGAGACTCTGGCTGCTTGAGTAAAGGATAAATATACTGAAGCAGTTCTTTATGTGTGAGTTGACCAGCTTGCGATTTGCTTTGTAAATACTCAATACCCCATAGCTGACTAAATTTGTTATTAAAATGCAAAATTTCACCAGTGCGCTCATCCACCATGTAACAGGCCAGAGGAATATTCTCCGACATTTTATCCAGAAGATTCTCTCTTTGTTTTATGCCAGCTTTCTGAATCTCTGGAATACTATTTTCTGATATACTCCGGGAAACAGATTGATAATAGAAAGGCTGTCCATGTGGGTCTGTAATTAAACTAGTAATTGTTTCAAAATATAGCTGCAGGTTATCTTTTGTACGGATGCGATATTGAATGTGGGAATTATCATCAGCAATAATAATAGTTTGATTGTCAACAGGTAGCTTGTTTGTTGCTACTTTTTCTACAACCTGTGCACCCTGAAATTTTGCTATAAATTCTTCCGCAGAATAGCCTAAAATAAGTTTTACTGAAGGAGATATGAATAGAAATTCACCATTTAGCTTATGCAAACACACGATATCCTGAATGGCTTCCGGAAAGAGCAAGTGTAGCTTTTCTCTATTTGAAATAAAGTCAGAAAGATCATTTACATAGCTATGCATACGTATACAGTGCTGAGTATAAAATAAGCCTTACAAGAAAATGATTATCACGCAATAATTCAACTTTCTATGCTTTAGGTTAAATTCCAGCATGTAAGGTAAGGGCAGGATTAGTAAGGATCAGATTTGAAGCGTGCAGATACAATTGTTATTTTCCAAAAGTCCATAAAAAAAGTGATAAACAGGAGTTTATCACTTTAATGGCTATGTATTATAATAATAAAAAGTTTTATTTAGCAGCCGCTGTCATAGTATCCAGTGCCTGCATTACTTCCGAAACTTTCTGGCGGGATACTTCCAGTAAAGCTTTCTCTTCATCGTTTAATTTAAGTTCGATTATCTTTTCTACCCCATTTTTACCCAGCACGACAGGTACACCCAGGTAACAATTATCAATGCCATATTCTCCTTCCAGTTTCATACATACCGGGAAAATTCTGCGTTGGTCTTTCACGATGGCTTCTACCATTTGAGCAGCTGCTGAACCGGGTGCATACCAGGCAGAAGTACCCATCAATTTTACCAGTTCGCCACCGCCATTAATGGTGCGGTTCACAATGGCATCTAGTTTATCTTTTGCAACAAGTTCGGTTACCGGAATACCAGCCACGGTTGTATAACGAGGCAATGGCACCATTGTATCCCCATGTCCACCCATCAGCACGGCCTGAATATCTTTGGGAGAGCAATTGATTTCCTCGGCCAGAAATGCCCGGTAACGGGCTGTATCCAGGATACCAGCCATACCTATTACTTTGGTACGGGGCATTTTAGAGGTAATATGGGCACAATAGGTCATTACATCCAGAGGATTGGATACAACAATAATAATGGCGTTGGGAGAATGTTTTACTACATTTTCAGTAACTGAGCGGACAATATTGGCATTGGTTGAAATGAGATCGTCACGGCTCATACCTGGTTTACGGGGCAGACCTGAGGTAATTACAACTACATCAGAGTCAGCCGTTTTACTATAATCGTTGGTAGCACCAATGGTACGGGTATCATATAAATCGATAGGCGCTTTCTGCCAGATGTCTAATGCTTTTCCTTCTGCAATTCCTTCTTTGATGTCTAGCAACACTACCTGGTTTGCCACTTCTTTGTACGCCAGCACATCTGCACATGTGGCTCCTACATTACCTGCTCCCACTACTGTGATTTTCATATTATATTCAATTTTTAGTGAAACAATGTTTGAACGGGCGAATTTATAGGTTAATGTAGTGAATTACTAATATGTTGTATAAAATATCAAAGAGAAATCCGTTCTCACTAAAACTTCAGATTGATGGAAGCCAGAAAATTGGTACCTGCCTGCGGATAATAAAAATTCTCTGTAGTAATGGCACCGCCGCTTCTATAACTATAGGTATATCCATTCGGCTCATATTCTACATTAAAAATATTATTCATCAGCAGGTTCAGTCCGATTTCTTTTACCAGCCTGGTTTGTAGTGTATAATTGATGCGGATGTCGTTTACAAAAAAGTCATCGAGCTTGCGGCTGTCACTGGAAGTATTATCCAGAAACTGTTCGCCTACATATTTAGAAACCAGGTTCAGGCTTAAGTTCTTAACCGGAGAAAAAGAAATTGTACTGGCAGCCGTAATATTGGGTGAAAAAGCGATATCGGTAGACTCATACTCAGTGGCAACTTGTTCCCCGGCATCATAATCATCTATAAATTCCTGGTAATTGCGGATCTTATTACGGCTGAAAGTAGCATTAGCAGCCCATTGCAGGTTTGGCAATAGTTTGATAGCTCCTTCAATTTCTACACCCATCCGGTAACTTCTGGGAATATTAGTCCGGTTGTATTCGCCTACGTCATTAATCTGACCGGTCAGTACCAGCTGGTTTTTATAATCCATCAGGTAATAATTTATGTTCAGCAACGTATTTTTATTTTGCCTGCGAAACCCAGCTTCCACATTGCGCAAGGTTTCAGCTTTCGGGCGGCTTTGTGGCGTAGACTGCGTATAATCATCCCTGGTTGGTTCCCGGTTGGCCACACTATAAGAAGCATACAGGTTTAAGCCATTGTTCACCTGAAAAGTTAACCCGGCTTTCGGATTAAAGAAATTCAAAGTAACTTCCTGTTGTACACTTCTCCGTACACTTTCGCTATCTACTACATTTCCCAGAAATGAATAATTAATGCGGCGGTATTGCAGATCGATATATCCATTCAGTTGTTCAACAAACTGGTAGTTTGCCTTACCATAGATGTTAAAATCTGTTTTTAGGGCATCATTGTCATAATATTTGTCCCGGATATTAGAATTACCGGTAAATCTGGCCCATATGATCTCTCCAAAGTGGCCGCCATCATAGCGGTTCCATCCGCCACCAATAATTCCGCTCAACTTGCCTAGGCTATTGTAATTGGCGCTATAGGTAAAGCCATAAAAATAATTATCCAGCCAGCGCCTGCGGATCAGGTCTGTGGAAGTAATTAATGAATCGCCAATTTGTAAACCGGGCAGGCCATATTCTTCAAAGTCATCATTCTGACGATACTGTTCAAAATATCCCCGTCCTCTGGTCAGGTGAAGAGCCGCATTCAGGTTCCAGTATTTGTTAATCCCTTGTGATAAGATTAACTGATAATGGTCTTGCTGGTAATTATCTACTTCATTATCGTAGGTATAAGCATTGTAGGTACGGCCAGAATTCAGCAGGTTTTGCGCATCCACTTCAGAAAGGTAATTCCGTTCGATATATGCCTGCATGCCTGCTGCATCATTGCGTATCCTGGATTCAGGCGTTCCGTTCCAGGCCTGATAGGTAATTTCCTTTCCGGAAAAAACATTCAATTTCACCAGAGTCGATTTGCCATGATAGCCTCCGGACACAAAAAAAGATTTCAGATCTGAACTAGCCCGGTCGATGTATCCATCAGAACTAACCTTGGATAAACGTCCGTCGAATGCCCATTTCCCATTGATAAGCCCACTGCCAAATTTTAAAGTATGTTTCCAGGTGTTGAACGAACCATAGGTATTATTTACTTCGCCATAGGCATCCTGGTTAAGGCTGGTAGTCTGAATATTAATACTGGCTCCAAATGCACCTGCACCATTGGTAGAGGTCCCTACCCCCCGCTGAATCTGGATATTGTTCACTGAAGAAGCAAAATCCGGCAGGTTCACCCAAAAAGTCCCTTGCGATTCGGCTTCATTATACGGAATACCATTGATGGTAACATTAATACGGGTGGCATCTGAGCCTCTAATTCTGATACCGGTATAGCCTACACCGGCACCGGCATCAGAATTTACTACTACTGAAGGTGTCTGATTTAGTAAAAAAGGCAGATCTTGCCCCAGATTCTGTGCTTTCAGATCTTTAGCTGACAGATTTGTAAAGGTAGTAGGTGATTTTTCCCATGCTCTGGTTGCCCGCACAATTACTTCATCAGCGAGAATGGTAGCGGTTTCTAAAGAGAAATCAAGCGTTACATCTTGTTGTACATCTACTTCCTGAAGCACTTTTTCATAACCTACAAAGGAAACCTGTACCTGATATTTCCCGGCTTTTAGGTTTTTGAGGGCAAACTCACCCTGGGAATTGGTAAAAGTACCTGTGTAGGTGTTTACAATCGTAACATTCACGCCAGCCAGAGGCTGTTTGTCACTGGCATCTGTAACAGTACCAGAAATGGAAAATTGTGCCCATGCAAAAAAGGGCAAGGCTATCAATGCCAGTGGCATGATGAGCTTTTTCATAATAAGTTTGGTTAATAAGGTGAAACATACAGAAAACTGAGGGGTTCAGTTTCCCTTGTGTTTGTTTACCGTCTTTCCCTTCGCCGGCATTACCCGGATCAGGTTCAATGGGTATAATCTCAGCCCGTTTTATTAAGGCACCCCTAAGTAGCAGCAAAGGTAAGGTTAAATATTCAAAAGAAAAGCAGGAAAACGGGAAATTAATTGCAGAGAATTGTTAGTTGCTCGTTTTTGGCAGATACATTAGGTGGTAATTAGCAAAAGAGTGATCGGTTAAAACCAGATTTGATTTTTTTTGATAGAATAATACCTTCCTTTTTATTAAATCGACAATATAATTCACCTGATTTTCCTACTAACACATAACAACGCACAAACATTTCTAAATCGCTTCATTGGCATTTCCTTCCTCATACAGGGTCTGCAATACGGTCTGACCTACGGCTTTAAGCGTAGTTTTGTCAATAATGAGCATATTATCGGCATGGGTATGATGATACGAACCAAAATAATCATCGCCGGCAGAATCGTAATCAATAATATCAATCATATTAATTTTAGCAATGCGGTTCACAAACACATGATCGTCGGTAATGCCGGTGCTCGTCTGGTTAATGAACATACCGCCATGGCCTAAAGCATTAGCTATATTCCACACTTTTTCCACCACACTCGGTGCATTTTCCATAGAAGTACCTTCTTTGGCAAACGTAGAACCTTTAGCACCTACCATATCCAGCAGGATGCCATAATAGGCAGAATAATTGGGTTTGTGTTTATTGGCCGCCCAGTATTGAGACCCCAGACACCAGTATACTTTATTATTTCCCTTGTTAGGCAATTCTTCCGGTTTAGCATTTTCTGGTTCGCCATAATCTTCTGCATCGAAGAAGATTATGTCAATGCCAACATTGGGTTTTAGTGTATCTGCCTGTAATACACGTGCAATTTCCAGCAGTATACCTACCCCACTCCCTCCATCATTGGCACCGTCAATCGGTTTATTCTGGTCAACGGCATCTTTGTCGGCAACATGCCTGGTATCCCAGTGAGCAGCGAGCAAAATACGTTTGGTAGCTTGTGGAAAATAGGAAGCAATAATATTCCGGGAGTGTAGTTTGGTGCCATTATAGGCTTCTGCCACAAATTCCTGTACCGTTACTTCGGCTCCATATATTTTGAGTGTATTAATTAAATAATCTCCGCATTGTCTATGAGCTGGCGTATTGGGTACCCTGGGACCGAAATCCACTTGTTTTTCTACAAAATAATAGGCCGAATCTGCATTAAACTCAGGAGCAATAACACTAATTACCGGGCGATCTGGGGTAGTGTTACTTGTTTGGTTTGAATTCCGGTCATTTTTGCAGGCTAGCAGCCAGATCAAACTAACCATTATCCACATTACTTTTTTCATATCTTATATTATTTCTTACTTCTAACGTTAAAATACCAATGAAATTTGTATTGATTCAATATATATCTTGCTATGATACAAGCTATAGCATTACATAACTATATGTAGTTGACAAAATGTTAGCAAATCATTCTTCTTAGCATATACTGATGCAAGTATACATATGTTTTTCTAAAAGGTGTATATGGAAGAGATTGATTAAATTTTCGCAGCAGCATAATTATTTTTTGTGGTTTCCTTTTCCAAAGTTGTCAGAATTAAGGTAAAATCTTACATCTATGGAAACACCTCTTTACTTTGCCTTAGCATTAATCATAATGGGTATCGCCTTTATTGCCAGTATTTATCTGCGAAGCTTCATCCGGCCTACATCTAAAGACTATAAAAGACACCTCAAATAAAACCTTTTAGAATATATACCAGTGGCCTGCCTATCAAATATTATTTACAATAATCTTGATGAATCAGCGGAGGCATTTACTGAGCAGGAAAAACAGAGAATGAGTTTAAAAGCTACATAAAAAAGCCTTCCAAAGTAGAAGGCTTTTTTATATTACGTATTTGTACGGTTAAAAACCAGTATTTTATCCTTTTTTTTAGATATAGCGCTTTTGTAAATTTAATTGCCATGTTGCCAGTCTTCCTCCCCACACTATAAGATTCTAACAGGCATCAATTTACATATTCTCTTTATATGCTGTTACCTATCCAGTTTCAACAGTTGACCCTGTTTGAAAAAGTTATCTATATTCAGCAGCATGGCCAGTTTATGCAAAGTTCTGTAAATAGCCACAAAAAGATATCAAGTTATTTGATGGATAGTTATATCGCGATCATATCCGGAATACAGCTACTAATACTATTGAAGATATACTTATCAAAGAAAACTTCAGCGATAATTAGAGAGTTCCACCCTATAAAAGGTGGTTCTTGAGATGAGGAAAAGCAAACAATTTACCTCACAGAAATATTATAAAAGGTCTTGCTGATTAGATAGGCTTTTTATTTTTCTGGTAAAGTATCAGAACCATATAGAGAAGCGTCCAGAATGGGTAGACATGCATGTTTTTCTGTTAAAAATGTGGTTTAACTGAGTTAATTATTGCAAGATTTGTGTTAACAAAAAATCCTTTTTGTATCTTGTATAGGTACTTTTGATCTGGAAAGAGGCCTCCAACATATGAAGATTAGGCAATAAGTTCAGGAACAAAAATCGATGGTCTTTAGGCTATAATAGGCTCAAAAATCGATGATCAAAATTATTTATCCATTTTCTGCCTATTCTACAGAACCAAATAATAATGAGTATCGTACCAGAATCCGTAAACTGTTCATAGTCATTACTGTCAAACGGCTATTCAAAAGGATCAGGAGAAACTTAATATAAAATTTTAATCAAACAAACTACACTTATGAAACAAACTGCCAGCATTCCCCCAAAAAAAATTCTACCCACAGATCGCCAGTTGTTGATTAATTTAAAATTACGTTATAATTCAATCGCTGACAAAATTAACTCAGCGCAGCCTTCAGAAACTGAAAGAGAAAGGCTATTGGATCAATTAACTCTGTTTAAACGGCAAATTGAAACCCAACTCTATTGACACTTAAACCCCCACAAAGCCAGATAGAGACACTTTCCAGACTTCTGAATTTAAATCTGGAACACAGCAAAAATCAAAAGAGACGCATACATTGGGAGTTTTGGTATCTTCGGCAGATTTGTCGTTTTTACCAGAACTACCCTACTCTTGATTTTTCAAAGATATTGAATAGTATTCTATCTTCTGTATCCGTAGCTGGCCGTTCATAATCTTCCAATACGCTGATATCCCTGAATTCTACTAACTTTCTGAGCTGATTTATACATATACTCAGTTATAGCGGTTCAAGTGTATTCAAATAAAATTTGCAGGTAGTGAGCCTGCAAATAGAAAAATATTAGTGAATACTATTGTAAAAATCACTCTTCGTAAGCCCAGTCAATGCCTTGTTTCATATCTTTTACGGTAACGCCGATCTGTTTAAGTTTCGCCCGTATCTGATCTACTTTATCATAGGCCTTATTTGCCTTCGCTTCTGCATAAAACTCCAGTAACTGGGTCAGCAATTGGTCTACAGCATCTGGTTTTTCTTCCTGCAGTCCAAGCACATCTTCTGTAAATTCCTGGTATGTCTGAATCAGTTTATTAAAATGTTCCTCTCCCAAGACGGTAGTAGACAGATTTCCCGTTTGAATTTTATTGATATGCTTCAGCAGGTTAAATAGATTGGCAATCAGTACAGCTGTATTTAAATCATCGTCCATGCCAGCCTGGCAAGCCTCACAGGTTTTATTAATTTCATCTATGGTTTTGGTATCTAATGTTGCCTCTCCGGAAATGTAAGTGAGTTGCCTGGCAATTTTTAATCCGTTCATCAAGCGTTTATAGCCTTTTCTGGCTGCCAGTAAGGCTTCATTTGAAAAATCCAGGGTACTGCGGTAATGCGCCTGCAACACAAAAAAACGCACCGTCATGGGGGTGTACGCTTGTGTTAGCAGGGTATGTTTGCCGGTAAAAATCTCCTGCAAATTAATTACGTTTCCCAATGATCTTCCCATTTTCTGGCTATTGATGGTGATCATATTATTGTGCAGCCAGTATTTTGCAGGATCGGTATGATTTGATGCCTGTGACTGGGCAATTTCACATTCATGGTGCGGAAACAGCAGATCCATACCACCGCCATGAATATCAAACTGTTTTCCTAAATACTTAGCACTCATCGCCGAACATTCCAGATGCCATCCCGGAAAACCTTCCCCCAGGGAGATGGCCACCGCATGATATGTTCTGGAGAAGCTTTTTTCCAGAGGGCAAAGTCCAGGGAATTGCGCTTTTCCTGTTGCCCATCCAGATCACGGGTACCAGAAAGCATTTCATCTATATTCCGTCCGGAAAGTTTACCATATTTGCTTTCCTGGTTGTATTTAACAATATCAAAATACACCGATCCATTTACCTCATAGGCCAGTCCGTTTTTAATAATTTCTTCGATCATGGCTATCTGCTCGGTAATATGACCGGAAGCTCTGGGTTCTATGCTGGGTTTAAGAATATTGAGTTGCTGCATATCCCGCTGGTAATCGTTGGTATAGCGCTGGGCTATTTCCATCGGTTCCAGTTGTTCCAGCTTTGCTTTTTTCTCGATTTTATCTTCTCCTTCATCCGCATCTCTTTCCAGATGCCCCACATCAGTAATGTTGCGTACATACCGCACTTTGAATCCGAGATATTTCAAATACCGGTGCAGGGTATCAAACGTTATGGCAGAACGGGCATGCCCGAGATGAGCATCTCCATACACTGTAGGACCGCATACATACATGCCTACGAAAGGCGGATTGATGGGCTCAAACAGTTCTTTTTTGCGGGAAAGGCTATTGTGAATTTTTAAACGGTGCTCTTTCCGGTTGGCCAGGTTTTTATCTGTCGAATTCAAAATGGATTCTTCTAACATATGCCTGCAAATTAGGAAGATGATTTAACAAAGGAAAGCCTGCAAAATAAACTAAGACTAGTAAAATACGAAATCTTTCCGGTTGGAAGGCCAAATGCATGGATAAACTATTGGCTTATGGTGGCAACACAGCAATGTTCTGTGCAGAAAACTAAGAATTTATAATGCTGCCGCAGGATTTTATGTTATTGCACAAAGCTTTAGCGATGAGCTTATTTTTGAAATAACTTACCAAACAAACAGGGTAATGATATTGTCTGGCATTACCTAACTGTTTTTTACGCATTTTTGTTAAATTTTCAACATGCCAAATCATTTCAACTATGCAAAACTCATCTATTTCACCAGACTTATACACCTCTATTAACAAGTATATAGCTTCTGTAGCAGAAGAGTTTGCGTATATTCCAATGGAGCGTAAGCATATTTTGCAGAAGCTAGCCACATATATACAAAATCATTAGAAGCTTATAAGAAAGTAAAACTCATATTCATTTGCACACATAATTCCAGAAGAAGCCATATTTCACAGATATGGGCACAAACAGCCGCCTACTATTATGGCATTGAGGATATTGAAACCTATTCGGGAGGAACAGAAGTAACGGCCTTTAATGAACGGGCGGTGAGTGCCTTGCAGAGAGTTGGATTTGTAATTAGCAGAAATGGTGGGGAAACAAATTGTGTATATCAGGTAAAATTCGCTGATAAGGCAAATCCGCTGAAAGCTTTTTCAAAAGTATACAATGCATCAGGCAATCCAACAGAACATTTTGCTGCTATTATGACGTGTTCTCAAGCAGAGGAAGCCTGTCCGTATATTCCGGGTGCAGATGCCAGAATTGCCATTGCTTATGATGATCCCAAGAATGCAGATGGATTACCACAGGAAAAAGCAACCTATGATGAACGTACCAGGCAAATTGCCCGGGAAATGTTATATGTATTTAGTTTGATAAAGTCCTGACCTGGACAAAAAGCTACCGTCTTCCAATACAAACAAAAACCACATCTTTAGGGATGTGGTTTTTGTTAATAGGATATGCCGTAATCTGGCTGTCTTTATCAGCTTTATTAAAAAAGCTTAATACCCAAACTTAACTGAAACAGATTCGTACGCTGGTTAAAATAAGAATTTACTTTATTCAGGCCGGTTTCGTACCTGGCATCAAACGTGAGATTGCCCAGATCAATTCCCGCGCCTACTTGTACCCCTATGTTTGTTTTGTTAAATGTATAACTATCATCATCCAGCAACCTGAGGTCATTTTCCCTTTCTTTTAATACAAAAGAAGCAACAGGTCCACCAAAAATACGGATATTAGATTTTTTACCTTTGCCTTCTGCCAGTTTATAACCTACCAATACGGGTACATCCAAAGCACTCAACCGGATTTTGCCGTTTATATCGCTCCCGGCTGGAGCATTTGGGTCTTTACGGATAATAATATCACTACCTTTGGTATTAAAATATGCTTCAGGCTGCAAATAGACTTTTCCCAGATTAGCCCGCACGAAAGCACCTCCAGACCATGTACGGATATAATCATAATCTACCTGGCTTCCGGAGCTATACATTTTATTGTAATTCAAACCCACTTTTGGCCCGAACGTAAAAGTAGATTGTGCCATAGCCAGTTGTGCAGATATAATAAGAACAAGAATCCCAATATAAGTTTTCATAGTAGTGTTTGTTTAGGTGATGATAAAACATAAGCTTGTAAGCAGCTGTTAAACAACTATTTGCAAGCCAAACATATGAAAAGGCCCTTCATGTAGATACACTATAGCTATCTGTATGCCAGATTTTAGTCGATAGCATAATTTTTATAAAATTTATCAACAATTCTATTGTTGATAAAAATCACAGCGTTGAAAAACAGGCCTTTATTCTTTTTTGGGGTATAAATATTTTTGAAACTTATAACCGAACCCACGTATAAAGCATTTGCAGGAAAGAACTATATTTGCACACTAAATTTTTACCCTATGACAACCGAACAAATTAAAGAGTTAAAAGCGCGGGTAAGCGCCTTGAGGAGGTATCTTTGACTACGATAATAAACGTACCGAAATACAGGAATTAGAGAAAATCACCCTGCAACCCGACTTCTGGAACGAACCTAAAGAAGCGGAGAAAACGCTGAAATCCATCAAATCGCTCAAAATCTGGACGGATGATTACGACCGGATAGAAGCCTTATATAATGACCTGGAAGCCCTGGATGAATTTTACCAGGAAGGTGATGTATCAGAAGAAGAAATGGAGGTGGAGTACAATAAGGTGGGTAAAGCCGTAGAAGAACTGGAATTTAAGAAGATGCTCAGCAATGAAGAAGACCAGTTAAGTGCTGTGCTGGAAATTAATCCCGGCGCTGGCGGTACTGAAAGCCAGGACTGGGCAGAAATGCTGATGCGGATGTACATTATGTGGGGGGAAAGCCATAAATTCTCTGTAAAACAACTCAATTATCAGCCAGGTGAAGGAGCAGGCATAAAATCGGCTACGCTGGAGATTGATGGCCCATTTGCGTATGGATACCTGAAGTCAGAAATTGGCGTACACCGGCTGGTACGAATTTCGCCATTCGATTCAGGTGGCAGGCGTCATACTTCCTTTGCTTCTGTATTTGCCTATCCGGTGGTAGATGATTCCATCGAAATTGAGATTAATCCGGCCGATATTGACTGGGATACTTTCCGTTCGGGAGGAGCAGGCGGCCAAAATGTAAACAAAGTGGAAACGGCTGTACGGTTGCGGCATAGACCTTCCGGGCTTATTATTGAATGCCAGCAGGAGCGTTCCCAGTTGCAGAATAAGGAAAAAGCCCTGCAATTACTCAAATCCAGGTTGTATCAGCTTGAAATCGACAAGCGCAACGAAGCCAGAGACAAGATAGAAAGCACAAAAAAACGGATAGATTTTGGCTCACAAATTCGGAACTATGTAATGCATCCCTATAAACTGGTGAAAGATTTACGCACTGGTATTGAGCGATCAGATGTGCAAAATGTAATGGATGGCGACCTGGATGAATATATCAAAGCCTTCCTGATGGAGCAGTAATAGAGTTGAAAAAGAGAGGGTTTCGAATATATAAAATCAAATTGACAGCATTTATACCATATTGCATTGCAATCATAGTATAAATGCTGTCTTTCTAAAAGCCCGGTATGTAACCGGGCTTTTGAATTACTTATATTACTCAATCAAGCCTTGCGAAACAGCATACTTAATCAGCGTAGCCGTATTGTTTGAGTTGGTTTTATCAAGTAAATTCTGCCGGTGCGACTCAACCGTACGCTTGCTGGTAAATAGTTTTTCTGCTATTTCTGCATTGGTATATCCTTCAGCGATCAATTGCAAAACCTCAACTTCCCGCTTGGATAAATCACCAGGAACTTTGTCGGCAAATGAAACAGGCCTGCTGCTATGAGAACTGAATTTTTTAAGCAGGTTCAGCGATATTTCCGCACAAATAAATTTATGCCCACTGGCTACCATCTGAATAGCATGGATAATTTCGTCTTTACCAGTATTTTTTAAAATATAACCTGTCGCCCCGGCTTCTATACCTTTATTGATATAACTTTCGTGGTCGAGCATAGAGAGCATAAGTACCCGTATTTCGGGATAAGATTCACGGATACGCCTGGTTGCTTCAAATCCATCCATTACCGGCATATTTGCATCGATTACCACTACATTTGCAGGGGTACGTGATAAAATGTCCAGCACTTCTGAACCATTAGCCGCCTCAGCCACTACCCGGATGCCGGTGTCCTGAGTTAATAACGCTTTTATACCATCACGTATAATTTTGTGGTCATCGGCAAGGATTACATCAATCATAGTTAAAACATTTGGAACTGAAGAAACTTAACTTCCGACAAGCGGCTATAGTATGAAATATACATCTACAAAAAACAAAATTTCAGAGTCAATACGTAATCGGCTGCTATTTTGATGAGCCATTAACTTTTTCAGGTATTTATACGGTGTTTTTGCCGTAAATACGCATTTTTAAAATCCAGTATTTCACCTGTTTTAAGGCAGCAACAGAATACACAATTTTGTACCGTAGCTAACAGGCTCTTTTTAGTTTTTGGCTAAGCATAGCTTGTTAAACGAAATTTTTGTAAAAGGAGATACAATTTTTTGCCGGTTTACCTTCCAGATTCCCGATAGTTGCTATACAGCTATTGGTAAACTGGAAACCATATCGGTTGTATCTCTTATTAAATGTATAGGTATGAAAATAACCACCTGTCTCGGTCTGGAAAAAAGCTGCTATTCTGTTGGCTTATATAGCGTATTAGATGCTTACGCTTCTTTGCTGCGCGATGGAGATACTGATAATGCGATCCGGACGCAGCCCGGAGAAACACAGGTAGATGGGCGGGCACTGCATTATAGGTATTCAGCTAACCTAGCTGTATTTGTATCTTACATGCAAACATTCTTCACTACAAATATTTCTTTAGTTCTCCACCTTCTGAATCAAATTATTAAAAGCACTTTCGATGGGATTGGTTTACTCTCGTGGGTATCTGTACTTTCCAAAAGCAAAACCAATCTGGTTATAACTGGCTGTTCTTAGGCAGCCTGCTAACCACCAAGAACTTCCAATGGTGACAATAGAACAATTAAGGCAGCCCTGCATAGGGCTGCTCTAATTCACTTTTAAATCCTCTCCTATTCTTAGCTCGGGTAAGGCACTCATCAAGGCTGTTTTACATGTAAATTTTTTTTATCACCTTGCTATACAATGGCTGGTAAAGAATTTATATCTATTAAAAAAGCCGCACAGCTCACCGGGCAGTCTGAACATACATTGCTCAAGCTGTGGAACAGATATCAGTCGACTACTAAGGTGAAGGAGAAAAATGGCAAAAGATATATTTCTCAGGCTTTATTGAAAAAAAAGCTGGCTGCCTATACAGAAGAACCTGAAATAAATAACACAACCCATACGGCACAAAAGCCGCCTGATTCTCCTGTTTCCGGCGATTCTCCAACCATATTAGGATTACTAACCCAGCAATTACAAGAGAAAGACAAGCAACTCTCATCCAAAGATACCCAGATTGCCCAGTTGATCGAACGCACCAGAGAACAGAACAACATTATATTTTCCTTAGAACAACACCAGCAGCAACTCGAATCTAAACTAGCCTTACAAATACCTGCCCCTCCCCAGCCGGACAATAAAGAGAGTAAGCCGCAGATAAATTATGTATTTATAGCGCTAATTATGCTGTTGGTAGGAGTGGTTTTAATTATTTTCTATACCTTTTTGAACAGTTGAAAAATTTCACCAATACGCAAAGGCAAAATTTTCTGAATTGATTTTCACCAAATGCATGAAAGGCCTTTAAAATTAAGTTGCTTTGTTATTGATTATTAATCGCTTGTTATACATTTGTAGCAGTCAATATATTTCAGTAACTGAAAATTAATTCATTCGTATAAATACCTAACTTAACCAACAAAATTTTATTATGGCAGCTTGTGATCCGGTAACTTATCAAGGTGTAACAGCAAGTATATTTCAATCAGTAAAACAAGAGCTGGAAAACAATGGATTTTCAGTTCCGGGAACAAACGGCACCATTCGTGGGCCTTACGGAATTGTGATAGATTATAACTGGGATGAACCTTCTGAAAGCTTATATATTCATGTAGTAGATAAGAGTTTCTTTGTGCCATGTAGCCAGATTCATTCGCAGCTGAATAATGCATTAACTAAATTTACTGCCTGACAGGTAGTTTAGTGCGTTTTTCATCCGGTTGCCCAAAAGGCACATATCCTTCCTTATCATATTGTTTTAATTTTTTCAGCAGCCATTTGGGTATCAAACCTGAACGGATTGCTCCCATATTTTCCAGAATGTAGATACTTTCCCGGATAATAAGGGCTGAATTTGCGATTCCATTACACCAGCCAAAGTACTGGTTCTTTTCCCCTTCTATGGTAAAGTGGGAAATAATATGTATCAGAATCAGATAACAGGCATAAATCAATATTTTCTGCAGCCATAAAATGATCAACTTATAACTGAGCGTATGCTTTATATACTGTACATACAATCCTAATAAACTGTTGATTACAATCAGCACTACCAGAAAATTAAGAAATTGCCAGTCGGCATACATATACGTCTCAATAAATTTTAGCCAGCTATACAGTCTGGCTTTCCCATACTCTATTTCTTTCATCCATTGAAGTAAATTTGTTAAGTTCATAGCTGTAAAGACTGGGATTAATAAATAAATTTGAATAACTCCTGTTAAGTATTTGCGTTATATTATATATTGCAGTATAATAACTTTAATTAACATAAAAAAGTTGCAGTACTAAAATAAATTTTACCTTATAAATAGCTACAAAATGTCTGTTGAAGAAAAAATTAAAGAAGTAGCTCAAATTAAAGGAGTTACTCTCAAAAATTTGGCTATAAAAATTGAGATGACTGAAACTGGTTTTTATGCCATGATCCGGAATAAAAGTATGAAAGTAGAAACTTTACAAAAAATAAGTAAAGTATTAGGTATCGACCCAGCTGTTTTACTGAATCAGGCTCCCTTATCCGATACAGATCTTGCCCCCAGATCAGCCGAGTTTTATTCGGGTTCTAACATACGTGTATTGCCGATAGTGGTAGATAAGGAAGAAATAGAACGGATCACTTTTGTGCCGATCAAAGCGGCGGCTGGCTATCTTACCCGTTTCCAGGATTTAGAATACATTCAACAATTACCCAGCTTTAATTTACCCAACCTGAAAGATGGAACTTACCGGGCTTTTGAAGTAGAAGGCGACAGCATGAAACCTACCATACATGCCGGCGATATTGTGATTTGCCGCTATGTAGAAAACTGGTTTCATATTATGGATAACCGCATTTACCTGGTAGCCGGTGTAGAAGGAATCGGAATTGTTGTAAAAAGAGTGATTAACCGCCTGAAAAAAGACAATAAAGTAATTCTGTGTTCAGAAAATGATTTTTACCCGAACTTCGAACTACCAGCTGAAGAGATTTATGAAGTATGGGAAGTAAAAGTAAAAGTAAGCACTAATCTGGAACCACCCTTATACCTGGATAACCGCCTTCGGCGACTGGAGGAAAACATTAATAATGTAGTGGGAATGGTTTCTAAAGTGCTGGTTACTGAAAAAGGCTAAGGATTTTTAAGGGTCATATTTTTTATTTTTTCTGTTTTAGCCGTCACTTAATCCCCTGTTTTTTGAAAGGGACATAAACTTGACAGGTTTTATTACTTTGTATATAAACTGGCTTTTTTTCTTACCTGCCCTGATAAGTAATACGTAGCTTAGCCTCTTCGTTTTAATATATACAGAACTCAGACACAAACTATTCAATATATGAAAAACTTTACCCTGCTTGTTTTGTTTCTGCTGGTAGGCGGAACTTTACTAAAAGCCCAGGTTCGGTTACATGTGGGAGCTACTTCTGCTTTCAATAGTACATTCGTGCTGGATAAGGGCTTAACCGATGATCCTCGGTACAATGCTGAAATGACCTACAAATGGTCGCCGGTGGGAATCGCTTTCGGAACAGACTTCACCAATGGCTTTGGTTTGCAACTGGAATCTATTCTTTCCAAACAAGGCCAGATCTATCAGATTGTAGATATTGCCCAGCAACAGATCGGCGAAAGAAAAATTGACCTGGAGTACATTCATTTGCCGCTTTTGTTAAACTTTATGGGAAACAGTGCCTCCCGGACGAGCTTTAATTTTGCCTTTGGTCCGCAGTTATCTATACTTACCCAGGGACAGGAGATATATCAGCAATATAAACAAGGAACTTTGAAACTTCCTGAGGGTGGACAAGTACCACAAGGGGCTACGGATAATGGAAACGGTACTTATACCGCTCCTCCTTCCACCACTGTACTTGCCAGTTCAGATGCATCTGCCGCTATAAAGCAGTTTAAAGACAAAGATTTACAACTGGCGATTGGGTTTGGTTTGAACATAGATATTGGCTCACATTTATATTTGTCTACCAATGTGCGGGGCAATTATGGCTTTACAGATATGCGTAATGAGGATTTAATCAATAGCATCAAACAAAATTCGCCCAACGATGTGCTAAAAGATCTGTTTGGCAGAAGAGCTAATATGTTAGTAGGTGTGCAGCTAGGCTTACATTATATGTTTGGAGGGAACCGCACAGCCATTCGCAGCTTAGGTCCATTGGGAAATTAATTTCTGAAAACAGCAGTAATTACGATTGTAGCCAATATATTCACACAATTTCTGGTAATATTTTTATCAACGGCGAATTGCTTATCTCAAAAAGTAATTCACCGTTGTTGTAATTAAATGGAACAAGCGTCAAGCCTGCTTCTTATCCAGCACCGCCATTGTAATACGGCTGATACAAACCAATTGGCCGGCATCGTTGGTAATCCGGATTTCCCACACATGCGTTTGCCTGCCCAGGTGGATAGCTGTTGCTTTTCCATGTACAAAACCACTGCTTACTCCTTTTATATGATTGGCGTTAATTTCTAAACCAACACAAAATTGCTTGCTGGTATCTACCGACAAATGAGCCGCCAGGCTACCCAGGGTTTCTGCCAGCGCCACTGAAGCACCTCCGTGTAACAGGCCAAAGGGCTGTTTGGTCCGATTATCTACCGGCATTTTGCCACACAAATAATCTGTTCCGATCTCAGTAAATTCCATTCCCAAGTGCTCACTTAAGGTATTTTTACCAATATTCTGAAGTTGTTCGAGGGTGGTGCCTGGTTGTATCATGCGAGTATAGGATGGTCAGTAAGTAAAATTCCCGGTAATATAATCGACAAGTGTATGCTATTCAAGTTTTCACCCCAAATCCAATACGCAGAACCTTATCAGGAAATGACTTCAAAAATAGTTGTGGATGACAGATAAGCTATATAAATTATTTCCAGTGGTCAATAGAATCTAAAGGATAGATGGGTCTGGGAATATGCTGATATTTTACTTGAAATACGTCTATTTGCGTTGTACCTGCCGAAATTACATTTATTGTTTTACGATTATACAACAGGAAAAAATAACGGAATGGAAATAGGTTCTTCACCACAACAATATCAGCTTTCCACAGATTTAGTCCCAGCTCTTTAAAAAAACGTGGAAAAAATGCAGATGCCGGCCGCTCTGTCAGGATCAGATGCGTACCCTGATTTTTGAGCACAGCTGTTTTCCCGGTTTCTTTCATATCCTGTTTGAAAATAAGTTCTCCTTTAAAAGCCAGGGGCTGGTTATAAATTTTATCTAATTTACCGCCCACCGTAACTTCTATTTCTTGGGTAAGCTTCGTTTCAAAAGCCAGTTGTGCCATCGGTGCATCTCTTACCGGAATATAGGCCGTATATTGAGGCGCCAGTTCGGAAATAGTTTTCAGCAGCCAGGTATTTTCTCCAGGAGCACCAGCCGCAACCACATCCGAAACATCGCACCATATAATCGTACCCAGTAACCTGGAAATTCTGGATTGTTTTACCTTTTCAATGGCCGTTTCGGGTTTTACTGGCTGAGGATGTTTTACGTGACGTACCTGCCAGTTTAGATCAGCCAGTTCTTCCGACAGTTGTTCTGATAGTTGCTTATTTCCATCTGTAACCACAATGGTACTCCATCCCAGCTCAGGGTCGTCGAGCCAGATATGTACCATAAAGGTAGTTACACTCAATACATCTGGCTGCTTTTCCATGGCGTTCATCCGGCGGAATATTTTGCGCATGGGCGAAAGAAAATCTATGGTAAACCCTCCGCCTTTCAGCAATTTCATCTTGCGGAATGCCATTACCGGTTTCACTTTACCTAACACTGTATCAATCAGAATTTTTCCCGTCCGGAAACCAGTCTGATAATGATCCCGATGGGGATTAGTGCGATACCCTACAATGAATGTAGCCAGTTGAACCGTTTGTTTAGTAACGTTAGCATGCAAATCCAGGGCAAGTCCGATGGGAATCTGATGGCCACAAAGGCTCCGGATCAATTGCAAAATATCTGTTTCCGGGTCACGCATCCCTTCTACACCCATAGCCCCATGCATGGATAGAAAAATACCATCCAGGTCTGTGTGTGACTGTAAGGCATGCGCTATATATTCTTTAAATCCATAATATACCTCTTTTTCTACTGGTCCGCCAGAAGTAGCCCAGGCGGTTATCACCGGAATCACTTCTATTTCATGTTTGGCATATTTGCGGACCGCTCCCAGAAAACCAGCAATTTGTTTGGTAGAATATATTTTACTAAACGCCCACACCTCTTCCCCATAGCCCAACGCTCCGGCTTTGAAATCTTCCAGGGTTGTAAGTACCGGAGAGAATGAGTTAGTCTCTTGTTGTATCTCAATAACGGCGATTTTTTTCCTCATAGCTTTATCCCGATCAAATATATTAAACAATATTATTGTACAGGCAGAGTTTATAGAAAGAAGTCATAAAATATAGTCATTATATCAAATGACTGGTAAACGGTATTGGAAAGGCTATAAGACAATAATATAAGATACCTATATGAAGCATTATTTTCAAATATGTACCCCTCAAATCTTCAGTTTTACAATTTTTGAATAAAAAATATGGCATTTTTTAGATCTGTTTCCCTTCCTTTAAATTTTAATCATCTTTTAATTCAAAAAATTATTGCTATGCAAATAAAATTTATACTATTGCATACACCTATTCCAGTTACTTAATTCAACTATTGAAGTTGTTTTAACTGTTCGTATACCGCCTACAAAGAGCTAGTCAGTCAGTTTTATACGTTTTCCCTACGCCACCAAAAAATTAATAAGGAATACTCAAAACTAAATCTTCCTTCAAAAATAATCCTATTATGAACTGCAGACACTGTAACGCTGTCTTACAACATAACTTTATTGACCTGGGTATGTCTCCGCTGTGCGAAAGTTATATTAAACCAGAGCAGTTACACCATATGGAGCCATTTTATCCCCTGCATGTATATGTGTGCGATACATGCTACCTGGTGCAACTGGATGAATTTGTGAGTCCTGCGGATATTTTCAGCGACTATGCCTACTTTTCTTCCTACTCTGATTCCTGGTTGCGCCATGCCAAAAATTACACCGATCTGATGGTAAACCGGTTTGGCCTGAATAAAAATAGCCTGGTTGTAGAAATTGCCAGCAACGACGGGTATTTGCTTCAATACTTTGTGGAGAAGAATATTCCTTGTCTGGGAGTAGAGCCTGCAGCCAATGTGGCAGAATATGCCATGAAGAAAGGCGTAAAGTCAATCGTTAAGTTTTTTGGAGTAAAAACAGCCGGAGAGGTAAAGCAGGAATATGGGAAAGCCGACTTGATTCTGGGTAACAATGTACTGGCCCACGTACCCGACATTAATGACCTGGTAGCCGGCATGAAAGTGTTACTGAAACCAGATGGAATTATTACCATGGAGTTTCCACATCTGGAGCGTTTGATGGAGGAAAACCAGTTTGATACCATATACCATGAGCATTTTTCCTATCTGTCGCTGATAGCTGTAGATAAAATATTCGCTCACCATGGACTCACTCTTTTTGATGTACAAGAACTCCCTTCCCACGGCGGTTCTTTACGCATTTACGCCCGGCACACACAAGATACCTCTAAACCTGTAAGTGAAAATGTAACTAACTTATTGAAACGGGAACAGGAGGCAGGATTCACTAACATGGCATACTATTCCTCGTTTACCGAACAAGTAAAAGAAACAAAGCGTAAAATTCTGGCGTTCCTGATTGATGCCAAACGAAAAGGAAAAACAGTGGCCGGATATGGAGCACCTGGTAAAGGAAATACATTGTTGAATTACTGTGGCATTCGTACTGATTTTATCGATTATACAGTAGACAGGAATCCACATAAACAGGGTAGTTTTCTTCCCGGAACCCATATTCCAATCCATCATCCCGATAAGATCAAAGAAACAAAGCCTGATTATATCTTTATTCTGCCCTGGAACCTGAAAACTGAAATTATGAATCAGCTTTCTTACGTTCGGGAATGGGGAGCAAAATTCGTAGTTCCCATTCCTGAGATTATAGTGTATAGCTAAACTCATTTATTCTTTATTTTTTAACCTAATTTTTATTATTATGAAAGTTGTACTTTTTTGTGGCGGTTTAGGTATGAGGCTCAGAGAGTACTCTGAAAATATTCCCAAACCAATGGTTATGATTGGTTACAGACCGATTTTATGGAAAATTATGAAATACTATGCCCATTATGGTCACAAGGATTTTATACTTTGCCTCGGTTATAAGGGAGACATGATTAAGGATTACTTCCTGAATTACAATGAATACGTATCCAACGACTTTGTATTTTCAGAAGGTGGTAAAGACTTACATTTGCTCAACAGTGACATTGACGACTGGAAAATCACCTTTGTGGATACAGGCATGACCTCTAACATCGGACAGCGCCTAAAAGCTGTACAACCCTATCTGGAAGGAGAAGATGTTTTTCTGGCCAACTATAGTGATGGCCTTACAGACCTGCCCCTGGATAAAATGATCGATCATTTTTATGCTAAAAATAAAATAGCCAGTTTTCTGGCCTATCAATCTACACAAACCTTCCATGTGGTAAAATTGTATGATGACGATTCGGTAGACAGCATCCGGCCTATTGCTAATTCAGGCTTGTGGATTAATTGCGGATGTTTTATTCTCCGGAAGGAAATATTTAACTATATGGAAGAAGGAGATGAACTGGTAGAGAAGCCCTTCCAACGGTTAATTGCCGAACACCAGCTGACTGCTTACCGGTATAATGGTTTCTGGGTAGCGATGGATACATTTAAAGACAAACAACTACTCGACGATATGCATGCCAAAGGCAATACCCCCTGGGATGTATGGAGAAAACCGAATACCAAACTTGTATCTTCTAAAGCAAATGCTCCATTTAAACTTTAGCCAGGCTACCAAAAGCGAATATAAATTACTTTGTCTGGGAGCACATTGCGATGATATTGAGATCGGCTGTGGCGGCACCTTGCTGAAACTGATCGAAAACTATACAATCAGTTTTGTAAAATGGGTGGTATTTGCGTCTACCGAAGAAAGAGCCAGAGAAGCAAAAACAAGTGCCGAACTCTTCTTGCAAGGAGTAAAAGAAAAAGATATAGTTGTACATCAATACCGCGATGGTTTCCTGGGGTATTCAGGCTATGAGATCAAGGATAATTTTGAGCAGATTAAAAAAGAGTTCGCACCTGATGTAGTTTTTACGCATTACCGCAACGACCGGCATCAGGACCACCGCCTCCTCTCCGACCTGGCCTGGAATACATTCAGAAATCATTTTATTCTGGAATATGAAATTCCCAAATATGATGGCGACCTGGGAATTCCAAATCTATTCGTATCGCTGGATGGCCGGCTGGCTGAGAAAAAAACAGATATATTGCTAAAAAGTTTTGCCAGCCAGTCGAATAAGCACTGGTTTGACAGAGAAACTTTTCTGGCCCTGATGCGCCTGAGGGGTATGGAATGTGCGGCAGAAAATAAATATGCAGAGGCCTTCCATGCCCGTAAAGTATTGGTAAGTTAATGTATCTTGCAATAGGTAAACGCTTATATCTATCTCATGACAATTTCTACAACCAGGCTATGGAGACCAGTTGGGCTTAAAGAGTTAAGGTTAATATTTGATTCCGGCTATAAAAGTTATCCGCCCCGTTTGTACTGGCAACCTATTTTCTATCCGGTCACCAATTTTGCGTATGCAGAGCAAATAACCAGGGAATGGAATGTACCATCTAATGGTGATCATTGTGGGTTTGTGACTGAGTTTGACATTAACCGGGCGCATTTAGCTCAATATCAGGAACAGAATGTAGGTGGGACTATTCATAATGAATACTGGATACCTGCCGAAGAACTGGAAGCTTTTAATGATAAGATCACAGGTGATATCCGGGTAGTTGCTTCCCGGTATTCGGCAGATTATAAAGGGATTTCTGTCGAAAAAGGAATACTTTCCGGCAAGAATATTTGGGAACAACTATCCTACCTGGAGTCAGTTATTCATGAAAAAGAGCACATTAAAGCAGTATTTGCGGAAGCTGAATATGCTGTTCTTACAAACCTTGGTTTCTGGAAACAATTTGCAAAGGAGAAAGAAGCAGTAGTTAACCAGCTCATTGAAGTTTGGCGGGAGTTCAGACCAGCGCAAGGAAATAATTACCTCTGATCACTTATCCTTACAAACCGTATTTTTCCATCTTCCGGTATAATGTGCTTCTTCCAAAACCAAGCTCTTTGGCAGCCAGGGTCAGGTTTCCTTTGTATTTTTTGATGGCTTGCTGAATAGCAGCTTTCTCCATGGCTTCCAGGTTGTAATTTTCCATTTTCTGTTCTGCTTTTTTAGCAGGCTGATGCAGTAAAAAATCTGAGGATTTGAGTTCAACACTGTCGCTCATAATTACAGCCCGTTCGATAGCATGTTGTAACTCCCGGATGTTACCAGGCCAGGGATATTGCCTGAATTGTTTGATGGCTTCCTTATGGATGGTCATTCCATATTTTCTGTACTTTTTGGTATATATATTCAGAAAATGGTCGGCCAATACCGGAATATCTTCTGTACGTTCCCGCAAGGGAGGCAACTTAATTTCTACAGTATTGATGCGGTATAGCAGGTCCTGCCGGAAAGTATTTTCGGCCACCATAGCATACAAGGGCTGATTAGCTGCACATACCAGCCGGATATCTATTGGAATGAGTTTGTTGGAACCCAGGCGGCTGATTTGCCTGTTCTGTAGCACCGTTAATAATTTAGCCTGCAAGGCCAAGGGGAGATTTCCGATTTCATCTAAAAACAACGTTCCGCCGGAAGCAATCTCAAACCGTCCGGCTCTCTCCTCCTTTGCATCGGTAAACGCCCCTCGTACATGGCCAAATAGTTCGCTTTCAAATAAGGTAGGAGCAATGGCACCCACATCTACTTTTATAAAATCGGCTTCTGCCCTACCCGATTTCCGGTGTATTGCCCTGGCCACCAGTTCCTTCCCGGTGCCATTTTCGCCTAAAATCAATACGTTGGCATCGGTAATGGCTACTTTTTCAATAGAACTCAGTACTTGCTGCATTACTATAGACGAAGTGATTAATTCCGGATAATGGCTATTGGCATCCTGTGCCAGTACTTTCTGTTTAGAACGCAACTGCCTTACTTCTTTCTTCGACTGGCTTAGCTGATACACCGTAAGCACACTGGATACTAACTTTTCTTTCTCCCAGGGTTTTACCAGAAAATCAATGGCTCCCTGCCGGACGGCTGAAACTGCCAGGTCAATATCACCATACGCCGTATTCATCATCACATGGGTGCCTGGGTCGAGATGAAGAATTTCTTTCAGCCAGTGCAGGCCTTCTTTTCCACTGGTTTGTCCGGTGGTAAAGTTCATATCCAGCACGATTACATCATAAGAATCTTTCTGCAAAAGTTCATAAATTCTAGCCGGATCGCTTTCTGTATGCACCAGGGAGAATTGCCTTTTCAGAATCATTCTGGCGGTCAGCAATACATCGGTATCATCATCAATTATAAGTATCTTACCAGGGAGCAGGGTCATAAAGTGATTGGGTGAATGCGTGATTGAGTGATGGCTGTATGGTTAAATTGTCAGATGATTAAAAATACTTTATAAAGCAGTGTTTAAAAATTATGATGCTTTATTCGATATTTTAACCCACTCAACCACTCAATCGCCTAATATAAAGATTGTATCATTTTGAAACAATACTGTGTGCCAGAGTGAAACATATTAACTTATAGTATCAAAATCTATATCATTTAATATATTGATTTTCAAAACTATACATATATGGTATATAAGTTGAATAAAGTCTGGCATCTGTATATGAGTCTCTGCACCAAAACCATGATTAAGCATTTCATCATGCCTGAAGTGGTAGAGGAAGAATCGATATGCAACAGAACCTTTTTACTATAAACTATGCTTCGCAACTACCTCACCATCGCTTACCGCAACCTTAAGAAAAGCAAGCTGTTTTCTGCGATCAATATTCTGGGACTAGCGCTTGGGATTGCGGCCTGCCTGCTTATTCTGCAATATGTTTGTTATGAACTCAGTTTTGACCGCTTTCACACCGATGCCAGCCGCATCTACCGCATTACCAACGACCGCTACCAGAAAGGGAAACTCATTCAGCATGGCACTATTACCTATCCTACCATCGGCCCCACCCTGGTAAAAGAATATCCGGAAGTAGAAGCAAACACCAGATTAACGGATGGCGGAAAAATGCTTATCCGTTATCAGGATAACCTGATTGCAGAAAATAATTCATTAATAGCAGATGATAAATTCCTGACTTTTTTCAGCTTTCCACTCTTAGCAGGCAATCCTAAAACAGCACTGACAACAACCCATACAGTCGTGATTACTGAAAGTCTGGCAACAAAAGTATTTGGTTTCCCTGTAAAAGAGATGGATAAGGCGATAGGAAAAAGCATCTATTTGGATACCGATAAAAATCCTTTCCAGGTAACAGGTATTGCCAAAGATGTACCTATTCATTCACACTTACAGTTTAACCTATTAATTTCTTATCCAACCATCATCAAAGATTGGGGTGAATGGACCGATAACAGCTGGACCAGCTCTGATTTTTATCATTACATCAAGTTAAAACCTGGTATCAGCAAAGCCAGCCTGGAAGCAAAACTGCCGGAATTTAGTGACCGGTTTTTTCAGGGAGATAAGGTTTCCGGAAGTGTTGAAAAATTCTTTCTGCAACCCTTAGTAGATGCACACCTGTACTCAGATTATGAATATGAAATTGGAGAAACCACCAATGGGAAAATAGTATGGGTAATGCTGGCTGTAGCCATTATTATTCTGCTTATCGCCTGGATCAATTATATCAATCTTACCACCACCCGTTCGCTGGAACGGGCAAAAGAAGTAGGCGTGAGAAAAGTATTAGGTGCTCAAAAAAATCAGATCATCCGGCAGTTTTTAGCCGAATCAGTTGTATTGAATGTGCTGGGCTTTATTCTGGCACTTACCCTCACACAATTTGCCCAGCCTTTGTTGAATACCTTTACTGGCAAAAAATTATCTCTCTCCTTGCTTATTTATAATGGGTACAGTGGTTATCTCACCGGCTTATTTATTCTGCTGGTATTTTGTGCCGGTGTTATTCTGTCCGGGTTTTATCCGGCATTTTCCTTATCAGCCTTTCAGCCGATTGCTGTACTGAAAGGTAAATTTACAAGTACCACGAAAGGAGGCTTCCTGAGAAAGGCGCTGGTGGTAAGCCAGTACGCGGCTTCTATTGCGCTGATTATTGCCACTATAACCATATATACCCAGATACAATATATGCGCAACAAAGACTTAGGGCTCAATATTGAACAAATGCTAGTGATGCGGGGACCTGGTTTAACGGAATATGATTCTACATTTATTGACCGGATCAATACTTTTAAAACAGAACTTAAACGGTTACCAGCCATACAAAAATCAGCCACTTCCTCTAACCTGCCTGGCGACCGATTGCCCCGTACCTTCGACTTCAGGCGGAAAAATGACCCTGAGCAGGCCACAGTAACCATGAGCCGGATGAACATAGATTCTGATTTTATAGATACCTACCAGATGAACGTAGTTTCCGGCAGAACCTTTCTTCTCTCAGATCATAATCCGGATTTCAACAAAATCAGGCATATTCTGCTTAACCAGACAGCAGTAAAACTCTTAGGCTTTAAAACTGATTCGGCAGCTGTTCATCAGACTATTACTTTCTGGAACCGGGATTGGGAAGTAGTGGGTATTGTAAAAGATTTTCACCAGCAATCGCTGAAAAACCTGGTAGAGCCTATTGTATTCTTGCCTACCTATGCCACTGGAGCTACTATCTCTATGAAAGTGCGTACAGAGAATCTGCCAGCCACCATTGACTATATTCAAGATAAGTTCATGACCTTCTTTCCGGGAAACCAGTTTGAATATTTTTTTATGGATGACCAGTTTAACCGGCAATACCAGGATGATCAGAAATTCGGGAAAGTGTTAGGGTTGTTTTCTATCCTCACCATTATTGTGTCTTCCCTGGGATTGTTTGGTTTGTCTTATTATACCACCTTGCAGCGGACCAAAGAAATAGGCATCCGCAAAGTATTAGGGGCTTCTGTCGGACAACTATTATTTCTGCTGTCAAAAGATTTTGTGCTGCTGCTACTCCTGGCAAACATGATCGCCTTACCACTAGCCTGGTTTGGTATACATGCCTGGCTTCAAAATTATGCCTATCACATCGATATTACTCCCTGGTTACTAGTACTTCCCAGCCTGATGGTATTGCTGATGGCCTTATTCACGGTAAGTTTTCAAACGCTCAGATCGGCCAAGGAAAATCCGGTGAAAGCTTTGAGATACGAGTAAGCCTGGAAACTTAATGAAAAAATTTATGCTTCACAATTACCTGATTATTGCTTATAGAAACCTGCTCCGGCATAAGTCTTTCTCTGCCATCAACATCATAGGGTTGGCTATAGGAATGGCTGCCTGTCTGGTTATTCTCCATTATATTAGTTTTGAATTAAGCTACGATCGTTTTCATGAAAAAGGAGAAAGAATTTACCGGATCAGAAACGACCATTATGACAATAAAGGGGATTTTTCTCATAAACGGGCTATCACGTATGGAGCTGTTAGCGTAACCATGAAAAAGGAATTTCCTGAGGTAGTAGAACAAGCCAGGTTTTTCCCTGCACAGGCAATCATTAGTTACAAAACCAAAGGAGGAAAATCGGTTTCTTTCAGAGAGAAAAAGGTTGCTTTTGTTGACGCTTCCTTTCTAACAATTTTCTCCTTTCCTGTTATTAGAGCAATAACTGGCCCTCTCTCTCCGGAAAAACTTATTGAAAATACCAATACCATTATCCTGACAGAGTCTATGGCACACCGGTATTTTGGATGGGAAAATCCACTTGGTAAAACCCTCACTATTTTTGGCGAAGAGCAGCTTCTGGTAACTGGTGTTATGCAGGATGTACCAGTAAATTCCCACATATACTTTGATTGCCTGGTTTCCTATAGCACTTTATTGCCGGAAGCAGCCGAAAGCCTGGATAGTTGGAATGGAGATAATATATATGCTTATGTACAGCTGGCCAAACAGGCTGACCCCAAAAAAGTAGAAGAAAAACTCCCGGCTATGCTGGAAAAATACCGGGGAAAAGCACACCTGGATAAATTGACTTTGCAGCCCCTCAGCAACATTCATCTATATTCAGACCTGGATTATGAAGCCGAAATAAACGAAAACGGAACTACCGTGAAAATACTGGCTGTAGTTGCATTGCTGCTTGCCCTGATTGCCTGGATTAATTTCATCAATCTTTCTACGGCCAGGGCGATGGTACGGGCCAAAGAAGTGGGTATCCGCAAGGTGATTGGCTCCGGAAGGACTGAATTGATTAAACAATTTATTCTGGAAGCCCTTCTCCTCAACTGCATCAGTGCCATTTTTGCCATTACCATTGCTCAACTTTCGCTGCCACTGATTCAGGATTTTACCGGATGGGAATTACCAAAAGTATCTTTAATAGTTATGTTACGCTCACCAGTGTATGGCATCCAGTATCCGTTTGTACTTCTGTTTATCCTGGGAAGTTTTCTTTCTGCACTGTATCCGGCATTTGTTTTATCTGCTTATTCGCCCATGCAAGTGTTAAAAGGGCAGTTTAAAAATTCTGTGCAGGGGATATTACTGCGTAAAAGCCTGGTCGTTTTTCAATTCGCAGCTTCTGTTTTACTAATTGCGGCTACCATGGCTGTTTATCAGCAGCTTTCCTACATGTTGAATGAAAACCTGGGTGTAAACATTGAAAAAACCCTGGTTATAGATGCTCCCAGCATTCATGAGGAAGGAGATAGGTATGCAGAGCAGCTACAGATATTCAGAAACGAGTTGTTGCAAAACCCTTCCATTACCGGTTTTTCAGTCAGCAGCGATGTGCCCGGAAAACCCATTGGCTCCTCCAGAGGAGGGGTAAAACGGGCGAATGCCGGCGAATTTGTGGGCAATCGTTATAATATAGCCTGGGTAGATGAATTCTATTTTCCACAATATGAGATCACCTTTCTGGCTGGCAGAAATTTCTCTCAAAACTTCTCTACTGATAAAAGCGAAGGCATCATACTCAATGAAACTGCCTGCCGCCAGTTAGGTTTTGCAAATCCACAAGCTGCGGTAGGTGAATATATTTTTGTTAACTGGCAGGACAAAAAGCAGGTGATTGGTGTAATTAAAGATTATCATCAGCATTTTCTGAAAGAGGCCCTCGATCCGGTTTTGTATGAGTATGCCAAAAGAAGCCGCAATTATTTCTCCATTAAAATAAATGCATCCAACTTTTCCGAAACGATAGGACAAGTGCAACAGAAGTATACCAGTACCTTTGCCGAAAATCCATTCAACTATTTCTTTCTGGATGCTTTTTATGATACACAATATAAATCAGACCGGCAGTTTCTGAAAATATTTGGTTTGTTTGCCAGCTTAGCCATTGCGGTTGCCTGTTTGGGTTTATTCGGATTAGCTTCGTTTACCATGGCCCAGCGGACGAAAGAAGTAGGGGTACGCAAAGTACTGGGAGCTTCAGTGAACGATATTGTACTGCTGCTCAGTAAAGATTTCATTCGTCTGGTACTGGTAGCATCATTCATTGCATGGCCTTTGGTGTACTGGGGCATCCATAGCTGGTTAAATAATTACGCCTTCCGGATCGGAATAAGTGCCTGGTTCTTAATTTTACCGGCGATACTATTGCTTCTGATAGCCCTGACTACAATAAGTCTGCAAACCCTACAAGCCGCCAGAGCTAATCCGGTGAAATCGCTACGATATGAATAATTGGAGCCTGTATTTTCAGGGCGGCACAAAATTATATTAATAACTCATACAAAATAAGCCATTCCATGCTACGCAACTATCTACTTACAGCTTACCGGAATTTAAAACGGCAAAAGGCTTTTTCGGCAATTAATATTCTGGGTCTGGGGGTGGGCATGGCTGCGTTTTTACTTATTCTGCAATATATCCGCCATGAGCTGAGTTACGATAGGTTCCACGAAAAGGGAGAAAGAATATACCGGGTAGGCACCAGTTTTTATAAGGAAGGAGTACCTACAGAGTATGCCACTACTTTTCTTGGATTGGGGCCAGCTATGAAAGCAGATTTCCCGGAAATAAGTGAGTTTACCCGCTTGTGTTTCCGCAGAGGGGTTGTGTCTTACAAAGCAGGGACATTTACTGAAGAGAACCTGTATTTCGCTGATCCAGGCTTTCTCCAGATGTTCTCATTCCGTATGCAACCCGGAAGCACTGCTACTTTGAAAGCACCCAATGAAGTGATTATTTCCCAATCGGCAGCCAGGAAGTATTTTGGTCAGGAAAATCCCTTAGGAAAAGTAATGAAGCTGAAAAGTAGATTGTTTGAGCAAGATGTAACCGTAAGAGGAGTATTTGCCGATTTACCTACTAACTCTCACCTTCGCATAGATTTTTTGGCTTCTGTTCAGACTTTGGTAAGCCACCTGGGAAATGAACGCCTCAATGGATGGGACAGCATAGATCATTACACGTATGTTCTCTTGCGTGAAGAAGCCTATGTGCAAAACTTAAACGCTAAATTTCCGGCATTTCTTGATAAATATCTGGGTACACTCTGGGGAGAAAGTGGAGTTGGGCTAGGCCAGAACCGGATAGGATTTGTGCTAACGCCTTTATTAAACATTCACCTGCATTCCAGACTGCAGGATGAGGCTGAAACAAATGGTGATATTGCCATCGTACGCTTGTTAATGCTGATTGCCGCTTTTATTTTGCTGCTGGCTTGTATCAACTATATTAATTTATCTACGGCCAGGGCAATGGAACGGGCCAAAGAAGTAGCGGTAAGAAAAGTAATTGGCGCCAGCCGCCTGCAGATAATCAGGCAATTCTTCCTGGAATCGCTGCTGCTCAATTTAGTAGGTATCATACTGGCATTTACCCTAGCGCAAGTAGCCAGTCCCTGGATAAACAGTCTGTCTGGGAAAGCCTTTTATGTATTCAACTGGCAGGATACTACTTTATGGTTCTCTCTGGTAAGTATCTTCATTGCAACTACGTTTCTATCAGGAATATATCCGGCTTTTATACTGTCTTCTTTTAGGCCAGTAGTGGCTTTAAAAGGAAAAGTTCATGCTACTACTGAAGTGTTCTCCTTCAGAAAAATGCTCATTGTACTTCAGTTCGTAGTGGCCATTCTACTGGTAAGCGGAACCTATGCGGTGTACAAGCAAATGCAGTTTATGCAGGAATATAATTTAGGCATGAATATCGATCAATTGCTGGTTGTAAAAGCTCCACTGTTGAGAGAAGCCGATTCTGTATTTAGTCAGAAAGCAGAGGTTTTCAAACATCAACTCCTGTCACAAGCCAACATTAACAAAGTTACGGTTTCTTCCTCCGTACCCAATACTGGTATGTATGGCACCATTGGAGCAGTAGGCAGATTAGGTACGAAACCGGAAAATGAAGACTTTAGGTTTCACCATATCTATGCAGATACCGATTTTATTTCTACCTATGGTCTGCAAGTTCTGGCTGGCAGAAGTTTTTCGAAAGATCTGTCTACAGATAAAAACAATCTGATTCTAAGTGAAAGAGCCATACAAATACTGGGCTTTCAAAGTCCGGAGGCAGCCGTAAACCAGCGGATTCAGTATGAGGGGGAGAAAACCATCATAGGCGTAATCAAAGATTTTCATCAGTATTCGGTAGCCAAAGAAGTGATTCCCATTATTCTGGAACTACGCACCAACGACCGGAAGTTTTTCTCAGCCAAAGTAAATACCAGTAAACTCACGCAGACCATCGCTTCCGTACAGGAATCTTACGAAAAATTATATCCGGGCAGTCCGTTTGAGTATTTCTTTATGGATGAGCATTTTGCCAGCCAGTACGAAGCCGATAAACGGTTCGGGCAGGTATTCAGTGTGTTTTCAGGCATGGCAATTTTTATTGCCTGCCTCGGCTTATTTGGCTTGGTTTCCTATACTACTATTCAGCGAGGTAAAGAAATAGGCGTGAGAAAAGTGCTGGGGGCTACCCTAACTTCCTTATTACTGCTGCTGTCCAGAGACTTTATGAAGCTGGTAGTACTGGCACTTGTGATTGCCTGCCCGGTGGCATACTGGAGTATCCAGCAATGGCTCTCCGGGTATGCCAGTCACACACCTATTGCCTTAGATTTCTTTCTCATACCAGGTATCTCTGTGCTGCTGATTGCTTTCTTCACCATCAGTTACCAGACAATTAAATCAGCCAGGGAAAATCCGGTGAAAGCTTTGAGAAATGAATAACCGACCGCAGATAATAATGATTGAAATGATCAACAGGATAAAAGATACCAAGATAAAAATCCTGTTAATCCTTTAATCCTGAAAATCCTGGTTCCAGACGATCATCTGTGTAATCTGCGGTCCAGATTCCAGACAACAATAGTACTTCCTTACATCTACTCTCTATGCTCCGCAACTATCTCACCATCGCTTACCGCAACCTTACCAAGCACAAAGCTTTCTCTTTCACCAACAGCCTGGGCTTAGCCGTAGGCATGGCCGCCTGTTTACTGGTATTACAGTATGTTGTTTTTGAGTTCAGCTATGATAGCTTTCATACCCAGGCAGACCATATTTACCGCCTGGCTGGCCGTCGTTTTGTAGCCGGACAATTAGATGGGGAAAGTGCCCAAAGCTACCATGCTGCCGGACCTACTTTGCAGAAAGAAGTGCCGGGAATTTCACAATTTACCAGACTGCGAAGCTGGTACGGCAATACCATGGTGAGCCATATAGCCGGACAGCAAACTACCATGTTTCAGCCGGTTGTTATCCGTACCAAACAATTTACTGACTCCACATCGGTATTGCTTGCCGGAAATTTCAATGGGTGGAATCCGAATGAAAATCCTATGCAACGTGAAGGCAATGAATGGGTGGCCCGGCTCAATCTCGTTCCAGGCAAATACAGCTATAAGTTTGTAGTAAACGGAAACTGGGTGAACGATAAGGATAATCCGCTGGTGGATACTACTGACAATAACAATTCCCTGTTTTTTGTAGCAGAAACCGAAAATTATAAAAAAGCGGCGCAAACATTTAGGGAAGTATCTTTTAAGGAAGATGGTATTTACTTCGCAGATGCCACCTTTTTTAATGTGTTTACTTTTCCATTGATCAAAGGAAATCCGAAAACAGCCCTGCACGAATCGAATTCGGTAGTAATCTCTGAATCAATCGCCCGCAAGCATTTCGGCAGTGAAGACCCGATGGGCAAACTGATCAGCTTCCGGCAAAATGATAATGCCCAGCCTAAACTGATTACCGGCGTTTTCAAAGATGTACCTGCCAATTCTCATTTGCAATTCAATTTCCTGCTTTCGTACCGTTCGCTGGGCAGCGACTTAGATATGAACTGGCAGTGGTTTCAAACCTACACCTACGTAGTATTGGCGCCTGGCGTAAAACCTGCAGAAGTAGAGGCAAACTTTCCGGCTATTATTGACAAATACAGAGGTCCTGCACTACAGGCTGACAATGCCAAAGAAGAATTATTTCTGCAGCCCCTTCAACAAATACACTTATACTCCGATCTTAAGCGCGAAATTGGGGTAAACAATTCTATTACCACCATTTATTTTCTCCTCATCATTGCAACATTCATCCTGATACTGGCCTGGGTGAATTACATCAATTTATCTACCGCCCGTTCCATTGAAAGAGCCAAGGAGGTAGGCATACGCAAAGTGGTAGGTGCCAGCCGTTCTCAACTAATAGGCCAGTTTATGGCAGAATCCCTGGTATTGAATGTACTGGCAGCCGTATTTGCCATGACACTCGTGCAGGTGGCTCTCCCCTATTTTAACGATTTTACCGGACAGCAAATGCCTTTAACCTTATGGAAAGAGTCTACTTTCTGGCTGTTATTTATTGGCTTATTTATGGCAGGAACACTCTTTTCTGGTTTATATCCGGCCTTTGCCCTTTCCTCTTTTCAGCCGGTTTCGGTAGTAAAAGGAAAATGGCGGAGTTCTGCCAGTGGTATTATGCTGCGGAAAAGCCTGGTGGTATTCCAGTTTGTGATTTCGGTACTGCTGATTACCGGCACTTTTACCGTATACCGCCAGATCGATTTCATGCAAAACCAGGATCTGGGGATCAATATTGATCAGATTATGGTAGTAAAATCACCGTTTATTGTCAACAATAAGCAGTTTAGCCAGAAGTTTGATGTATTCCGTAACCAGGTACTGCAATACCCCAATGTAAGGCATTTTGCCTCTACGGATGTCGTGCCAGGCATGGAAGATATGTATTCCGATAATGGCATCAAACGGGAAGGTAGTGAAGACATCAGCCTATCTATGTTTAGCCTGATCTGGGCCGATTATGATTTTATTTCTACGTATGGTATCAAATTACTCGCCGGACGGGCATTCTCTAAAGACTTCAGCACTGACAAGGAAGGCGCTATTATCAACGAAGCAGCAGCAAAAGCCCTGGGATTTGCAAGCGCGCAGGAAGCGGTGAATAATAACATTATGTATGGAAAAGATAATAAATACAAGGTAGTCGGCGTAATAAATAACTATCACCAGAAAACCTTGAAAAGCGATTATGTACCAATGATTTTTCTGCTGAATCCCCAAGATGGCCGCTGTTACTCCATTAAAATAGAGGCGAAAGATGCAGGAAATACAGTGGCAGCCATTGAAAAAGCTTATCAATCGGTGTTTCCCGGAAATCCTTTCGAGTACTTTTTTCTGGATGAATTTTTCGATTCCCAGTATAAAACTGACCGGCATTTCCGTCGCATATTTACTTTGTTTGCAACGCTTGCCATATTTGTGGCCTGCCTGGGTTTACTCGGACTGGCTTCCTTTGCTACCGTTCAGCGCACTAAAGAGATTGGTATCCGCAAAATACTCGGAGCCTCCGTGAATCAAATTATTTACCTGCTTTCCAAAGATTTTCTGGGACTGGTATTACTGGCCAACCTGATTGCCTGGCCTTTGGCGTACTGGGCCATGTATGAATGGCTTTCAACCTATGCATTCCGCATTAACATTAATCCCTGGCTGTTTATCATTCCAAGTATTCTGGTGTTTGTAATTGCCCTGCTGACGGTGAGCCTGCAAACGATTAAATCTGCCAAATCGAATCCGGTCAAAAGCCTGCGGTATGAATAAGCTTGTACCACAGATCAGGCAGATTGTTCTGATAAGGAAGAATAATGGTCTGGAACCTGGATTATAGGGATTAAGGGATTCGCAGGATCAAAATTAAACGCAGAAAATATCCGGTAATTCTTCTACTCCTCAAAATCCAGGTGCCAGACAATATTTACAAATTATAACTTCAAAAAGATATGCTTCGTAATTACCTCACTATCGCCTACCGGAATTTGCTCCGGCATAAAGTATTTTCGCTGCTCAATATTTCCGGACTGGCTATTGGCATGTCGGCTTGTTTGCTCATTCTGCAATATGTGAGTGTTGAAATGAGTTTCGATGATTTTCATACAAAAGGAGATAGAATTTACCGGGTTCGTTTTGATGAAAGCCATAATGGCGTAGTTGGCCATAGCAGTGCAGGCAGTTCGCCCGGCGTAGGTCCGGCAATGAAACGGGAATTTCCGGAAGTGGAAGAAATAGTACGCCTGTGCGACATGGATCACTGGAATTACATTTTCACTTACAAAGACCTGGTACTCTCACAAAAGAATGTATTCATGGCAGATGCGACTTTCTTTAACATGTTTTCCTACAAACTGATTTCTGGTAATCCCCAAACGGCCTTAACTTCTCCCAGGCATATGGTACTTAGCGAGTCTACGGCTAAAAAATATTTCAGAGGCGAAAATGCGCTGGGCAAACAAATGATGGTATATACTAATCAGGGCAAGGGGCTTTATACAATCAGCGGTGTTATGGAAGATATGCCGGCCAATTCGCACCTGGACTGTAAAGTATTACTCTCCTACTCTACCCTGGTTACACTAGACAAAGGCGCCCAAACCAGCTGGAACTGGAATGCTTTTTTAACCTATGTATTGCTCAAACCCGGCGTAGAAAAGCTGAATGTTGAAAATAAGTTTCCTGGCCTGATACAAACTTATAAAGGCGAAGCATTAGCCGGAACCAACGTAAGCTGGCAATTATCTTTGCAAGCCCTGAAAGATATTCACCTGTTTTCTAACCTGAAATTTGAAGCGAAACCCAATGGAAATTATACGTCTGTGTATCTGCTTGCCGGAATTGCTGTGATCATCCTCATTATCGCCTGGGCCAATTACATTAATATGACCACAGCCAAAGCCATGGAAAGAGCCAAAGAAGTCGGTATCCGGAAAGTGATTGGTTCACACAGAAATCAACTCATGCTGCAATTTTTGACTGAGTCATTTTTGCTCAACGCAGCAGCGTTAATTATTGCTTTATCTCTGGTGCAAGTCTTGCAGCCTCTATTTGGCCAGCTGACCGGGCAAAAGATGTTCACCCTGGCATATTCTTATTCCTTCTGGACAGGTTTACTGCTGTTACTCATGGTGGGCAGTGTACTTTCAGGCCTGTATCCGGCTTTTATATTGTCTTCCTTCCGGCCAATTACGGTACTTAAAGGGAACATAGCCAGAACTCGGCAGGGGATTTATTTGCGAAAAAGCCTGGTTATTGTACAGTTTACCTTATCTGTATTACTCATATCTGGCACACTAGCGATTTACAGGCAATTGCAATATATGCAGCAGGTAGATCTGGGTCTGAACCTGGATCAGGTATTGGTGTTTAAAAGCCAGAATGTATTTCCGAAAGATACTGATCTGGTACAATCCACCAGAACACTCAAAGAATTATTGCAGAAACATTCATCCATACAAGCAGTTACTACCTCGAGCAGTATTCCTGGGGAAGCTATTACCTGGGCGACCAACGATTTCCGCCGGGCAGGAACAGCTTTTACACAGGCGAATGATTTCTCGGTGATGAGCGCCGATCATGATTTTGCCCGTACCTTGGATCTGCAATTACTGGCTGGACGGTTCTTTTCCCCTACTATTGCTACAAACCAGGAATCTGTTGTCATTAACGAAGCGGCCTTACAAGCATTTGGATTTACTTCTCCCCAGCAAGCACTAAATGAAGTGATTATTTCTGATGATTTCCAGTTTAAGCACCGCATTATTGGAGTCGTAAAAAACTTCCACCAGCAATCCCTGCAGAACCGGCACCGTCCCCTGATCTTTACTTATCAGGAAGTATGGTTTAATAATTATTATGAGGTAAAACTAAATGCTGCTGATCTGCAAGAAACCATTGCCTATATTAAAACTCAGTTTGAGAGGGTATTTCCAGGCAATCCTTTCGATTACTTTTTCCTCGACGATTTCTTCAACCAGCAATACCAGGCCGACAGGCAATTTGGAAAAGTGTTCAGCTTGTTTTCAAGTCTGGCGATTTTTGTGGCCTGCCTGGGTTTATTAGGCTTAGCTTCTTTTGCCACACTGCAACGGACCAAAGAAATCGGTGTACGCAAAGTATTAGGTGCTTCGGTTTCAAATATTGTAATCCTGCTTTCCAGAGAGTTTATCGGGCTGATTCTGGTCGCTAACCTGATTGCATGGCCTCTGGCTTATTGGGGAATTAGTCTTTGGCTGGAGAATTACGCTTTCCATATTACACCTAGTGTCTGGTTGCTGCTGCTGCCTAGTGTTCTGGTATGTGCCATTGCTTTGTTTACAGTAAGTATTCAAACTATAAAAGCCGCCCAAACCAATCCAGTGAGAAGCCTGCGCTATGAATAGCCTGCCTGACCGCAAATTACATGGATTATTCTGCTGATCAGGATGAAATATACCCATAGAAGAACTCTGATCATCCTGAGGTGTATATAATCTTGGTGTCATACAAAGTATATGTTTTATTTTGACACAATTAGCTGTTTCATTTTGAAACAAAAAACAAAGCAATTAACTATCTATAAAACAGCAACATATTGATAATCAACATCAATACTCTATGGCATTATTATAGAAAGATTAATCGAAACCAGGCTTTATCGGATAAACCAGGAATAAGAACGAATATATTGAAAGAAGAAGCTTGTCAATTTCTTAATTCTGTAAATCCGGATCCCATAAAATAATCCGACTACATTCACTCTTATGATACACAACTACCTTATTATCGCCTGGAGAAATATACGCAAGAATAAAGTTTTTTCCTTTATCAATATGATGGGTCTGGCCATCGGTATGGCGGCCTGCCTTCTGATTCTGGAATACATCATATTTGAAACCAGCTATGACCAGTTCCATAGCAAAGGCGGCCAGATTTACCGGGTGATCACCCAGCCGGAAGAAAGCGAAACCTATGTAGCCACTGCCAATGCTCCCCTGGGACCTTCGCTCAAAGCAGAATTTCCGGAAGTGGCCAACTATACCCGTTTTTTGTATACTGGAGGCGTAGTAACCATCACACAGCATCAAACCGGAAAATTAGCTTCGTACCACGAGGATAAACTAGCGTATGTAGATTCAACTTTCCTGGACATGTTTTCTTATTCGCTTGCAGCAAATACAGGAACAGGTGTGCTGCAACAACCAAATATGGCCGTACTTTCTCAGGCTTTTGCAAAAAAATACTTTGGTTCTGTTCAAGCCACTGGTAAAGTAATTACGCTGTATGATCAGTTTGGCAAGCATGAATGTACAGTTACTGGCGTTCTATCCAACATCCCACAAAATTCACATTTGCAGTTTGATGCCTTGTTTTCGATGGCTACCCTGAGCAAAACTGACCAGTTCTGGGCAAAGCTGGATAACTGGAACTGGACGTCCTTTTACACCTATGTACAATTAGCCAATAATGCCATTCCCCAGCAAATGGCTAATAAATTTCCGGCACTCATTCAAAAATATGGCGGCTCCGAAAAAAGCAAACTTGCCTTACAACGCATGCCTGGTATACACCTCTACTCTGATCTGCAAGCGGAAGCTTCAACCAACGGAAACATAAAACTAGTCTATTTCCTTACGACCATCGCCTTTTTCATCTTACTCATCGCCTGGATCAATTATATCAATCTCTCTACGGCAAGAGCCATCGACCGGGCCAAAGAAGTAGGCATACGCAAGGTTTCCGGCTCTACACAATGGCAGCTCATAATCCAGTTTATGTATGAGGCTTTGTTTTTAAATATTATAGCCATTATTTTATCCCTCACCATCGTTCAATTATCTCAGCCGCTGTTTAATGAGCTAACAGGTAAGCCGCTTACTATTCTGCTGTTGCGTACTCATTTTGTTTGGGCTGCGATACTCCTTATTTTTATGGCAGGCGCAGGTGTATCAGGTTTATATCCGGCCTTTATATTATCTTCTTTCAGGCCGGCAGTTGTACTAAAAGGCCGGTTAACAGGAAGTTTCAAAGGTGCTTTTCTCCGGAAATCACTGGTTACTTTTCAATTTGCTGCTTCTGTAGCTCTAATCATTGGCACGTTTACGGTTTACAGCCAGCTGGATTATATGCGCAACAAAGACCTGGGCATGAATATTTCGCATCTATTGGTGATCAAAGCGCCAGTGATCCAGGGCGAAGAACTGAAATTTGTTGAGAATGTAGAGGTATATAAAAATGACATGAAGCAATATCCGGCTGTACAAGCCATCACAGCTTCTCAAACGATTCCGGGAATTGGATATAACTGGTATTCCAGTGGTTTCAGAAGGCAGAGTGATCCGGAAAATCCTGCCAATAAGTACAATGTGTTTTATATCAACAACGACTTTCTGGAAACGTACCAGATACAACTGTTGGCTGGCCGTAATTTTTCGCCTGCCAGAAATACAGATGGAGCGGATAAAGAAGTTATTATTAACCAGACGGCCTTAAAGCAATTAGGTTTTGCTTCGAATCAAGATGCCATTAACCAGTATTTGTATAATGGCGAAAATAAAGAAGGCCGGATTGTGGGCGTAGTACAGGATTATCACCACGAATCGCTGAAGACTAACCTGGAAGCCATTATTATTTTCCCCAGTAACTGGGCTAATTATTTTACCCTACGAATCAACAGTAGTGATACACCTGCTCAAACCCTTGCTGAGGTAATTTCCAAAGCCAAGCAAAAATATGACGTACTTTTTCCGGGCAATCCATTCGAATATTTCTTTTTAGATGAGTTTTTTAACCAGAAATACCAGACTGACCAGCAATTTGGTAAAGTATTCAGCTTGTTTGCCGCTTTGGCTATACTAGTAGCTTGTCTGGGTTTATTTGGATTAGCTTCGTTTACTATTTCGCAACGCACCAAAGAAATTGGGATTCGAAAGGTGTTAGGTGCTTCAGTTTCCAGCATTCTTATTCTGCTCTCCAAGGATTTCGTCCGGCTGGTTTTACTGGCTAATGTAATTGCCTGGCCTCTGGCATACATGGGAATGCACTGGTGGCTGCAAAATTATCCCTTCCGCATCGGATTAAGCTGGTGGTTATTTATCATACCAGCACTATTTATTCTATGCATTGCCCTGCTTACCATCAGCCTGCAAACCATCCGTACAGCCAGATCGAATCCTATTCAATCCCTTCGCTATGAATGAGTTTGAAATCAAAATCTATATGAGAACATTATTATTTTCTTGCCTGCTTCTATTGGGAATAGCTGCTGGTTGTTCTGAAAAACAGATATATGAATCCCAAACGATGGCTGCTACCGTTGCACCAGCAGTTTCGGGTATTTCGTCCGGAGCATACGAAAAGTATACGGGTACCTTTCAAATGCAGCAAGCCAGTTTTAATGAAGTAGCCATTACCACCGAAAATGGGAAGCTTTTTGCACAGGCTACCGGCGAAAGGGTAGTAGAAATATTTCCCGAAAAAGAACATACCTTTTCTATACCAGCTTTCAATGCCAAAATCACTTTTATTCCCACCGCTGACAGTACATTTACAGAGATAACCATTTTGCTGGAAGGCAACGAGCTAAAAGGGGTCAGGAAATAAAAAAGCCGGAGGTTAGCTCCGGCTATCTGTTAACGGTATGTTTTATTATTAACTCTCATAGCTCAGGCCATACTGCTTGAGTACATCTTCGGGTACCCCTTGCCACTGGTTAGGTGTATTGCCCATATAACCGATGTCTTTAATACCCATTTGGCTGGTATAAAAACCAGTAGCTACAAAACCACGCATCATACTGAAAAAAGCAACGCCCTGGGTCATGTCAGGTTTAGCTTGTTCCGGATACGCGATCATATCAACGATTTCAATCTGCTGGGCTTGGGTACACTTAACAAATGGATTGTTATAGCGTTTTTTGCACTGGTTGTCCAGCCAGCGGATACCACCCCGCATAGGTGTCTGATTGCGGGGTACATCTTTCATCATAAACTCAATAAAAGCTGGTACGCCAGCTTGTGAAGCACTTCCAGACTTTTCATCTTTAGGGATAATAATATCACCCAAAACGGTTACAGTTTGCAACTCATGTGCGGTGAAAAATTTCTCTTTCTTGAGTTTTTCGTCCCGTTCAGCTTCAAACTTCTGCCGGCCCCCGGGAATAGTAACCGGCGTATCAGGTATATTTTCGGCAACAGCTACCTGAGGGTTCAGGCCAGCCAGTCCGAGTGAACTCAGGGTTATGGCCTTTAAAGTATCTCTGCGTTTCATTATAAATCGTATTTTGTTTCTTTGAAAAAATTGTTTCAAGATCCATTCTACAGTCTGATGAAAGTAGTTACATATTAGTAACTACTTTCATCAGACTGTAGAAGAATCAGTTTACAAATTATTCTGTTTAGCCTGCTCCATGATGTAATCAGAAGTACGCATCGAACAAGCCAGAATCGTCCAGGTTACGTTTTTATCGCCTTGTGACGGGAAGGCACCGGCATCTACTACAAACAGGTTTTTCACATCATGTGCCTGCTGGAATTTATTCAAGGCAGAAGTCTTAGGATCACTGCCCATGCGCACAGTACCAATTTCATGGATGATTTTACCTGGTTCGGCAAGCCCATAATTGTTTTCAGGACCAGGTTTGCTGCCTAAGGCAATACCTCCCATTTCATGGATGATCTGCTCAAAAGTATCCTGCATGTGTTTGGCCTGTTTGATCTCATGCTCCGACCATTTGTAATTGAAACGCAACACCGGAATACCATATTTATCCACCACATTCGGATCGATTTCGCAGTAATTGCTTTCCAATGGCACAGGCTCTCCTCTACCGGCCATGCCTACATACGCTCCATAGAAACGGCGGAAATCGTCTTTCAGACCGGCACCATACCCACCGGCAGGTTTCATTTTACCATCACGTCCTGGAATTTTACCATTCAGGCCTTCAATTCCCCATCCGAATCCATAGGCTGGCATTCCCATGCCTCCCCAGTATTCGATATGATAGCCACGTGGGAAATCGAGTTTACTATTATCCATCCACCATGGCGTAAATACGTGCATACCGCCTACCCCATCTTCATTATAACGCTTGCGGTCCATTAAGCTGGGCACAAAGGCACTGCGGGAAGCACCGGTAGAATCATTCAGGTATTTACCCACTACCCCACTGGAATTGGCTAAGCCATTGGAGAAACGGGAGGATTTAGAATTTAATAAGATACGTGACGATTCGCAGGCACTGGCCGCCAGCACTACTACTTTACCTTGTATAGCTATTTCTTCTAAAGTGAGTGTATTTACATACGATACACCACTGGCTTTGCCAGTAGCCGCATCGGTAAGCACTTCACGGGCCATTGCATTATTGATCAGCGTAACATTACCGGTTTTAATGGCAGGTTTTACAAGTACTGATGAAGAAGAGAAATCAGCATAGGCCATGCAACCTCTCCCGCATTGCGAACAATAGAAACAGGCACCCCGCTCATCGTTGATTTTCTGGGTAAGAATCGAAAGCCTGGAAGGAATTACCGGAATATTGAGTTTGGTACCAGCCTTCTTAATCATCAGTTCATGCAGACGGGGTTTAGGCGGCGGCAGAAATATGCCATCCGGTTCGTTGCGCAAGCCTTCCTTCGAACCAAATACCCCGATCAGCCGGTCTATTTTGTCGTAATAGGGACTTATATCGTCATAGCCAATGGGCCAGTCTTCGCCGATACCGGTCATACTTTTGCGCTTAAAGTCATCCGGGGCAAATCGTAAGGAGATACGTCCCCAGTGATTGGTACGGCCACCCAGCATCCGTGAACGGAACCATGCAAATTCTGAACCTGGCTTATTGGTATAGGGTTCGCCTTCGATTTCCCAGCCACCCCAGGCCGCATCAAAATCTCCGAAAGCACGGGTAGTACCAGCTCCTCTTCTGGGCGAATCGTAGGGCCACTTTAGTTGTGTAATATACTTGGCATCAGCCGGGTCGTAATAACCGCCAGCCTCCAGTAAGGCTACATTGGCTCCCGCTTTGGAAAGCTGATAGGCGGCCATACCACCACCAGCTCCTGAACCGACAATAATTACATCGTATACCTTGGCCGCTTTCTTTATCTGAACATCATTCATTGTGAAAAAAATTATGGTAAAATATAGGGTTTTGCTTTCTGCAGAATTGGTTCTGTTAACTTCTTAAAATCTGATTTAACCAAAGGCTAAGGTTACGAAAATCCTGGTAAGAATACAATATGTTTTTGTGTTTTTACAGTAACTATATACTTCATTCACCATACATCTTGCTCAGTCCTAAGAGGGCATCTATCTATTTCAGGTTAATAAAAGTTTTCTGATTGTACAGAAAGCAGAAATATATTAGCAAAATGCTAAACCATAAAGCGAATAGCCATAACCATATTACCAGTAGGCAAAACCGGAATGTAATAGCCCAACACAAGAGAGTAAGCTGACACAACCACAATGGCAGCAACCAGAACCAGCCTGCAACCTGACAGAGCGGCAGTGTTAGCAATTATTTCAACGTGGTAAGAAGCCAGACCAATTTTATAAATACACATATTCGGACTTACAATTGGTAACAATGAATAATAAAATTGTGTTTACACCCTATATTACACCTGACACCGTTAGAATTGGGTAAAATTTTGTTATACCCTTTGAATACACCATTAGAATTGTTTTTCATTAAACCTCTATATAATGATACAAGATCAATTAAGCTATTTAACTCCCAAACAGATCGTAGCCGAATTAGATAAATACATTGTGGGCCAGAAAGATGCCAAGCGGAATGTGGCCATTGCCTTACGGAACCGCTGGCGCCGCATGAACACGAATACGGACATGCGCCAGGAGATTGTACCCAATAATATTTTAATGATCGGGGCTACCGGGGTAGGTAAAACAGAGATAGCCCGCCGGCTGGCAAAAATTGCAGATGCCCCTTTTACAAAAGTAGAAGCATCTAAGTTTACGGAAGTAGGGTATGTAGGCCGAGATGTAGAAAGCATGGTGAGGGATCTGGTAGAACAGGCAGTACATCTGGTGAAAGCGAATAAAAAGGAAGGCGTAAAAGCCCGTGCCAACCAGGCCGTAGAAGATATTATTCTCGATGCCCTGATTCCACCGGTACGCAAAGCGGGAAGTTCCTCTTCTGGATTTTCTTATGACAACAATACAATGCCCGACAATGATGAGGAACTGAATGAACGGACCAGAGAACGTTTCCGGGAGAAAATCCGCAATGGTGAGATGGAAGACCGCAAAATTGAGATCAGCATTCAGCACAGTGCCGGGAGTAATGTGGGAATGGTTGGCCCAGGTATCGACGAAATGACGATGGCCAATTTGCAGGAAATGATTGGGGGAATGTTGCCCAAGAAAACCAAAAAACGCAAAGTAACCATTGGCGAAGCCCGTAAAATTCTGTTTGAAGAAGAATCTGCCAAGCTCATAGATATGGACGAAGTAAAAGAGGAAGCCATCCGGAAGGCAGAAGACAGTGGCATTATTTTCATCGATGAAATTGACAAAATCGCTACATCCCGTAAAGGCGGTGGCGGTGGGCCAGATGTAAGCCGCGAAGGAGTGCAACGGGATCTGTTACCGATTGTGGAAGGAAGTACCGTAAACACCAAATATGGGGTAATCAATACAGACCATGTGCTGTTTATTGCCGCTGGTGCTTTTCATATATCCAAACCTTCCGACCTGATTCCCGAGTTACAAGGCCGTTTCCCGATCCGGGTAGAGCTGCAAAGCCTCACCAAAGACGATTTTTACCATATTCTGAAAGAGCCGAAAAATGCCCTGACCAAGCAGTATGAATCGTTGTTAATGGCGGAAGGCGTAGAACTTACTTTTCAGGATGAAGCTCTGGCAAAAATTGCAGAAATTGCTTTCCACATTAACTCAGAAGTAGAAAATATCGGTGCCCGCAGGCTACATACAGTCATGAGCCACCTGCTCAACGACTTCCTGTTCGATATTCCGGATGTGATCAGCGCCAATGCTAAAATTGTAATCACGCCTGAACTGGTAGATCAACGCTTATCCAGTCTTGTGAAAAACCGGGATCTGAGCCAGTATATTTTGTAAGGCGTTTAATTTTTAAATATCCCTCCTAATAAGGAGGGCCAGGGAGGTGTATTAGCTGATTGCATTTTGAAATTTTTGTAAACAACACACCCCTCTGGCTCCCCTTGTTAGGGGAGAATTTACCTTTACCAAACATAGCTTTTCTGATAAAAACTTCACATGCATCCAAATAAAGTATTAGATATATTAATGGGATTATGTGTAGGGGATGCATTGGGCGTACCGGTAGAATTTAAAAGCAGAAGTGTTTTGACAGCGAATCCGGTAACCGGCATGCAGGGCTATGGTACCCACAATCAGCCTGCCGGAACCTGGTCAGATGACAGTTCACTGGCTCTATGTCTGGCTGAAAGTTTATGTAATGGATACAATCTGAATAATATCGCTTATACAATGGTAAGATGGTATACTCAGAATCATTGGACAGCGCATGGAAAAGTATTTGATATAGGTGGTACTACCTATCGTGCAATACAAAGGTTAAAGAATGATGAAAGTCCGCTGTATTCCGGAGATTTCGAAGAGGATTCCAATGGAAATGGTTCGCTGATGCGTATCCTACCTTTGGCTTTTTACTTAATAAATAAACCTATTGAAGAACGATATCAAACAGTAAAAGAAGTTTCATCTGTTACTCATGCACACTTTCGATCTATCATATGCTGTTTTATTTATATTGAATATGCCATACTGCTTTTGAAAGGTCTGGATAAAAAAGAAGCATATAAGCAGATGCAAGAGTCAGTAAATAGTTTCATTAAGATTTCCTATTCTGAAAGGAAACGCTTTGATAGAATTCTCCTCCATAATATTGAATCTTATTTTCCTGCTGAAATCAGCGGAAGTGGCTATGTAATCCATACCCTGGAAGCTTCGCTCTGGTGTTTCCTTACAACAGATTCTTACACAGATGCTGTGTTGAAAGCAGTAAATCTGGGAGAAGATACAGATACAACCGGTTGCGTAACTGGTGGTCTGGCAGGTTTATATTATGGGCTGGAAGCTATACCCAAAGAATGGACCGAAGTAATTGCCAGAAAAGACGATATACTTACACTTGCAAATAAACTTGATCAGAAATACAGTGCACAGGCAGAATAAGCAGAAGAAATCACTTCTTCCTTACTATCATCAGTCCATCCCGAACAGGCAATAATATATTTTCTACCCGTTCGTCTTGCTGAACTGCAGCATTAAAGGCAAGAATGGCATAAGTCTCGGCATCGCCTTTTTTAATGGTATCGGCTACCACTTTTCCGCTCCAGAGTACATTATCGGCAATAATAATTCCTCCGGGCCTTATCTTATTCAATACCATATCGTAATACCGCTGGTAATTTATCTTGTCGGCATCAATAAACACCATATCGAACATTATATCTAAGGAGGGAATAATATCCAGGGCGTTGCCTATCCGGTATTCTATCTGATGGGTGGCACCGGCTTTAGCAAAATATTGCCTTACTCTTGATTCCAGTTCTTCATTGATATCAATGGTATATACCTTTCCACCTTCCTGCAAGCCTTCAGCCAGGCACAAAGCAGAATAACCGGTATAGGTACCTATTTCCAGTACATTCATGGGCCGCATCATATGCGAAAATAAAGATAGTAGCCGTCCCTGCAAATGACCAGATAACATACGGGGTTTGAGTACATGGGCATGGGTATCACGGTTCAGTTCTTGCAATACTGGCGGCTCAGAAGAAGTATGTTCTTCTACGTATTGGTTAAGTGCAGCACTTAAAAATTCCATAAAAAGCTGTTTAAGAATATGGTTTCTTTCAACTAGTTTGTATGTTGTACTCCTGCGCCGTCCTACTTTTCTTTTGCATGCCCAAAAGAGGGCAAACATGCGAATGTTTGAGCCAGCCTTGTGCGCGAGTAACAAAAGAAAAAGGCAGCACCAATAGAGACTTTTTTGCGCCAGATAAAATCATCGCTCAATTCTCCGGCCTATGCACAAAGCAAAAAAGTCCGCGCTATTGCTGCACCATCCACCGCACTCTTTCAGAGTCTATAAATTTTTTTTTGAAAGTATAGTGCGTATGATTCTCTCTCAAATACATAATCAAACGCTATATCACTTATTTCACGAATCTTGATCTGGCAAATAAGTAAGGATACTTAGCTGGTCTTCGTTAAACATTTCGTTGGCAATGTCTTGTAGATCAGAAGCAGTTACCTGGCGGATGTCTTCAAATATCTCCGGCAGGGTGTCGATACGGTCGAGATCGAGCATACTTTTTCCCATCATCAGCATAAAGTTGAGGTTGCTCTCTTCCGACATCGCCAGTTGCCCCATCAACTGCTCTTTAGCCGTATGTAACTGTACAGCACCCATCTTTTTCTCTTTCAGGGTACGCATTTCCTTTAAAGTGAGAGCAATGCTTTTGTTCAGCTGTCTTTTTTCGGTACCAAAGTAAACTGCTACAAAACCGGTGTCTACATACGGTGTATAATTCGCTTCAATGGCATAAACAAACCCATGTTTTTCACGCAAGGCCAGATTCAACCTTGAATTCATACCAGGACCGCCGAGAATATTTACCAGCATAAAGAAAGGCAGGCGTTTTTCGTCGTTTAAGGCATAAGCTGTACGGCCGATGGCACATTGGGCTTGTGTAATCACCCGAGATTTAGCAAGCTTTTTAGGAATGTATCCGCTAAAAGGCAAACGTTCTGGATGTGCAGAAAAACCGGGAATGTCAGACAGATACTTTTGTGCCAGCTTTACCACTTTATTAAATGGCAGGTTGCTTACCGACGAGAAAATAATTCGCCCGGTATTCAGATTCTCCAGGATGAACTGCTTGAAATCTTCTTTGTGGAAAGAACGCACACTTTCACTGGTTCCCAGAATATTATTGCCCAAGGAATGGTCGCCAAACAACACATTATCAAATTCGTCCTGAATGGCATCTTCCGGAGAATCGTAATACATCGACATTTCCTCCAGAATCACATTTCTTTCTTTCTCAATCTGCCTTTCGGGAAACACAGAATCGAAGGTAATGTCGGTGAGCAGTTCTATGGCTTTCTCAAAATGGCGGTCCAGCACGGAGGCATGAAAACATATTTTCTCTTTGGTGGTATAGGCATTCAATTCTCCACCCAGCGATTCGAGCCGATTCAGTATGTGAAAAGACCTGCGTTTACGGGTTCCCTTAAAGGCCATGTGTTCCCAGAAGTGGGCAATGCCTTGCTGGTGAGGTTTTTCGTCCCGGCTGCCTATATCCAGAACAAAGCCGCAGTGCGCAATTTTAGTATAAGTAACTTGTTTATGTAAAATACGGATGCCGTTGGGGAGTGTATATAACTGGTATTCTTCCATTCTTCCTGTTTCGCTTTCTATTTACAAAAATACACAAAAAAGAGCAAATTAGTGCCTTTGCCCGGCAAACAATCCAAGCCTTGCCCAGGAAAGAGTGTAGTTTTGGAAGTGTTGTTATGAGATGGCTTGTATCTGCTGTTTACCAGTAAGTTCTTTCTCAAAGCACACACTGTTTTCAATGCCTGTATATTGCCCATAATTAGGAATCTGCCTATAGCCATTCTTCTCATAAAGTGCAATGGCTTCCGGCTGCCTTTTGCCTGTTTCTAACACACACTTAGTATACGATAATTCGGCTGCCCATTTTTCGAGTTCGGTTAAAATCAGTGTAGCAATTCCTTTATTCCTGGCTTCCGGTGATACATACATCCGTTTCACTTCCATCACATCTGTTGCAAATTCTTTGATAGCACCGCAACCCATAGGTTTGTCCCCTTCATAGGCTACTACCGCATACTTAATTTTAGCAATTTTATTGAACTGAGCGTAGAAGGAATGTTCATCGCCGTCTCTCTTGGCAAGATCAGCATCCAGTAACCGGACAAGGGTTACAAAATCGGGGTTATCAGAATTGGTTCTTATTAGTTTGATCATAGAGAGTGTTGAAGTAAATGCTGGAACAGTAGCGAAAATTGAGCTTATTGTTGAAAAGAGTCGAACAAAGCTTATTATCCATTACAGAGGTTTATAAGCGTCAACAAATTTTACCAGTAGAGGCAGAACAGGATTTATGTCTGGTGAACAATTATACATAAATTTATTCAAGAGGACAATTGGAGTAAGTACTATAAATGGAATGGTTTAAGTTAAAAGTTCCAGAGATATTTAAGTAAAATGGCTAACAGGATTTGATTCAATTTAATACAGTATGAGAAGAATTTTTATGATGGGTCGGATTCTTGTTGCTTTTTTCCCCTCTGCATACTTTGCTGGCTCTTTTTGCAGGGATCTTTTTATTCATACGGGGAATAAAATACTATTTTTAGTGTGGGCATTTCCTTGTCTTTATCTGGTAATTAATAGCATGCAGTTGATAATAATGCTAACAGGAAGGCAATACAGGAAAGCTGAAGAAATTTCAGTCGTGAAAACTTTTTCCATCGCTATATGCAAGTTTTTTCCTAGTCTGACCAGGTTTAGTAGGCTTTTCTTTGCATTAAAGATCAATGATAGGGATAGAATTGTAAGCGGTATATTTTGGCAACGCCCCACCTCTATTGTGATTTATAAAGACGCATTCGATAGAATGAAAGTTTTTTCTATAGGTAATCTCCTAATAAAGCTTTTGTGGATAGGAGCTAATTTAGCTATTTTAGGTATTCTTAAAATCATCATATTGTAGCAGTCAGCATACAATTTTCAAGTAACGACTGACTCAAATAATAAGGAGACAACTTATGATATAGATTGACTTTGTTGCAACAATGTATAATTTGAAAGCACAGGAGTAGAACAATTGCTTACACAAATATATTTGTTTTCAGAATCAGGGTAAGCGCAATGCCTATCACTATTCCAGATATGACCAGGTTCCAATTAAAGCGGTTTACCTTCAGTATCGCAGTAAACACAAAGCCAATCAGAAGCAATATGCCTACAATCAGCAATTGACCAGCTTCCAGGCCAACATTAAAAGCAAATAAGGGTTGTATAATACTTTCTTCCTTCCCCAGTAAACTTCGCAGAAAATTTGAAAAACCCAGGCCGTGAATCAGGCCAAAACACAAAGCAGCTATATAGCGCAGACGCTGGGAATTGCCTGAGTTGTTCATGCGGCTTGTTTTCTCTTTATGAAACAGATTGCCGATGGCTGTAATCAGAATGGTGACCGGAATTAGAAATTCAATCAAATCGCTTCTGAATGTCAGTATTTTTAGTGTAGCCAGGGCCAGGGTAATAGAATGGCCCAAGGTAAAAGCAGTAACCAGGATGAGTATTTTTTTCCAGTCGGATAGCTGAAAAATAGCACATAAAGCTACAATAAACAGGATATGATCATATCCTTGCAGGTCGGTGATGTGTGAAAAACCCAGGTATAAATAGGCCTGAAAAGTGGTCATAGTATGGCGTAAATTTATTTGATAGCAGCTATCAAACCAGCAGTAATTAAAATACCAAAAATAAAATTTATTAAAAATACATCTGTATCCTACATGGTTTTATCTTCTCAATATTTTATCACTCTCAGGTAATCTTTTATTCTTGTTAATTTGCATGGTTTATGTGGTAAATGCCGGCAGTATTGCTGTTTGCCCCTTCCCAGTCTTCCTTATGAAATCCAAAATTTGCCTGTGGCTGCTCTTGTTGTATCTCATTCCTGATGGGGTAAAAGCCGACAGGGTTACAAAAGCATATAAAAAGTTACGCCGCAACGAGTTTGAGAAAAGCAGAGCCTTAGTATACAAAGCACTGGAGAAAAATCCGCAAAATGCCGGTGCTATATACGTTTTTTCCCAGTATTTTTTAAATTCAAATAATCCGGCTGCCCATCTGGATTCCGCCTATACCTATGCCTTAGCCGCCATCAGCTACTATCCGCAAACCAGTAAAAAATCAAGAAAATACTGGAACAAATCTGGCATTAATGACTCTACCCTGCTTGCTAATAAAGTATTGATAGATAGCCTCGCATTTGGCTTAGCCAGTGATTCAAACCTGGTGAGTACCTACCAGTATTTCATTGATCATTATCCGACAGCCAGCCAGTATACAGAAGCTATTAAACGAAGAAATGCCATCGCATTTGCAGCTGCACAGCAGAAAAATACTTACCAGAGTTACAAGAATTTTATAGATACTTATCCAGATGCCGCACAGGCCAAGGAAGCCAGGGAATTATACAATGTGATGCTATTTGATTCCCAGACGGCAGCCGGCACTATTGAAAGCTATGAGAACTTCCTGGAGTTGTATCCGCAGAGTCCGTTTAAGCTACTGGCCGAACAGCGGATTTTTGAGATTTACAATGCGCCCCATACCATTAAAAGTTATCATGATTTTATAAAAAAATATCCTTCCAGCAGCTTTGTTAAACAAGCCTGGAGCTGGATTTTTTTCTTACATAAGCAGGACCATCCAGCAGAAAATTTCCTGAAAACGTATCCTGATTTTTACGATTCCCGCTATATCCAGAAGCTGATCGCTGCTGAAAAACTCACCTATTACCCGGTGTATGAGGAAGAAAAATATGGCTTTATTGATGTAAATGGCGTTTTACAAATTCCCATTCGATACGATTCTGTAGCCAGCCAGTACTTTTGTGAGGGAGTAAAAGAAGGCTTTATCCTTGTATACCATCATAATAAAGTTTCAGCCATTGATAAAACCGGGAAACAGATCATAGATGAGAGTTATGAAGCAATTGAGCAACTGGAAGAAGGATTATTGACCGTTGAAAAAGAAGGTAAACAAGGCTTGTATCTGGAATCAGGATTCAGATTATTGCCTCCGCAATATGAAGAAATAGAAATGCTGGATGGTAATTTTCTGCTGCTCACGCAAAACGGCAAAAAAGGATTAGCTACCACGAATGGAAGAAAGTTAACTGCCCTGGATTTTGATGATATTAGTTCTCCGGAAGAAAAACTGCTTTTGTTTGAGAAAAATGGAAAATATAGCCTGCTCCTCCATCAGCAACTACTCGACACCCAGGTTTTGCATCCAAAAGATACTTCAGCCTTTACCTATCCCTATACGAAGGTAGAACGGGTAAAAAAGGTTTTCTGAAAGTATACACCGATAGTCTGCAAGCCGTTCTGACCACACAATTGTCTCCGGTTATTCCGCTTACTTCTGCCCATATTCAGGCAATGCCCGGCGGCTGGACGGTTGAAAAGGAGGATAGTATCCGGATTTATACGCTGGAAGGAAAATTACTTTCAGATTCTGTATTTACGGAAGTTGCCGGCAATGCTGATTTTTATGCGGTTAAAAAAAAAGATTCCTGGTCAATCCTCCGGACCAATGGAACCTGGTTTGGCAGTGCTACTTTTGATGAGGTGAATCTGCTAGGAAATCATCTCTTTGTAGTAAAACAAAAAAAGAATTTATCAGCCTATTCTCCAGGTGGAAAACTAATAAAACTGCCTGAGGCTGAAAAAATCCGGCTCCAGTTACTATCTGCGTATGATAATCAATCCTGGATTATTCTGGAAAATAAACGGGGGAAAAAAGGAATTTTGTCAGTGCAGAATGGAGCACTGCTGCCGCCCCGTTACGATGACATTCAGGTGTGGGAACCAGATCTGTATAAAACTGAACTGAAAGGCAAATTCGGTCTGGTGAATGCCAAAGGAAAAATACTACTTCCGGCTATTTACGATGGACTGGATTATCAGAAAGGCTTGATCGCTACCTTAAAAAATGGCAAATTCGGGTTAATGAATGTAAGCAAAAGTTTCACTATTCCTCCGCAATATTCAGCATTACTCCGCAATTACGACCAGTCTGGCCGTGTGCTGATTGCAGCAAAAGCAGGTAGATATGGTCTGATCGGGGCAGACAATAAACCTTTGTCTGAGTTTGTTTTTGATGAAATCCAGTACTGGCAGAATGAAGTAGCCCTGGTGCGTCAGGACCAGACCTGGTATCTGTATCATTTTGTAGAGAAGCGCTATATCTTCAAGCCTATAGATTTTATTGAATACATTAAACAAAGTCCTGAGGAAATTGTGCTGAAGGTATATATGGATAAAATGTATGGCATTCTCAGCAATACCAAAGGCCAGGTAGTGAGTTGTGATTACGAAGATCTGGCAAATGTAGGCAGCGAAACGTTCCCTTTATATCTGGGAGAAAAATACATTGATGATGCCGATATATACCTGGTTTTCTATATCAACCGCGAAGGCCAACCTATGCGCCGCCAGATATTCAATGCCAATAAGTACCAGCGAATGTTGTGTGATTGAAGTGGGTGCATTGAAGCTATAGATATATGAGCAATCGAAGTTATCCAATCATTGAATGTTGAACAATGAACAAGGAATTTCCAATATCGAAGAACTCCTTCATTATTCTATATTATATTCCTTGCTCATCATTCTGCTCTTCTTAACGACCCTTCAGTTAATACGGGCTTAACATAAATTAGCTTCCAACCCCCTTTATTCATTTTTAAGGTATTTTACCATCAGGCTGCCAGCCCGTTGAGAAGCGCCAGGACCACCCATCATGGCTTTTATTTCTTTATAGGCTTGTATCTGTTCTTTGCGTCCAGAAGTATAGGGCAGGATTTTTTTCAGTTCATATACGAGTTTGTATACCGTAAAATCCTCCTGAATGAGTTCTTTCACTACTTCTTTCCCAGCAATCAGATTCACCAGCGAAATATATCCTACCTGAATAAGGGCTTTAGCAATCATATAGGAAATGCGGCCAGTTTTATAGCACACAATCTGTGGCACTTCAAACAACGCTGTTTCCAGAGTAGCCGTACCGGAAGTGACCATAGCAGCGGTTGCATTCGATAATAAATCGTAGGTCTGGTCTATAACGAGGGATACATGTGGAACACGGGTAAATTTTTCGTAGAAAGACAAGGGCAGATTGGAAACACCTGCAATCACAAATTCATACTGAGAAAACTTCGGCATCACGCCCAGCATAATTTCGAGCATATTTTTAACTTCTTGCTCACGGCTACCAGGAAGCAGGGCGATAATGAGTTTCTCTTCCAGGTTGTTTTTCCGGCGGAAATCAGGGTCAGGCTGGAAGTTAGCAATGGCATCCAGAAGCGGATTCCCTACATAGTCTACTTCATATTCGTAGTTCCTAAAAAAGTCTGTTTCAAACGGAAAAATAACAAATAAGCGGTCTACATTGGCTTTGATCTTATAGGCCCTTGACTGGTTCCAGGCCCATACTTTGGGAGAAATGTAATAGAAAACCTTAATCCCTTGTTTTTTAGCAAATTTTGCGATCCGCATATTAAAACCAGCATAATCTACCAGAATCACCACATCTGGTTTCCAGGCAAGAATATCCTGCTTACACTGGCTAATAAATCCCAGAATTTTATGCAGGTTTAGCGCCACTTCCAGAAAACCCATATACGCCAGTTCCCGGTAGTGTTTGACAAGCGTTGCACCAGCAGCCTGCATCATATCTCCTCCCCAGGCCCGGCATTCTGCCTGTGGATCTTCTGCCCGGATAGCCTTAATCAGGTTGGAAGCATGCAGGTCTCCGGAACGTTCGCCGGCTATCAGATAATATTTCATTCAGTAATGGTAAGGAACAGGAATACGTACCTGAATCAACATTGAAGGTATTTTTTATCGCAGAAAATTAACAGATTTCCCATATAAGCCGGCAGCAACCAAATAAATCTTTTTATTGGCAGCATTTATTGTTCAGCACCATAATAATCCACAAAATTACGGGGCGTTTCATAGAGCCGGAGTTGATGTAACCTGGCGGAAGGAGCTGCCAGCTGAATAGCCGGAGCCAGAATATTCCATATTTCAATTATAAATACCTCGCAGCTAGCCATTTTACCCTGCATAAAATCCACATCCATGTTCAGATTTTTATGATCCACTTTATCCAGAATCAGGTCTTTAATTAAGCGGCTGAGTACTTTTAAATCAATTACAAACCCTGTATCCGGGTCCGGCAGGCCCTTTACCGTAACAATCAATTCAAAGTTATGCCCATGCCAGTTGGTATTGGCACAAGGTCCGAATACTTCCGTATTTTTTTCTTCCGACCAGTTGGGATTATACAATTTATGAGCAGCATTAAAGTGCTCTTTCCGGCTTACGTAAATCATGTACTTTGGTATAGTGCAAGAAAAAATTTACCAGACAGGTAATATTCATTTTGCGGTGCAAAGGTAGCAGGTTAGCCGGTCTTAAACAATGGCTTACATAAAAGCGGCTCATCGCTTCAGCCATGAAAACAATCCCACTGTTTTCTCTTGTTATTATTTTTGTATGTAGCTGTATTTTATTCAGATACAGGAAAGGGCATCTGTTGGAATCTGATAAAAGTATAAATTATGCATCTACTTATCAGCATATTTACTTAGATTCGACGCCAGAACACTCACCTCAACCCTGGCATGGAAAGCTTTTTCATTGAGAATCTAGGCATCAGTAAGTCTGTATATAGTTATGTGGTATTACCTTTAATCATCTATCTTTCCCGCCTTACGGATGTCAGTCTCAACACCTTACGGCAGATATTTGTAATTAGTGGCCGGCGCAAACAAGCACCGATTATAGGCATTTTTGAATCGCTGCTCTGGCTGATAGCCGTAAGTACCATTATGCAGAACCTGAATAATCCGACTTGTTATCTGGCGTATGCGGCCGGTTTTGCTTCAGGCATTTATATAGGAATGACCATTGAAGAAAAACTTGCCCTAGGTAAAGTAATGGTACGTGTGATTACCCGCAGGGAAGCTACTGATCTGATCGAATACCTGCGTACCACTAAGTTTGGTTTTACCTATGTAGAAGGAGAAGGAAAACGGGAGAACGTAAAGCTGATCTTTTCAGTGATACAACGGCAGGATTTGCCGGAGCTTATTAATATTATCAATCAGTTTAATCCGAACGCCTTTTATACGGTAGAAACCGTTCGATACGCCAGTCAACCGGGGTACTACTCTATGATTGACGAAAAAGGCGGACTTTTTTCATTCTTCAGCAATCTCAAACGCAGATAACCAGGTTATTTTATGAGATAAGCAGCTGTTGCAACTCAGAAAAAAATTTACCGTTAAATACCCACATTACAGGAGAAGAGTAAGCCGGCACACCTGATGCAGCATTTATTGCCTGGGCTACTTTCCCTGATCTTCAGTGAGGCATATATCTTGCCTGTCATGAATAGAACAATTCTTGTAAACATTATTTCCTGCAAATAGTTAGCTGGTACATGGATGGATTTAAGATATTAGTGGTAGAAGACGAAGCCAGCCTGGTAGGCATGATTCAGCGTGGACTTTCCAGAGAAGGCTATCAGGTAAGTGTGGCCCTGGATGGCGCATCAGCGTTAAAAATGGCGACAGAATACGAATTCGACTTAATTACACTTGACCTGATGTTGCCGGGAATCAGCGGATTAGAATTATGCCGGACCATCCGGAAGAAAAATACCCAGGTACCGATTTTAATGCTTACTGCGCTAGGTACACCCGAAAACATTGTTACCGGGCTGGATAGCGGGGCAGACGATTACCTGGAAAAACCCTTTAACTTTGATGTACTGAATGCCCGTATCCGGTCGCTGATCCGGCGGAACAAAGGAGTGACAACCGCACATCATTTAATTAAAATCGCCGACCTGACCATTGATACGACCGAAAAAACCGTAAGCCGCAGCGGGCAAAATATTCTTTTAACAGCTACTGAATTCCGTTTGCTGGAGTTTCTGGCCGTAAACCGGAAGAAAGTGCTTTCCCGGATCGACATTCTGGAGCATGTATGGGACATTGACTTTAACCTGGGTACAAATGTAGTGGACGTGTATATAAACTACCTGCGCAAAAAGATCGACAAAGATTTTGAACCTAAGCTTATTCATACGGCTTTCGGCATGGGTTACGTTTTGAAAGAAGCAGAAGCATGAGCGGCTATGAATATCCAGACCAAAGTTACCATTCTGTTTGCCGGACTTACCATTACTGTTATCTTATTACTCAGCGGATTTATCTTCCTGTTTGCCAATCATTATGCCTTCGAAGATTTTTATCAGCGGCTGGAAACCAGGGTGCGGATCGCACAGTCTATCCATTTTAATAGAGAGCATGCCAATAGCCAGGTAATTCAGCAAATGCGCCAGCAATATCTGGAGAAACTACCTTCCGAAAAAGAATATTTTCTGGAATTATCCTCCCCTGACCATCCGGATGTGGCACGGCCAAAAGAAATCCCTAAAGCTTTAATTGAAGAAATTCTGGCGAATGGCATTTCCCGTTTCCGCCATGATAATAAATTTTTCGTGGGAAACCTCTACCAGGACGATTCTCCCCCAACCATAATAATTGTTTCGGCAACCGACCCTTATGGCCTACAGGAACTAGAACATCTGCGCAACATCCTGATCATAGGTTTTCTGGCCTCTATACTGGTCATGTTTCTGGCAGGAAAATTTTTTACTTACCAGATATTTAAGCCGGTCAGAGACTTAATCCGGAATGTGCAAAATATTTCTGCCGAAAATCTGCACTTACGCCTGCAAAATATCCAGGGTAAAGATGAAATCAGCATGCTTGGACATACATTTAACGACATGCTAACCCGGCTTGAAACTGCTTTTGAAACCCAGAACAATTTTGTAAGTAATGCTTCTCATGAGTTACGTACACCTCTCACTATTATTAAAGGAGAAGCAGAACTGGCACTGAGCCATCCGGGATTGAGTGAAGTTCACAGGCAATCGGTGCAGGTAATTTTGCAGGAATCCGATAAACTCACGCATATGCTCACTGGCCTGCTGGGTTTGGCACAAAGCGGATTTGACGGAAAAAAACAAAATTGGGAGATCGTCCGGACCGACGAACTGCTCTGGATGGTAAAAGAAACAGTTGACCAGCTTTATCCTGAGAATAATGTCAGAATTGATTTTTCACAACTTCCCGAAGATGAAAACATGCTGAAGGTAAACGGCAATATGACGCTGCTTAAACTGGCCATCAGCAATATAGTAATAAATGCCTGCAAGTATTCTTCTAATCAGCCGGTTACTATCAGTTTGTCTGGAAATAGTAAACAAGTGATGGTACAGGTAAAAGATAAAGGAATTGGTATTCCTGAAAAAGAGCTTCCACATGTATTTGAGCCCTTTTTCCGTGCCTCCAATACTTCTAAATTTGAAGGTTATGGAGTAGGTTTGCCCTTATCAATGAATATCATTCGTCTGCATAAAGGCAGTATTAACATCTACACCAAAGAGGGCCAGGGTACAGATATGCATATTACCTTGCCTATTGCCGATCTGCATCCGCACAGCCGGGGAAAAGCCAGCCACACCACGGTTCATTCTTAAATCACATCTTCATTACACATCCGTTTGCCGATAGTCAATGTCATTATCTAATGGCATGAATTGAAATTGTATTATTCTGACTTAAATTCTAATGAGATTCTAATTTCTTTCTTAGAAGTTCCTAATGAGCCTAACGTACTTTTACATAAAAAAAGAATAGTTTCACCTTAACCACAACAGGCTATGAAGAACATACTTATTCCCAGTGATTTCAGTATCAAGTCATTAAACTGCATCGACGACTTACTTTGCACTTTCCGCAATGAACAGTTAAATATACTCCTGGTACATACTTTCATTATGCCGGATTCAATCTCAGAAATTATGTCTCTCACCAGCCGCAGAAAGAAATGTAATTTTATCAGTCCGGAATTCTGGAACCGCTGCACACAACTGGAATATGAAAACGCGCAAATTAATTCTATCAGGTTTGAATGTGTGTATGGCAGTACAGTGGCAGTTTTCAAACAATTTCTGGAAGGCCAGCATATAGACCTGGTTGCCTATCCACAGCAGTATCAGTTCCGGAAATTGTCGGAATGGAGTTTCGATCCGGCCAGGCTTATTTCTAAATCAGGTATAGAAGTAAAAATGATTACAACTATAAAACTGGAAAAAGAAACAGGGCTTGTTTCCAGGAAGGAGCATTTAATTTACAGCCTGCCTCAGAATTAGAACCTAAGCATTTCAACACTACATCTGATTGTTTTTCTTAAGCGATAAATAAACCAGATATAAAACCTAATTAAACATTTTATATATGTTATTGAAAGAAAATATTCCGGTACGCTACGTACTGGGAAAGATAAAAAAAGAAGTAATCGTGGTAACGATCTACTCTATTCTGGTGGCCATATTATACCGTAATTTCCATTTCAGCCAGATCTCTATTCCGATTGCGGTGCCTACTATTGTAGGAACAGTACTATCACTCTTGCTTGCTTTCCGTTCTAACCAGGCCTACGACCGCTGGTGGGAAGCCCGCACATTATGGGGCGCCATTGTAAACGATTCCCGTACTTTAGGCCGGCAGATCCTGTCTTTTGTAGATGATCCCTACGGAGGCGAAGAAGTAGAAAAATTTCAGGAGCGTTTTATTAAGAGACAGATGGCCTGGTCTTATAGCCTGGGGCAATCCTTACGCAAAATATCGCCATTTATAGGAACAGAGGGTTTACTCAACCGGGAAGAGATAGAGTTTGCCAGACGATACAGCAATAAACCAGTGGCACTTCTGGAACTACATGCCGCTGATCTGCGACTGGCCTTAAAAAGAGGCTGGATCAATGAGTATCAGCAGGTTCAACTGGATCGTACCCTCACTAATTTATGCGATGCCATGGGCGGCTGTGAACGAATAAAGAATACGGTTTTTCCGGTTACTTACAGCCTGTATACCCATTTCTCATTAATCGTGTTTATATCCATGCTTCCCTTCGGACTTATTGAGTATTTTGGAATTATGGAAATACCCTTGGTTATTGCCATTGCTTCGCTGCTGTTACTGATCGAGAAAATGTCTATTCATTTGCAAGATCCTTTTGAAAACAAACCGACCGATACGCCGGTTACAACTATAGCCAAAACTATTGAACGCGATTTAACACAAATGTTGAAACAAAGTCATCTGGTTGAAGAAACAAAGCGGCTGGAAAGTGCTACAAAAGCCGAATATTATATACTGTAATCTCAGAGGGCAGGTATTATTCTTGTAAGCCTGCCTTGTGATATACTATTGTTACTTTTTATTTTTACTATTAATGATTAGTTTTATCAAAATTACCATTCAGGAATAACACATAAACCTGTATATCAATCGTTTATTATTAAATTTATATATTCATGGAAAAAATCATCAGAGGACTTCATCAATTTCAGAATAATATTTTCGATTCCCAGAAAGAACTTTTTCAAAGGCTTGCCGCCGGACAAAAGCCGGAAGCTTTATTTATTACCTGTTCAGACTCCCGGATTAGCCCTACCCTGCTTACCCAGACAAAGCCAGGAGATCTGTTCATATTACGCAACGCCGGAAATATAATTCCTCCCTATGGGGCGGCTAATGGCGGAGAAGGAGCAACTATTGAATATGCTGTTACTGCACTCGGCATTAAGGATATTATCGTATGTGGCCATTCCCATTGCGGAGCCATGCATGGATTACTTCATCAGGAAGCCTTAACCAATATGCCTTCTGTAAGCAGCTGGTTACAGCATGCAGAATCTACCCGGCGGATTGTACTGGAAAAATATCCGGAGCAGGATGAGGAAGATATGGTTCTGAATGCCGTGAAAGAGAATGTGCTGGTACAGCTCGAAAACCTACGTACACATCCCAGCATAGCTACAGGCCTTGCAATGGGCAAGCTTAAGTTACATGGCTGGGTATATGAAATCGAAACTGGCCGTGTATTCGCTTATCAACCAGATAAAAAACAGTTTATTCATATTCAGGAAGTTGCTCCGGTAATTGAAGGTAGAAGTGTAGCACAGGCAATAACTATCTGATATCAGAATTGAGTAGCCATTTTATACATTCATATAAAATACAAAAGCCGGACTATATCCGGCTTTTTGCTTATCTAACCATTTGCCTTATTTTTTTTAAATGAGTGTTGCAAGTTATTAAAATGTATATTTCTAACAACGAACAATGAGTCAGTATCACTTTGAGTTTTTCACCGGAACCGGGCAGTTCTGGCCTGAAATGTCTAAAATCACAACCTGCGGAGCAGAGGTACAATAGGTAAGATATTTTCCGGCGTCTTCGGCTGGCTTTTTGAAAGTAAAGTAAATTCTGGCACCATTTACCTGGAATTCTTCAGGCAGGTTGAGTGTTTCTACTACATTATCAAACGTAACATTCTCAGCAATGCCATATTCCTTGTTTTTCCTGTCTAGGCGGATAGCATACGAATTAGTTAAACAGCCCTGCCCAATTACTGTACCCTGCGCACATAACAGCGTATCAGGCTCCTGACTACATGCATTCATAGTCAGTAGAAAAGCTATAAACCAGATTAAATGAAAAAAGTGCATATCAAAATCAAAATAAAAACCTGCTTCTGTATTAAAGACCCTCTGAGATTTTAAATGGTTGCAGCGTTTCCTTATAAAATCACATTATTAAAAAAATGTACAAATTTACTTTTTCGTTAGTATACATATGGACCTTTATGAATTTTTCAACTTGTTTTATCCCATCAGCCAATCAGAGTATGACCTGTTTAGGAATAGTTTAAAAGTTAAAACTTTCAAAAAAGGCGACTTAATTATTGTGCCTGGCCAGGTGCAGAAAGAACTGTTTTTTGTACGCAAAGGAGTCCAGATGTCTTATGTTGAAACAGTTACCAGAATCCATGTTGTCGCCTTTACTTATCCGCCCAATCCCTGTGCGATTCCAGAATCATTCTCCTTCCAAAAACCGTCTACCTATTCTCTCACCTGCCTGAGCGACAGCGAAATGGAATATATTTCGTTTGAAAGTTTGCAGCAACTGTTCGACAAATCGCAATCCATTGAGCGCTTATTCCGCCGGATGACCGAAGCCATATTAGCCGGCTTAATTAACCGGCACATTGAATTGCATGCCTTATCTATGGAAGAACGTTACCGGGCCTTTTGCCAGCGAAGTTCGCATTTGTTGCAACTGGTGCCTCACAAGTTTATCGCTTCTTACTTAAACATCGATCCAACCAATTTCAGCAAACTCTTCAACACCATCCGGATCTAAGGTTGGTCTAAACCAAGCTTCATTTCCCTGAACTTGCTTTCATTTGTAGAAAAAAACGATGAAAGTTAACTGGTTACATACAACAGAATATCCTTTTCAGTCCCGGTTCTTTGAGGTAAACGGACAAAGGCTGCATTATATTGATGAAGGAGCCGGAGAAATTATGTTATTTGTGCATGGTACGCCTTCCTGGAGTTTTGATTACCGGAATGTAATTAAAAGACTAAGTACCAGTTACCGTTGCATGGCCATCGACCATATTGGTTTTGGCCTTTCCAGCAAACCAGAACATTATGATTATTCCACTGTTAACCACAGCCAAACGCTATCGGCTTTTATACTGGAGAAAAATCTGAGCAATATTACGCTGGTTGTGCATGACTTTGGTGGGCCCATTGGCCTGAATATGGCTATCAATCATCCGGAACGCATCAAGAATATAGTAATATTGAATTCATGGCTCTGGAGCAGTACACAAGAACCCGAATATATTAAGCTGAGCAGAATATTAAAAAGTCCGCTTTTACCCGTTTTATACCGGTATTTTAATTTTTCACCTAAGTTTATCCTTCCGCAGTCTTTCGGAGAAAAAAAACTTTCCAAAGCCTTGCGCTCGCAGTTTACCAAACCTTTTGCCAATAAAAGCCAGAGAAATGGAACACTAGCATTTGCCAGATCTTTACTCAATGACCAGGAATGGTTTGAGGAACTCTGGCAGCAACGGCATATTCTGGCAGAAAAACCTGTATTGCTGATCTGGGGCATGAAAGATAAATTTATTACCCCTGCCTATTTACAGAAATTTGCCTCAGGTTTTCCGGATGCTTATGTTGTTGAATTGCCCACCTGCGGTCATTTTCCCCAGGAAGAAGAACCTGAAAAAGTAGCCGATGCGATCAGGAGTTTTGTAAAGGACAGAAAGTATTCGCAACCTGCCCAATAAAATCTAATCCGGGGTTAAACAAAAAAGACAATACTTTGCGGTATTGTCTTTCTATATAAGAATTAGAATAAGCTTATTTCACTACAAAAGAACCTTGCCCGATTCTATAGCCATCAGCATAGAGTTCTACGATGTGCTTACCGGTTTTATAGGCATTGCCTTTGTCGTACACAAAAGTTATCTGCTGACGGGTATTATCAAATAAAATCTGTTGTTTGGCAGTATAGAAGGTTTCTTTTCCTTCAAACATAAACGTGCCGCCACCCATAGCCAGGTCAAACAGCGCAGCGCCATCCGGTTCGATCAGGCGCATGTAAATGTCTTTCGATTCAATTTCAGCTACATTGTTTTCTGCCAGATTAAATGCAATTTTAATCTTGTCTACTTGTTTAGCCCGGTATTCACCGCCATCTCTTTCTTTGCCTTTTTCATTTAAGGCATTAATAGCCAGGTTTTCTGTTTTTAACGCAGAAGCTACCGCCACTTTTTCAGACAATTGCTGTTTTTGCTGCTCAATGGCACTGATGGAATCATTCAGCTGATTTTTTTGCGTTTTGAGCGTTGTATTTTCCGAATATAGTTCCTCATTTACTGCTTTCAGTTTGGAAATTTCCTCATCTTTGGTCGTAAGTAGAGTTTCATAGGCTTCTAATTTCTCAGTTAAACGACGGCGTTCAGAAGCAGTAGCTGTTTTGAGTGTATTTCTTTCTTTCTCCAGGTCTGCCTTCGCTTTTGTTAACTCTTCTACATCACCGCCCAGTTTCCGAACTTCGGTAATACGCAGGTCAAGCTCTTTGGATATAGAATCCAGTTTCGTAGAGGTAGCATCCAGTTCCGCATCTTTCGCCTGGATCACTACATCTTTCTGCTGGCTTTCTTCTTTGTTTCTGAAATTCAGATAAAACAAGACAATATTCAATGCTATCAAAATACCAATAAAGATGGTAAGCAATATTTTTCTACTTCCTTGTTTCTCTTGGTTCTGTTCAGCCATGTTAGTAATATATTAACTTTTTTAGTTGTTAACGCAAAATTAGTTTTTTATTGAGTGAAGTCAAACATTTTTAAACCGCTTCCTGCACAATTGTATAAATTTTTCAGTAAGATATTGAATTAAAACTCTTTGAAGCCACTTTTGCGAGGTAAATAACTAAAAAAAATTAGCTATAGATGGGTTTGAAGCCTTCTATAATGCCCATTGGTTAAGCACTGGCAAGGCATGATGGGCTGTTAAGTCAAAAGCACACGGCACTACCGAAATATAATTATTAGTTAACGCCCATTCGTCAGTGTCTTCACCTTTGTCCTCATTTACAAAATTACCAGCCATCCAGAAATACCTGCGTCCGTAAGGGTCCTTACGCTGATCGAATACTTCCTGCCATTTAGCATGCGCCTGGCGGCAGATTTTGATGCCCTTTATTTTCTCATCGGATTTTGCCGGAATATTCACGTTCAGGGCAATATCTGGCGGAAGTCCGTGTTCGAGCACCTGTAAGGCAATTTTCTTTACAAATTCTGCGGTATGCGAGAAATCAGCCTGATGCGAATAATCGCACAGGGAAAAACCAATAGCCGGCAAGCCTTCAATAGCGGCTTCAATCGCCGCAGACATGGTGCCGGAATATAACACACTAATAGATGAATTACTTCCATGATTGATCCCGCTTACGACCAGATCTGGCGTACGGTCTTTCAATACATGGTGCTTGGCCAGTTTAACACAATCAGCAGGCGTGCCGGAACATTCATAGGCATCTATTCCTTCGAAAATCGTAGAGGGGTCTAAACGCAATGTATTGCCTACTGTAATCGCATGCCCCATCCCGGACTGAGGACTATCTGGTGCTACTACCACAACTTCTCCTAATTCACACATCACTTCTACCAGGGTTTTTATACCGGGAGAAGTAATCCCATCATCGTTGGAAACAAGTATTAAAGGTTTTTTTTTAGCCATTATTGTAATCAGATATTTTAAACCGGAAGTTAATAAGATAGTCAGGCATCTCTCCGGACACAAAGCTACCTTCCCTTTTAAGAAACACAAGCTTATTTAATAGAATTATAGTAATTGATAATCTGAATGAGGTCGTATTTATCGCTGTAGCGGAGCCGGTTTTCGCTTACAAACTTTTTTACATCACCAGATTTCTCTTTAATCAGGTAGAAAAAGTCCCGCTTGGAGCCATCGTATCTGCGGATGCGGCCATTTTCAAAGCCAAAGAAAAAATCGTTGCTCAACCTGGTTCTGGTATAATACCTGCTGCTCGACCAGTAACTGTATTGGGGAATATTTTCTGTAACTAATTTTTCACGGGCCAGCAAACTCACATTTCCCTCCGTGAGCAATTCAAATAACATGGGTACTTTATAGGAAGATTCTACCGCATATGGCAATGCAAAAAAACGCCTATCGGTCATCATATCCGGGTCATATACCTGAAAAGACCAGATCTGCCTGGCAGAATACGTTTTGATGGTATTATCCGTATTGATCTGTACCAGGTCAGATTGCAGTTCATAGTGAATATCGCCATCCAGGGTGTCTCCTTCTGCCAGTACCAAAGTGCCTTTATACCAGATATCCCGGTATCCATCGGTTTGTGCGTATACCGCAGGCATTTGCATCACACACACAAAAAACCACAGGGATAGACATGGGAAGTATTTATAAAGAATGTTACGTTTTCTACGATATACTTGCTGATTCATTGATTCTTAGTAGTGATAATACGGGACATACAACTGAGAAATAGACATTGCTTTGTAAGAAAACGTAAAAAAGCAGGTTACTGGTTAAGTTTCCTGCTTTTTACTCTATATTCTTTAATTACATACGCTCAGCTTTTTATTGACTGTTATTTAAAATGGTATGACCCATTTTATCGCGTTTAGTGGTCAGGTAACTCAAATTATAGGGATTGGAAGGTATTTCTATCGGCACACTTTCCACGATTTCCAGTCCATAGCCAATTAAACCAGCCCGTTTTTTCGGGTTATTGCTGATCAGCCGTATTTTAGTAATTCCCAAGTCACGCAGAATCTGAGCGCCTACGCCGTAATCCCGTTCATCCATCTGAAATCCCAGTTCTATATTAGCTTGTACCGTATCCCGGCCCATTTCCTGTAATTTGTAGGCTTTCAGTTTATTCAGCAAGCCAATTCCACGGCCTTCCTGGTTCATATATAATACTACTCCTTTACCAGCCGCTTCTACCGTTTGCATAGCCGCATGCAATTGTCCGCCACAGTCGCAGCGGCAAGAACCAAAAATATCGCCTGTAACACAGGAAGAATGTACCCGTACCAGTACAGGTTCATCTTTTTCCCAGGTTCCTTTTACCAGAGCCAGGTGCAGATCGCCGGTATTTTCCTGCCGGTAGGCAATCAGGTCGAAATGGCCAAATTCGGTGGGCATATCTACGCCAATTTCCCGTTTAATCAGGCTTTCTTTTTTAAGCCGGTATTCAATAAGATCTTTGATAGAAACCAGCTTCAGTCCCTGTTTATCAGCCATTTTGCGCAGTTCAGGCAAACGGGCCATAGTGCCATCTTCATTGAGGATTTCTATAAGCACTCCTGCCGGTTTTAAACCAGCCAGCCTGGCAAAATCTATGGTTGCTTCCGTATGCCCTGACCGGCGCAATACGCCCCCTTTGCGGGCTCTCAGCGGGAAAATATGTCCCGGACGGCCAAGTTCTTCGGGTTTGGTTTCCGGATTTACCAGGGCCTGAATCGTTTTGGCCCTGTCGCTGGCAGAAATACCAGTGGTACAACCATGCCCCAGTAAATCTACTGATACGGTAAAAGGCGTGCCATGAGAAGCCGTATTACGGCCTACCATCAATTCTAACCCAAGTTCTTCGCATCTTTCTTCGGTAAGTGGGGTACACATCAGGCCTCTGGCCTCCCGGATCATAAAATTGACGATTTCGGGCGTTACTTTTTCTGCGGCACAAATCAGGTCGCCTTCATTTTCACGATCTTCGTCGTCTACTACAATAATTACTTTTCCTTGCCGTATATCTTCGATCGCTTCTTCTATGGTATCGAGCTTTATTGGTGAATCGTTTTGCATAATTATATTTTCAAATGAATGTTTAGGAAGCAGTAGATGTATGTTGCAGGAAGGCAAACAAGTTGATGGCTGCAGTTTTCATACATGAATCTACACTTCTATGCCCATAACAAATTTATCACTAAAAAAGTCTTTTTATATACTTGCCGGAATATCAGGGTTTTTCCTGGCACAAAGGTAAACTTTCTTTAGAATCGAAAACGGCTGTTTTTTATTTATTGATAATACAACAAAATTTATTGTTTTTTACTTATTTGTGGCAGAATGATTATTTTGTACGGCAGCTATATCCTTCCACTATGTTAAACAAGGCACAAAAAGAATTTCTGGTCGGAGAGTTGAACAGATTTACTACCTATCACAACATTAGTTCTGATAGAACAGATGACACCCTTGCTATTGAAGAATTATCTGATTTTTCCCTGCGCCGCAAAAAAGCCATCCTGCTGGAAGCCATTACCTGGTGTATGGTATTTATTGTGATGATTATTGTGCTGCTGTACCGCAAAAGACCCTTGAATGTGGCTGCATTTATTACTTTTTTTGTGCTTACGATAGGTAGCTTCAGCTTATTGCTGCGTGCCATGTATGCCCTGGGCCGTAACCGCAAATTCAGGCTGATTGTAAAAATGCTGAAGCTTAATGAAGAAACCAGAGATCATGTAAATTAAGCCATAAATTGCCCTTATTCCACAATGTAGAGCTTCATACACAAGCAAGGCAGCCTGGTTTAGCTTCAAACAAAGCAAAGTCTTAAACCTTATTTAAATAAAACTTTGTTATAAATTTGCGTCCATTAATCACTTAACCAAAAGATAAATATGTCTGCACAATATGATATAATTGTTATAGGAAGCGGTCCGGGAGGATATGTAGCGGCGATTAGGGCTTCTCAACTCAAACTAAAAGTAGCGGTAGTAGAAGTAGCCGAACTGGGGGCATCTGCCTCAACTGGGGGTGTATCCCAACCAAAGCTTTACTGAAAAGTGCCCAGGTGTTTGAATACATCGAACATGCCAAAGATTACGGCATTGATGTTAAAGAGGCAAATGTAAACTTCGAATCTATGATTAAGCGGAGCCGGGATGTAGCGGCTGGCATGAGCAAAGGCGTGCAGTTTCTGTTCCGCAAAAATAAAATTGATATTATTGAAGGGTTTGGCAAACTGTTACCCGGAAAAAAAGTAGAAGTGACCAATAGCAAAAAAGAAAAAACCGTTTACGAAGCCAAGCATATTATTCTGGCCACAGGCGGACGAGCCAGAGAACTTCCCAATCTCAAAATCGACGATAAAAAAATTATTGGCTACCGCAAGGCGATGGTGCTGGAAAATCAACCGGCTTCTATGGTCGTAGTAGGTTCTGGTGCAATCGGCGTAGAGTTTGCCTATTTCTATCATTCCATTGGCACCAAAGTAACAGTTGTCGAATTTTTGCCCCGCCTCGTGCCCAACGAAGATGAAGAAATATCCAAGCAACTGGAACGCAATTATAAGAAAGCCGGCATCAACATTATGGTTAATTCTTCGGTAGAATCAGTGGATACTTCGGGAAAAGGCTGCAAAGTAAAAGTAAAAACAGCTTCCGGTACTGAAACCCTGGAATGTGATATTGTGCTTTCTGCGGTTGGTTATTCACCTAACCTGGAAAATATCGGCCTGGAAGAAGCAGGCGTAAAAGTAGATAAGAACCGGGTGATTGTAGACGAATATTATAAAACCAATGTAGATGGTGTATATGCCATCGGAGATATTGTAAGCGGACCTGCCCTGGCGCACGTAGCCTCAGCCGAAGGAATTATCTGTGTGGAGAAAATTGCCGGTCATCATCCAGAGCCGTTGAATTACAACAATATTCCCGGATGTACCTATTGCCAGCCGGAAATTGCTTCGGTAGGCTATACTGAAAAACAAGCCAAAGAGGCCGGATATGAAGTAAAAGTAGGCAAGTTTCCGTTTACCGCTTCAGGTAAAGCCAAAGCCGCCGGTGCTTCGGATGGATTTGTAAAAGTGATTTTTGATGCCAAATACGGTGAATGGCTGGGTGCCCATATGATTGGTGCCAATGTTACCGAGATGATCGCCGAAGTAGTGGTAGCCCGTAAACTGGAAACCACTGGCCATGAAATCATCAAGTCCGTGCATCCACACCCTACCATGTCGGAAGCAATTATGGAAGCCGCCGCCGCCGCTTATGACGAGGTAATTCACTTATAAAATAGAGACTGGACGCTGGAGGATGGAAGTTAGAAGATGGACTGCTTACCAGACATTTCTAATTTTCAACCTTCTACGTTCAAACTTCCAACCAACTTCTAAATCCCTTATTTCCATTTTGTATGGTTAAGAAAATCATTAATAGTTCCAAAGCTCCATCTCCTATTGGTCCCTACAGCCAGGCAGTACTAGTGGGCAATACCTTATATGTATCCGGCCAGATTTCCCTGGACCCAGCTACTGGTTCTCTGGTAACCGATGACATTGTGCGGGAAACCAATCAGGTGATGCAAAACCTGAAACATATTCTGGCTGAAGCCGGAGCCGGTTTTTCAAGCATTGTAAAGACTACCATTTTTGTAAAAGATTTAAATAACTTCGCAAAAATCAACGAAGTGTACGGAAGTTATTTCGACCATCAGCCACCTGCCAGGGAAACAGTAGAAGTAAGCCGGCTTCCCAAAGATGTGAATGTAGAAATTTCCTGTATTGCTGTGATCTGAGCGCAGAAAAACATATATTCCGGATAAATTCTGCTTCAGAATACGCTTCTCCTTACCAGCTATATACGGTTCCATGAAACACTTTATCCGGCTTCTGCTGCTGATTCCTCCATTGCTATCGCTTAACTGTAAGCGGGATTGTTATCCATATAAGGAACCTGAATTAAAAGCAGTATTTTCACTGGGTGATATTCCTTTTGAGCGGGTTTACGGTTTGGGCGGAAAAGGTGATATCTCCCGCAAAAAGGATGGCTATTACTATCTGCCTGTTTCCCTTCATGCCGATAGCGTGACTTATATATTTGAGCATCCTCCCCGTATAGATACACTTACTATTTTTTATTCCCGTTCGTTCTTTTTTGAATATGAAAGATGCGGCTATGAAGTAAGGGTGGGCGGTGGAGATGTAAACACTACCTTTACACAAGCATGGGTTAACTTCTTTGATAATAATGGTTTTGCTACAAGAGGAACTTATGAAGTTATTATTGAAGAGTAGTTTGATAGGTTGTTTACTGTTGTATGGACAGGCAGCTTTCGGGCAGAATTCAACCCGTAATGTATATATCGGTATCGATATTTTTAAAAATCTACCTCCTCTGGTAAAAGGATACTTTTTTCAGAAAAGTCTCATTATCGAACCTTCCGTCTGGATTCCCTTGGGTTATGGCGGATGGCACTTGAATTTTACGCCAGGCTATTCTTCTATTTATGCGAATCCGGTTTATAAAAACCTGGAATACAATAATGAAGGTATATTTTTGAAAGGAGGCGTAAACTATCTTTTTATGGACTATTTCTCCTTTGGTATAGTCGCTTGTGCATCCAGGTATAGTGAATTCGGGCGCTACATTTTGGAAGGGCCATATTACGGAGGAAAAGAATTTCCTTTTCAGCGCAGGCAAGTAAGGGTATTAGGTTTAGAAACACAGGCAATAATAAAATTTCCTCTTAGCAAACGTTTCTTTCTGGCATTTATAGCCCGGAGTGGAATACATAATTTGGATAGAGCACTAAGTCCGGAATCTTACTACATTCCTGGAATGGGCGTAACTTCCAGAGATATCAATATTACAGCCGGCGGAAGTATAAGCTTGCAATATGCCATTCCGCTTAAGTAGCTTCTTCCGGTATAGCCTTATAGGGTTTCCGCACTAAATATTAAGTTTTAAGAATAGCTAACAGGAAATTAGTGTCTCTGTTAGCTTTTTTTCTTTTCCGTTTGACACTCACGCAAGAAGGCTCTTTTTTGAGCAGATGCAAAGACCACTTTCTAATCAGATGCAGATTGATGGGTCCTTTATCTTTCCTGACTTTAGCCTCATCTTCCCTAAAGGTAACATCTAGTTGCCAATGCAAGCCATTCTCTATCGCCCAATGGCCTCTTATGTAGCGGCTGTACAAGGCAGGGTCTGTATCTGTTAAACTGCTTATATAGAACAGGGTTTGTTCTTGCTTTTTGCCTGCTATAATGCGTTTTCTTTCTACCATGACTAAAGTATGTAAGTCCTGCCATTTTTCCTTTTCCTCTACCAAATCAATGCATTGAGCAATATATACCCTACGTTCTTCTCCTCTGCCATGGGCTTTATCTAGTTGCTGATTAAAAGCGAGAGCAGACTTATTGATTTGCATAAAATGGGCTACCTGCTCATAGAGTACACCTTGATTAGCCTTTAGGGCAATCACATAATGGGCTTGCTTATCCCTGATCTTTTCTACAATTGCCTGCTGACAAGCAATAGCATCTATAGTAATGATACTACCTTTGCAATCAAGGGTATCTAAGTAAGAGTACACAATTAAGTATAAGATTTTGGCAAATTGTATCTTTGCTTATGCGTTATATCAAGAAGATTACAGACAAGCAAAAACAAGACTTAGAGAAGATTCATAAAGATAGTAAAAGTTATCAGGAACGTAACCGTTGCCAATGTATACTGTTATCCAATCAAGGCTATCAAGTACAGAAGTTAGCAAGCATTTTTCAAGTAAGTCAGTTAAGTATTTATAAGTGGTTTGATCGCTTTGAGAAAACAGGTGTGGTAGGGTTAAAGAACCAAAAAGGGAAAGGCAGAAAACCCATCCTTACTACCAGTAATGCTACCCATGTTGAAGTAGTGGAAAATAGCATAGAGAAAGAAAAACAACAACTTAAATTAGCTAAGCGAGAGATAGAAGCTAAATTAGGCACGGCTATGAGTGAGATGACCTTGAAGCGGTTTTTAAAAAAATTGACTACCGATGGAAACGTTTCCGTAAATGGATAAAGCCATTGCAAAACAAAGAAGCATATGAGCAGAAAGTCAAGCGATTACATGCTTTGCTTTATTTGGCACAGACAGGCAGTATAGATTTATATTTTGGAGACGAATCAGGGTTTTGCCTTACCCCTTGTGTACCTTATGGATGGATCAAAAAAGGCGAACACGCCCCTATTTTATCCCAAAGAAGTACAAGGATAAATGTATTTGGCTTGTTAAGTACAAATAATGAGTTGCTTACTTATCAGAAAAGTGGGAGTCTAAACGCTGACTTTATCATTGAATGTGTAGAGGCCTTCTCAACATCTATTTCCAAGTTTACTGTCATAGTCTTAGACAACGCCTCCTGGCATACATGTGGCCTATGGGAAGTCAAAAAAGAAGAATGGGAACAGAAAGGATTATACATCTTTTTGCTGCCTAAGTATAGTCCTCATCTTAACAGGATCGAACGATTTTGGAAGCAGGTGAAATATCATTGGCTCAAAGCCGAAGACTATCTGTCTGTAGAAGCGCTTAAGGAGGCACTTTATACCATCTTTTCAGGATTGGGTACTTACTTTAAACTTGATTTTAAAAAACTTGAAGTAGATGAAAATATTATACTTAATTGTGTTTAATTACTTAATAAAGCAGGAATAGTTGTAATCTCATTACTCTTGGCTTCTACGGCTACTTGTCCAAAGCTTAAGCTATGTTCCTCTACCCATACATTGACCATACGAACCAAAGCATGCTTTTTGCCTGCAGGTATAGTACCTCTCAATTCCTTGCCATCTATACATACCTGCTTGCCTGCTAAGGAGAAGCCAGCTACACACGCTTTGAAGCATTGCTCCAAACTATGGCTATCCAGGTGTCTGATCACCCGATTTAAAGTGTCAGCAGAAGGTATACCATTAACAAAACTTAATCCTAGTTCTTGCTGCAGAAACGCTGTATTATCTTTGCCATAATCTGCTATCTCGTCAAAGTCATCACAATCGGCTATTACCCCACATAAAACTAAGCCTAAAATATCTGCTAATAGATGTAAGCAGCGGCCTTGCACCCGAAAATCAGCTACTTTGTTTAGTATCTTTTTAAGTTCCATGCACAAAGTTAGCCCCTCTTTCCTTTTTCTCTATCTTTGGTGCGGAAACCCTATATAGCCTTACTGATTTGCTGTAAATCTGAACATAAAGCTATACCTTGCAGTTTTTATAAATTGAGCTGAAACATTTAAGAAATCTTTTGCAAAGGCATATACTGCATGAACTTACTGCCGTATCAACAATCTATTCTGGTATTGCCCTTTTCTGCACAGGAAATTATACTCAAACTCAGCCAGACGGTAAAACCTTTCTCAGGAGATGAATACCTATCCCGAAAACCCATAGATACCTTTGTTTTCAACGGATGGGTGAGAGAAAACAAGTTCCGGATTTCCAGGCGCATTACACATGCCGAAAACTTTCTTCCCCTGATCCTGGGTAAAATAGAAACAACATCTAAGGGAAGCATTGTATTTGTGACCTACCGCATTTTTCCTACTGTACTGTTCTTTATGGGCTTCTTCTGCCTGATACTCCTGGGAGCCGCTTCTTTTTATGCCATAACCCAAAAAGACTTTCTGACTGCCGGATTCATGGTATTAATCACCCTGGGTATTTATGCTATTTCCATATTAGACTTTAACCAGAAAGTAAAGCTCAGCAAAAATCTGCTCGAAAAAACCCTCAGTCAATAAATGCATAGAAAACCGGCATCAATCCTAAAACTTATTTAGTAGTTTTGCCATGCTATTTTAAACAGAATGAATTATTAAGTTGATGAGCAAAAATAATAGTGCATTTAATTGAAAGCACTACTCACTACTTGATACTCAATACTCACTACTTAAAATAATACCTGATGGAAAATAAAGTGCGTGTACGTTTTGCTCCCAGCCCTACTGGTGCCCTGCATATTGGTGGGGTGCGAACTGCCTTATATAACTACCTGTTCGCCAAAAAACTGGGCGGTAAAATGCTATTACGGATTGAAGACACCGACCAGACCCGTTTTGTGCCTGGCGCCGAAGAATACATATTAGAATCTTTACGTTGGGTGGGTATTCCTATTGATGAGGGCTTAGAACAAGGCGGTCCGCATGCACCTTACCGGCAATCTGAGCGGAAACATATCTACCAGAAATATGCCCGGCAATTGTTAGATACAGGCAAAGCCTACTATGCCTTTGATACGCCTGAGGAACTCGAAGAAATGCGGGAAAGATTAAAAGCAGCTAAAGTGGCTACACCTCAGTACAATGCGATTACCCGTGCTCAGATGAAAAATTCGCTCACCTTATCTGAAGCTGAGGTAAAAGAAAAACTTTCATCTGGCGCACCTTATGTAATCCGTTTGAAAGTACCGCGTAAAGAAGAAGTCCGGCTCAACGACCTGATCCGGGGATGGGTAATGGTGCATTCCTCTGCCATTGACGATAAAGTGCTGATGAAATCTGATGGCATGCCCACCTATCACCTGGCTAATGTAGTAGACGATCACCTGATGGAAATAACACATGTGATCAGGGGAGAAGAATGGTTGCCTTCTGCACCGCTGCATGTGCTGTTATATCAGGCATTTGGCTGGGAAGATACTATGCCCCAATTTGCTCATTTGCCTTTGTTACTCAAGCCAGATGGAAATGGGAAACTAAGCAAACGGGACGCTGACCAGATGGGTTTCCCTATTTTTCCGCTTGACTGGAATGGCATGGATTATAAAACCGGAGAACAGACTTTTTCTCAGGGTTACCGGGAAGCAGGGTATTTGCCTGAAGCTTTGATTAACTTTCTGGCTTTGCTAGGCTGGAACCCTGGTACCCAGCAGGAATTATTTACGATAGATGAACTGGTTGAGGCATTCAGTATTGAACGGGTAGGAAAAGCCGGTGTAAAGTTCGATATCAACAAAGCAAAATGGTTCAACCAGCAATACTTACGCACTAAACCTGACAGTGAACTGGTACAATACCTACAGGGTGCCTTGAAAGAAAATAACATTTCCTGTACAGAAGAAAAAGCCTTGAAAATAGTACAGTTAATGAAGGAACGAGTAACCTTCCCTAAAGAAATATGGGCAGACCAAACGTACTTCTTCCAGGCTCCGGCTACCTATGATCAACTAGTGATTCAAAGCAAATGGAATCCGGAAGTAGCAGGACTGATCGCTGAGTTTAAAGAGGGTTTACAAAACGTAAATGAATTAAACGCCGAGTTTGCCAAAAACACCCTGCAATCTGTATTAGACAAACATGGCGTAAAAATCGGAAAAGTATTACAGGCATTACGGGTAGTGATTACCGGCGTAAGTACTGGTCCTGACCTGATGCAAACGATGGAAATTATTGGCAAGCAGGAAACAATCACCCGCCTGGAAATTGCATTAGCCCGGTTGAAATAACATTAAAGTATACAAACAAAAAGAGCCTGTTTCGCTTGTGAAGCAGGCTCTTTTTGTTTGCTGAACACATTAAATGGCCTGCATCATATTCAGCTTTTTATACACACCACCGTTAATTTCGAGCAGGTCGTCGTGGTTGCCATGTTCTACAATTTGACCGTTCTGCACGACCAGAATTTCGTCGGCATGTTGAATGGTACTGAGCCTGTGGGCAATAACGAGCGAAGTGCGATTTTGCATGAGATTGTTTAAGGCTTCCTGCACCAGTTTTTCGGATTCAGTATCCAATGCTGAAGTTGCTTCATCCAGAATCAGTATAGGCGGATTTTTGAGAATAGCCCTGGCAATACTGATGCGCTGGCGTTGTCCGCCGGAAAGTTTAGCACCTCTATCTCCAATTACCGTTTGGTAGCCATTTGCGGTTTGAATAATGAACTGGTGGGCATTGGCAATTTTAGCAGCCTGAATCACTTCTTCCTCAGTGGCCTCTTTGCCGAATGCAATGTTGTTAAAAATGGTATCGTTGAATAAAATAGATTCCTGCGTCACAATCCCCATCTGATTTCGGATCGATTCAGTGGTACAATCCCGCAAATCTACGCCATCTATTAACACGCTGCCAGAAAGCGGATCATAAAACCGGGGCACCAGATCGGCAATCGTAGATTTACCTCCGCCTGACGGTCCGACTAAGGCGATGGTTTTTCCCTTTTGTAAGGTGAACGAAACTTCTTTTAAGACCTTCACGCCATTATCATAAGCAAACGATACTCTATCGAAAGTGATGCTCTTTGTAAAATCCGACACTACTCTTGCCTTGGGTTTGTCTTGAATAGCTGGCGGTGTATCTATGAGTGCCAGCACCCGTTCGCCGGAAGCAATTCCCCGTTGAATATTAGAGATGGCGTTAGAGATATCTTTGGCCGGACGTAACACCTGCGAAAATATGGCGATATAGGCAATGAACTCTGCTGCTGATAGATCAGATTGATTGGAGAGAATAAGAGAACCTCCATATAATAAAATCAAAGCCACTACTGTAACGCCCATAAATTCGGAGAAAGGCGATGCCAGTTCCCGTTTATTAGCCATGGAACGGATCAACCGCTTATACCGCTCATTTTCCTGATGAAACTTTCTGCTGATGTATCCATCTGCATTAAAAGCTTTAATTACCCGCATCCCTCCAAAAGTCTCGTCCAGAATACTGATAATGATCCCTAAAGATTCCTGTCCTTTCCGGGCATCTTTCCGCATTTTTTTTACCAATCCGGCAATTACAAAACCTGATATAGGCAATACAATTAAGGAGAAAAGGGTAAGCTTTAAAGAAATAATAAACAAAGAGGCTGAGTATACAACCAGGTTGATTGGGTCTTTGAAAATAGCTGTAAACGTGCTGGCAATGGAATTCTCCACTTCCTGCACGTCGGTAGTAATTCTTGACATAATATTGCCTTTGCGCTCATTGGAGAAATACCCCAGATGTAAAGACAGCGCTTTGGTAAAGACATCCTGCCTGAGCCGTGCTACGGAGTGAGCTTTTAATTTCTCAAGAATCCGCTGCATTAAATACTTAAAGAGGTTAGCCAGGAAAACAGAACCTATTACTACTCCACAAACAAACTTGAGGGCGCCAATCTTTCCATACTCTACTATGAACTGGCTGAAATAATAATTAAACAGACTCACAGGATAATTTAAACTGAAGCTAAACGCAGGTTTCACCAGCATAGCCTGTACATTTTCGTCTTTTACTGTTCCAAATAATATATCCAGAAGGGGAATCAGCAGGGCTAAATTAGCTATTCCAAACAGAATGCTGAGAAAGGCGAATATAAAATAAGGAAAAGCGAATTTTCCGATGGGACGGGCGTAGGCAATTAATCTTAGGTAAGTCTTCATGTATTTTTATAAACAATAAACAGCAGATATATAGTATACCTGCTGTCTGATAATTTGGGTTATTTCATGCCTGGTTATTAGAAACATACGAAGGCAACCAGGCCGTAATTTTATCTTTGGCTTGTTCAACGGTAATAGATTGTATACACGTACAATACTGCGTTTTCCGGCAATCGTTACAGGTTTTATCTAAGCATAATACTTCTGCTTTTTCGCCGACAGGTGCCCACCGGCCAGGGTGAATGGGCCGCATCGGCGGATAAATTCCTAGGGCGTATTTATCGAGAGCCGCTGCAATATGTAAAGGTCCGGTACTGCAAGCCAGAAGGCCATCCACATTGTCGATAAAGCTAATAAGTTGCTCCAGGTTAAGTTTACCAGTCAGGTTATGTACATGCTCAAAATTGAACAGGGCTGGTAATTGTTCGCGTATCTGTTGCCCTTCAGTTTCTGTACCGGTAATAAATATCTGAAACTGGTCGGCATGCAGTTGTTTTACTAGTTCCAGGTAATGAGAAAGCGGCCACTCTCTGGCGCTTCCTTTGGATTTGGGATGCAGAATGAGGTTGAATTTATCTGGCTGTATTAAGGCAGCAATCGTAGCCGGTAAAGAAAATCTCGTTGCAGATAGTCCATACCGTTGTGCAATTTCGGTTAAAGCCGGGGTTCTTTCTATACCTAAAGGCTTTAATAATTGAAGGTTTAGTTGTGCTTCGTGAAGAATTGAATTTTTGCGGCTCAGGTTTACCAGTTTATTGCAGAACAGCCAGTGAAACCAGCGGTGACTGGTGGCGACCCTGATAGGAATATTGGCTTCTTTCGCAAGTCTGGCTATTTTTTTATCCGGAAATACATGAATGATCGCATCTGCCTGAATCCGCTGTAATAATTCAGGATTTTTAAGAATACTTTCCCGGTCAATAAATTCATCTACATGGCGGCTGGCAATAATGACTGGTTTGGTATAAGCCTTTCCAATGAAATATATTTTTACATCCGGCAAGATAGATTTCAGCATACCAGCCATCGGTAAGGTCAATACGACATCACCCAGATTATCGGTACGGCTGATAATGATGCTTTTTAATAACTTCATAGTTCAGGTATTTGCCATTTGCAAAGTCTACTACTTTAGATATATTCTTATACAAGCCCTGTTATTCATTCACAGAAACTTTTTCATGTTGCAGTATATGCCGGTTTATTCCTTTATCACAGAACTTTAATTGTTCATCAATGGATTTTTGTAAGAGCATCTGGTTTACAGCCAGACAATCTCTTGTATGTTCAGGATGGTATAAGTGATAGGCTACACCTCCGAATTTAAGATTGCGCCGGCGGATATTATTATTGAACAGCCGTACGGCAAACTCACTGTCTTCCCGGCCCCATCCTACAAAATTTTCATTGAATCCATTTACCTTCATGGCATCTTCTTTCCAGAAAGCCATATTACATCCCCGTATTCCTTTCAGACTGAATTTACCTTGATGTACCGAAAACACCTTGGATAAAATAGGCATATGCATGGCATTAAAGCGATTCGTAATTCCCTGCTGAAAAGGCCAGAAGTCAATTCTTTTGTTCTCAATGCTACGCCTGGTAACTTTCTCGGAGAGCAGCACCCTGGAACCTTGCAGGAAATACCCTTTTGTAGCTGCCTTTTTATGGCTTTTTATGAAATTGCTCGACAATACCATATCGCCGTCTACCATAATCATATATTCTGACTTAGCCATAGCAATGGCTTTATTGCGTATTTCCGCTAGCCGAAATCCATTGTCCTCATGCCAGCAATGCAAGAGAGGCACCGGGAACTTTTTTGCATAACTTCTGATCATCTGGGCAGTATCCGGCATAGAGCCATCATCGGCAATAATAATTTCATCCGGCATGTCTGTCTGGTTCAGCACGCTCAACAACACAAGTTCTAGCGCCTCCTTCCGGTTGTAGGTAGTAATAATAAGAGATACTGTTAACATCTGGTTGATTTCATACAACTTGGTATACTTATAAAATACGCCATTGGCATTAGATACTGAAATAATAAAGCCTTCGTACCCATCTAAAAAACCTGCCTGCAAGATATAGTTCCTGAAAAAGGCAAATATTGATTTATAAGCGATTTTAACAGGAGAAGATTTCTTTTTAAACCGGTTAGCACTGGCATAAATAGAGGAATATTTCTGAATTTTTGAAACCAACTCTGAAGCATTCTGGTAGGCATGGTGTAAAATATCGCCATTCAGATGCCCTAGGGTACTTCCTTCCTGCATCACGACCTTGTCGTGTGGATTATAGCCTCCCCACATGCCTTTCCTAATGTCCCACAAGCGGATTTTACGATCGGGATACCAGCCGCAATGCCTAACCCATTTACCTGCATAACTGCTGAGCCGGTTCATAGTATAGCCATCCGTTGTCCAGTTGCGCTTTATTATCTGTATGGAGGCTATCAATTCCTTGGATAAAGCTTCGTCGGCATCCAGTGAAAGCACATATGGATAGGTTGCCTGAGACAAAGCAAAGTTTTTTTGCTCTATATGTCCTTCAAAAAGATGCTGTATATACCTGACTCCCTTCTGCAAACAAATTTCTCTGGTTCTATCAGTAGAATAAGAATCCACTACCAGAATTTCGTCGGCTATCTCATATACCGAGTTAATACACCTGGCAATGTTTTTTTCTTCATTGAAGGTAATAATAACTACTGAAAGTTGAACGGCAAGAGGCATTTAGCAGCGAAGTAGATATAGTTTACAGGTGTAACGAAAAATATTTCAGATTAGGATATTTTTAGTTCCTGTTGCAGGAACTTATAGCTAATATATGTATATAAAAATGGTGAAATACGTACAAGTATTTTATACAGCACGCAATTTACTAAAATTTAGGTTTATTCATCTTATGTCGCCAGATTTGCGGATAATTCGCGTAATATTGTAATTTTGTTCCTACACACCCCTACCACTTATGTCAGACGTTCCGGCTCAGAACTATACAGAAAAAGAAAAATACAGGATTTTTGACCAGGAGTTTATGCCCCACATCAACTCTATGTACAATTTTGCCTATCGCCTGACGGTGGACGAAGACGAAGCCAAAGATCTGGTACAGGATACATATTTAAAAGCATTCCGTTTTATTACTTCTTTCCAGAAAGGAACTAACGCCAAAGCATGGTTGTTCCGGATATTAAAAAACAGCTTCATCAACGATTACCGGAAAAAGAGTAAAGAACCGGCCAAAGTTGATTATCAGGAAGTCGAAACTTTTTATAATTCGGATGAAGCAGATGCAGATAATATCACAGTAGACCTGCGGGTAGAATCTGTACAGGAAATGATCGGCGATGAGGTAGCTAATGCCTTAAATTCTCTGGCAGTAGATTTCAGAACAGTGATTATTTTATGCGATATAGAAGGATTTACCTATGAAGAAATGGCTAAGATTTTGGACATTCCTATTGGTACAGTCCGTTCGAGATTACACAGAGCCCGTAACCTGCTGAAAGAAAAATTAAAAACATATGCCAAAACCATGGGATACGGCGATTAATTGAAACTAATCATTTTATAATTGGGTTTGCTAATCGGAATGCATCCAACAAATAACAGATTATTGATAGAAACATTTAAAGAAAATATATAACTTTTATCCTGTTACGTATCGTTCCTATAAAGCTATTTTTAAGTCTGATCACTTAACATTATAACCTTATTCAACCCGTTAAAAATCAAATTATGTCAACGTCTAAAAAGGTGTTTCCCATTTTACAGAAAAAAGAGAACACCCACTACCTGCAGCAAGACTGTAAAAACCGCCAGGAATGTATGAAAGCCCTTCAGTTGATTTTAGATGGTGAAGCCACTTCCGAGCAACTGCAGCACTTTAACCAGAATATTGACAAATGCATGCCCTGCATTGAAGGTTATAACCTTGAAGTAACCATCCGTCAGATTCTTTGTGATAAAATTGAGAAAAAAACGGTTCCCAATGAATTAATAGATGCCATTAAAGTAAAAATCAACGAGAGCGTAGTATAGAAATAGTGGATTTTTCATTATGCATTCTGAATTGTTTTGATTCAAATTCATGATCCATCATTTTAATTCAAATACTCGCTCTGTATTCATGGCTTTTTCTGGCAAACTTATTATCTTCTCGGCACCCTCCGGTTCTGGAAAAACTACTATTGTTAAACACCTTTTAGCCCAAAATCCAAACCTGGGCTTTTCTATTTCTGCCTGTACCAGAGACAAACGGGGGCGCAATGAAGAAAATGGAAAAGATTATTATTTTTTAACCCCGGAAGAATTCAAGCAGAAAATAGACAATAACGAATTTGTAGAGTGGGAGCAGGTATATGTAGGCGCATTTTATGGCACCTTGAAATCTGAAATAGAAAGAATCTGGAGCCTGGGCAAACATGTATTATTTGATGTAGATGTAAAAGGAGGGCTCAGCCTGAAAAAACATTATGGCCACAAAGCGCTGGCTATTTTTGTGAAGGTACCTTCTTTAGAATTGCTCGAACAGCGATTGCGCATCAGGGGTACAGATAGTGAAGAAAGTATCTCCCGCCGCTTGTTTAAGGTAAAATTTGAAATGTCGTTTGAAAACCAGTTTGATGTAACCCTGGTAAACGAAGATCTGGAAAAGACCTTGGTAAAAGCCCAGTTACTGGTAGACGATTTTTTGAAATAATAGCCAATAAAGATCAAATGCTACCACCTGACAAAGCAATTTTTCATTACAGCAAAACCAACTTTCCGATCTTTATATCTTCAAATCTGTAATTGCACCCATGAAGATTGGATTATTCTTTGGTTCCTTCAATCCTATTCATATCGGCCACCTGATTATTGCCAACATTATGGCCGAAAACACAGAATTACAGGCTGTGTGGTTTGTGGTTTCTCCACAGAATCCCTTCAAAAAAAGCAACTCACTCTTACACGAATTCGACAGGCTGGATATGGTTGAAATGGCCATCGATGACAATCCCCGTTTGAAAGCTACCGATATTGAATTTCATTTGCCAAAACCCAGTTATACCATCGATACGCTTACCGTGATCCAGGAAAAGTTTCCCCAGCATTCATTCCGATTGATCATTGGAGAAGATAATTTAGTGCAGTTTACCAAGTGGAAAAATTACCAGCAGATCCTGCAATACTTTGGCTTATATGTATATCCCAGACCTGGTTCAGCCAAAAGTGATTTAATTCAACATCCGCAGGTAAAAGTGGTAGAGGCTCCTCTACTTGATATTTCGGCTACTTTTATCAGGGAACGTATCCGGCAGAATAAATCCGTCAGGTACTTGGTGCCCGACCGGGTGGAACAGTATATTATGCGGAAGAAATTTTATATGTAATTCATCGGATTTTCCTGCCTGTATCTTTTATAAAAATAAGGTTATTAAACAAAGTAGCTTTGGTTTGTACTATCCAATGAGAAAAAATTTCTGCAATTTTTCTCATATTTGAAATAATATTCATCTTCAAACCTCAAAAACCAATATGAGAAAAATACATATTATTTTGATAGCATTCTGGCTGTCGAGTTACCTGGCGTATGCCCAGCAAGAGCCTGTAGACCTTCAAATGGTTGAAAAGATCAAAGAAGAAGGTTTGCAACGCTCGCAGGTAATGAAAACGGCTTTCTACCTTACCGATGTGATCGGCCCCAGGCTATCTGGCTCCGACGGTCTAAAACGCGCCAATGAATGGACACGTCAGCAACTCACCGAATGGAAACTGGAAAAAGCTGCCATTGAGCCCTGGGGGCAATTCGGCAAAGGCTGGGACATTGAAAAATCCTATGTAGCCATGACCGTTCCCTACTATCAACCTTTAATTGCCTCTCCCAAAGCCTGGACACCCAGTACCAATGGGATAGTAAAAGGTAAAATAATTCTGGTAAAAGCAGAGAAAGAAGAAGACCTCGCCCAGTACAAAGGGAAACTGAAAGATAAAATGGTACTGGTTCAAACTGCTGCCAATATAAAAACAACGTTTGAAGCAGATGCCAAAAGATACACCGATGAAGAACTGGCAAAAATGGTGGCTGCTACTCCAATTGCCTCTTCCAGTTCGAGCATGTCACCAGAACGTATCGCCGAATACCGTGCCCGCCGGGCTTTACGTGAAAAAATAAGCCAGTTTTTGCAGGAGGAAGGCGCTGCCGTGGTTATTTCGAACGGGAGAGGAATGCATGGAACGTATTTTACTTCTAATGGTGCTTCTTATGCTCCGGATGCAAAACCTGTTCTACCCGAAATGGAAATGGCTGCTGAACATTATGCCAGAGTTCAGCGTTTGCTTGAAGCACAAATAGAAGTGGAAATTGAAACAGAAATCAAAACCCGTTTCAATACAGATCTGACCGGATATAATGTGGTTGCAGAAATTCCCGGAACTGATAAAAAGCTCAAAAATGAACTGGTAATGGTAGGCGCACACTTGGATTCCTGGCATGCCGCCACCGGCGCTACCGATAATGCAGCTGGGTCTGCCGTAATGATGGAAGCCATGCGTATTTTAAAAGCTGTAGGTGTAAAACCCCGTCGTACGATCCGGATTGCTTTATGGGGCTCTGAAGAACAAGGCTTACATGGTTCGAGAAATTATGTAAAAAATCATTTTGCTGACCCGGAAACCATGAGTTTACTGCCAGATCATGCCAAACTTTCGGCATATTATAATGTAGATAACGGAACTGGTAAAATCAGAGGGGTTTATCTGCAGGGCAATGAAGCCTTACGCCCTGTATTTGAAGCCTGGCTGGCTCCTTTTAAAGACATGGGTGCTTCCTCAGTAACCATCCGGAATACTGGTGGCACTGATCACCTGGCTTTTGATGCAGTAGGCTTACCAGGATTTCAGTTTATACAAGATGAAATAGATTACAGTACCCGCACCCATCATACCAATATGGATACTTATGAGCGGTTACAAGAAGAAGATCTGAAACAAGCCGCCGTGATTGTAGCTTCGTTTGTATATCACACCGCCATGCGGGATCAGAAACTAACGAGAAAAGAATTACCAGTAGCCAAAGCTGCCGGAACCAACTAAGCCAGCACTCAGACGACATCTACTAAAGGCCAGCCAGACCAGCTGGCTTTTATATTGGCATCAAGGATAGAATAATACTTCATTTTCTCGTGATTGTGGACAGAAAGTTTATTTTTGTAAAAATGAGTTTGTAAGCCAATATGAAAATAGCAGCCATTATCGTAACTATAATTGCAGGAATGGCCCTTATAGGGTATACTTTTCTGGGTGGCTTCCAGAAAATTCCTTTTTCACATACCACTATTGAAGGATATATTCTGGCCGGTATTCCATATAAAGGCAAAGCTACCGATCAGAAGTTCAGAGAGTTATTTGAGAAAGTGAATATAGATCATAAAGCAGGTAAAATTAAGGGTACCTTAGCTGCCATTTACTACGATACGCCAGGTGCCGACAAAGGAAAAGTAGATGCTGTGATTGGTACATTGGTACCAGATTCTTTAGCTTCATTACCAGCATCATACAAATACATGTATCTGGCCGGAACCCAGGCCGTACGTGCTGAAATCACCTCTCATCCGGCTGTGGCTCCGGCGCCTGATAAATTGAAACAAAAATTGATGGAATACGCCTGGGAAAACAAACTAAAACCACAAAATATTGTAATTGAGAAATATATTAATGAACGAAATCTCCAAATAGAAATACCTGTTAAAACAAATTAATATGACTAAGAAACTCAAAAGATCCCAAACCAACCGTAAAATCACAGGCGTTTGCGGAGGTATTGCTGAATACCTGAATATAGATGCCACCATCATCCGGATTATTTTTGTGATCGCAACAATAGTAGGATTCGGTTCGCCCGTTCTTATCTACCTGATACTTATGTTCATTATGCCGGATGAATATTAGTTGCTATAACTAAATGAATATAGAATCTAATTCTCTGATGAATTCATACTTAGAATGCACCAAATACAAGTTTGAAAGCATTAATATAGAATTACCAGAGGAATTTGAAAAAGGATTCAGATCAGAACAAGGTTGCATATTACTTAAAGACTTCCACTATTTCGGGGCAATAGAATTAGACACAGATTATAAGAAATGCGAGTACGAGGTCTTTTTAAATGATATTCATGTAGATGATTACTTTAAGTGTATAGAAAGTGAATTGGAGTACCTTCTGATTGGACTCACAATAGCAAAAAGATTACACAAGGAATTGAACACTGACTTTGAAGGTAACTTTAGAATTATAATATCTTTCAATGAAACAATTTACTCTGGGGAAGATATTGATACTTACGGTGGCTGCGTGGTCAAATTCCATAAAATACGACCTTCCACAGATGAGAAATTTAAGTTTTCGGATTTAGAAGATTTCAAATCCGAAGCTGTAATGATAATAGAATAACATCAACTATTATTATGTAAACACCATTTTTGGACAATGGCCTTTGCTGCTACTTACACAAGGATGTTAGAATCCTAACAGATTACATGAATTACACTGCTTTCTATAGCAATTTTATAATGGTGATTGTGTTACCGTCTCCTGTGTAATAGTTTCCTTTACTTCTTTTTTAAAATCATTAATAAAATCTCCCTGCGGATTTTTGTCGGCAGGTACCGGAGGCTCACCCAGTAAAAAGCCAAACGGCTCCAGGGGCTCAATATTATCGAGAATAACTTTAGCAATAGCTGTAAAAGGGATAGACAGAATCATACCCGAAGGTCCCCATAAAATGCCTCCGATAATCAAGGCAATAATGGCAGCCAGTGGATTTACGCTCACCTTTGAGCCTACAATACTAGGAGTGATAAAATTACCCTCCAGCAACTGCACAATCGTAAATACGCCGGCAACTCCCACTGCATACCAGATAGAATCTTTGGTGAGCAATGCCATCATAATGGGAAAAACGGAACCTATAATGATTCCCAGGTAGGGAACAATATTGAGCAAAGCAGCTAAAGCCCCAAAGAATAAAGCATATTCAATTCCCAGAATCAGTAATCCTACTGTATTTAAGGCAGCGATAATAGCCATTACCAGCAATAAACCCATAATATAGTTTTTTACCACATTCTGAATCTTATACATAATCTCTGTGATATTCTGGTTAGGGGTACTGATAAAGAGTTTATTTAAAAACTGCTTGAAAAACGAGCGGTAATACAGAAAGAAAAATATAAAAACCGGCATCAGCCCCAGGTCGGCAAAGGTGTTAGTAGTATAGGCAAGCATATTGGTTACCATCGCCCCACTGGATGCCATCACCGTGCTTGCAGACCGGCGCAGATAGTTCAGTTGATTACTTTTGTTAATCCCAAATGTTTTCGATACATACTGATGTAAATCGTTGAGGAGTTCCGTAAACTTAGCTTGTAAGCCGGGCAGGTCTTCACCAAAACTTAATATCTGCGATGTAATAAAATACAGAATGATTCCCAGTACTATAATAATAGTAACCAGGCAGATAAAAATAGCCAATACCCTTGGAAAACGCCAGCTTTCCAGTTTTACACATAAGGGATGCAGCAGTAAGGCAAAAAGGAATGAAAAGCACAAGGGGACCATAAGCCCAGCTCCCAGTTCCAGACCTACAAAGATGAGGGCAATGCTAATCAGCACCAGGCTTATTTTTACATACAGAGGCAGTTTAACTTTTATATAATTTTCCATGTATTTTGTTCAGTTCATGTATCAGATATTGCGTATAACGGCAAAGCTGAGTGTAAGTTGGCACGCTTAACAGGGTAGTCATTTAAATATTTTATATTTTTTATACTGGTAATTTAATCTATAAAGAAAATGCTGCCATTAAAAATCCTCTTATTCTTTTTCTCTGTAAAAACTGCCCTCAGTACCTGTCATTGTGAAAACAAAAAAAGTGGATTTCAATCCGGCAGGCGCTTGTATGCGGTGAGTAAAATGGGAAAACTATCGACGGTTGTCAATGAAAGTTCTGGTCTGGCACTAGCCGATTCATCGGGTTTTTACTGGACGCATAATGACCAGGGAAAGGCTGCTTTATATAAAATCAACTCCTCCGGTCAGGTGGTGGATACCTTACCTTTGACAGGAATAAAGAACAACGACTGGGAAGAACTGGCAAAGGATAATTCGCAGCATCTATACATAGGAGACATGGGAAATAACAGGAATACCAGGAAGAATCTGGCCATTTATAAAGTGCATCCTAATACTCCCCGGCAGAGCAATCAGATCGCATTCCGCTACAGCGATCAGAAAGATTTTCCGCCAGCTAAAAAAGACAGGAATTTTGATTGCGAAGCCTTTTTCTGGCATGCTGACAGTCTCTACTTATTTTCAAAAAACCGGGGAAATAAGCAGGTCAAATTATATGCTCTTCCTGATAAACCAGGCGAATATGCAACTGAAAAGCAGGGTGATATTTTTATTAAGAGCCAGGTAACGGCGGCTGATATGAATCCATCCCAAACGGAAATGGCTGTGCTTACCTATGGGAAGATATTTATATTTGAAGTGAAGCCAGGCGAAAATCTACTCACCCATCCCAATTTGTGTATACGTCTTCCCAGGGGTCAGGCAGAAGCACTGGTCTATGTAAATGACACTGATTTTGTGATTACCAACGAAAAAGGAAAGATGTTTATGGTAAAAAGAAAGTGAAGTTGTGAACTGCTACCCAATCGCATTACTAGTTATTCATTGTAAGTACAGAATGGAATTACTTATCTTTATTTGAGTATTGGTGACTATAGGAGGAAATAATGAAACACAAAAAAATTAAGCAATTAGGGATACAAAGTTTTTATGTAGTGGGTGGTGGACTATGTATTGTGATTTTGTTTGTTGTGTTCTTAATAAATTATGGAAGATATTGGAATTCAGATTATAATACGCTAAAGCGAAAGTATCCTATCATCAGGGAAGATTATGTGTATGAATTAATGAATACAGTCTTCATCGAATCCAATTCAGCTATAACAGACTCTTTAGAATTAACCAAAATTATTTGCTTTGCCCATGTACATAGCTCTACATTAAGAGAAGTTATTGAAGCTATAGAAGATAGTATTGCTTCTAACCAAGATAGGCAATACCTGCTTGATCAATTAGATAAGACAGTATATCTGTGGGATAATCAAAGATTAAATAACAACTGGCTTTTAACGCCTAATGATTTAAACCAAATATCTAGAAATGACACAACAGATTACTGGCAGGAATATAGAAAGAAGTTTGGCACATCTGGTAAGCTCGGATTTTCCAAACCAGTCTTTAATAAGAGTAAACAAATTGCTATTGTAGAAAGAAGTATACGAGGGGATTGGTTAATGGGCAGAGGCGATATTATTATCTGTAGAAAAGTAAACGGGCAATGGAAAATAATTAAAGAAGAAAATCTTTGGATAAATTAAAACTACCTCCAATATCAATATATCAGACTAATTCAAAGGTTTAGATAATAAACTTAACTATCGCAAGCTCATGCCCGATTATTCTAACCGGACGTTTTTTAAAGTAAACATACCAGTAGCATAGTTATTTGCAATCTTATCTGCCTCCTCACCAGGCTGCATAATGGCATTAATTGTATTAAGATCAATAGTGGTTGTTGCGTTAAAAAGTTTATTTATATCCGCATTCAGTTCAATAATCGTATTGCTGTTTGCTTTGATCTGGATTGCAGCAAGCCCACCGGTGGACGATGTACTGAGGCCAATAGTGCGGTAAGAACGGTTACCGCCAATATGAAATACCATAGCATCGGTGGCATTAGCTGCAGTGGTGAATTTTCCTTCGAGCATAAAAAATTTATAGCCCGATACCCAGTTCCAGGCCATATCATTGTTGGGGTTGAGATCACCTACCATTTCTGTGGAAAAATTTCGTGCACTATCTACACCAATGGCAAAAGAAAAGGAAGAATAATTTCCGGCCGGTACATTCTCCAGGCTTATTTCACGGCGGTTAGATAAACTGGTTTCTTCGATTAGGAAGTACCCATCCGGAAATTCTACAATTGAACCATCCGATCTGGTTAATTTAAGTTTGCTTACATAATACTTCAATTTTTCTACCTTATACTTATTGCCGGCGGAATTGGTGAATTCCTGATCGTCCAGCACCAGATCCTGCCCATCTACCACCGGATTGAATTGCAAAGTTACTTTTCCAGGAATCATCTGCTGGTCGTCTTTCTTGCAGGCTGTAAAGCTAAGAGGGAGAAATAGAAGTATAAATACTGTTCTAGACAAGAATCGGCGTAACATGGATAAAGAGTTTTGAAGGAAACGAAGTTTAGTAAATATTATTGAACATATTGACACTGTAGTGGCTCAATAGGTTATATATAAATGAAACTGATTCGATATGGTATTAGTAGTCCCTACTGTATATCTTTTTGTTCAATAATACAACTACAAGTCCATTGCGCATCACAAAGATTCATATCACTCGACTTTTGCCAACTGCTTGATAAATGCAGTTGCTTGGTCAAGGTGGCACCACCTGAAAGACGATACTCAATACTATCTTGAGTAAAATCAGAACTGCAATCCCAGCTAAGCCGCTTTCCAAAACCTCCATCTGCCGCCCAAAAATCCTCACCCGGAGCAAGCATAACTGAGTCAGGAGCCGGATAAAATGTATTGTATCCTCCAAACTTAATGGTAAGTGTATCGCTGGAATTATTTCTTATACGATAGCTAACTTCTTGACTTGACTCTAAACAACAAGATTGACTCAGTACTAATGCCACTAAAATCAGATATATACTTAACTTTTTATCCAACATCATTTCTATATATTCTCGTCAGATTTATTTATTGGATTAATTATATCCAAACTTTGTTTACTGCATCGCTTAAACCCTTATTCTAAAAGAGTGATTTAAACTTTAAGCTCTTTCTAAAATTAATAAGGATATTTTGATTAAACTTCTAAATTTGCACGATTAATTTTGTTTTACTAAATCGTTAAAAATGCTATTGGATTTTGAGAAACCTATTGCGGAGTTAGAAGCAAAACTAGCAGATATGAAACAGCTTGCAGTAGATAAGAACGTGGATGTACAAATGGCTGTAAAATTTCTGGAAGAAAGCATTGTCAAGTTAAAAAAGGAAACCTATCAGAATCTCACCCGCTGGCAAAGAGTTCAGCTTTCCCGGCATGGCGACAGGCCTTATACCCTGGATTATATATATAATATCACCGACCAGTTTATTGAACTCTTTGGCGACCGTACTGTGAGAGATGATAAAGCAATGGTAGGTGGCTTTGGCAGTATCGATGGGCAGACTGTTATGTTTATCGGACAGCAGAAAGGACGAAATACCAAACAGCGTCAGCAACGCAACTTTGGCATGGCCAATCCTGAAGGATACCGGAAAGCACTCCGCCTGATGAAAATGGCCGAAAAATTCAATAAACCTATCGTTACCCTGATTGATACGCCTGGCGCCTATCCTGGCATCGAAGCCGAAGAACGCGGACAAGGTGAAGCCATTGCCCGTAATCTGAAGGAAATGTTTATGCTGAAAGTACCAGTGATTTGCATTATTATTGGCGAAGGTGCTTCTGGCGGTGCTTTAGGAATTGCAATTGGCGATAAAGTGCTGATGCTGGAAAATACCTGGTATTCAGTTATTTCTCCTGAATCCTGTTCTTCTATTCTCTGGCGCAGCTGGGAGTACAAAGAACAAGCTGCCGAAGCTTTAAAACTTACCGCTGAAGACATGTTCCACTTCAAACTGGTAGATGGCATTATCGACGAACCTCTGGGTGGTGCTCATATTGATCCGGTACGTATGTCCCAAACTATCAAACAGGAAATTATCCGGAACCTGGATATTCTCAATCAGCTTACGCCTCAGGAACGCATCAATATGCGGATAGATAAGTTTTGCTCCATGGGTGTTTTTGTAGAGTAGAGATAATAAGAGGGCAATTATTTTGATAAATATGAACGTTTATCAACCCTATGACTCACGCTGAATTGAATACAGACATAGCAAAAGCCCATTCTTCCGATTTTCAGGAGATAACTGAAGTATGGGAAGCATCTGTACGGGCTACTCATCATTTTTTGCAGGAAAAAGACATCCAATATTTCAAACCGCTGATCCTGAATGAGTATTTATGGCATGTTTATCTATTCTGTATCCGAAATGAGAAGCAGCAAATAACAGGCTTTTTAGGTATTGCGGGAAATAAAATTGAAATGCTGTTTATCCATCCGGAAGCCATGGGAAAAGGGATTGGTAAAAAATTGATTACTTATGCCATCCAGCACCTCCAGGCAACCGAAGTAGATGTGAATGAACAGAATGAGCAAGCGCTAGGATTTTATTTGCACACTGGCTTTAAAGTCGTAAACCGTTCCGAAACAGATGGTCTGGGTAAGCCTTTTCCTATCCTGCATCTGGCACTGGCAAATAGTACCATCATTTCCTGATCGATTTCTCCTGGTCAGACTTTTATAACTAATTCTCCTGATTTCATGTAATAATATTGATTTATTGAATACATACAAGTATTTTCCCCTCATGCATTCAATTTCTCATTAAAATTACTTTATATGAACCTGCACGTAATTGATACTGGTTTGTTTAAACTGGATGGAGGAGCTATGTTTGGAGTAGTGCCTAAAACCATCTGGAAGAAAACCAATCCGGCTGATGAGAATAATATGTGTACCTGGGCTATGCGTTGCTTGTTAATAGAGGATGGTAACCAGCTTATTCTTATAGACAACGGCATAGGTACCAAACAAGATGCAAAATTCCTGAGCTATTATTACCTGCATGGTGACGCTGACCTTTTAAGTTCTATTCGTAAGGCAGGTTTTTCGCCGAATGACATTACCGATATGGTACTCACCCACCTGCATTTCGATCACTGTGGAGGTGGCACTCAGTACAATACTAATCGATCAGGTCTGGAACTTACCTTTAAAAACGCCCGATACTGGACCAATTCAGCGCACTGGCAATGGGCTACTCAACCCAATCCCAGAGAGAAAGCAAGTTTTCTGAAAGAAAATCTATTGCCGATGCAGGAAAGCGGGCATTTGCAATTTATAAAGCCGGGTACTCCTTCGCCTTTTTCCAATATAGATTTCATATTTGTAGACGGGCATACCGAAAAAATGATGCTCCCACGTATACGCTATAATAACCAGACTATCGTATTTGTAGCTGATCTTATTCCTTCCAGCAGCCACATTCCCATTCCCTATGTGATGGGTTATGATACCAGGCCACTCTTGACGATGGAAGAAAAAACACAATTCCTTAATCAAGCTGCACAAGAAAACTACCTGCTTTTTTTTGAGCACGATCCCTATCACGAATGTGCTACAGTATCTGTTACGGAGAAAGGCATTCGTATGCACAGAAAAGGGAAGTTGAAAGAAATGGTACATTAGTCAGAATCCCTTCCTGAAATACATCTTGTCTTAGAGGTTAAATATCTAAATTTCAATCTGAATGGCTTGTTGTTTGTTAGAGAACTGTATATGGCTCACAAGCAATCTTGCGGATAGGCTTGTCGTTGTTTCAATACCAGCGTAATAGATATTTTACATGAATGTAGGATTAGTTTTATCAGGTGGCGGAGCCAGAGGGTTTGCACATCTGGGTGTGATTAAGGGCTTGCAGGAAAATGGATTTAAAATTCAGGCGATTTCTGGGGTGAGTGCGGGTGCGGTTGCCGGTGCATTGATTGCCGCCGGATACAAGCCGGATAAGATTCTGGAGATATTTATTTCTACCAAACTATACCGGTTTTTACGTCCCTCTATAAAATTGATGGGCTTGCTAAAAATGGAACGGGTAGAAAAATTATATGACCTGTATTTGCCAGATTCCTTTGAGAAATTACAGATTCCGCTTACGGTATGTACGGCAGATATTCAAAACGGCAAAACAGTATTTTTCGATAAAGGCCCATTGATCAAACCCATTATGGCTTCCTGCTGTATTCCAATTGTTTTCGAACCACTGCAGATTAATGGAAAAATGTATATTGATGGCGGTATCCTCAATAATCTTCCAGTAGAACCTCTCTTAGGTAAATGTGATTTTATTATTGGTGTGCATACAAATCCGATTAACCTGCAAATGCAGCTTACTTCTATGCGGGCGGTAATGGAAAGAAGTTTATTGCTGGCCATTCAGAGCAATATTAAGGAACGAATCGGAAAATGTAATCTATTAATTGAGCCTCCAACGCTTAATCGTTTTACTACTTTCGACAGCAAAAAAGCAAGAGAAATCTTTGAAATCGGATACGCATTTACCATGGGCATTACAGACCATCTACTTGAAATCCGCGAAAAAAACCTCATATAGTCGTTAGTCACCAACCTCATGGCTTTTGTTATCAACAGTTTGAGAATTAGTTTTGGAAAGCATTTTATTCATTCATCAACTCAAACCGATCTTTCATCCCCTTACATGCTGGTTTTATAGCTTCCTGCAAAGACAAAAGACCAGAGACTAAATTTTTCGCACTGTATTTATTGAGTTTTAATCTGTAATTTGGGCATTTCAACAGATTATTTGCTTCCTAACAGGTTAAAACTCTTTGTAGAAGATACATGCTGCTACTTATTGCAAAATTTTACTATTGGCTTATCGGCTGGAGAGCTGTTAAAACCATTCCACCGCACGTAAAAAAATACGTAATGATCGGAGCACCGCACACCAGTAACTGGGATTTTCCCATTGCTATGGCGGCATTAATTCTATTGAGAGTAAAAGTAAATTACCTGGCCAAAAAAGAACTTTTTAAATTCCCACTGGGTATTATAATGCGTTTTTTTGGAGGAATGGCTGTAGACCGCTCTAAACATACTGGTATGGTAGACCAGATGATTTCCCTGTTCCAGGAACACAATCAACTTGTGTTACTAATTCCGCCGGAAGGAACCAGAGGCTATGTTAAAGACTGGAAATCCGGATTTTATCATGTAGCTCTAGGAGCCAATGTTCCTATCGCCCTGTCTTATCTAGATTATGGCAAAAAAGAAGCAGGCATCGCAAAATTCTATTATCCTTCCGGAAATTACCAGAAAGACATTGAAGAAATTAAAAGTTTTTACCGCGGCATTACTGCCAAACATCCCGAAAAATCCAGTGTGAGATAATTATCGGGCATTGTACATTAGTCATTGGTACATATTAAGTTCTCAGAACAGATATATCTATTATTGATTAATCGCCATATGCCAATGGCCTTCTGGCGAACAATTATTGGTAAATACCTGTTTAGAAAATAAAGCTAAACCGATATGAATAAACCAACCATTAGAATTGATATTGTCTCCGATATAGTATGTCCCTGGTGTTATATAGGCAAACGCAGACTGGAAAGAGCCCTGGACAAACTTTCAGATAAATTTGATTTTGTTCTCGAATACCATCCGTTTGAACTCAATCCGGCTATGCCCATTGAAGGTGTTAAGCAACAGGAATACCTGATCAAAAAATTTGGCAGCACAGAACGTTACCATCAATTGACCAGGCAAGTAACCCAGGTAGCGGCTCAGGAAGACATCTCTTTTCACTATGACAAACAGCAGGTTTCACCCAATACCCGAAATGCCCACCGGCTCGTACAATTAGCTAATCAGGAAGGCAAACAGGTAGAAATGGTAGAAGCCTTATTCAAAGCCTATTTTACGGATGGCATCGATCTGTCCAAGCGTGAAAACATGCTTGCAGTAGCCGTTCAGGTGGGGCTGGATAGAGAAAAAACAAGTAAACTATTGGCCAGTGAAGAAGGTTTGCTACAGATTGCATTAGCAGAACAAGAATTGCAGAAACTGGGGATTACTGGCGTACCGTTCTACATTGTAAATAACACCTATGGTATTTCTGGTGCCCAGCCTTTAGATGCTTTTGTACAAGTTTTTGAACAGATTGGCTCAGAAGTAGCGGTGAGTGCTGAAGGAGATGCCTGCGATATTGATGGCAATAATTGCTAACCTTTTTCTAAAAAACTTCACCCTGAAACAATGGTATTACATAATATCTATTGTTTCAGGGTTTGCTATTCTACCACTTCGAGCAAGGTCTGGAATGTTACAAATCTATCCCTGAATTTTTTTATATGCTCATCTTGTAAGCGGGAGGCATGTTCGGTTTCATACCGTATGTAATCTTCCATACTGTTGAGATAATACTGGAAAGAATAAGTAATGCCCCCATTATCAAATTCATTGAGCAAACGAAGCACTTTATTCTCCACAAACAAGCCGGTAGCCAGCATATCAGGAATATGTTCATTTTTTATCCAGGTGAGCCACTCTTCATGTACCTGGTGGTCTATATTAATAGTGATGCTGTATAAAATCATGTTGAGCTAAAGTGAACAGGCAATGCTGTTTGCCAGATACATTAAAAAATAGCTATTTTATAAATACATACGCTGCTTAAGCCAGTAAGTTAAAATATTGGGTAGGTCAAAACTATAAGTTTTCATAGTCATTTTACCCGGTAGGCAAAAATATTTAATTGTAAGTCCATTCCGTTATTATTTTTATAGTAGTACGCTACAAACGGACTTTTCCGGTCCTGGGCATCACGGATAAAATACCTGAAATTATTCTGTGTAAGAATGTGTAAAATCTTATCCAGATCCTGCGGCTGATGTAAGTAGGCATGGTATTCAATAAAAATATGCCCAACCTGATTCAAACTATCTTTACAATCTTCCAGCACAGCTGTTTCTGCCCCTTCAATATCAATTTTAAGCATGTCAATATAAGGTTCGGTTTGCAGTTCCTGGCTGAGACGCACCGATGGAATTGTAATTTTCTTTCCCTGGCTGAATACCGATGCCCCATCTGCTCCTTCCAGACCAATCTCTATTCCCTGCTCATCTATCCAGACTGCTTTGCTTACAACAGATACATCAGTAATGCCATTGGCTTGCAGGTTCTTTTCCAACAATTGGGCAATCTGAGGATCTGCTTCAAAAGCACGTATTTTCGCTTGTGGATATAAACGTTTAAAATACAGACAACTGGTGCCCACGTTGGCACCGCAATCATAAATCACAGGAATGGTATGGCTGGCATGAAATTTATAGGCTTCGTCGGTGAATATTTCTTTAAACTGCCATAAAAACGACAATCCATCGGGTACCTGAAAACGGTATCCCAGGAAACTTACCTTTCGCAACTGATACCTTGGCGCATCTCCATGCAAAAAAGCCAGCCGTAAAAACTCCCGGCTATTTCTGGTAGCCAGCAGGTGGTATATGTCTTTGAAAAGTATCTTAAAGAACAATTGCATATAGAGAAGACAAACACATCAGTTTTACAAATGAAAGCGTAAAGTTTATTATAAAAAGCTAAACTTAGAGAGTTTACAGAAAAAATTACACAATCATTGATTGAGAACTTATGAAGAAATATACATGTATTGTATCCGTAGACGTAAAAGAGTAAGTTGCATAAGATTCTATCATTCATTTCATTCACTTGAAGGCTTTGCACACGGTTTCTTCAAAAAAGAGGGTTTTATTTATTGTGAATCCCCGTTCGGGCACTCGTTCTAAAACAGGGATTCAAGAACTAATCCGGGCAAATGTACCTGCTGAATATTTCGATTACCAGATCGAATTTACAAAAGCAGGAGGGCATGCCATTGAGTTATCCGCAAAAGCTGCCGCAGAAGGCATTGAATATGTAGTAGCGGTTGGAGGTGATGGCACCATGAATGAAGTAGCACAAAGTCTGTTATATACTTCCAGTACGCTCGGCATTATTCCCATGGGCTCAGGTAATGGACTAGCCCGGGATTTGAATATTCCTCTGGCCGCCATGAGTGCGCTGCGCCTGCTGGTAGAAGGAAAAAAAATCTGCATAGATTCCTGTACTTTAAATGACCGGCCTTTCTTTTGCACGGCCGGAGTAGGTTTTGATGCCCACATTGGGCAGTGTTTTTCTATGCAGAAAAAAAGAGGCTTTCAGACCTATGTACAGACTACTTTATGGGAATATGCCAACTATCAGCCGGAAACCTACCGCTTACAGATTGATGGCAAATGGATAGAAAAAAAAGCATTTCTGATCAGTTTTGCAAACGCAGCCCAATATGGAAATAATGCGTATATAGCTCCTAAAGCAAGTATGCAAGATGGATTAATAGATGTTTGTTTACTGCGTCCGTTTCCGGCAGTACAGGCAATAAATATGGGAGTAAAACTATTCAACCGCACTATTGATGGGTCGGCATATATGCATATCTGGAGGGCTCCATCTGTACGTGTAGAAAGAAAAGCACCTGCGCCGGTTCATATTGATGGAGAGCCTTGTTTAATGGAGGAAACACTGACAGTTAAGGTTAGGCCGAATAGCCTGAATGTACTGGTCCCGTAAATGATAGAGGTGCGCTGAAAATAAGCTGATCAGTACGTTGTGCCCAGCTATAACAAGTGCTATATCACTTAGAAATGAAAATGTAGTATCATTCATATATTTTCAACTTTTCTTGCATTGCTGCTGTTAAGAAAAGATAAAAATGTACCACTTTTGTTTTTTCAAGGCTTTCTGTTTTTGCGAGGGTTTTGTATAGAATTACAGGAATGAATCAGTTAAAAACGGCTTCTCTTTCAGCGACCTCAACCTTGTACCCGGTTTTGCTTACCATCAGCCTGGTACATCTGCTCAATGATTCTATTCAGTCGGTAATTCCGGCGATTTTTCCCATTATCCAGCAAACGCTTCATCTCACTTATTTTGAACTAGGCTGTATTGCCTTTGCAAATAATTTTGTAGCCTCCATTATGCAACCGGTAATTGGCTGGTATACAGATTCCAAACCTTTACCTTATCTGCTGCCCATCGGCATGGCATTTACCCTAGCCGGTATGCTTGGATTAGCCTTCTCCTTTAGTTTAGGACTTATTATTCTTTCAGTAACCCTGGTAGGGATTGGCTCTGCTGTTTTTCATCCGGAAGCTTCCAGAGTAGTGGTAATGGCTGCCGGGCAGAGAAGAGGCTTGTCTCAGTCTATTTTTCAGGTAGGAGGAAATGCCGGGCAATCTCTGGCTCCTATTATGACTATCCTGATATTTGTGCCTCTGGGTCAGTTTGGAGCCATCTGGTTCACAGTAATTGCAGCAATAGCCATTATCTTGCTGATGTATATTGCCAGCTGGTACCGCCAGCAATTACTGGTTTACGAATTTCCAGTTAGAAAAGAACGTACGGTTACCGCTACAAATAAAAGCAGAAACAAAAAAGTTGGGTTTGCCTTGTTTCTGATCGTATTTCTAGTATTCGTACGAGCATTCTATGGGGCAGGGATTACAAACTTTTACGCCTTTTACCTGATAGAAAATTATGGGCTAAGTATAAAAGATGCCCAGTTCTATGTATTTCTGTATCTGGTGGCAGCGGCCGTGGGTATATTATCTGGTGGTCCTTTATCCGACAGGTTTGGAAAGAAAAATGTAATCCTATATTCCATGATTGCCTCTGCCCCCTTGTCCATTATACTCCCTCATGTTAGCCTTGCCTGGACCTATCCTTTGTTGCTACTGAATGGTTTTGTGGTTGTATCCAGTTTTTCAGTAACACTCGTATATGCCCTTGAACTGATTCCTGGCAAGGTGGGAATGATCTCAGGAATGGTATTTGGCCTTTCCTTTGGGATGGCAGCGGTGGGTGCTATTGCGTTAGGTGGTCTGGCTGATGTGATGGGACTTAAGTTTATCATGGTTCTTTGCGGATTTCTGCCTGCGCTGGGGATACTTACTGTATTTCTGCCTTCGGAAAAACAAATCAAAGAATGGAATGCTGAAAATGCATAATATAAATTATCTGTAAATTCTGTTATCCTATGCCTGAAAAAATAGCTGGTGCCAAGATTGGTGAGTTACTCACCAAATTACCTCATCCTGGAATCGTTACCTGGATTGGAATCCGTTCGGGTCGTGGAATGCCAGTTACAGCTGTTGAGCAAGTAGAAGTTATTCAGGCAAAAGGATTAGCAGGAGATCATTATAAAGGAATGGCTAGCAGCACCAGGCATGTTACACTTATTCAGGCAGAACACCTGGCAAGCATGGCATCTTTTCTGGGAATGTCAGAAGTAAATCCGGCTTTGGTCAGAAGGAATATTGTAATAAAGGGCTTGAATCTGCTGGCTTTGAAAGACAAACAGTTTTTTGTGGGATCTGCCTTACTGGAAATGACTGGCTTATGTCATCCCTGTTCCCGGATGGAAGAAGTGCTAGGTGAAGGAGGCTATAATGCAATGCGAGGACATGGAGGCATTACTGCCAGAATTATACAGGGAGGCACCATCAGCATTGGCGATCAGGTAGTTGTACATTCAGAAATTGTAAAGCCAATCTTATAAAGTCGTACATTTTCTTGATACCAGCAATAATCTGATATCCATCTGAGATACGAATGTTGCGCCTAAAGTGAATTAAAAGTCCCTATAATCTTACATCCGCACGCAAACACAGTCTCTCTGCAAATATTTAAGGTATTGTCTGCCAAGCTAACACAATTGTTCTGTCAGTTTACAGGCTTGTTCTATCGTCTTCCTTCATTGTTCTGCTATTTCAAATAACTGTTCCCGATAATTTCTATTCCGTTGTGGTTGCTTACAGGCCTGTTCTGGCAGCGTACATTGCTGTTCTGCTTGCTTACATTGACGTTCTGGCAGTTTACCTGATGGTTTTGGCTTGTACCTACTTGCTCTGGCCATCAATAACCTATTGATGGTGTATTTAAGTTCTTCTATTTAATGAATGGATGCGGTTTTAGCATTTTCTTATTCAATTCCTTATGTTTTAAGCCGGAAAAATTATAAATACAAACCAAACCTGACATAGAATTTTGAATAACCAGGGATTTTACCTGTTTCCGTAAGGTAACTAACTAATTTTAAAGAGAATATATAGTCGAAAATTGTCTACAGTTTAAACTTTATATATCATGAATCAGCGTCAACTCAACTCTTTAACTATGTTCAAAGCTGTGCTGGCACATTTGGACACCCGGCCTACTTTGTGGAATACTTCTGCTCCGCTTACTAAGGTTATTTTTTCTCTCCGCACATTTGTAGCAGCGCTTCATCAGCAAAGTCTTACCCAGGCCGAACGCACTACTGTTGGTTATACGCAGGACAAAGATGGCCAGATGCAACATATGTGTGATCTAGCCTATGCCTTGTTACTAAAAATAAGATCCTACGCCAAGATCAATAATAATAAAGCCTTATTATACGCTATCAACTATTCTGAGAGTGAAATCAGGAGAGGGCCGGAAATACAAATTATTAACCGTTGTCAGACTATTCATAATAAGGGAAAAGAGCATTTTTCGGATCTGAAAGATTTTTTAGTAACCGAAGAAAATCTGACTGAACTTCAGGAAGCGATTGATACGCTAAAACCTCTTTCTGCGCAACGTGATAGTATTGCCAGTGAAAGAGTAACGGCAACAGCAAATATATCCCTTCTGCTGGAAGGCGCCCGTACTGAAATCGACAAACTCGATGACCTGATTGAAGGCTTAATAAAGGATAAAAACTTTGTAAATACCTACAAGCAAGCCCGTCAGATCATAGACAGGGGAATAAGCAGCGATGCTGAGTTGAAAAAGAAAATTGCTTAATTCATTGTGGTAAAAGCATAGAATACAAGCAGACAGTATAAAAAGGTAAAAAGGGCAAGATTTTCGTCTTGCCCTTTTGTATTTACTGCAAATGGTGAAGTACCACTATTTTACTATTAGTTATACTTCAGGATTTTCCAGTTCAAATAAAGCTTTTAGTTCACTGGCATCATGGGGTTTCATACGTCCGGCCAGAACCAGCCTAAGCTGACGCCTCCGAAGTGCACTCGCATATAACGCTTTTTCTTCTTCCGTTTCAGGTACCACTTCCGGCACATGGGCTGGCTTACCATTCTGATCCATGGCTACAAAAGTAAAAAAAGCCTTATTACTTATGTACCGTTGTCCGGCCGGAATGTCTTCCCCCCAAACTTCAATAAATACTTCCATAGAAGAAGTAAATGCCCTGGTAACTTGGGCGCGCAAGGTAACTACATTACCCAGTTTAATAGGTTGGGCAAAAGAAACATTATCCACAGAAGCAGTTACTACAATCCGGTTAGAATGTTTTTGCGCTGCAATGGCTGAAACAATGTCCATCCAATGCATCATTTTTCCTCCCATCAGGTTATTCAACGTATTGGTATCATTGGGCAGCACCAGTTCGGTCATGGTGGTAAGTGAATCTTTTACAAATTTCTGGAGAACCATGTGTGTCGTATTATCCTAAATTTTAGGAATGAAAAGAATAATTATTGAGGGTGATTATTTTAACAGCTCTATTATACACAAAAAGCAACCAAACGCAGGTTGCTTTTTATGCTAAATATTGTTGAGATAAATTATCTGGGTTTTCTTTTACCGGATATGCTCATTTTCTTTGGACTCAAGAAACGGGGTTTACGAGGCTGGCCAAATACGTTGAGTTTAGGTCTTATCACCGGGTTTAGCGTATACTCCAGTTTGAAACCCACATTTACATATCCATCATTATTGCCTGGATTTCCTCTTTTATGCCCTTCTTTCCAGTGAATGCCATCATCTGTATCGTATGGTTTAACTCCAACTTCTTGCGAACGGTCGGCTAAGGCAGCCCCTATTCCATCAATACTGGAGTTTCTAACAAAAGTAGTACTTACATCATCCAGATAGTCGGAGAAAGTAAGCCGGTATCCAACTTCCACGCTAAAATCTAAATATGGATTTACTTTAAATGTAACACCACCTCCATAAGGAATCACAGGTTGCAAACGCTTATAAGCTATGCCTTCTGTCTCAAGCGGAGCCAGACTATGCCATTTTCCATTGAGTTCAGCTCTTGGACTAATATATGTTAAGCCAATACCTGCAAAAGCATAGGGACGTACTAACTGGCGCTGATTATAGAATTTAGTATGGGGAAATATATCAAATACACCAGCTACATGGATCTCAGGATTACCGGATCTGAAAGATAGATTTCTACGGGCATTTTTACCTCCCTTATCTGTACTATACAGTCTATTATAGGATAATTCGCCTCTAACTGTAAACCTGCCGGTAAATCTGTAGTTAAATCCAACATTGAACTGAGGCCGGGCTTTGAGGCAATCTCCTGATTCACACAGGTCGCCGTAATACGTTGAAGTACCCGTACCGGCTGTTACCCTCATGATGCCATAATTGCTCTGTCCTTTATATAAACGGGAATTTCTTAATGGTCCACGCTGCGCCATAACTGCCGCCGGAAGCAGAAACATTACAAGAAAAGCCAGAAAAATAGAGTAGCGTTTGTGTTTTATCATAAGATACAGTCGTTACTTGGACAACCTACACAAAAATAATTTAATATACATACGAAAGCAAATTTTATTTCCATCCATTTTTGCCCAGTAAAGGCACAAAACTAAATATTTGAAACGTTTCTTTAATAATTTTGTTATCCTCTGCCCGGGTAATTCTTAGCATTTGTTGCTTTTCATTATTGCCTACGGGAATTATAAGGACTCCACCTATTTTTAACTGATCTACCAGGTTTTTTGGTACAGCAGGCGCACCGGCTGTTACTATAATTTTATCAAAAGGTGCATATACTGGTAAACCTACCGAGCCATCGCCGCAATACATTTTTATATTGTAACGAAGCTGTGTTAGTAATAGCTGACTAGCTCTTGTGTACAGATGGCGATTAAATTCAACCGTAAACAATTTTACGCCCATTTCAGCCAGAATAGCTGCCTGGTAACCCGAACCGGTGCCAATTTCAAATACTTTGTCGCCTGGTTTGGGTGCTAACAATTGCGTTTGAAAAGCAACGGTATAGGGTTGTGAAATTGTTTGCCCTTCACCGATGGGAAAAGCTTTATCCTGGTAGGCATGTTCCAGAAAGGCTTTTTCAAAGAAAAAATGGCGGGGTACTTTCTCCATCACCCGCAGTACTTCAGGATGAGTAATGCCTTTCTCTGCCAGTGTGCGTATCAATGCTTTTCGCATGCCTCTATGCCTGTAATTATCCTCCAGCATATTCCTATCTGTCTGAATTAATGGTGATTTGCAAGTAGTTATACATTTATCTTCTTTATGAAATGATCAATACTTAAACCAGATGATGAGTATAACCTGTTTTTTGTTTACTATCTGTTTAAATGAGTGCCTGATTATAATTATACGATTCTGAGACCGATACGATTGCGACAATCTCTAAAAATTAGCACTGCCCTGACTAAACATCGATTTACTGTTTGCAAGTTTAGCTTTTTACTATGAATATTTACTATCTTGAAAAGATTTACTGATGAAATAACTAAAAGTATCTGAACATAATTTAGCTTATTGTTTAATTAATAAACCACTTTCAAATTTTATCCCATGTTATTAAGTACCCTCGACTGGATTATTGTATTTGCATTTTTTATCATTTCATTACTAATCGGCTTGTATGCGGCTAAAAGTGCTGGTAAAAGTGCGTCTGAATTCTTTCTCTCCGGACGGAATATGCCCTGGTGGCTACTTGGGGTTTCTATGGTGGCTACTACTTTCTCCTGCGACACTCCAAACCTGGTAACTGATATTGTCCGGCAAAATGGAGTAGCCGGTAACTGGGCATGGTGGGCATTTTTGCTGACTGGAATGCTTACCGTATTTATATATGCCAAACTCTGGCGACGCACCCAGGTACTTACTGATTTAGAATTTTATGAAATCCGCTACAGTGGTAAAATGGCTGCCTTCCTTCGGGGATTCAGGGCTATTTACCTGGGTGTATTTTTTAATATTATGGTAATGGCAACTGTAAGTCTGGCGCTTACCAAGATTGGAGCAGTAATGTTGCAATGGCCTGCCGTGCAAACTCTGGTTATTTCTATGGCGATTACAGCGGTATACAGTACCATTGGCGGATTTAAAGGGGTATTGCTTACTGACTTTTTCCAGTTCTTTATTGCCATGCTAGGCTCCTTCTGGGCGGCTTACTACTTGCTGGATCTGCCACAAGTAGGAGGATTACAAAATTTACTTTCACATAGCGCTGTAAGTCCTAAATTATCTATGTTGCCGGATTTTGCGGATTCTGATGCACTGATTACATTACTCATTCTGCCACTGGCCGTACAATGGTGGAGTGTATGGTATCCTGGTGCCGAACCAGGCGGTGGCGGCTATATTGCACAACGGATGTTATCGGCAAAAAATGAGAAAGGTGCGATTGCAGCTACCCTGTTTTTTAATGTGGCTCATTACGCCTTACGTCCCTGGCCTTGGATTATAGTAGCGCTCGCCTCCCTGATCGTTTTTCCGGATATACCCTCTATTCAACAAGCGTTCCCCAATGTGGCACCTCAGCTTATCCGGCATGATTTTGCTTACCCGGCTATGCTTAGCTTTTTGCCTAGCGGCTTAATAGGACTGGTAGTGGCTTCTTTGATCGCAGCTTTTATGTCTACCATTTCAACACAGGTAAACTGGGGATCTTCTTATATTGTAAATGACTTTTATCAGCGCTTTATTAATCCTCAGGCCAGTGAAAAACAGCTGGTAGCTGTAGGCCGGTGGTCAACAGTAATACTGATGGTGCTTACCTGCCTGTTTGCCCTGGTTCTGGAAAATGCGTTACAAGCTTTTAATATTCTCTTGCAAGTGGGAGCCGGTACCGGACTGATATTTATTTTGCGCTGGTTCTGGTGGCGTATCAATGCTTATAGTGAAATGGCAGCAATGGCGATTTCTTTTCTGGTGGCGCTTTATCTGGAGCTGATTCACCCAGCATTAGGATTTGCCCCTATTGGTAATGTGAGCAAATTATTGCTGGGCGTAGGTATTACAACTGTTGGCTGGATTATCGTTACTTTTCTAACAAGACCTACTGATACTGCAACCTTGCGGAGTTTCTATAAATTGGTAAAACCTGGCGGACCTGGCTGGCAAAAAGTAGTAGAGGAGGCACAAAAGGATAACGAGCCTTTAGAAACGGCGAATTCAAAGGGATGGGATGTACCTGTAGGAATATTATGTATGCTCATAGGAACATTACTGGTGTATTTCGCATTGTTTGCCGTGGGTAACTGGATTTATGGCAACTATGGACTTGCCTCCTTGTTGACGGTTGGGGTAGCTATTACTTCCTTCATATTAATTAAATTGTGGTCAAAATTGCAGATGGATGAGACGCAACCGGCTCCTCAGCAAAAGATTTCCATATAAGCATAAAAAGGATGGGCTTAGAGCCCATCCTTTTTAAGTTAATTAACATTCATTTCACCCCCACTCGGACTATAACTTCCAGGTATCAGTATATTAAGCACAACTATACGCCTAATTGTGCCCGGTGATGAACAATCTGATAATAGCTCATTCGGATTACTTCTGTTTTTGCAGAAGTACTGTATATTCCATCACCATTACGCAAAGTCCAGAGCTGGGAAAGCTGGTTTTCCTGCGCTTGGCTTAATTCTTCTTTACCTTATGCCAGGGACAGCTCAAAATAATTAAGCAAGCTGGTATTATTATCTATCTGGACTGGTTGATATAGAGTACTTGCAAAGTTCAGTTCATCGGTTGTAAGTGTCATAGATACCCTGGAAGGTAATTCAGTTACATTTGTAGCCAATCATATTTGCCTTCTGGTACGCATTTAAGCATTTTACGGGTAGTTTGAGTTTCCTGATTCATTTCTTGTAACAACGTTTGAATAATCGTCATAATAGAATATTTGCCGGGGATAGCAATAATAAACTACCTAGTACTGACAACTCAATGTCAACAGATTTTAGAAATTTTTATTTTTAAAATCTTGAAAACAAGCATTATACGTTCTAAAAAAATCAAACAGATATTGTGGATAAGGAGATACGAGAATTTTTAGATTACTTGAAGAGGAAGGATAATAAGCAGAAAGCCTATTTTGGAATATTTCAGTATGGTGGTGGCCTGGATGAAAGTTTTATTAAAGCAAACAAAGAGGGGATTTTGCAATTCTTGCAGGATTTGACTCAAGCCTATATAACCATTGAAGAAAAAGTAGAGGCGAAACAGAGCAGAAAAATATACACCATCTGAGCTATGAAGAAGACTGGGTGGACGGTAAAAGTGATACTTTCCTTCAATACCTGGAACTCACACGACAAGAAAGAAACAATGTGATACACGCATCAGAGCTGCCAACATTAGCCGACAAATTACTTCCTATTGGATGCGTTAGTTTGTTGATTGTCCTTATTAGCTGTACAGTTATCGGATTTGGAACAGTAGCAGGATGGATATTTAAATAATAAAGCCTATGCTCTGAATATGATAAATAACCTGATAAGACCAGGCAGAAAGTATTCTAAACTATTATATATTTTTGATGTATTTAAATCTTATAAGCAAACAACCTATCGAATATTAAATATCTTACACTCATGCTACATACGTCTCCAGTATTACAAGTGCCTCAGCGGAAACCCAGAAGGTTCCTGCCAGAAAACTTCCAGCTAACCAATTGGGAAAGTATAAAACCCTTCTTCGACAACCTGAACAAACGATCAATCCGTTCAGCCGCCGACCTGCAACGCTGGTTTCGCGATCGCAGTGAACTGGAATCGTATCTATCGGAGAATTTTGCCTGGCGCTACATTAAAATGACCTGCGATACGGCCAATGAACAACTAGTTAATCATCTGAATGAATTTATTACTGATATACAACCTCAGATTGCCCCGGAAACCAATTCTCTCAATGAAAAAGCGCTAAATAATACTCATTTGCAGCATATTCAGGAAGAAGGATTTGATATTCTGGTCAGAAGTCTGAAAAAGGAATTTGAAATTTTCCGGGAAGAGAACATTCCAATTATTACAGAATTACAAACTGAAGAACGCAAATATGGCGCTATTGCCGGAGCTATGACTGTGGAGATTGATGGTAAGGAACTCACGCTTCAGCAGGCATCCGATTATCTGCAATCTACCGACCGGGCCAAACGGGAAGATATATATAGGAAGATTCAGGAGAGAAGATACCAGGATAAAGATTCCTTAGATGAGCTTTTCAATAAATTAGTCGGATTACGCCATCAGCTTGCCATTAATGCAGACTTTGCTAACTACCGCGATTATATGTTTGCTGCCCTGGGCCGCTTTGATTATACTCCCGAAGATTGTTTTGCTTTTCACCAGGCTGTTGCCCAGGCTGTTGTTCCCTTGCTGAATAATCTGGCTACTGAACGCAAACAAGCTTTACAACTCGAAACACTTCGTCCCTGGGATGTAAAGGTGGATATTTCCAACTTGCCTGCCTTAGTTCCCTTTATCAGCGGAGAAGATTTGATGAACAAAACCATTGAATGTTTCAAAAGGCTCGATCCTTTTTTGGGAGAATGCCTCACCATTATGAAAAAAATGGGTCATCTGGATCTGGAATCACGAAAAGGAAAAGCACCGGGCGGGTATAACTATCCCCTGGATGAAATAGGCGTTCCATTTATCTTTATGAATGCTACTTCTAATTTGCGGGATATGGTAACTATTTTGCACGAAGGAGGCCATGCGATCCATTCATTCCTCACCAGAGACCTAAGCCTGAATGCTTACAAACATCCACCATCGGAAGTGGCTGAACTGGCCTCTATGTCAATGGAATTAATTAGTATGGATCACTGGAATTTGTTTTTTGATAATGAAAACGACTTACGCCGGGCAAAAAGACAACATCTGGAGCAAATTATTGAAACTCTCCCCTGGGTAGCTACTATCGATAAATTCCAGCACTGGATCTATGAGCATCCGCAGCATACCGTAGAGGAGAGACGTACAGAATGGGCGCAGATTTATGAACAATTTTCAGATACTATTACCGATTGGAGCGGACTCGAGAAATACAAACAGTATATCTGGCAAAAGCAGTTGCATTTGTATGAAGTGCCTTTTTACTATATAGAATATGGCATTGCTCAACTGGGTGCCGTCGCTGTGTGGAAAAATTTTAAAGAAAACCCCGAAAAAGGATTACAAGGATATTTGAATGCATTAAAACTAGGATATACCAAACCTATCCGCCAGATTTATGAAGCCGCCTACATTCCCTTCGACTTCTCTAAAGAATACATCACCACATTAATGAATTTTGTAAAAGCGGAACTGGAGAAAGTAAAATAATCTCAAAAGTGGTGGGTTTCAAATCCATTACTCTTGATTTAAGTAAGGCTAAATTAAAACACCAGATGCTGTGCGTTTTTTTCTGATTTTACTGCTTACGCTTGTTGTTTTTTCTGCCTCAGCTGCTTTCCGGTTTACACCAGCTCTGGAAGAAGCCTATTTTAATATACTCGCTTTGAAGGTAGATAAAGGCAGCCAGTTGATACAGGAAGAACTTCGGAAAGATCCACAAAATGGAATTGCGATCTACCTGGAAAATTATGCAGACCTGATAAGATTGCTCATTACAGAGAATAAAGACACCTACCACTGGCTCTCAGGAAATGAAAACAACAGATTAGAAAAGATAAGCCGACTGGAGAAAGAATCGCCTTACTATTTATTTTGCCAGGCTGAAATCAAATTGCAGTGGGCTTTCATCAAACTCAAATTTGGGGAGGAACTATCTGCTGCCTGGAGTATCCGGCAAGCCTATAAATTACTGGAGCAGAATCAGAAAAAATTTCCTGAATTTTTGCCTAATAAAAAATCTCTGGGATTATTGCATGTATTAATTGGTTCAGTGCCAGAAAAATACAACTGGGTAATCAACTCGGCTGGAATGCAGGGTACGGTAACAGAAGGTTTGCAGGAATTACAGGCAGTGCAAAACTGCAATCTGCCCTTTAGCCTGGAATCCTCTCTCCTGTTGAGTATGATTCATACTTATATTCTCAAATCAGGAAAAGAAACTTTATCGGGTTTTGAGCGTATATGCCAAACTTATCCTGATAATTTATTAGCACATTTTGTATATGCCTCAGCAGCGATGAAAGAAGGCCGAAGTGAGCTGGCATTAACTGTTTTGCAAGGCCGGCCTACCGGTCATGGGTACTTGCCATTGCATCTGATTGCGTACCGGAAAGGAGAGATATTTCTGCAAAAAGGACAATATGAGGAAGCTCAAAAGCAGTATACTCTTTTCCTGATGAATTATAAAGGTCAGAATTTTTTAAAAGACACCTATTATAAATTGTTTCTGATCCAATGGCTAACCAATCAGCCATCTCCGGAGCAATACCTGGATGATGTACTAACCATTGGGCAAACGGTAACAGAGGCAGATAAGTATGCGCATAAATTTGCAGAAACCAAGGTACTACCACACAAAAGCCTAATGAAGTCCCGGCTTTCTTTTGATGGTGGCTATTATCCGGAGGCGGCAGACGCAATTGGAAATTTTACTGAGAGCAGCTTTCCGCAGGAAAAAGATAAGGCTGAATTTAATTACCGCAAAGCCAGGATTTTTCATAAAACTGAAAGAATTACAGAAGCAATTACACATTATGAGCGTACCATTCAACTGAGTGAAGAAGAACAGTATTATTTTGGCGCCAATGCCGCCTTGCAGTTAGGCTATATATACCAGCAACAAGGACAATTGGCACAAGCCAGGAAATATTACGAAAAAGCATTATCTTATAAAAAACATGAATACAAAAACAGTATTAATAATAAAGCCAAGGCAGCACTGAGCGAACTGGATACAGAGTAATAGAATAGTGTGACTTACCGCTTATTAAAGTGATTCATTAATAAAATTCAATTGACTGTTTAGAGCATACTTGATAAAACTTTCTAAATAAGGAATCAAATTATAATATTATCCGTATACAGCGTAAAACAAAGCATCGGCCATCTTTAAATAGTTATACTTATCAGCAAGGTAACACACATACTCGCCAAAACAGGAAAGATAATAGGCTTTATTATCCTGGGCGTACTATTATTGTTTGCTGCTGTATGGGGAGCATTACAGATTCCTCAGGTACAAACAGCGGTTGTAAAAAAAGTTACGCAAAGCCTTTCCAAAAAGCTCAACACTACCCTGAGCATTAAACGGGTAGATATAGATTTTTTCAAAACCGTTGTATTAGAAGGGATCTACCTGGAAGATCAGAAAAAGGATACGCTTCTGTTTGCACAGGAATTGAAAGTAAACCTGGGGATACTTTCACTGTTAAACAAAACCGTTCATGTAAACCTGATCGGCTTAGATAATGCGGTAGTTAACCTGACCAGGGCAGAAAATGATTCTACTTTTAATTTTGCTTTTATTCCGGAAGCCTTTGCCTCCAGCGATACAACTGCTAAAGATACGACAGCCTCTGCCTGGGATTTTGATCTGAGTGAAGTGAACCTGCAAAAAGTCCGCTTTACCATGGCTGACGATTACCAGGGCAATGACCTGAATATGGCACTGAACTCGTTTGTAGTAGACGTACAAACCCTTGGCCTTTCAGATAAATACCCTAAAATCAACAGCATTAATATTGATGGGTTACAAATGGCATTCAGCCAGCCGCAACCGGAAGCCGATACACTCGCACAAGCTGCAGCAGAAGTTACCAAGTTAGATACGCTAGCCAGTTCTGTAGCCAAAGCCATCGATACAGACTCTTTGCCTCAGCAGGCAGGCACACAAGTAAAAGATTCTGTGGAAACTCCATTTAATGACAGTGGCTACCGCCTGACTATCAAAGATATTGACATTAAAAATACCAACCTGAAGTATGATGTAAAGGGCGCACATGTTGCAGCTAAAGGAATGGATTTTGGCCATATTGATGTACGCGGCTTATTGCTGGCAATTACAGGAATTGAAATTGGACCCAATAACTTTGCCCTTCAAGTAGAGAACTTTGCTTTCCGCGAAAAAAGTGGGTTTGACCTGAAACAACTGGCACTTGATTTTAAAGCAGATATGCCAGCTGTACAAATAGACCTGCAAAAGTTACAAACGGCTCATTCTCTTCTGGATGATGGCATTCTGATAAATATTGCCTCTATTACAGATGCAGCCAACCTGGTGAAGCAACTGGAAATATACGCCAAGTTCAAACAGGATTCTCTTGGGATAGAAGATGCACAATATTTTACTACCGCTCTGGATACATTTCCTGCCCTTCAGGCACAACATCTGTTTCTGGATGGCAATATGCACCTGGATGGACAGAATGCAGAAATGGAGCGATTAAAACTATCTATTAATAATGCTAACTACCTTCTCCTGAACGGGAATGCAAGTAATATTTACAATTTAGCCGATATGCAGGTGAATCTGGATATTTCTCCTTTGCATACCAGCTCAACTTTTATTCAAAGTTTTTTACCCAAAGGCACTTTGCCACCACAGTTTAATGAGATGGGAAATATAGTACTCCGGGCTAACCTGAATGGGCGTTTAAGCGGCATAAAAGGAGATATTAATTTACAGACTGCAGCTGGAAGTGCAAATATGAATTTTACTGGCTCTACTGATACTTCTTTCACCCGTAACCAAGCTAATGCCCGTTTGTCGGTGAGAGAACTAAATCTGGAGAAAATACTTGGTAAAGAAAGTAAAATGGGGAAGGTTACGCTTACCGCACAAATCAATGGCAGCCGGAATGGAGATAATATCGCTGTGAAGAATGCGCTGGTAAACCTGGCAAGTCTCCGATATAACCAGTATACCTACCGCAATATCAAACTAACTGGTGATTATATAAATGAACTGGCTACTGCGGTTCTGGAATCTGATGACAAAAACTTACAAGCTACGCTTAAAGCTTCAGCCAACATGCAAACCAAACAACCTGGATTCCATTTGCTGGCAGACATCCGGGAAGTAAATCTACGGGAGCTTAACTTTACAACAGATACCCTTACCATCCGCTCTGGTATTTTTGCTGATATGCGGGGAACGGTACCTGATGAAATGACAGGCGGACTTACATTGAGTAATCTGGTTGTGCAACAGTCAACCCGGGCGCTTACCATGGATTCGTTGATTGTAGCGCTTGATAAAAATGATGATTTTCGTACGGTAAGCATCCGCTCGGATGTATTGAGTGCAAAAGCCCAGGGAAATTTCACTTTTGAAGAATTACCACAGGCCATCAATTTATTTATTAAAGAGTATCTCACTACCTATCCTGTTAGCAACCAGGCGCTGAAGAACGATCAGTCGGTGAAGTTTGAAATGGCAGTGAAAGCGAATCCTCAGATTATAGAAGGTATGGTGGAAGGACTGGACATTCCACAGGATATTACTTTCACTGGAAACTTCTCCAGTGCTACCAATCAATTGAATCTACAGGGCAATGCACCTCAAATCAATTTTGGAGAACAAGGTGTTTCAGATTTTAAACTGGATGTAAATACAAATGGCGATAAACTGTCTTTTGGAGCACAAGCTGCCCAGGTAAAAGTGAGTGATAGTTTGGTGGTTCCATTACCTAGAATTACGTCTACTATCGATGAAGACAACCTGAAATTTAATATCCGTTTTGCAGCTGAGGAAGCAATTTCAAGGCTCAATTTGAATGGTCGCTTTATGATCAAAAAAGATACCTTCATTGTAAACTTTGATCCATCAGATATCTACGTGAAAAATAAGCACTGGCAGCTTGCCGATAACAGCAAAATTGTGTATGCACCTAAGTACCTGTTTGCAGATAATTTTATGCTTAATCATAACGATCAGGTAATAGCTATATACAGCCGGGATATAGGGAATGCTCCCAAACCGCTGCATGTGTCATTGTCTAATATTGATATTGGAGAAATTCTGGAGTTAGTAGGACAGCAAGCACTGGGATTGAGTGGTAAAATATTCGGAGAGACCGAGATTCAAGATCTTTTTGAAGCACCAACAATAGAAGCTTTGGTGAAAGTAGATACGCTAAAGGTAAATGAAAGTGCTATTGGCCATATCCGCCTCGAAGCCGACCGGAATACAGAAGGTGGTATCTCTTTGCAAGCCAATATTGAGAGCCAGGCTAATGATATTAATGCAGCTGGTTCATACTTCCCGGCCAAAGAAACGGATAATTTAAGTCTGGATGTTAAAATTAATAAGATCACCTTAGAGCAGTTCCGGACTTTTGTTAGTAAGCATGTAACAGAAATGTCTGGTAATCTGACAGCGGATCTTAAAGTACGAGGCAGTATTTCTGAGCCAGCTGTAACTGGTGATCTGGTGTTTGGTAAAACATTGATACGGCCTGCCTTGCTTGGTGTACCTTTTACCATTAACGATCAGAAAATCAGTTTCCGGGACAAAACAGTGGTATTAGAAAAATTTACTTTCGCTGATGAAGATAAACGTACGGCTGTACTAGATGGTAATCTGGATTACCGGGATATGGAGAATATCCGGATGAACATGTCTTTCAAAACCGATCGTTTCCAGTTCCTGAATACCCGTACAGGCGAATCTTTTTACGGAAAAGCCTTTGCTTCGGTCAATATACGCATGCAAGGCCCAGTGAGTAATCTGGAAATGACAGGAAATGTACGTACGCTGGAAGATACTCAGGTTTTCCTGATCGCTTACGATAAAGGAGCCGCAGAAGTGGAAAGAGCTGAATATATCACTTTTATAAATCCAAATGCACCAGCATCAGAAAACGATGCCGAAAATGCAGAGGAAGAGGAAGAAGCAAGTATTTCAGGCTTTGTGATGAATCTACGGGCCACAGTAACTTCAGAAACTGAAGTAAACATTTTGCTCAACGACCAGAGTAAAGACAATATCCGGGCATTAGGGGATGGCGATTTTGACCTCAGAATGACGCCACAAGGTGACTTTCTGATTAATGGGGTTTATACGATTAATGATGGTAGTTACCTGCTTGATCTGATGGGAGCCGTTAAGAAGAAATTTGATATACGCAAAGGCAGTACCATTACGCTGAATGGTCCGCCTACTGATGCAGAACTGGATATTACTGCTGTCTATGAAGTAGAAACCTCTTTGGCAGATATAGGGGTAGAAACTGAATCCAAGAGAGTGCCGGTTTGGGCGGTTACTAAAATATCAGGAAATTTGGAAGGGCTGGAAGTAAAATTTGATATAGAAATACCTAATACTGGAGATAACAATTATGCTTTGAATGATAGATTAGCCTCTATCAGGGCAGATGAAAGTGAGCTCAATAAACAGGTATTTTCTCTAATTGCGCTGAATAAGTTTTTACCGGAAAATAATAATCTATTTGGCGGAAGTGGCGGAGGCGGAGGAACAACTAGTACTGTAAATGCGCAAGTGGATCAGGGTATAAGTGGATTGCTTTCGCAACAGCTCAATAATTTAGCACAGGATTATCTGGGTGTACAAGTAAGTGTAAATGTAGAATCCCGGGAAGGAACTTCCAGTTATACTGACAAAAATGTAGGAGTGAATGTATCCAAACAGTTGTTTGATGAAAGATTAAGTGTGTCGGTAGGAGGAAATGTAGGGGTAGGCGGCGCAGCTTCTGCCAGTAATAATGCCAGAAATATTATTGGCGATTTTACGGTAGAATACCGGCTACTTCCTTCAGGAAACCTGAATCTGAAATTCTTCCGGAAAAATGAACAAAATATACTTATTTCTTCAACCAGGCAACAGGAAAGAATTGGTTTTTCAATTTTACACCGCAAAAACTTTAACCGCTGGAAATATTTATTTATCAGCCGCAAACGGGCAAGGGAAAGGGAAAATTTAAAGTTGGAGACTTCTTCAGAAACGAAAGAATTGGATTGAACAATATTTAACTATAACTAGTTATGAGGACGCAAATACTGCGTCTTTTTTTTGCCATACATCTAGATTAGTAAGCATGATAGTCAACACACACCAGACTGGCTGGGAAATTATACATCAGCGGGCACATGGATTATTAGCCATGAAAATAGCCAGCCATTGGCGGAAAGATCAAAGACCGAAACGCTGGATTGAAACTTTAGTAGCAATTGCTGAACATGATGATGCACAAGAAGACTGGCAGGAAACTAACCATTTAAACCCATCGGGTGCGCCCTTAGATTTCTCTCTGAAGCCGTTTAATATGATTCAATTGCGGCGGATTACGGAACTTTCCCAGCACAAAGGACGCTGGATAGCGATGCTGATTTCTATGCATATGTCCTTTTTGTATGAAGAGAAAAGAGGGCAAAATAAAGTAATAGATGAGTTTTTAGAGTTACAGCTTGCTAATCAGAAAAAATGGCGGAAAGAACTTACAGTCTCTATTAAAGAAGCTAAGCATGCCTATGCACTCATGCAATGGTGCGACAGGTTCTCATTAATTCTTTGCAGAAATGAATTGCCCGAAGCAGAACGTACGCTGGAAATCAGCAAAGGTCCGGATGGCAAACGCTATGAAGTCAGGCAATTAAGTGATCAATCTGTAGTAGTGCACCCCTGGCCTTTTGAGGAGGATACATTTGAGTTATCTATAGAAACAGCCGTTTTAAGCCAGCTCAGCTTTAAAAATGACCGCCATTTAATTGATTTCATATTGAATGCGCCCATTACGGTTAAACAATGGATGTTACGAAAAGGCGTATAGAATAAGAGCAGAAGAATTATTTGCGTCTTTTATATATCAGGTATCCAATTTTAAAACCACCGCTCATACTGAGCATTGTATATTGGCCAAGTTCCATAGGTTTAGATAACACAAAGCCTCTGTCTTCCATCAAGTTATTATTTTCTGCAGACAAACCTGGAGATTTCACAACAACGCTTCTTAATCCTCCTCCAATATATACATCTAATGCCAGCCTTTTCTCTATGATAAACTGCACGCCCATTTTTCCGTGAAAGCCATATACATCTCTGAAGAGTTTGTAGTTCATCTTTTCAAAATATTCACAATCTCCATTCTCACACTCACGGCCTACATTGTCTTCTTTGGTATAATTCATTCGTTTATACAAAAATTCTAAAGCCAGATAAGCACCATGCGGCCTCTTAATTTGTCCATTATTGGCTACATAAAACCGTACTTCCGTACGTGAACGCCATATCTCGCGATTTATATAAACCCCATTATCACTATTACCATTAAAACTAAACCATCCATAGCCTATTTCCTGCTGTAAACTAACTGGCCCTTTAAATAAGTATTCTATGCCAAACTGTACAGTATTATCTTGGTCAACGAGGCTTAAAGGAGCCCACTTAATAATATAATGAGGCTGGCGTCGGCTGTTAATTATACCTAACGTATCTGAAGGCTGAGCATACGCTGGAAATAAACTTCCAAGTACGAAAGCCAGTAATAGTAATTTTTTAAACATGATATTAACTGATAATGTAGTACTTATGTAGGCTATTGATAATTAGTCTATACTCTTTCGCCAACTTGAAAGATAATCTAAACAAGTAGTGAGAAAGTATTGAATAAAAATTACTCTTGAAGTTTTAGAAATTAGTTAACGATAGGGATTTTACTCAACAATGAAAGCTGTTTCGGATCACTGTAGTTGTACTGGTACAAACCGTCTTTTCCCACCACAATTAACACCTGGTTCCTGGGAATCACATCAAATGAATGTACGCCAGGAATAAACTGGGTTTCTACTAAACTATCCGGTAGCGCAGCATCAAACACTTTCAGGCCATATTGTCCCTCACACACAAACAATGTATTGCCATCTATTCCCAGTCCATGAGGATTTTTCATAGGGTAAGATCTCACAAGTTGCGGTGCCTGCAAATTACTTATATTGATCACATCTAGCAGGTTCTGACCAGTACGGCAGGTATTTCCATCTCTTAACGTGACATAGGCATAGTTGCCTTGTACCACTACCGGATCGCAGCTTTGTACATGGCTATAGGTAGAAATTGGTGCTGGTTTCTCAGGATTTTGTACTCCATAAATATGCATACCAGTTTGTGAGCCAATAAATAAATTCTCGCCATAGGGGAAGATAGTTTCAATGCGTACTCCTACTTTGATATCTGATCCTGGTTTGGGGTTGGCAGGCTCACTAATATCGTACACCTTCAGATCAGAATTAGTAACTGTATATAAATGGTTGCCACTAATTGCAAAACGGGCCATAGCCCCCCAGTACCGGCTGTGCCTGGCGCCATAGCTGAATTACTGTTAGAATCGCAACTGCTTGCTAGTATAAGGCTCACCAGTAAAAAAGTATATAGTAATCTTTTCATAATTCAATGTGTTAAAAATATTTAACGGAAACATTTAGCATCTTGTAATTCAGCCTCTTCCCACCTTACCACAATGCCTTTGGAAGGATCAACACATTCGAATTTTACATTTGTATATGGAGGAAATTTCGGATAAGGAAACGTGTTCATAATTCGTTTTACCAGTTTTATATCGTTGGGGTTACTTATATCCAGGGCTACCAGATCAGTAGCATTATCGGCATATAATATGTTATCTTTCACAGCGATATCCACATTTCCGGGAATAGAAATAAAGCTGATAGGTTGTGGAGAAACCGGGTTCTGATTATTGATTATGTGAATACCCTGATTGACATCATTTACAAATAAAAAATCACCTTTTACATAGATCTTACCGGGATGAATAAGCGCTTGAGGTGACAGGGTTTGCACCGTACGTATTTCCTCATAAGAAGCGTATACCGGCCGGTATCCCTTTTGAGTTACAGGTGGATCAGGTTCTGTCTCCGGAACGCAATTATTAAATAAATTCAACACTACTAAACCGATCAGCAGGTTATTGAATGGCTTAAAAATGATGTTCATATATAGTGTACTATTAGATCTTACTATAGAAATTTCTTTGGATAGATGTGTTAAAGAATAAATATTCCTTAAAAAGGAATTGAGATTACGGAAATACATTTAATGTAAAATATAGCAAAAGTAACCCTACTTGCAATAAAGTATACTTCCATAAAAAGGCCTTCCATTGAAAGGAAGGCCTTTTTACAATAAAATCGGCATGAATCAGGCAGCCGTTTGCAAACCGGGAGAAATACTAATATCCAGTTTCTGCGCACTTCTAATAATAGTTAGTTGAGCAGGTTTTTCAATTCTGTCTTTGGTTAATAATTTGAAAAGCTCATTCGAGTTATTTACAGTAGAATTATCAAAGCCAATAATAATATCTCCCTCACGTAAGGCAGTACGGCTGGCCGGAGAATTCTTTTCGATGGAAATTACGAAAAGGCCTTTTGAGTTTTTAAGCCCGTAAAAATTGATAATTCTTGGATTGATATTGATTTCCTGCATCATCACTCCCAGATAAGCCTTTAGTACTTTTCCTTCTTTGATCAGATAACCGGCAATATCTTTAGCAGTGTTAATACCGACAGCAAAACTTAAACCCTGCGCTCCTCTGATAACGGCTGTATTCACTCCTACCACCTCGCCTTCTGCATTTACCATCGGCCCTCCGGAATTACCCGGATTCAATGCAGCATCACTCTGAATCACATTATCTACCAATCTTCCAGAAGTAGTTCGTAGAGTCCGACCTAATGCACTCACCACACCTGTTGTAACGGTATGCTGATATCCATATGGATTACCAATAGCAATCACCAATTGGCCTATTTTCAAGTCTTCAGAATTTCCCAGCTTAGCAATTGAGTAACCGCTGGCATAAATTTTAATAACTGCTATGTCAGTATCAGGGTCATCGCCAATCAGAAAAGCTTCCTCTTCTGCACCATCTAATAGGCTTACTTTTATCTTATCAGCACTTTTTACCACATGGCTGTTTGTAAATATGAGTCCATCTGATGAAAAAATGAATCCCGACCCAGATCCGGCAGCGATAAATTTGTTATTTTGTCGTTTAAAAATATCAATCTTTACGACAGCATTCTTAATGTTGGAGACTGCTCCAACAACAATGTTTGAAAATGCATCCATCATATAAGTTTTGTTTGAGGTATAACAACCAAGTCTGTATACTATGACCTTGGCTCCAAACATAATTTCAATTTATCAGCCAGAAATTTTTAGAGGAAAATATGACAGATTCGTTAGTGGCTTCTGAAAATAAAAGACTTAATGGCAGTGCTTCAAATGTACTCTACCCAACTATTTTATTAGGCAATCTACTAGACTGAAATACTTGTCTTAAAGTCCGGCTCAACAATCGCATAAGGGTTTGAAAAGCAATCAAATCTTTGTTCCATTCTACTCTGATAGCATAGCCGATACAATCAAGACCATACCTGAAAAAACTATTAGCTTTGTAACCGTGTTTCTTTTTTGGTATGGCTTTAATTTTTTGATGACAATACAAGCCATAAGTTAAACAAAAGCCATAGGCAATGCTTACCAGACCGATCAATTTTTTGAGTTTGTCTGTAAGCTTCAAGTGAGTAGACTCCAAATCAAAGCCTCTTCCTTTCATATTCTGAAATAAGGTTTCAATGGTCCATCTTTTTCTATAGAGTTGTCCAAGCAGACCTACCTTAACTGTACCTAATAAAAACAGAATGTCTCCACTTCTGAGTTTCTTTATATATACATTAGCCCAGACACCATCTACCAGACAATCGGCTAAAGACAATTCGCTAGCTTTAGTAAGCAACTCTTCTACCCGGTGCTGTCTGCCATCCAGGCGTGTGATCAGATGATGTTTGGGCACACGGATGCAGAACAGAATACCATGGCTCTTCAAGTAAGAAAGCCAGTTGTGGCCAATAAATTCTCTGTCAGCCACTACCATACCAATGCGTTCTTTGCCTACTAAAGCAATGCATTGACTAAGGAAGGCTTTCCTATCATCTGTAGCCGAATTACCACTTTCATTCTCCAATAACTGCCAATACAGCGGCACATGCAGCACTCCACTTGTGGCAACTACCATCAATATATTGACTTGGCACTGACCAAAATCCCATTCCGTTCGATCTATACACAAGCTAATCTTTCCTTGAGGCAGAAAGCATAACAGCAAGCAGGCTAAGGCTTGATAATCCAAGTCTACTTCCCGAAAGAAATCCTGTATCCTTACCTGATTACAACTTATTTTGGCTTCATCATTGAGATAATGAGCCAGATGAGAAAACTGTACCTTTCTGCTCTGAATCAAAGCCAGCACAAAGCTGGTAATAAATTTCTTGCGGGCTAAGTTTTTAACGATTGCTACTTTGTCCAAAACTTGTTTAACTTCGTTGGTGAAGTATTGCTTCATAGGGAATGTGTTTTTTGTAGTTTGGTCACCACAAAATTCCACTTCCCTTTTTTATTTTCATAATAGTAGCTTTTTAGTTGGGTAGAGTACTTCAAATGATAAAGAATGATTGGTAACAGATATTTTGTAAACAATAGTATATTCAAGAAAAATTTAGAGTTATGCCCAAAAGGATCTGTGATCACTTGAGAAATTTACAACCGTTGATATCTGAAAAATATTACTGTGAGGAATGTGTCGAAACAGGAGATACCTGGGTGCATTTACGAACCTGCCAGACTTGCGGCAAAGTGCATTGTTGTGATAATTCTAAAAACAAGCATGCCACCAAGCACTTTCAGGCTACCCACCATCCGGTAATTATTTCTGCTGAGCCTGGTGAACAGTGGGCATGGTGTTATGAGGACGAAGCATTCACTGAATATTATGTATAGTAAAGGATTTGTAATTTTACAGTATATACCCAATATTGCAATTCAATAAAAAGGGTGCAGAATATATTATTCTGCACCCTTTTTATTGAATTTTATTATACTTTGTAGATCAATTTTTATAGTATCCATTGGCTTTTCCATTGTAGCTCAGCCCATATACAGTCGAAAAATTAATATCGTTGATTACAATACTTAAATTATTGATTGCTTTGCTTTCGTACAATTCATTAATTGTGTCCAATACTTCCCGTTTGGTATAATTTGCTCTTACCACAAATATATTTGCATCCAGGTATTCTTTCAAAATCATATATTCGGCCACGAAAGAAAGAGGCGGGGTATCTACAATAACGTAATCATATTCTGCTTTTAATTTAGCTATCAAATCACGCATCTCCTTCAATTCAATCATTTCAACCGGGTTAGGAGGAATTGGGCCTGAAGAGATTACATCAAAATTCTTTACTTTTGTGGGTTGAATTATTTCTTCTAAAGTGCTGCTTTTTATTAAATAAGAAGAAAGCCCTGTTGTATTTTTTAAACCCAGGTATGCAGCCACTTTAGGTTTACGTAAATCTACATCGATTAAAACAGTCCGCTTTCCAGATAGAGCTAATACTGTACTCAGGTTTATTGCACAGAAGGTTTTCCCTTCTCCACTTACAGAAGAAGTAATACCAATGGCTTTCTGGTCCATACCAGCAGCCAGATACTGCAAATTAACCCGCAGGGATCGGAAAGCTTCTGAGAGGGCTGATTTATGATTATCTGTTTTAGCCAGTATGCCGTTTTTACCGTCACTATGACCAATTAGTCCAAGCACAGGAATATTAGTTACACCTCTGACATCATCCTTACTCTTAATCGTATTATTTACCAAATCATAAGCAAGTATACCACCGGCAGGAATAAATAGACCTACCAGAAAAGCTATTAAATAGATGGCATTTGTTTTAGGAGACATCGGTCCATTTCCTACCATTTTTGCGTAATCCACTCGTTTTTTACTCGGCGCATTAGTTGCCAGAAGTATTTCTGCCGCTGCTCTTTTCTGCTCATAAAAAGCTACTGTCTGTTCATTATAATCTTTTTTACTTTGCAGTTGTTCTAACTGACGTTGATCCTGAGGCAATCTGAATATATTGTTCTCAAGCTGACTAATGCTCTGATTTGTTACTGCTAATGAACTATTCACTACACTCACCAGTCTACGCAGGTTTTCAATAATTGTGTTCCTTGTATTAACAATCTTCTCTTGTTGTTGCTGATATAAGGGATTATCAGACCTTATACTTAAAGCAAGTTTAGCTCTTTCCTGATATAGTATATCTAATTGCCTAACGAGGTCAATTATAATCTGGTCATTAATTCCTGCTGTAATAGGAACCTGAGACATTTCCAGATCCTGGCCGGTTATCATATAATCCAATGTATTATTTAAACTACGCAATCTGGTGGTATAATCACTTCGCTGTAACTGTAAAGCTTCCAGCCGTTCATAGGCATTTAACTTAGCAACCCCTCTTTCAGTACCGTATGTCCGCTTATAGCCCTCGAGTGCTTGTTTGGAATTTTCCAATTGATTAGCTACGGTTGATAACTGACTGTTAATGAATGCAATGGCTTTAATATTTGCCTCTTGCTTTTCTATTAGGTCCGTTTCTAAATATACGCTGATAAGTGTATCCAGAAATTTTGCCTCTTTCGCTGCTACAGTTCCTTCTGCATATAAATTTAAGATCCGGGAATCACGGCTGATAGGTTTTGCTGATATTTTTGCCTGATAGCCTTTTGTCAGATTTCCGATATTATTGATAATAAAGAAGAATTTTTTTCCTTTGGTTAGATAGGTTTCATAATAAGGATTAAGAAATATCTTAAAATTCAGATGCTCATCTTTGAAAGGATCTCCCAGATTAACAATCTTATTTATCTCCGGAGTGGTTGTTTCACCAATGGTTTTATTAGTTGATATATTATATATATAAGCAGTTTCTCCTCCCACAACTTGTACCTGATACTTATTTTTTGACAGGATTTTAACATAAATTGGAACATTCAATAACTGATTGGATGATGGGTCAAGAATTACTCTAAAGGGAAACTCCTCTGTAACTTTTTCTTCTACAACCTGATCACCTAAATTATTAATCAAAATATCAGGAATTAAATAATAAGATACGCCAAAATCAAGCCTTGCAATAGCTTTCTGTACCATATTGAAAGAAGTGAGCAAACCTATTTGGTCTTCTACTTCAATATATTTTTTTTGAGCATCTATCACTTCTAATAATTCACCTGCGGCTTTATTCCCAGCACTCTCATTTTCAATCAATACAGTTGCGCTCACTCCATAAACTCTTTTAGATAGTTTAATATGGAAATAAGCAACTGTTAAGGCAATTGCTAAAGAAATCAGAAAATAATACCATTTCGTAAAATACCTCGAAAACAGTTGTTTCAGATCTAACTTGCTTTCATTCGGTTGATTAGCCATTTTATTTAAGATTATATAAATTTTCGTTCAACAATGTGTTTATCTTACCCTTTAGTTATACTTCTCATTTTCCTATTTCAAAAAATTGCAGGATAAGAAAAGTTGCTGAAATAGCTCCAAAAACAGTACCCATTAGACTTAGATTGGTTCTACTTAGTTGTGCTTTCAAAGGTTGAACATATATCATATCATTGGGTTGAAGATAAAAGTATGGTGATTTTATCAGGTTAGGGTCAGTTAAATCCAGTAATACCACTTCCACACCTGAAGTTGATTGCCTTATAAGTTTAATATTTTTTCTGTTACCATTATATGTAAGGTCACCTGCGAGTCCAAGGGCTTCAGGTAAGGTAGCCTGATTATTATACACAAAATGGTAGCCAGGATTTCGTACATCCCCTAAAATAGTAATCTTAAAACTAACTAATCTAACAATCACAGCGGCATTGGTCATATATTTATCTACATTCTGCTGAATTAGATCTCTTGCTTCATTTATTGTTAGATTCAGCACTTTTAATTTCCCTAAATTCGGATAATTAACCATCCCTTTGTCATCTACGGAATAGCCTGTGATATAGAACATAGCAGCAGGATTATTTCCACCCCCAGTCTGGCCTTCAGATTCAAAAATATTCGGCGCTGTTTTATCTAAAGGATTAGTTACTCTTATAGATAAAACGTCATTTGGCTGTATTCTATATTCCAGTCTTTTATTTTCTATTAATGTAGGTGTAGTTTTAGAAAATTTTTTACTCTGAAAATACACTAATTTATTAGTTGAGATACAAGAAGAAACAGATAGGACGATAATTAACAAATATATTATTCTTATCATAAATTGGATTTTTTTTATAATATTGTAGAGTGTTATTTAAATTAGTTTCACAAAAATATGCAAAAAAGCGACAATAATAATTTTATATTTTCAACATAAATAATGATTGCAAAAAATAAAAAATATATATCTATTAAAATATAAATATTTATTTATCAGCAAGATATTAGTAGTATTTATAAAAAATAAACAGAAAAAAGCCTGCCATTATTTAACTTATATTTGATTTACTATAAAAAATATATAATAATTATTTAATATAGAGTTGAATCAGTAATATCAATTTAAATTTTAATTTTTTATCTTTACTAGAAAATTATTAAATATGTATTAATTACACAGGTTTTGAAAATGTAAGTTAAAAAATTTTAAAATAGAGTCAGATACGTCTTAAATATTTTACTATTTAAATCTAGTCTTTTTCATAACAATTTGCTATTCCTATCAATTTTGCGTTCTGACCACAGACTTTGGGAATTAGATATATTAATTTTTACGTTAAAACTTACTTATCTCAAATTTGAAGTATAAAGGTAAAATCTGAGTATAGGATTAAGCTTTAACTTAAATTATTTATGAGAAGATGGAGGCAGTATATGATTGTATCTTCTAAAGATATAAATTTTCATCCTCATTTTAATTGCATGATAGGTAACAGTTTAGTGAGAGATCAGCCATGAAAAAAAATTTACCATATTCTAAATTTGTAGGGATTTTCTTGTTAGTTGCTGATTTTATAATCATTGACTTCTCCTGTAAATTAGCTTTCTATCTTAGATTTGGACGTAATATCAATTATGAAGATTATTATCTTTCATTCTTTGTTATCTTTAATTTAGCCTGGATCGCCTCGGCTTTATTTAATAATATCTATAGCTTAGACAATTTATTTAAATTCAAAAACTTATTAACTAACTTATTTTACGCTGTTGTAGTACATATCTTACTCATATTCTCTTATATAATTAGTTTTAAAGCGCACGATTTTGCACGGCTTTTCATCTTTTATTCCTATATATTAGCTATAGATTCAATTATATTTTTCAGAATAATCTTTATCCTTTTCCTAAAATATTTCAAACAATCCGGGCTTACCGAAAGACGAGTAGTTATTATAGGAGCCGGATATGCTGGTAACGAATTGTACCATTATTTTATTAAAGATAAAAATATGGGGTACAAATTCATGGGGTTCTTTGATGATTCGCCTGAAATTCCCAGTCTATTAATAAAAGGTAAAATACGGCATTTAAAAGACTATTGTATTAAGGAGAATATTAATGAGATCTATTACGCCCTCTCCTTAACATCTAATGACCTAATAAAAGATATTGCTGATTTTTGTGACAACAATTTTATCTACTTCAAAATTGCCCCTGATTTCAGAGGCCTAGTGCAAAAAAAAGTCAATATTGATTTTTACGACAATATTCCAATAATGACTTTCCGCAGAGAACCATTAGGCTTCTATTTTAACCGGGTAATCAAGCGGAGTTTCGATATAGTATTTTCGCTCATGGTAATCTGCTTTATATTTCCTTTTATATTCCCGGCAATTGCATTACTTATAAAATTAGAATCTAAGGGCCCTATATTTTTTAAACAGTTGCGCCCTGGTAAGCGAAATAAATTATTTGAGTGCTATAAATTCCGGACTATGCGTGTAAATGCTCAAACCGAATTACAAGCAACAAAGTCAGATCCCAGAATTACTAAAGTAGGTAAATTCTTACGAAAAACCAGTCTGGATGAACTCCCGCAGTTTTTCAATGTACTATTTGGAGATATGTCTGTCGTAGGACCACGGCCAAATCTGATTACACAGTTAGAGGAGTATTCTAAAATTATAGATAAATATGCTGTGCGTCATTTTGTTTCACCTGGTATTACGGGGTATGCTCAAGTGAATGGGTATAGAGGCGAAACGAAACATGTACAACTCATGCAAAAACGGGTAGAATACGATGTAATGTATATGGAAAACTGGAGTCTTTTTTTAGATCTTAAAATCATTTTTCTTACTGTTTGGAATATGATCAAAGGTGAAGAAAATGCTTATTGATAACTCCATTTCAATCAAACTAAATTAATGTATCTGTTTATCAGTTGTCAATACGAAAACCATCATTATTTACAAATATTATAAAAATGGTTCAGAGAAGGAATTTATTTTCAATAAACTATGCGATCGTAGATTACCAGTCTGCCTCAGATTTAGTAATTGAAAAAGCGAAAAAAAATCAGAGTTTTGGTGTGACTGCCTTGGCGGTACATGGCTTAATAGAATCCGTCTGGGATAACAATTTGGCTCAACAAGTAAATAAAATTGACTTAATTGTTCCAGACGGGCAGCCAATCCGTTGGGCACTCAATAGTTTCTATAAAGTAGATTTACAAGACAGGGTATACGGTCCTATACTAACACTACATGTGCTTGAAAAAGCTGATCGGAAGAATTTAAAGGTTTACTTATATGGTAGCAAATCAGTAACGCTCGAAAAATTACAAGCATTTATTAATAAGAATTATCCCGGTGTTCAGATATGTGGCATTCATGTAGACCGGTTTAGAGAAGCTACTCCGGAAGAGGATGAAGCAGATATAAAAAAAATAAATGATTCTGGCGCACATATCGTATTGGTAGGAAGAGGTTGCCCTCGCCAGGAACGTTGGGTTGCTAATCACTTAGGAAAAGTTAATGCAGCTATGTTAGCTGTTGGAGCAGCTTTTGATTTTTATGCCGGTACTGTGAAACAAGCTCCTAAATGGATGCAAAACAATGGGCTGGAATGGCTTTTCCGGCTAATTCAGGAGCCAGGCAGATTGTGGAAACGCTACTTAACAACAAACTCTTACTTTATATATTTATTTTTAAAACAAAAATTGGGTTTAAGTAAATACGTACAAACAAAAACTAATAATTAATGAGAAAGATTATCGTAACAGGCTCTAGCGGTCTGATCGGAAGCGAAGTAGTAGAACATTATTGCCAGAATGGATGGAAAGTATATGGCGTAGATAATAACATGCGTGCCGACTTTTTCGGTCCAAATGGCGACACCCGCTGGAATCAGAGAAAATTACTATCAAAGTATAATAATTTCGAACATCGTGAGCTTGATATTAGGGATAGAAATGGAGTGCTACAGACAATAAAAGAAATCCGGCCAGATGCTATTGTTCATACGGCTGCCCAACCTAGCCATGACTTAGCTGCAAGCCGTCCTTTTGATGATTTTGACGTAAATGCAGTAGGTACCTTAAATTTACTGGAAGCTACCAGATTAGGAGCTCCTGAAGCTATTTTTGTACATATGTCTACTAACAAAGTGTATGGTGATGCTCCCAATAACCTAAACTTAGTAGAGAAAGAAACCCGCTGGGATTTTGCTGATTCTGAATACTACAATGGAATAAAAGAAACATTCACTATTGACCAGTCTAAACACTCTTTATTTGGCGCTTCTAAGGTAGCTGCAGACGTATTTGTGCAAGAATATGGCCGCTATTTTAATATTCCAACTTGCTGCCTCCGTGGAGGTTGCCTAACTGGTCCCAATCATTCTGGAGTTGAATTACATGGTTTTCTGAGCTATCTGATCAAATGTAATCTGGAAGGCCGCAAATACAATATCTTTGGTTATAAAGGAAAGCAAGTAAGAGACAATATTCACTCGTATGATGTAGTTCGTTTCATGGAGGAATTCATTGAAAACCCGAGAGTAGCAGAAGTATACAATATAGGAGGTGGCAGAGATAACTCCATATCTATATTAGAAGCCTTCAGCTTAATCGAAAGTATTTCGGGCAAAAAAATGATATATGAATATGTAGATAAAAATCGTCAGGGCGATCATATGTGCTATATCTCAGATCTGAGTAAAATGAAAAGCCATTATCCAAATTGGGATATTACTAAAGATCTAAAAACTACTTTCACTGAAATTTATCAGTCATGGGTAGAAAGAACCCAATTAGTATAAATTGACACAAAAAGAAAAATGACTAACTAATCTATTATTTTAACAGATTAGTTAGTCATTTTTAATAATACATTATCACTTATTTGTAAAAGAGTAAGTAGCTAGTTCTTGCGCAAATTTATTGTAAACAAAATTACAGGCTGCATGAAAATATCATTAAAAAAAATAAAGGGCAAGTTATGGAGAGAAATGATTAAATTCATTTACTATAATTATAGCCTGAAGCCCAGAGGAATTTATCCAACTAGTAAGAATTTCAAAGAAGCCTGTATCGAAAAAGGCCAGGATATATTTTATAAGGAGATTTATACAGATCTAGTATCTAATTTATTAATAAGCAAGGATTTGTATAACGCTTGCTCTAATTATTTCAAACCTAATTTAAATGTTAAAACCACGTATTTGGTAGTAGAAGTACCCAATGGAAGAGTGCATACAGATAATGCTACCAGCATCGCCATTATTTCAGAAGACAATAATTTAATAGGTGATGTTTCCTTTAGTTATAATTATGGCAGAGTGGTAAGGCCAGAAGATAATAATATATTTAAACAAAGATATTTTGTTAAACCTGAAAGGTATAAAGGTACTGTTTTTACTATGCTTACTGGTGGCTCCGGAATAAATAATTATAGCCATTGGTTAATTGATGTAATTCCTCGTATTCATTTACTAAAAGAAAGTGGATTGTTTGAGAAAATTGACTGGTTTTTAGTACCTGCGTATAAGCATGATTTCCAAAGGGATACTTTACATATGCTTGGCATTGACAAAGATAAAATTATTGAAGGCGACAAGCATCCTCATATTATAGCTGATAATATTATTGCTACCACGGCTCCACGAGGGACAGATCAAATTATCCCTTTCTGGCTTTGTCCTTATTTAAAATCTACCTTTTTTAAGCAAGACTTGATAAAGAAAACATATCCTCCACTTGTTTATATAAGCCGGCGCGATTCAAAATTCAGAGTAGTAGCTAATGAAGATGAACTAGTTAAGCTTTTAGATAGCTATGGATTTGCAACCTTTGTATTAAGTGAGCTTACTTTTATAGAAAAAATAAGTTTGTTTGCATCCGCAGAAGTAGTATTATCTGCTACTGGCGCTGGAATGACTAATATGATATTTAGTAAAAAAGGGACAAAAATTATTGAAGTATTCAATGAAGGGTTTGTAGTCGGTCCTTTTTATGATTTAGCGCCTAAGGTTGATCTGGAATATCACTATTTAATTTCGAAAACAGGTTCCAAGGCAAAAAATTTAAAACAAGGTCAGGAAGAAGATGTGATAGTAAATTTAACTCAAGTTAAAACACTATTAGATAAACTTTTACCTGTGAATTTACAAGAGGCCAATTAAAGGCTTCAACTCACGTATCCTTAACAAGCATGGGATAAGCAATTACTGATATATGAAAAAAAACGTCTTCGATAAGATAAGAAGAAAGTTATTAAAAATATTATATCAGATAATTCACAAACATCATACTTACAAACCTACAGGCAGCTACCATTCAATCAATAATTATGTAGAATCAGATCCGGCTACACAAGCCAGATATATTGAAATCTATCCTAAGCTGATTTCTACCTTACATATTTCGAAGGAAATGTATGAGGCCTGCTCAATATATGTAAGGCCAATACTTTCAGCAGAAACAGATTATAAAGTGGCCATTCTCCCTAATGGAAGGATTCACACTGACAATGAATCAAGCGTAGCTATCATTTCGCATGATAATAAGCTGATCGGTGATATTTCTTTTAATTACAATGAGAGCAAAATAATCTCTGCTGAGCTAAATACTATTTTCAAGCAAAATTATTATTCAACGCCGAAAAAAATTCAGGGTACTGTTTTTACACTATTAACTGGCGGTGCAGGACTGAATAATTATTTTCACTGGTTGATTGATTCATTACCCAGAATTCACTTGTTAAAGAAAAGCGGGTATTTCGATCAGATCGATTGGTTTCTGGTTCCTAGTTATCGTTTGCCTTATCAGAAAGACACCTTGGGTCTGTTGGGAATTACAAAAGATAAAATTATTGAAGGAGACAAATATCCTCATATCCAAGCAGAAACCATTATTGCTTCTACGGCTCCCAGAGGCAACCATACAATCATACCAGTATGGGTATGTGATTTTTTAAGAAGTAATTTTTTAAACTCTCAAAAAAAGCCGCAGCACAATTACCGCTATGTATATATAAGCCGCAAAGATTCTGCTATCAGACACATTACTAATGAGGAAGCACTTTGGGCATTATTAAAAAATTATAACTTTAATAAACTAGTTTTAAATGAAGTAACTTTCGAAGAACAGATAAATGTTTTTGCGTTTGCTGAAATGATTATAGCCCCTCATGGAGCAGGATTAATTAATCTGGTATTTTGTAATAGAGGCACTACAGTTCTTGAAATATTTGCAAGTGGATATGTTAAAGCTACTTATTATGATTTATCCCGGAAAACAGGCTTAAATTATTTATATCTGATTTGTCCCAGCAAAAAAGTAAAAACGGCAAAAAAAGGGATGAAACTTGATATAGTGGTCGAGCTTGATAAAATAAAAAGTATACTGGATGAATTAATACCTGCTGTACATAATTCGAGCTTATCTAAAGAAAACTTGTAGATGTAATTCCTTATTTTGCTAGAATATTTTTATCGCAATCGTATTAGCACAGAATTTTGTTTATGTCCCAAGTGTGTTCTTACCAAATTAAAGCCAGAGCAGAGCATAACTTAATTAGTTATTATTCTGCCAATACAACATTATATACATGAAGATTCTTATATCAGCTTATACCTGTAATCCTACAAAGGGTGGTGAATCTGCAAATGGTTACAACTGGGCTTACTATAATACTTTATTGGGGCATGAGGTTTGGTGCATAACAGTAATTAACTCTAAAAAATATATTGAACAATATTTAGCTAATCATCATGTACCCAATTTGCATTTCATTTATGTTGATGTAGCTGATTGGGTGCAACGCATGTATAAGTACCAACCAGGTGTTTATCTCAAATATCTTATATGGCAGAATAATGCTGCTAGAATAGCAAAAGAGCTAGACAAAAAAATAGATTTTGACGTAATCCATCATGTTACCTGGGGAAGCCTGCAATTGGGCACCGCTATGTGGCGTTTAAATAAACCTTTAATTTTTGGTCCGGTAGGCGGAGGACAAACAGCGCTTACTCCTTTTAAAAAATACTTTTTACATGGGTGGAGGCAAGAAATAACCCGCAAATGGATAAGCAAACTCCTTCTTGCTATTAATCCCAATGTGCGGAAAACAGTACGAAAAGCCAAAATTGTACTCGTAACTAATCAAGAAACGTATGTTATGGTTAAAGAATTAGGCGCAAACAATGTATCCTATTTTTTAGATACAAGCTTGCCAGAAAACTTTGCACCTGTAGCTGCACCCGAACTTCCCAAATCTGAAATACTTCGTATTTTGTGGGTTGGCAGGCTGATTGCCAGAAAAGGGCTTTCCCTAGTTTTAGAGGCTTTATCTAAAGTAAAGTCTGGTGTTCCTTTTCGTCTCACAATTTTAGGTGGGGGTCGCTTAAGTGAATTTGTACCAGGATGGATTAAGGAATACAAACTGGAGGGTAAAGTAGATTGGAAAGGGCAAGTACCGTGGGAAGAGGTAAAACAAGCCTATCAGACACATGATGTTTTTATGTTCTGTAGCCTGAGAGATTCTTTTGCCTCGCAGTTTCTGGAGGCAATGGCTTACGGACTTCCTATTATTACGCTAAATATTCATGGTATTAAAGCACTAGTACCAGATGATGTGGGTATAAAAGCGGAAGCAGAAAATCCAGATGATACACTTACTCAATTGGCTGCAGCTGTAGAATATATGTATCAACATCCTGCTGAACGTATTGCCTTTGGGAAAAAGGGATATGAATTTGCTAAAACTCAAGTCTGGCCAATTAAGATAGGTCTGATAAATACTTATTATGAGAAGTACAGCCATTCAAATTTTAAAGTATAAAGTAGTATATTACAAAATTTACTGAGTAATCATTCCTTTTCAAACCTGGGCTTTAGTTAGTTCTGTATAATTATTCATTAAACATTCAATATTGGGTTAACCTATCTATTCAGGAGCTATTCTTTCATGAAAAAAGTACTTATTATTCAAAGATTGCTGCCTCACTATCGTGCTGATTTTTTCAACCGCCTCAAACAAAAATTAGATGCTCAAGGAGTAGAACTTACACTTCTTTATGGAAAAGATGAGAAGTCGGCAAAGAAAGATGAAGTTGAAATTAGCTGGGCAACCTATATTCCTACTCGCACATTTCACCTGGGAAAAATAGAACTATTCTGGCAGCCTGGACTTGATTATCTCAAAGATAAAGAGTTAGTCATTATCGAACAGGCCAATAAAAACTTAATCAACTATTTATTAATTGCCAGAAGACAGTTTACCAACCAGAAAATTGCCTATTGGGGTCATGGCCGCAACCGGCAAACGCAGGAAGATAGTTTCCGGAATTCTTTTAAAAAATTTTTCATCAATCAATGTGACTGGTGGTTTGCTTATACTCAGCAAGTAAAAGATTTTCTGGTTTCACAGTCTTTTCCGCAAGATAAAATTACCTGTGTACAAAACGCGGTAGATACCTCCGGCATGCTAAAACAGTATGCTACTGTTTCTGATGAAAGTTTAACGCAGCTCAGAAATGAATTAGGTATTTCTGAAACTGATCAGGTAGCTATATTCTGTGGAGGTATTTATAAAGAGAAGCGAATCAGCTTTTTGATAGAAGCCTGCGACTTAATAAAAAAATCAATACCTAACTTCCATATCGTTGTAGTTGGTTCCGGTACAGATGCGCATTTGGTAACAGAAGCGGCACAAAGCCGGAAGTGGATACATTATGTAGGTCCTAAATTTGGTATTGAAAAAGTAAAACATTTCAAAATATCTTCTTTATTTCTGATGCCTGGTTTACTGGGGTTAGCTGTATTAGATTCATTTGCTTTACAAACACCTACAATTACTACAACCTATCCATATCATAGCCCGGAAATAGAATATCTAGAGCATAATATAAATGGCATTATTACTGAAGATAACGTACAAGCATATGCAAATGCTGTAGTAGAATTGTTACAAGCAGATGACCAGAGAAAAAAACTAGTAGAAGGCTGTAGAATTTCGGCAGGTAAATATACAGTAGAGCAAATGGCCGAAAATTTTGCCAATGGAATTATAAAATGCCTTCAATAATAAAGATTTTAAGTTATTTCACTGTTGTGTAGCCTTTTATAGCTTTGTCATAGATCTACTTGTATATGCTGTATGAGCTCTCAAAACTATTCGTCATCTAAGGAAGGAATCTGGCTGAATGATAGGTTTGTCTCATTTATTTCTATTGGGAGTAACGATTTTCCATCCGATATTAGCCCAGATGAACTTCAAGCCTTGCATTTTTGTCAGGACTGGCTAAAGGGCTCTGCAACATTTATTATTCACACCTCTGGCTCTACCGGCCTACCAAAATCAATCCATCTCAACAGGGATCAGATGATCCAGAGTGCTCTACTTACCGGAAAAATGCTGCAATTACAAGCAGGTGATTCAGCACTGGTCAATCTGAATACGCAGTACATTGGTGGCATGATGATGTTAGTAAGAGGAATGGTTTTGGGGTTGAACCTATGGATTGTACCACCTAGCCTGATTCCCTTGAAAGAATTGCCATCACATCTGTATTTTGATTTTTTATCTTTTGTTCCTGTGCAACTACAGGCTGTTTTAGAAAATATGCCGGACCGTATCACCACATTAAATAAAGCAAAAGCTATTTTGCTTGGGGGTGCACCAGTAAGCCAGGGACTTGAGAAGCAACTGCAACAGATAGAGGCACCTATATATCAAACCTATGGCATGACAGAAACGCTGTCGCATGTTGCACTAAAAAGAGTTAATGGAGTTGAGAAAAAAGAGTATTATACCACTTTGCCTGGTGTAGAGATCACAACTGATGAACGAGCGTGCCTGGTTATTAGGGCTCCCTTTACAGGTGCTCAACCCATCGTAACCAATGATGTGGTAAAACTACTTTCCCCAACTACTTTCAACTGGCTTGGACGTATAGATAATGTGATTAACAGTGGTGGCATTAAGATACAGGCTGAGAGAATAGAAAGAATTACTGAGCAGGTTTTATTAGTTAGCCAGATAAACCGGCGATTTTTTATTGGCTCCTTACCGCATGCCCAGCTGGGTGAAACAGTTACCATATTTATGGAAGGCAATGCCCTCTCAAAAGAGGCAGAAACGCAGCTATTACATTCTATAGCCGTTCTCACTAACCGATTTGAAAAACCTACTTCAATAGTTTACATTCCCGCTTTCCTCGAAACTCCTTCAGGCAAAATTGATAAGCCTCAGACAATACGCCTGTATACAGGATTGTAAACTCGTTCTTCCGTTTTTTACTTTAATGACCTGCCTGCAATACTTTGTTGGTTAATGCCATAGAGTTAGCACCATACTCTTCACTTATCTATTCCTATCAACCATTTATCCAGTGATTTTACCGGATATACCTGTTTTTTACATTTAATCTTTTTTTTCAGTTTCCGACGGTTACTTTCTTAAAAACCTCCCATAAAACCCAAAATAACAACAGCAGCTAGTTTTACAATCTTAATAAAAAGCTTATTCAAACATAAATACTAACGTTTACTGATAATTTAATATTATAAAATATCATATGTATTAGGAAGATACTTGTGATAAAGGCTTTTAAATATTGTGCCTAATCAATTTAATCAACAAAAATATATAACTCATTTTAATATTTTAATCATTTATCAAACCAATTAACAATCTACACACAATGAAAAATTTTAGAGTACAATTCTTTTTAATTGCTTTAGCTTTTGTAACCGTATTTAGTGCTTGTAAAAAAGATGATGCCCCAGGTGCAAAGCCTAAAACCACAGCTGAAAAAGTAGTAGGTAAATGGAATATCAAAAAAACAACAATTAGAACATACGTAGACGAAGATTTATTCGATACAGAAGAAGACAATGGAGTGGCAGGCGATTATGTTGAATTTAATAATAATAAGACCTACGTTTCTTTCACAAAAGATGATGGTCTGGATTCTGGAAGCTATGAAATATTGAATGAAAGTTCAATGACTATTACAATGGATGGTGATAAATTAACTGCTAAAGTTGAGAAATTAGATGAGAAAGAATTTACATTCACCAGTACTTTCTCTGAAACTGACGATGACGGAACTAACTATAAAGTAGTAGCTACTTTCGAATTAGCAAAATAACTAAATAACAAATAAATATATAAAAAGAGTGGGCATACGTCCACTCTTTTTGTTTGTAAATCAGGCTCTTTATACTTTTTCGTTTACCGGACTGGTCTTGATAGGTTGAGCCACATGAAGTAATTTTTCAATATAGGGAGCTATTTTCTCTGGCTTGGTAATAGGCGCAAAACGTTTATAGGGTTTGCCTTCTGCATCAATAAGAAATTTGGTGAAATTCCATTTGATATCGCTTCCCAGAATCCCTCTAAGCTTAGATTTGAGAAATTTGAAAATAGGATGTGCATTCTCTCCATTTACCTCAACTTTATCAAACATAGGAAAGCTCACGCCATAATTTATCAGACAACCTTCTTCAATTTCTTTTTTGTCACCGGGCTCTTGATTACCAAATTGGTTGCAAGGAAATCCCAGAACTACCAGTCCTCTATCTTTATATGTTTGGTAAAGTTTCTCTAGTCCTTCATATTGGGGAGTTAACCCACATTTGCTGGCTGTATTTACCACCAGGATTATTTTACCCTGGTATTGTTCCATAGCAATTTCTTTTCCCGCCAGCGATGTAGCCGACAGTTCATAAAAATTCTTGTTTTTTATATTCATAAATTAATCAATGTGGGTTGTTTGTAAAGAATAACAGTAGTTCTACGTAAATGTTCTATGAAAGAACAGATATATGAAAAGTAAGATTTCTTGTACGATCATGTATTACACTGATAAAGAAGGATTTTTTTATACTAAGCATACTATTCTGCCGGGATAAAAAGCTAAACAGAACTTAAATTCTTAAAATACTGTATACTTTCCGGCACAAACCTTGTGATTTACACTAATTTTGTGCCGTGAAAAAAATAGTAATTATCTCCTTTTTGTTCCTGCTTTCCTGTGGTGAACCCGACAATAAACCTGAAGGTCTGCTTTCGAAAGAGCAAATGATCAATATACTTACTGACATCCATATTGCAGAAGCCAAAGCAAACCGCTCACAGCTCCGGTCATATGATTCGATACAGGTATATTATAAGTCGCTTGAAAAAGATGTTTTTAAGAAATATAAAGTAGATACTACTGTATACAAACAGAGTTATACTTACTACCTGGAACACATGGAGGTGATGGACGAAATTTATACAGCTGTAGTTGATACCTTAAACATGCGGGAAGGCTTCAGCCGAATTGAATAAAAAATTCTGGTGGGGAAACTAATCCAAATACTAATCCTCAACCAGAGAACATTAACAGACACAAACAAATGTTATATCCTAATACCATTGAACAAAAGCTTGGATTTGATAAAATCAGGGAATGGCTGAAAACAGAATGCATCAGTACCCTTGGCCAGGCGTTTGTAGATAAACTCCGGTTTTCCAACGACTTTGACCTAATTACTAAGCTGATTGGCCAAACAGCAGAATTCAAGCAGATTTTACAGCATGAAGGTGATTTTCCGGCCAGTAATTATATTGATGCCAATCCACACCTGACCAAAGCTGCCATAGAAGGCACATTTTTGTCAGAGGAAGAATTTTTTGAAGTACGGCTTTCGCTTCAAACTATTTATGCCTGTCTGCAATTTTTCGAAAAACGGGATTCAACAGATTATCCTCATTTAAGGGAACTTAGTAAGAGTATAGACGTTGACATTACCCTGCTCAAAGCCTTGGATAAAGTATTCGATAACCGGGGCAAACTGAAAGATGATGCTTCTCCGGAACTTCAATCCATCCGCAGGCAAATTATTTCTGAACAAAGCAATCTGCGCAAGCGGCTGGATAGTTTGCTAAAATCTGCCAAAAGCCAGGGATATGTTTCTGAAGATGTTTCCCTAACGATCCGTAATGGACGAATGGTAATTCCATTGAATGCGGAGCATAAGCGGAAAATTAAGGGATTTGTTCACGATGAATCGGCTACTGGCCAGACGGTTTTTCTGGAACCCACCGAAGTATTCGACATCAACAACGAAATAACAGAATTAGGTTATAAAGAAAGAAGAGAGGTAGTCCGGATTTTAACGCAGCTTACTAGCCAGCTACGTCCGTTTGTACCACAACTGAGGAAAGCCTATACTTTTCTGGGGTTGATGGATTTTATCCGGGCCAAAGCAAAATTTGCCATCCGAACAGAAGCGGTTAATCCAGTATTTGTGAAACAGCAGCTTATGAACTGGGAAAACACAAGGCATCCGCTCCTATATTTATCATTCCAGAAACAAGGTAAAACAGTAATCCCTTTATACATTAAACTCGATCACAAACAGCGTATCTTAATTATTTCCGGTCCGAATGCTGGCGGTAAGTCCATTGCTTTAAAAACTGTAGGCTTAACCCAGTATATGTATCAGAGCGGATTGCTGGTTACGATGGCCGAGCATTCCCAGATAGGTTTATTTAAAGATATTTTTATTGACATTGGAGATGAGCAGTCCTTGGAGAATGATCTGAGCACTTATAGCTCTCACCTCACCAATATGAAGCAATTCCTCAAACTGGCTGATAAACATTCCCTGTTTCTGATCGATGAATTTGGTACCGGTACTGAACCTAGCCTGGGCGGGGCTATTGCTGAAGCTATTCTCGAAAAGCTGAATGAATCACGAGCCTTTGGGGTAATTAACACGCATTATACCAATCTGAAGTTTTTTGCAGAGCATACCGAAGGCTTAACTAATGGCGCTATGCGTTTTGATGTACAGCATTTAGAGCCCTTATATCAGCTGGAAATTGGTAAACCAGGCAGTTCTTTCGCTTTTGAAATTGCCAACAAAATTGGCTTGCCTCAACAAGTGATTGCCAAGGCAAAAGAGAAAGTCGGCGATAAACAAGTCAACTTCGATAAACTCTTACGGGAATTAGAGTTAGAAAAGAAAAAATTCCTGGTTAAGAATCAAGAGGTAACGAATAAAGACAAAAATTTAAGCCAGACACTTAAAGAGTATACAGAACTTAAATCGCATCTGGATACAGAAAAGAAAAAGCTCTTAAATCAAGCCAAAGAAGAAGCCAAACGTCTGGTTCGGGAAGCCAATCAGAAAATAGAGCAAACCATCCGGGAAATTAAAGAAAACAAAGCAGATAAGGAAGAAACCAGGCAATTACGGAAAGAACTCCAGAGCTTTGATGAATCTTTAAAACCCGAATACATCGTTGCGGAACCAGTGGAAGAAATTCAGGTACTGGATGGAGAAATTGAAGTAGGAGACTTAGTGCGCATTAAAGGACAAACTGCCGTTGGAGAAGTTCTCTTTGTAAAAGGAAAAGATGCAGAGATACGAATTGGAGAGCTAAAGTCTAACATTAAACTTAACCGTTTAGAAAAAATCAGCCGCAAAGAATACAGGGCTTCTGTACCTGAAAATCTGAATATTCCCCGGATGCAGGGCATTGACATTAATGAGAAGATGGCAAATTTCAGCTATCAGCTTGATCTGCGGGGTAAAAGAGGAGAAGAGGCTTTAACTGAACTGGATGATTTTATTGATGATGCGTTGATGCTAGGCACGCATGAAGTGCGTATTGTTCATGGCAAAGGCGATGGTATTTTAAGAAACTTAGTAAGAACACAATTAAGAAAATATTCCCAGGTAAATTCCTTCACCGACGAACATGCCGACCGGGGCGGCGCAGGCGTGACTATTGTTAAGATGAAATAAGCTTGTTTTCGGACTTATTTAGAATTTCCAGTACACTCTTGCATTAATTTCTAACCATTGCTTGTAGTTAAGGCAATAACCGCCTAATTTCACTATCATAACTGTACCCTAAACCTATGAAACAATACCAGGATTTATTGCGCCATATTCTTGAAACCGGAGTAAAAAAGGAAGACCGTACTGGTACAGGTACGCTCAGTGTGTTTGGTTACCAGATGCGGTTTGATTTATCAGAAGGCTTTCCACTGGTTACAACCAAAAAAGTACATACAAAATCCATTATACACGAACTGCTCTGGTTTTTGAAAGGAGAAACCAATACTAAATATTTGAAAGAAAATGGCGTATCGATCTGGGATGAATGGGCCAATGCAGAAGGAGAATTAGGTCCGGTATATGGGAAACAATGGAGAAGCTGGGCAACTCCTTCCGGAGAAACCATCGACCAGATTTCACAGGTAATTAAGCAAATAAAAACAAATCCTGATTCACGCCGCCTGATTGTAAGTGCCTGGAATGTAGCAGATATTAACCAGATGAAACTTCCACCCTGCCATGCTTTTTTTCAGTTTTATGTAGCAGAAGGTAAACTTTCCTGTCAGTTATACCAGAGAAGTGCCGATGTATTTCTTGGCGTTCCTTTTAATATTGCTTCGTATGCCTTGCTTACTATGATGGTCGCACAAATTTGCAATTTGCAGCCTGGTGAATTCATCTGGACTGGTGGAGATACACATTTATACTTAAATCATTTAGAACAGGTACAATTGCAATTATCACGTGAGACAAGGCCATTGCCAAAGATGAAATTGAATCCTGCCATAAAAGATATTTTTAAGTTTACTTATGAAGATTTTACATTGGTAGATTATAACCCTCATCCAGCTATCAAAGCACCAGTAGCTGTATAGGTGGCTATTGTTACTTAACTCCATCTTTCAGGCAAGAAGCTAAAACTAGTTGATATTATGTATATTATAATAGACATTAACCAGACTCCTTCTTTCTAGTGTTGAATTACCTTCTTTACTATGGTTTCTGCTAATGATCCAAGTTTAAAATCGTGGGTAGCTATTCCGGCTGATAGTGATTTTCCTATTCAGAACCTGCCATTTGGAATTTTTAAGCCTAAAATTGGATCTTCACGGGTAGGAGTAGCCATAGGAAACTATGTATTGGATTTACAAATATTGCAGGAATTAGGGTATTTCGATAGTCTGCATCTTTCTAATCGAACTGTATTTAGTAAGCCATACCTAAATGATTTTATAGCTTTGGACAAACCGGTCTGGCAAGCGGTACGGCAACATTTGTCGGAGTTACTGAGACATGATAACCCAAAGCTTCGGGATAATTACGCACATAAATCACAGATACTCCTCTATGATACGGATGTTACTATGCAAATGCCGGTAAAAGTTGGAGATTATACTGACTTTTATTCTTCTATGGAACATGCCAGCAATGTAGGTTCGATGTTCCGTGATCCAGCCAATGCCCTGCTTCCTAACTGGAAACATTTACCAGTAGCCTATCATGGAAGGGCTTCTTCTATTGTGGTATCAGGCACAGACTTTCATCGGCCAAAAGGACAAATCAAACCTGCTGATGCTCCATCCCCTATTTTTGGACCTACTCAGCAACTTGATTTTGAACTGGAAATGGCATTTATTATAGGGAAAGATACCAAGTTAGGAGAAAACGTGCCTGTTGAACAAGCAGAAGACTATATTTTTGGAATGGTCTTGTTCAATGACTGGTCCGCCCGAGATATTCAATCCTGGGAATATGTACCGTTAGGACCATTTCTGGGCAAAAACTTTGCTTCTTCTATTTCTCCCTGGGTAGTTACGCTTGATGCGCTTCAACCATTCAAAACAAGCGGTCCGGTTCAAGATCCAGCTGTGTTACCTTACCTGCAATACAGCAGCGAAAAAAATTACAATGTTCAACTGCAAGTAGCAATTCAGCCACAAAAAGGTACAGAAAAAATTATTTGTACCTCCAATTCCCGTTATCTGTATTGGAATATCTTCCAGCAACTGGCACATCACACAGTAAACGGATGTAATATTAATATAGGAGATGTATTTGCTTCAGGTACAATCAGTGGACCTACTCCGGAAGAGTTTGGATCGATGCTTGAACTTACCTGGAGGGGTACAAAACCTTTGTATCTGAATGATGGCTCAACCAGAAAATTTTTACAAGATTATGATTCGGTAATTATGCGGGGATTTGCTCAAAATAATGGTGTTAAGATAGGTTTTGGGGAAGTCAGAGGAAAAGTGTTGCCAGCAAAAGAGTAGGCATAACTTGAAAAAAACCTTGTTTAAAATTTATTTGTTAAGCCTCTATAAACAAGAATTATCAAAATTAAAATCTGACTTTTCTTAAACAATTGTGAATCATATTCTGAATAATAGAGTACAAGTACAACAATTAGGAGTTATTGATTACGAACAGGCATTGAATACTCAAATAGATTTATTCAACCAAATCGTGCAACTCAAAATTACCAATCGAACTATTCCTGAAAGCTTACAAAAGCCTACGCCAAATTACTTAATTTTTTGCCAGCATCCGCACGTTTATACTCTAGGAAAGAGTGGCAAGGAAAGTAATTTATTAATTAGCCAGGATAAATTAGCTCAGCTAAATGCTTCTTATTATCCTATTAGCCGGGGAGGCGATATCACTTATCATGGGCCGGGGCAAATTGTAGGATATCCCATTTTTGATCTTGAGAATTTTTTTGCTGACATTCATCAATACTTGCGTTTTATAGAAGAAGCCGTGATACGGACATTAGCTGAATATACGATCGAAGCAGGACGTATTCCAGGGTTAACTGGAGTTTGGATAGATCATCTATCTGATAAAGCCAGGAAAATTTGTGCGATTGGTGTAAAAACAAGCCGATGGGTAACTATGCATGGATTCGCTTTTAATATAAATACCGACTTATCCTATTTTGACTACATTATTCCCTGTGGCATTAATGATAAATCAGTCACATCGCTGAGCCATGAATTAGGCAAACAACAAGATTTACGTGAAGTAGAAGACAAATTACAATACCATTTAAGTACATTATTGGGGCTTCAAATAGAAAAATAAATACCAAAGCACACAAACAAAAAAGCCTCATCTGAGAAGAGGAGGCTTTGATGGAGGATTAGTAAATGGGGTTGGCGAGAACCTACTCTCCCACCGGTGAAGGCAGTACCATCGGCGCGACAAGGGCTTAACTTCTCTGTTCGGAATGGGAAGAGGTGAACACCTGTGCTTACTCACCATTAGGCTTTTGTCAGCTTTGTCCTGCTTTTCTAGCAGTGTAATCCTGACTATTTCTTAATGATGTTATTAACAAGAGGGGAGAAAACAGTAAGTCATAAAGCAAGTATAAGTACTTGGAGCAAAGAAAGCATAGGTAATCTACATTGGTAAAGAAGTGTTTGGGTAATTAGTATGGCTCGGCTGAAAGTCTTTCAACTCTTGTACCTGCCACCTATCCACGTTTTAGTCTCAAACGACCCTTATAAAGAGAACTCATCTTGAGGTCAGTTTCGCACTTAGATGCTTTCAGCGCTTATCTGCTCCAGGCATAGCTACTCTGCACTGCAGTTGGCACCACAACAGATACACCAGCGGCCTGTCCAACCCGGTCCTCTCGTACTAAGGTCAGCGCCTCTTCAATTCTCTTACGCCCACAACAGATAGGGACCGAACTGTCTCACGACGTTCTGAACCCAGCTCGCGTGCCACTTTAATCGGCGAACAGCCGAACCCTTGGGACCTTCTCCAGCCCCAGGATGTGACGAGCCGACATCGAGGTGCCAAACCTCCCCGTCGATGTGAGCTCTTGGGGGAGATCAGCCTGTTATCCCCGGCGTACCTTTTATCCTTTGAGCGATGGCCCTTCCATTTGGAAACCACCGGATCACTATATCCTGCTTTCGCACCTGATCGACTTGTTGGTCTCACAGTCAAGCACCCTTCTGCTATTGCACTCTAATGTACGGTTACCAAGCGTACTGAGGGTACCTTTGAAAGCCTCCGATACTCTTTTGGAGGCGACCACCCCAGTCAAACTACCCACCAAACAATGTCTCCGTTTCCGGATTAGGCTCTAAGTAAATCAAGGGTGGTATTTCAACGTTGGCTCTGCGATGCCTAGCGACACCGCTTCACTGCCTCCCACCTATCCTACACATGATTTACC